>JBMOEW010000013.1:0-67469 GCA_049314555.1 Caulobacterales bacterium
CATTTCGCCGATCGATTCTTCGTAGGTCTTCTTGCCCAGCTTGCCGAAGCCTTCGTTCTCATAGAGGCGGGCGTGCAGGAAGTACTGGTTGATCGAGGTCAGTTCATTGGTCAGCACGGCGTTCAGCGCCTTGATGACTTCCTTGTCGCCCTTCATCCGTTGGCCTTTCGTTTCGCAGAGTCGATTAACCGTGCCGCCGCTTTACGGGCGGAAACGGTGTTTCTTCAAGGGGTTGTTGCGAACGCGACGCGATAGCCGCGGATTTATTTCTGGAGGAGGCCTATTCGGCGGCAATTTGTGCGGCGGCGAGGGGGCTGGGTTTGTCTGACTTGATGCGGGCGGCGATGTCTTTGAGGCAACGGCAGCACTGCGGCTCGTGGCCATGGTGCTTCAGCACGGCCTTGGGCGAGCGCGCGCCTCTTGCGATCGCTTCATCGACTTCGCGGCAGCGCACGCCATTGCAGTTGCAGACGATCATCTGAGCTCCTTGGAGAGTCGACGCTAGCAAGCCGCTTCTGCTTTTGCAAGTCACTCGCAATACCAAGGTGTCGCAGGGGTGCTTTTGGGGGCAAGCCGCGCACCCGGGCAGGTTGCTTGGGCGGGGGCGGTGGATTACCGGTTGGAAAACCGGGAGGACCCTTTTGATGCTGGATACCTTGCTGAAGCCGATGACCGCGCTAATCGTTTGGACGCTCGTGATGTGGGTGTGGATGTATGCCACCCGATTGCCGGCCATGACGCAGGCGAAACTAGACCCCCAAAGCGCAAAACACCCCGGTTCGCTGACGAAGCTGCCAGGTTGGGCGCGGCAGGTGGCGGACAATTACAACCATCTGCATGAACAGCCGACGATCTTTTATGCCGTCTGCGCGGTGCTGATCTTTGCGGCGCAAGACTTCCAGGTGAACATTATGATCGCCTGGGCCTATGTTGGGTTGCGGGTACTGCACAGCCTGGTGCAGGCAACCATCAATGTGGTGGCCCTGCGGTTTGCGCTGTTCAGCTTGAGCACGCTGGCGTTGATGGCGCTTGCCACCCACGCGGTGTTGGGGGTGTTTTTCTAGGCGTGTTTCAGGGTTTTGAGTTCGGCGGGTTTCGTGTAGAACCCGCCGCTTTCCTGCGGCATTTCGGTTGGTCACATGGCTCGGCGCGCCCCCACGATCGGTATCGTTAGTCTTGGTTGCCCAAAGGCTTTGGTGGACAGCGAGCGGATCATCACCCGCCTGCGATCGCAGGGGTATGCGCTGTCCAGCGACTATGACGGTGCCGATCTGGTGCTGGTGAATACCTGTGGCTTCCTGGACACCGCGCGGGCCGAAAGCCTGGAGGCGATTGGTGAGGCGCTGGCGGAAAACGGTCGCGTGGTGGTGACGGGCTGTCTGGGGGCGGAAGCCGAGGTGATCCGCAAGGAGCACCCGAACGTTTTGGCGATCACGGGGCCGCACCAGTATGAGGCTGTGATGGCTGCCGTGCACGCGCATTTGCCGCCAAAGCACGATCCTAAACTCGACCTTGTGCCGGAGGCCGGCTTGCGCCTCACGCCGCGCCACTACGCCTATTTGAAGATCTCAGAGGGGTGCAACAACCGCTGCTCGTTTTGCATCATCCCCAGCTTGCGGGGCGATTTGGTGTCGCGGCCGGCGAACGCGGTTTTGAAAGAGGCTGAGGCGCTGGTACGGTCTGGGGTGAGAGAGCTTTTGGTCATCAGCCAGGATACCTCTGCTTACGGCGTTGATATCAAGTATGCGCAAAGCAAGTGGCAGGACCGCATGGTGCGGGCCAAGTTCTATGATCTGTGCAAGGAGCTTGGCCAGTTCGGGGCCTGGGTGCGGCTGCACTATGTTTATCCTTATCCGCACGTGGACGAAGTGATCGAATTGATGGCGGATGGAAAAATCCTTCCGTACCTGGATATTCCGTTTCAGCATGCATCGCCCAGTGTGTTGAAGGCGATGCGACGGCCGGCCAATCAAGACAAGATGTTGGAGCGGATCGCGAAGTGGCGGTCGATCTGCCCGGAACTGACAATCCGGTCTTCGTTCATCGTGGGCTTTCCTGGAGAAACGCAGGATGATTTTGAAACGCTGCTGGATTTCATCGAAGAGGCGCAGATCGATCGGGCGGGCGTTTTCAAGTACGAAAACGTTGAGGGGGCGACCTCTGCGGCGCTGGGCGACCATGTCGATGAGGACGAAAAGCAGGAGCGTTGGGAAGCGTTCATGGCGCTGCAGACAGAGCTTGCCCACGCACGGGGGGATGATCTGATCGGCCAGACCTTGGACGTTCTGGTGGATGGCTGGAACGAAGAGGACGAAGCCTATGAAGGGCGCACCAAGGCGGATGCGCCAGACATCGATGGGATTGTGTACCTGAAAAGCGCTATAGCGCTTGAGCCGGGCGATCTTGTTTCAGCGACGGTCCGGGATGCGCAGGGCCATGAGCTGTATGCGGATGTCGTTTGATCAGGTGCCAGACCAGCGGGGGAGGGCTGTGAGTTCCCGCAGGGTCATGAACACGATCGGGCCGCCCTCTTCAGCCGGGCCACGGTAAACCGCAGCTGCGCCGCTGATTTTCATGGTGACGGCCGCCAGGTGCCAGGCTTCGGCTTCGGTGACTTTGACCATACGCTGTGTGAGTTCAGGTAGGTTGTGTTTATCGCCGAACTGACGGGCGAGCTGAGCGTCTTGGCGCAGGCGCGGCAGCACGCTTGGATGATCCCAGCCCCAAATAAAGGCCTCCATGCGGGGCGCGTAACAGCCCACGATCTGGACCGGTGCGCGCACCACAATGCCATCTTTGCGGGTAAATTCGATCAGGCCTGCGTTTTGATCCACGCGCCATTCTGCGCTGGCCAGCTGCAGGCGATCAGAGAGGATCGCTTGGCGGGCGGTGAGCTCCGCCCAGGCCTGTGCCCAAAATGTATCGACGTCCACCTGTTCGCCGTCCCACGCGGGCGGAATGGAATGGGCCCATTCCTGCCGGCGTCTTTTGGTGGAGCGCTGGAACAAACCCATGGGGACGAAACTTACTCCTCGCGCGGGCTGAAGTGGTGTGTGCCTCGCCCCATTGGGGATATCTCAGAAGCGAGGCGCAAGCCAGGATAACTGGCACCAGAGCAGCTAACATTTCATTAGGAGTGTGGCGGGTTTTAGCCTTAGCGCTTGGTGCGGGGGGGCTTGCTTTGCCAGCGGGGTGCGCCAGGCCCAGCGTTGGACCATACCTCTTGCCCCTTGCGGCTGCGGTTCTCACCGGCGTGGGCGCGCTGTTCAGCCGGGGCTTGCTCATCGCGGCGACGGGCCTGACGGGGTTGATCAGAGCGGGTCTGGTCTTGGCGCGGGTGTTGGGCGCGATCTGGCTGGCGGGGGCGATCGTCGGTGCGGCGATCGTCACGGGTGCCGGTGAAGGCGCGCTGGCTTTGGGGTTTGCGGCTTTGCTGCTGTCCGCCACGGGCTGGGGGCTTGGGGATGCGGTCGCCGGGTTGGGGGGTCGGCAGGCTTAGCGCGTGTTCCAGGACAGGAACGGCCTGACGGGTGAGCTTTTCGATGTCTTTCAAATAGGCGCGCTCATCCGGGGCGCAAAAGGAGATCGCTTTGCCTTCCATGCCGGCGCGGGCGGTGCGCCCGATGCGGTGCACGTATTGCTCGGGCACGTTGGGCAGGTCGAAGTTGATGACGTGGCTGACCGCGTCAACATCAATGCCGCGGGCGGCGATCTCGGTGGCGACCAGGGCCTTCGCCTTGCCGGCCTTAAAGGCTTCCAGGGCGCGTTCGCGTTGGCTTTGGCGCTTGTCGCCGTGGATTGCTTCGACGCGGTGGCCAAGGGCCAGAAGGCGATCTGCCACACGGTCTGCGCCGTGTTTGGTTCTGGTGAAAATGATCGCGCGATCAATGCTGTGCTCCTTCAGAAGGGCATGGAGAAGATCGAGCTTTCGTTGTTGTTCGATGTGGATCACCACCTGGTCTACGCGCTCGGCGGTGGAGGAAGGCGGGGCCACGGCCACTTCGCTTGGCTGATGCAGGAACTGGCCAGCCAGTTCCTTGATCGGCGGCGGCATGGTGGCGGAGAAGAACAGGGTTTGGCGCTTCTTTGGCACCAAAGTCGCGATGCGCTTCAGGGCATGGATAAAGCCCATGTCCATCATGTGATCGGCTTCGTCCAGGACGAGGATCTCGACCTTATCCAGCATGATCGCGCGCGAACCGACGTGGTCGAGGAGGCGGCCTGGGGTGGCTACGAGGATGTCCACGCCGCGCTCCATGGCGCTGCGTTGTTTGTTCATGGACACGCCGCCAAACACAACAGTGGTAGAAAGGCCCATGTTGCGGCCGTAAACCCTAAAGCTTTCGGCAATTTGGGCTGCGAGCTCGCGGGTTGGGGCGAGCACCAGGGTGCGGCAGGCCCGTGGGCCGGCGGGGCGACGGTTGGCGGCCAAGCGCTCCAGAATTGGCAGGGCAAATGCTGCCGTCTTGCCGGTTCCGGTTTGGGCAAGGCCGATCAGATCGCCGCCTTGCAGCACGATCGGGATGGCTTGGGATTGGATGGGGGTGGCTTCGGCATAGCCCTCGGCGGCCAGCGCCTTCAGGATCGGCGCTGAAAGGCCAAGTTCAGAAAATTGGGTCACTGGATGTCTCTTGCCAGCGCAGGCACAGCCTTGCGCAGCTGCATGTTCAGGAACGGTGCGACGGCGAAGAAGGGCGGCGAGCTTGCCCAACACAGGGGGCGGGCGCTCAAAGCCGAACGTCGATGGTGGCGTTCCACAGAGGGGGACCAAGCCTTAGCCCTTGACGGGGTGCGGCAGTCGCTAGGAAGTGCTATCCGCTGTTTGGGTTGACAAGTCAATAACAGAGCGGCGCCCTAGACCTGCAGATTCGCATGGGTCGGAAGGAGTTCACCATGAGCCGCGCTTGGGTGCGGGACGCGATATTGGCGCTTCGGCGCGATCACGCCCGGTCTGCAGACACGCACCTGATCCATCTGCCCTTGGCGCGATACCCAGGGATTGATCTGTATTTGAAGGATGAAAGCATTCATCCGTCTGGCAGTTTGAAGCACCGGCTGGCGCGGTCTTTGTTTTTGCGGGGCCTTTGCGATGGGCACATCCACGAGGGCACGTTGATCGTTGAGGCTTCCTCGGGTTCGACGGCGATTTCGGAGGCGTTTTTCGCGCGGCTGTTGGGTTTGCCGTTCCTAGCGGTGGCGCCAGAAGGCACGGCGCCGGCCAAGCTGGCTGCGATCGCGCAGGCCGGCGGGCGGTTGCACCTGGCGCCGGCGGGGGCAGACATCTGCGTGGTGGCGGCGCAGATCGCGCAGGAGGCCAATGGCTGTTTCATGGACCAGTTCACCTTTGCCGAGCGGGCAACGGACTGGCGCGGCAACAACAACATCGCCGAAAGCATGTTCAAGCAGATGGCTCAGGAACCGCATCCGGCGCCGCGCTGGGTGGTGGTGGGGGCGGGGACTGGGGGCACCTCGGCCACGATTGGGCGGTATGTGCGCTATCAGCCGGAGCTGAGTGGCACGCAGGTTTGTGTGGTCGATCCGAAGGGGTCGGCGTTTTTCAAGGGCTATCGCGACCGGGACTGGTCTGTGGCGGGGGCGGTCAGCCCCATTGTGGAAGGTATTGGCCGGCCGCGGGTGGAGCCGTCGTTTATCGCGTCGGTGGTGGACCGGATGATCAGTGTGCCGGACGCGGCCTCGGTGGCGGGCGCGCGTTGGCTGCACGGGCATTTGGGGCGGCGCTTTGGCCCGTCCACTGGCACCAATCTGATCGGTGCCATGGCACTGGCTGCGGAAATGGTTGTGGCCGGGGAGCGGGGCTCGATTGTGACGCTGGCGTGCGATGGGGGCGAGCGCTACAGCGATACGGTTTATTGCGACCACTGGCTGGCGGCGCGCGGGGTGTGTTTCCGGGCGTGGATGGACTTTTTGGAGCGTGGCGGCGCGCAGGATTGGGCCGGCCGGTTGGAGAGTGCAGCCCATTGATGCATGCGCTTTAGCTTGCTGCGCGCTCCAGTGCCGCAAGGGATGCAAACACCGGCGTTGCCAACATTTTTTCGACGTACGCGGCAAGATCTGGATAATCCTGCGGGCTTGGGGTTTCGTTGGCGTAGCGCAGATTTGCAAACTGGGTGGCGACGGCGATGTCGGCAATGGACAGGCGATCGCCCACAAACCATGGCTTGCCCGCGATCGCGTCGTTCAAATAGCGATAGAAGCGGGGGGCGTGTTCGGTCAGGGTTTTTTGGGCCAGCGCTTCGTCTACCGGTTTTCCCATCCGTGGGCTGACATACCGAGGGCGGAAGACGCCCATGCCCATGCGAAAGGCAAAGTCTGAATCCATATACTCCTCAAACCACAGGGCGCGGGCGCGGTCCCAGGGGTCTTGCGGATAGAGCGGAATTTCGGTGTGTTCGGCTTCGAGATAAGCAACGATCACGGAGGAATCGTTCAGGGTTGCCCCATTTCGGTGGTGATCGCGCAGCACGGGGATGCGCTTTAAGGGGCTGATCGTTTCAAACCACTCTGGCGGCGCAAAGATGCTGATTTCGGTGAGGTCGTAAGGGATTGATTTGAGCGCCAGGCAAGCACGCACTTTGCGTACGAAGGGCGAAACGGCAGAGCCTATCAACTCATAGCGGGCTTGGCCCATAACTCACCTCCGATGGTTTGCCTGTGGTGCGTTGGGTTTGGCACGCGGGGTCCAGGCCCCGGCAACGTGTTGGCGCCTATCGAAGGCGCTGCGCGTTGCCGGAGCATGGGGCCGTTTGTGTTAGGCGGCGGCCGGTGCGAACACCGGTTCCTTGACGTAATCTATGCCCCGCCGCAGCAGGTCGTAGAAAACCGGAAGGTTCCAGGCGCAGCGTTCTACAGCCGGGTAATAGTCTGCGATGCCTGGCATATCATAGTGGCCGCGGCAGTGCCCCAGGGTGAAATACAGAACTTCGCCTTGGCCCACTTTGTGAATGTAAAACACCGGGTGCTGCGCCTGTGGCCAGTCTTTTTCGACAAAGCCCGTGGCGTCGCCGACGAACTCACAGTGCAAGAGCACGTTGAGTTTGCCGTGGGTTTCCATCAGGTAGAGTTCATCGTCCGTTTCAAAGGGTTCCACGCCCGCCACCAGGGGGTGGCTTGGCTGAGAAACATGCACCTTGAACGGGGCGATCGGGGGGTGGGCGATGAACTGTGATCCCAGGGTTTGCATCAGGTGCGGTGCCCAGCGCGGGGCATCGACCAGCAATTGTCCGTATTCGGCACCTTCGGGCGACAGGAAGCGCAAAATCGCATTCGTTCCGTGTAAGGCATACCAGCGTTTGCCGCTGGCAACGAAGGCGCGAAGAGCTTCTTGTGCTTCCAGGCTTGGCGTGACGTTGCAGGTGTAGGTGATCAAAAAGTCTGCCTGCTTGATCGCTTCCACATTTGAATAGTCTTCAAACACCCGCACGCGGACACGATCGTCTTCCGCCAGGAGCTTGAGTAGCTCCAGGCGGGCGAAATCCATATCGTGCCAAACGCCGCCGCAAATCAGGACGGCATTGATCCGTTTCTTGACGTCCTTACTCATGGACGCCTCCCTTTATTATCAGTGGACGGAAATTTAGAACTGGATGCGCTTGGTCAAGCCGCCATCCACCACGATGTTGGTGCCGGTCATGAATTTGCAGGCTGGTGAGGCGGCAAACACGATGGCGTTGGCTACTTCTTCTGCGGTGCCCATGCGGCCCATCGGGATGTTTTTGAGGGTGCCTTCATAGAGCGGGGTCATGTTGGCCTTGATGTAGGCCCAGGGGCCGTCTTTCACAAAGATCGGGCCGGGCGACACCGTGTTGACGCGGATGCCTTTGGGGGCCAGCGCCTGAGACAGGCTTGAGGCGTAAGCAATCACTGCGGCCTTCATGGCGTTATAAGCCTGTGGGCCGAAGAAGTCTTCAAGCGCAGCTGTGGTGGAAATGGCGACGATCGATCCGTTTTCGCTCTTTTCCAGGTGGGGCATGGCTGCCTCGATGCCGCGGGCGGTGGCGAGGAGGTCCAGGTTGAAGGTGTTTTTCCAGGTTTCTTCGTTGGCGGGGCCGCCGCCGGCGGAGGAGAAGCACACGAAGATATCGCAGCCGCCGAGTTCTTTGGCGGCGCTATCGACCCAGGCTTTGTAGGCGGTGGCGTCTGCGATATCGACGCTGGCGCCGATCGCTTTCACGCCATGGCCCTGTAGTTCCTTGACCATTTTGTCCACGCCTTCCTGGCCGCGGGCACAGATGGCGACGTCCACGCCTTCTGCCGCCAGTGCGCGCGCCGTGGCGCGCCCGATGCCGCGGCTCGCGCCCGCCAATACCGCCTTCATACCCTTCAAGCCGAGTTCCATAATCGTTCTCCCTTTAGCGCCCGCCCCGTGGCGGAGGCCTGTTCATATGCCATCGGGCAAAAGAAAAGCCGGACGGATTGTTTTTTCTGCGGGCGACTATAGCATCCATGGCGACGCCTTCCAGAGTGGTGGCGCGATTAAATTTTTGGCGGTGCGCCGCTGGAGGACCCCCATGGATCTGGATCTGGCTCCCGAAGATCTGGCCTTTCGGCAAGAAGTGCGTGCATTCCTGGACGAAAAGCTGACCGCTGATATGCGCGAGGAGGCTGCGCGCTCGGCCGGGGTGTGGGCGGAGGGGCCGCTTGTGAACCGCTGGTGGAAGGTGCTGGCGGAGAAGGGCTGGATCGCGCCGTCTTGGCCCAAAGAGTACGGCGGATGCGGCTGGAACGTGGTGCAAAAGTACCTGTGGGATGAGGCGCTGGCGGAATATGGCGCACCGGTTCTACCGGTGATGGGGATCAATATGTGTGGTCCGGTGATCATGCATTTTGGCACGCCGGAGCAGAAATCGTTCTTTCTGCCGCGGATGTTGTCTGGCGAGCATTACTGGTGCCAGGGCTATTCGGAGCCTGGGGCCGGATCGGATTTGGCAGCGCTGCAGACCAAAGCCGTTCGCGAGGGCGACGATTACGTGATCAACGGCACCAAAATCTGGACCACGCACGCGCATTTCGCCAATTGGATTTTCCTGTTGGTGCGCACGGCGCAGCTGGACCGGCCGCAAAAGGGGATTTCGTTTGTGTTGGTGGCGATGGATACGCCGGGGCTGACGGTGCGACCGATCCTGTCGTTGTCGGGCGATCACGAGGTCAACTATGTGTTTTTCGACAACGTGCGGGTGCCGGTCAAAAACCTGATCGGGGAAGAAAACGACGGCTGGACGGTGGCGAAGTATCTGCTCGAATTCGAGCGGGGCGGGGCCTATGCCGCGCGACTGAAAGGGCAACTCAAGCGGATCAAGGCGATCGCTGAGGCCGAGGGGGGCGACGGGGCACGGGTGATCGATGACCCCGAATTCCGGGCGAAGTACGTGTCGTTGGAGATCGAGGTTGACGGGGTGGAGGCCAATGAGCGGCGGATCATCTCGGCCCTGTCAAAGGGGACTTCGCCGGGGGCTGCGCCCTCTTCAATGCTCAAGACCCGCGGCAGTGAAACCGGCCAGAAGCTTTCCGAACTGGCGATCGAAGTGATCGGTGCGTACAGCGCTCCCGACTATACCGCCGCTCGGCTTGGTATGGTGAATTGGGCACCTGGACCGGACCACGCTGTACCGGTCGTTGGGCGGTATCTGAACGGTCGTGCCGCGACGATCTTTGGCGGATCGAGCGAGGTGCAGCGGAATATATTGGCCAAAGTGGCGCTGGGCCTGTAGGTTCGGCCCTTGAACGGAGTACAGGCTGATGAGCGCAGACGGATCGATCAGCAATCCACTGCGCGACCTTGAACCGGTTGGGATGGCGGCCGACGACGACGGTTGGCAGAAGCGCAAGAGCGCCCAGACGCGCATCGCGGTGCTTGAAGCCGCGGTGGAGTGTTTAGCCAGCCAGGGGTATTCGCGCACCACGACCCAGTTGATCGCCCAGACCGCGAATATTTCGCGCGGGGCGATGATGCATCACTACGCCACCAAGCAGGAGCTAATCGACAGCGTTATTGATTATACTTTCTTCAAACGGATGGAAGTGTTCACCTCGGAGGTGAAAAGACTGTCTGAGCGGGAGCGGGTGGAAGAGCAGGCGGGGATTGAGATTTTCTGGCAAAGCCTGCTGACGCGCGAGTATCAAGCGTATCTGGAGCTTGCAATTGCGGCGCGCACAGACGCCGAGTTGCGGGCTTTGTTTGAACCGAAGGCGCAGCGCTTTGACACGATCTGGCGCGAGCAAATCCTGAACATCTTTCCAGAATGGCGTAACAAGCCGCGCCGGTTGTTGCTGGCGGTGGATTTTTGCCAAGCGGCGATGGAGGGGCTGTTGTTCAACCGGTCGGTGTGGGCCCCGCGGGAGCGGCGGGTGGCGCTGCGCAAGCTGGTGTCGGTGACGATCCTTGCCCTGCGCTCGGGTCTGCTTGAGGTGGATGGGGTGGACTGACCAGGATCGCTTTGTCCGTCCCGCCGTTTAGCACAACAAAACCCCCGCCAAGCGCTTGGCGGGGGTTTGCTTTTGGTTCGCTTACTGGATCGCTGTTAGGCCTTGTCGAACTCGATGTGCAGCTCAAGAACGCCGCGCATCAAGACGTTTGGTGAATAGCGGAAGCTGTTCAACCCCTTGGCGAAGCGTGGGTTTTTCAGGCGTTCCAGGACAATCGGGAAGGCCAGCTGCATTTCTTTGCGGGCCAGATAGGCGCCGATGCAGTGGTGGATGCCGGCACCGAAGGCGAGGTGTTCTTTGGCGTTGTCGCGATCGACGTGGAAATCGTTGGAGTCTTTGAACTTGGTTTCATCGCGGTTGGCAGAGCCATAGCGCACAAGGACCAAATCGCCCTCTTTCATGTCCACGCCGCCGAGCGAGGTATCCTGGGTGACCACCCGCCACATGTTGTTGGTGGGGGAGAGCATGCGCAGGGTTTCTTCGACGAAGTTGGGCACCAGCTCTGGATGGGCCTGGAGCTTGGCCATCTGGTCTGGGTTTTGGATCAGATAATAGAGGCCCGCGGTGAGGGTGTGGGCGGTGGTTTCGTTGCCGGCCACCAGCAGTTGCTGGATGATCGAGATCAGCTCCGGGTGGTCCATCTTGCGGTTGTCGCCTTCTTCGGCGAGGTCTGCGTGGACAATATCGGAGATCACATCTTCGGTGGGGTTGGCGCGCTTTTCTTCAATCTTTCCAATGAAATACTTTTGGAAGTCAACGATCAGCTGAGCGCACTCGATCCGGCGTTCGCGGTCAGCGACGCCGCCCAATTGATCGATGAAGGCGTCGCTCCATTTGCGGAACGTATCCATGTCCGAACGGGGCACGCCAAGGCTATCGGCGATCACCGTCATGGGCACGTGGGCGGCGAAGGCGGACTTAAACTCGCAGGCGCCTTTGTCGATAAAGCCGTCGATCAGCTCGTTGCAGACCTTGGCGATATACGCCTCCATGCCGTCCACGCGCTTCATGGTGAAGGCCTTCATGGTCAGCTTGCGGTAGCGGGTGTGACGGGGGGGATCGGCGGTGAGCATGGTGTCTACGACCGGGATGCCCTGCATCAGGATTTTCAGCTCTTCAGGGTCCATGGCGTTGATGGAGCCCGAGCGCAGGCGTTCGCCGAACTTGTTGGAATACACCTTTGGGTGGCTATTGACCTCGATGATGTGGGCGTAATCGGACACAAACACCACGCCGGAGGCGGGGTCGCGCCAGACAGGGGCTTCGTTGCGCAGCCGCTCATAGGCTGGAAACGGGTCCTGCAGGAATTCGCCGTCAAACCATTTGATATCGTGGAGGGGGCAGCCGCGAATGTCTTTTGCCGTTGCGCCGGTATCTGCAGCCATGGTCGTCTCCCGTGGGATTATTGTGATCAAGCCAAGTAGCCGCCGTCGACCGTGAGGTCGCCGCCGGTGGTGAAGCCGCTTTCGTCGCTGGCAAGGAAAAGAATGGCGTTGGCCGCTTCTTCTGGTTTTCCCAGGCGTTTCATGGGGTGAACGCTGGCAAAGCCTTCGATCACCATTTCGCGCGAGGCACCGGCCGCGATGCCGGCGGCCACGTAGCCTTCCACCATTTCGGTGTGAATGGCGCCGGGGTGCATGCAGTTCACGCGAATGTCATAGCCGGCTTCGCAGCAGTGCAGCGCGACGGCCTTTGTGAGCATGCGCACGGCCCCCTTGGAGGCGCTATAGGCGGTGAAAATGCTGCCGCCGCGGTTACCGAGGGTGGAGCCGATATTGACGATCGCGCCGCCTTTGCCGCCCTTCAGGGCTTCAATACCGACCTTGCAGCCCAAAAACGTGCCGTCCAGGTTGATCGCCATGGTGTGATGAAATTGATCGAGGCTGATTTCATCGATTGTGCCTGGAATGGAGACGCCGGCGGAGTTGACCAGCGTGGTTAGGCTGCCAAACTTTGCCTGACCCGCAGCGACGGCGGCGCGCCACTGGCTTTCGTCGCGGACATCCAGGCTGACAAAAAGCGCGGCATCGCCCAGTTCGCGGGCCAGTGATTCGCCCTTTTCGCGTTGCATATCGCCCAGGATGACCCTGGCCCCTTCTTCGACAAAGCGCTTGGCGCTTGCCGCGCCGATGCCGCTCGCCCCGCCCGAGATCAATGCAACCTTGCCGCTGAGCCGCGGTTTCGTCATCCGATGTCCTCCCCGATCAGCGCGCAATCGCCGCGCCGTTAGCGCCCTGGTAACCATAAGGCGTGTTATTTCTGCCGCGACCATAAACCGATCACCGTGTCCGGAACAAGCACGCTTGACTTTTTTCCGGCGGACCCGAAGTTTACATTCAATCATGAATGCGCTCCGGGCCTGCATGTCACTTAAGCATCAGGTTTAACACGAGAGCGTTTTGAGGGGAGAAGCTGCTATGACCCGGATTACCCGGTTTGGACTGAATGCGTCGGCCGCTGCGGTGGCTATGACAGCTGGACTGTTTTCTGTGGGGGTTGCAAGTCCTGCGCTCGCTCAAGAGGCCTCCAGAGGCGACAATGACATCATCGTGACCGCCACACGGCGCGAAGCGGACGTGCAAGACGTTCCCGTCGCTGTGACCGCGATCACCGCTGAGCAAATCGAGAGCCTCGCGCCACGCACGCTGCAGGATCTTTCGGGCTCTGCCCCAAACCTGTTCATCGGCATGAACACCGCTGGTCCTGGCGCTTCGGCGATCTTTATCCGCGGCCTTGGCTATGCTGACATCGAAAAGACCCAGAACCCCGCCGCCGGTGTGATCATCGACAACGTGTTTCTTGGCACCTCGACCGGTCAGCTGATCGACACGTTCGACATGCAGCAGGTTGAAGTGACGCGCGGCCCGGCCGGCATCTTCTTCGGTAAAAACACCACCGCTGGCGTTATCAATGTGACCCGGTCTTCCCCAACCCGGGAGCTTGGGCTGCGCGCTTCGGTTGCCGGTGGTACGGATGAATTCCGCAACTATCGCGCGATTTTGAACCTGCCGCTTGGGGAAAACGGTGGGGTCAAATTGGGCGGAACCTATCGTGAAGGTGCTGGCTATCTGGGCAACGTGTTCCAGCGCACGTCCGATGGCGGCACTGAGTATACCGGCCTGAACTTGGCTGTCGATTATGACTTCACCCCAGGCTTTGGCGTGAGCTTCATCTTCGACCGGATCAACCAGGAAGGCGAAGGCACGCCGGTCCAATACGGCAACCGCCAAACGGCCAACATTCTTTCCGGCGGCAATCCTTCGGCCGTGTTCGGTCCGCGTTATAACCCGCGCACCGGCAGCCCGATCGGTTTGGCGCCAGGTCAGGTTCAAAACAGCGGTCGCGATGAAGACTCGCTGGAAATGGACATCTACAACTTGACGTTCAACGTCGATACGCCGCTTGGGGATGTGGTCTACACCGCAGCCTACATCGACAGCACTGACATCGTTTGGCAGGACTTCGATGGCACGTGCTCGGGCAGCCCTGGTTGCCCCAATGGCGGCAACTTCCTGCTGACCAACGCAGGCAACCCGACCGGCACGCTGCAAACCATCCGCGACCAAGACTACACACAGCTCACCCACGAAATCCGCTTGGCCGGCAGCGTTGGCCATTTCGATTACCTGGCTGGCTTCTACTACTTCGAGTCCGAAGTCGGTCTGGTTCAAACCACAAACGGTGCGGTTGTTCAGCGTTCTGGTGAAGACACGACGTCCACGTCGTTCTTCGGCAACTTGGACTGGAACATCAACGACCGTCTGACGGTTTCGGCGGGTGTGCGGACGATCAGCGAAGAGAAAGACTTCCGTTCGCGGTTTGATATTCCTGCCGCAAGCATCGTGCTTGCAGGGCCGATCACAGATAACGACAGCTGGGATGACACCATCACCCGGTTTGGCGTGTCTTATGACTTCACAGACACCACCAACCTCTACGTGACGCGCTCAGAAGGCTTCCGGTCTGGTGGCTTCTCGATCCGCGGCACGTTGTCGGAGCGGGTTGCGACCCAATCCAACTGCGCCACCGTTGGCGGCTGCCCGAACAACAACTTCCTGACGTACGATCCAGAACTGGTGACGACGTGGGAATTCGGCGCCAAGAACGCGTTCCTCGACAATCGTTTGATCGTGAACGTCGCCTACTTCAACTCTGAAGTGGAAGACTTCCAACAGAGCGCCGTGGTGGTCACGCCGAACTACGGCACCGGAACTACGACCTACATCAACAACTATCCCGAAGTGGAAATCAAAGGCACGGAAATCGAGGTGGTGCTGCGTCCTACCTTCATTTGGGATGGATTTGACGGCCTGACCTTGTCTGCCAACCTCGGTACGCAGGAAGCAGAAATTGTGAATGGTCGGATCGATGGTCGACGGGCGGCTGGGCCGACCGGCGCGGCTGGCGCACCGGGCACGTTTGCCAACTTCACGGGGCAACGCCTGCTGCGGGTGCCAGACTACAACATCAACTACCGGGCTGCCTGGGAGTTTGGGGTGGGCCCTGGTCAGCTGACCCTTGGTGCCGGCTACAACTACATTGATGACCACACGCTCGCGAACTTCGGCGCTGTGGGCGATCTGGAAGAAGGCTACAGCCTGGTTGATGCCAACATCGACTACGAGTGGAACGGATACCGCTTGAGCGTGAACGGCAAGAACCTGGGCGACACCGACTATCGGATCCACTCGCTGCCAACCGTGTTCTTCCAAGGTTGGGGGCAGCCGGCGACGCTGCAGGTTGAACTCTCAGCCGAGTGGTAGGACCGCCTTTATAAGGCTTGGGAGGGGCGGCGCTGTGCAAGCGTCGCCCCTTTTTTTTGCGCCGCGGCGCGCGTGTGTCCTTTTGGCGGCTGACGGGGGTTGAGCGCCGCTGGGGTATTTTCGTGGGTTGGGCAAGCGCTCCGTGGGCGGAGCGATGCGGTTGTTCCGTGACAAACCGAACGCTGTGATCGGAACAAGCACGCTTGACTTTTTTTGGGGGCGAACGATGGTCCTTTGAAACTGTGGCCTAGCCTTGAAGCTGGTGTCGCACACGAAAGGACGGGCCGTTGATGCACTGTCCTGGCGATAAGGGAGGCCAAGCGATGAGGGAGGCCCACGTGGCAGGAGAAATGGACGGCAAGGTCGCCATTGTGTCTGGTGCTGGGCGCGGCATCGGGCAAGCGGGCGCGGAGGCGCTAGCGGCAGCCGGCGCGGCCGTTACCGTAACCGCGCGCACCGCAAGCGAGGGTGAGGCCGTCGCTGCAGGGATCCGGGCGAAGGGCGGCAAGGCGCTCTACGTGCAAGCGGATGTGGTGAAGGAGGCCGACTGGGTCCGCGTCATGGCGGAAACGGAGAAGGCCTTTGGCCGGGTGGACGTGGTGGTGGCAAATGCGGGGATCGAGTTCTCCAAGCCCGCCATGCAGATGAGCCTCGCCGAGTTTAAGCAAATGACCGATGTGAACCTGAAGGGCGTGTTCTTCGGGGCCAAGCACGGCGTGATTTCGATGCGCAAACATGGGCAGGGCGGCTCCTTGGTGTTGGTGTCGTCTGTGGTGTCGAAGGTGGGGCCGCCGGGCTACACGCACTATGCGGCGGCGAAGGCTGGCGTGACGATGTTGGCGAAGTCTTTGGCGTTGGAGCTGGGGGCGGAACAGATCCGGGCCAACAGCCTGCATCCGGGCCTGATCAAAACCGCGATGACGGACCATCTGCCAGAAGCCGCGCTGTCGCCGATCATTCCGATGAAGCGGTTTGGCGTTTCCGAAGAAATGGGGACCTGTATTTTGTTCCTCGCCTCCGACCGGTCAAAGTTCATGACAGGTGCGGAATTGGTCGCCGATGGCGGCCTGATCGTGAACTGAGGAGAACGAGGATGGGTCAGTTTGCGGGAAAAGTGGCGATCATCACTGGCGGCAACCGCGGGATTGGTCGGGCGGCTGCGGTGCAAATGGCGCGCGCGGGGGCGAAGGTTGTGGTCACGGGTCGGGATGCGGCGGCGGGGGCTGAAACCGAACAGCTGATTGCCGCGGCAGGGGGCGAGGGGTTCTTCTGCCGGCACGATGTGACCAGCGAAGCAGACTGGGAGCGGGTGGTTGGCGAGGCGGTCAGCCGCTATGGCGGGCTTGATATCGTGGTCAACAATGCCGGAGTTTTTCTGCTGAAAGACACCACGGAAACCACCGAAGCGGACTGGGATCACGTGTTTGACATCAACACCACCGGCACGTGGCTTGGGGTCAAGCACGGCTTTTTGGCGATGTCCAAGACCGGGCGCGGCGGGTCGATCGTGAACGTGTCGTCGCTGATGGGCTTAGTGGGCTATCCGCAAAACGCGGCGTACTGCGCCTCAAAGGGTGCAGTGACGGGGATGACCAAATCTGCGGCCAATGAGGGCGCGGGCATGGTGCCGCCGATCCGGGTCAACTCGTTGCATCCCGGCGTGATCTGGACAGAAATGATCACCAGCCAATTTGGCGATGATCAGGCGCTTTCAGACTTCTTTGCTTCTGAGACGCCGCTGAAAATTATCGGGAAGCCGGAATATATCGCGGACGCCATTTTGTTCTTGGCGGGCGATGAGAGTTCATACGTTACGGGTGCCTCCCTCACAGTTGATGGCGGGCGCGGGGCAGACTGAGGAGCGGCTTATGGCAGAGGTGCACGCAATTGCGCGGCAAATGAACAAGAACGAATTGCTCCGCGGTTATCGGCGGATGAAGACAATTCGGGCCTTTGAAGAGCGTGTGGACAAGGAATTCGCGCTGGGCAATATCCCCGGCTTTGCGCACGTTTACATTGGTCAGGAAGCGTCTGGGGTGGGGATTTGCCACGATCTGACGGATCAGGACTATATCGGTTCGACTCATCGCGGGCATGGTCACTGCATTGCCAAGGGGTGTGATGTTCACGGCATGATGCTGGAGATCATGGGGAAGGCCGGTGGGCTGTGTAACGGCAAGGGCGGTTCGATGCATATCGCCGATTTGTCGAAGGGCATGCTGGGGGCGAATGCGATTGTGGGTGGATCGCCACCGATTGCGGTGGGGGCTGCGCTGACTGCCAAATTGAAGAAGAGCGGACGGGTTTCTGTCGCGTTCTCTGGCGATGGTGCTTCAAACCAAGGCACGTCCATGGAGGCCTTGAATATGGCCGTCGTGCTAAAGGTTCCGGCCATTTTTGTGTTTGAAAACAACGGCTACGGCGAGCACACTGCGGCCAGCTATGCGGTTGGGGCGAAGTCTATTGCCGATCGCGCGCGGGGCTTTGGCTTGGCGGCCGAGACGGTGGACGGGTCTGATTTCTTCGCCGTGGTGGATGCCATGCGCCGTGCTTTGGAGCGGGGGCGCAACGAGTGCTTGCCATCCGTGATCGAAAGCGTGTGCACGCGCCATCTGGGGCACTTTGTGGGTGATCCGCAGCCCTACCGGACGGCCGAAGAGCTGGCGATTGCGCGGGCGGTGGATCCTTTGAAGACGTTCCGCTCACAGACGACTGCAGCGGGTTTGCTGACGGAGGCAGACCTCAAGGCGGTTGACGACGAGGTGATGGACGAGATCGAAAAGGCAACGCAAGCGGCGCTGGCTGCTCCGTTTCCGGATATTTCGACCCTCGAAACCGATGTTTACGCTCGCTATTAAGAGGCGCTGACGAATGCCGAAAAAATCTTATCGCATGGCGATCAATGACGCCATCCGCCATGAAATGCGCCGCGATCCGAACGTGATCATTATTGGGGAAGACGTGGCAGGCGGGCAGGGCGCCACTGCGGGTGTTGGCAAAGTGGGAAGCGTGTTTGGCGTGCTCGCCGGGCTTTACGACGAATTTGGCGGCGAGCGGGTGATTGATACGCCGATTACGGAGAGTGCGATCATCGGTGCTGCAAACGGGGCGGCCATGACCGGTCTTCGCCCGATTGCGGAGATCATGTTCGTCGATTTCGTTGGGGTGTGCTTGGATCAGATCTACAACCAAGCGGCCAAATTTCGGTTCATGTTTGGCGGCAAGGCCAAAACTCCGCTGGTGATCCGCTCTACCATCGGCGCGGGGTTCCGGGCGGGGGCGCAGCACAGCCAAACCATGCATCCGCTGTTCACGTCGATCCCTGGGCTGAAGGTCGTTATGCCGACGAATGCCTACGACGCGAAGGGGCTGATGATCGAGGCAATCCGGGATGATGACCCGGTGATCTTCCTTGAGTCCAAGCTGCTGTACGATACGGAAATGGAAGTTCCGGATGAGGCGTATCGGATTCCGTTCGGTGAAGCCAACATTGTGCGCGAAGGCAAGCATGTCACCATCGTGGGCTTTGGCTTGATGGTGGCGCGCGCGCAGGCTGTGGCGGAGGAATTGGCCAAGCACGGGATCGACTGCGAAGTAATGGACCCGCGCACGACATCGCCGTTCGATGAGGACACCCTGATCGAAAGCGTTGAAAAGACAGGGCGTTTGGTGATCGTGGACGAGAGCCCGCCGCGCTGCTCTTTGGCGAGCGACGTGTCTTCGATCGTCGCGGAAAAGGCGTTCAAGGCGCTGAAGGCGCCGATCATGAAGGTCACGTGCCCGCACACACCGGTGCCATTCGCGCCGAATTTGGAAGACGAATACATGCCGAATGCGCGGCGGATTGAGGCGGCGGTTCGAGCGGTGATGGCCTCATAGGGACTTTGGCGAAAGGGCTGCGCCACCCGTCCGGTTCACGATCGCTCTGGCCATGCTTTAGCGCGACAAGGGAGAAAATGGATGGCTGATTTCGGTGCGATGCGTCCGGCGGACGGCGAAAGCTGGGCAGCGCGGCGCAAGCGCGTGGCGCGCGAGATTCTGCGACGAAGCGTTGCGCATGCCAAGGCTGGCGGCGCGACCGATCGCGCCGAAGGGCCGATGGCGAACCTGGCCCAGGTGTACACAGACCCCGCGCGATATGCGGCGGAAAAGCGAGAGCTGTTTGGCAAGCTGCCGCTGGTGGCCTGTCTGTCTTCAGATATTCCGAAGCCAGGCGATTCCTTGGTGTTTGAAGCGGCAGGACCGTCAATTTTGATCACCCGCGGGCGCGACGGGGTGGTGAACGCCTTTTTGAACATGTGCACGCATCGAGGGGCAAAGCTCGTGCGCGAGCCGTGCAACCGTAAGCTGTTTGTCTGCCCGTTCCATGCGTGGAGTTTCGATGGCGAAGGCCGGCTTGTGGGGATGCCGGGCGAGGATGGTTTTGCCGGCGTCGACCGGGACGCGCGCGGGCTGATCCGGGTGCCGGTGGCGGAGTGGGCTGGGTTGGTGTTTGTGCGGGCCGCCGCCGGGGACGAGCGGCTCGATGTCGAAGCGTTTTTGGGGGATTTTGCGCCTGAGTTGGCGCAGATGGAGTTGCACGAGACCGTGCCTGTGAAGTCTTCGGTGATGGAGACGCTGGCGAACTGGAAGTTTGCCCTCGATACGTACGGCGAGGGGTATCATTTCTCCACGCTTCACGCGTCCAGCATCGGCCAGACGCACTACAATAACGTGGCCGTGTACGAACGATTTGGACGCAACCACCGGATCAACTTTCCAGATCGCACCGTGGATAAGCTGGTGGATCGACCGGAGACGGAATGGCCGGAAACGGAATATGGTGGTGTGCATTATCTGTTTCCCAACACGATCTTGTTTATCGGGTCGATCACGCCGGGCCGGGTGTTTACGCAGATCTTTCGCCACTTCCCCGGAGAAACGCCTGGCGAAATGAAGACCCTGTTCAACGTCTATGCGCCGCACGGCGTTTCAAGTGCCGAGTACCTTGCCGAGGTGGAGATGGCGCACGATGGCACGCGAACTGTGGTGAGTACGGAGGACTATGTGATCGCGTCCGAAGGGTGGCTCAACATGGCGCACGCGCCGGAACGGTTCAGCGTAGTTTATGGTGCCAATGAGGTGGCGCTGCAGTATCAACATCGCGCCGTTGCCGAGGCCTGCGGCATGGCTTTGCCGGAGGCATCGCTATGAGCAGAGTGGGATCCCTGGCGGGCCTGGGGCCTTCGATCCAAAACGCATTCGTGCCCGCCAACTTTGATGCGGCGCTGGACTGGTGGATCAAAACGATGGGCGTTGGCCCGTTTTTTTTCATGCCGCAGGTGAAGCTGGATGACCTGCGGTATCTTGGTCAGCCTTCGGACGTTCAGTTCGATTTGGCGATCGGGTATTGGGGCGATGTTCAAGTGGAACTCATTCGGCAGACCAACGACGCGCCTTCGATCTATAAGGCGTGGCGCGACGCCGAGCGCGAAGGCCTGCATCACACTTTGACGCTGGTGGACGACATGGAGAATGCGCGGGCGCTTGTGTCTCAAGTGGGGGGGCAGGTGCTGCAGGAGGGCAAGGTTCAGGGCGGCGGCGAAGTGATCTACGTGGATGTTGGCGGCGGGCCTGGCACCATGTTCGAAATCCTGAAGCCGGGCCCTGGAAGCCGCGAATTCTTTGAGATGATGCGCACGGCCGCCAAGGACTGGGACGGCCGTGATCCTGTAAGGAGGCTTGGATGAAGCGACCGCTTGTAACTGTGTTTGGTGCGGCTGGCCGGCAGGGCATGGCGCAAGTGCGGCAACTGACCAGGCAGGGCTATCGCGTTCGCGCGTTATCGCGGCGGGCCGATCCGTTCTTGGGCGAATCCTTTCCGGATGTGGACATTCAGCCAGCGGATGTGTCTGACGACCGCCAGTTGAGTGAAGCCGTCCGGGGTGCGGACGCTGTTTTCTACACCCACCCTTTGATTGCGCCGGATCGGGCGGGTTGGATTGGCCGGGTGGGGGCTGCTTCGCATGCGGCTGGGGTTGGGCGTGTGGTGTGGAACACCAGTTCGTGGATCCCTGACCGTCCGGGAGCGCCCGGAACTTATGCCGAGAATACCAAGGGTATCAATGCGCTGTGGCGCAGCGGCGTGCCTGGGACCGTGTTTGGCTCTGTGTTGTTCATGGACAATTTGCTGACCAATTTCGGGTTTCCGGCGATCGCGCGCGAGCGGGTGTTTCGGTATGTGCACCGGGTTGATTTGCAGGCCAATTGGATCAGCTTGGATGATGTGGCGAAGTTCATGATTGCCAGCCTGGAACGGCCGGACATGGAGGGCGCTTGGATGAATATCGGGGGTCCGGAGCGCTTGAAGCCAACGCAGGTTGCCGAAGCGATTGGTGCGGCGATCGGCGAGGAGGTGCGCTACGAGGCGATCACGCCCGAAGCTTTTGGCCGGGCTTTGGCGGACGGGTGGGGCGATGAGTTGACCACAGAGATGAAAGACATGACCGCGAAGTCTATCGCTGCATTTTACACCTACAACAACACAGCGCCGACGCGGCCGTTTGAGGTGAACGTGGAAGCCATGCTCGATCGGATTCCGTTGGAGCTGGAAACGATCCGAGACTGGACAAAACGCCAGGACTGGAACTGGTCAAACCAACCGCGTCCGCCGGGCGGGTAAGGGAGAGTTTGCATGGCACGCATGGCGAACAAGGTTGTTATCATCACCGGTGGGGCAAGCGGAATCGGGGAGGCTGCGGCACGCAAGTTCGCCGGCGAAGGCGGCCGGGTGATCATCACTGACATTCAAGACGAGAAGGGCGAGGCGGTGGCGCGCGACATTGGCGGGAGCTATCGCCGCCATGATGTGGCGAGCGAGGCCGCGTGGATCGCCCTCACCGATTCCGTCAAATCCGAGTACGGACGGCTAGATGTGGTGGTGAACAATGCCGGCGTGTTCATGGGGGGCTCGATTGAAGACACCACCGAGGCGCTGTGGGATACGGTGATCGATGTCAACCTCAAGGGTGTGATGCTGGGCTGTAAGCACGCGATCCGGATCATGAAGGATAATCCGGGGGGGCCGTCCGGGGCGATCGTCAATGTGTCGTCGATCACGGGGTATGTGGGGCTTGCGACCGGCGCTGCCTATACCGCTTCCAAGGGCGGCGTGCGCCTGTTGAGCAAAGCGGTGGCGGTGCATGTGGCGCGCACGTATCGCACGATCCGCTGCAATACGGTGCACCCTGGGGTGATCGATACGCCGATGAACCAAGCCGCTTTCGATGCGGCGCCGGACCCTTCCGGCATGCGTGCCATGTTTGCGGCTATCCAACCAAACGGGCGCATGACGACGCCTGCAGAAATTGCTGACGCCTGCTTCTTCTTGGCTTCGGATGAGGCCAGCTCCGTAAACGGAGCAGAATTGCTGGTCGACGGCGGGTGGCTGTCTGCCCCCAATCCGCTTTAAGAGGGATTTGACGCGATGAAAAATCGACAGTGGCTGATCAATGCGCATCCCCGGGGCCGCGGGCTGGTGGATGACGACTTCAAGTGGGTGGAAACAACGGCGCGCAGCCCTGGTCCTGGCGAAGTGCTGGTGGCGGTAAAGTATCTGGGCTTTGATCCCGCTCAAAAGGGGTGGATGGAAAACATCGCGAACTATGTGGCACCAACCACCATTGGCGAGGTGATGCGCGGGTCTGGGATCGGCCAGATCGTAGAAAGCAACGTGGACGGATATTCCGTTGGTGACATGGTTATGGGGCTGTTGGGCTGGCAGGATTTTGCCACGGTGGCCGCCAAAGAGCTCACGCGGATTCAAAATGACGATCTGTTGACCGCGAACCTTGGCGCTTTGGGCACGACCGGCATGACCGCCTATTTCGGGTTGTTGCGCCATGGCAGGCCAAAACCCGGCGACACCGTGATTGTCTCTGGCGCGGCGGGCGCGACCGGGTCGATGGTTGGGCAAATCGCGAAGATCGGCGGGTGTCGGGTGATTGGCATCGCGGGTGGGGCTGAAAAGTGTGCGTGGATCGTCAACTCGTGCGGATTTGATGCGGCGATTGACTACAAGAACGAGAAAGTCCGAAGCCGGATTCGAGAGCTGGCGCCCGACGGGGTCAACGTGATCTATGACAACGTGGGTGGGGCCATTTTGAACGACATGCTGGCCTGCATGGCGCTGCATGCGCGCGTTGTCATTTGCGGTGGCATTTCGCGCTACGAGACGGGCAGCCTGCCGGCAGGGCCTGAACACTATTTCAATCTGGTGTTTCAGCGGGGCACGATGGAAGGGTTCATTGTGCTGGACTACGCCAGCGAGTTTCCAGAAGCCCGCAAACGGATGAAGCAGTGGGTGCGGGAGGGCAAGATCGCGTTCGCTGAAGATATCCAGACGGGCCTTGAGAATGCGCCGCACACGCTGATGCGGTTGTTCAGTGGGCAGAACTTCGGCAAGCAGATGCTAAAGATTGCCTGAACAAGAAGGGCTGTGTTGTGGGCATCATCCAGTATGGCGAGCCGCTCAATGTGCTGGTGGCGGTGAAGGGGCATCCCTTTCAGCGGGACGCGTTTGCAGCGATTTTTGAGGACATGGACGGCGTTGGCGCGACCATTGTAGAGCAGCCGGCGGCGGCGGCCTTGATGTCGCCAGAGGGCCTCGCCCTTTACGACGCGTTGGTGCTTTATGATATGCCGGGGTTGGACTTTCGGGCCAGCGAGCCGCCCGGCTTTGTGGAGCCACCAGAGCAGCTGCAGTGGGGATTGCGCGCGGCGATGGCTCAAGGGAAGGGCGTTGTGGCGCTGCACCACGCGATCGCCGGTTGGCCTGCGTGGGAGGGGTATGGGGAGCTGCTTGGGGGGCGGTTTTTGTATAAGCCTGGCTCGTTGAAGGGCAGACTTCATCCGGACTCGGGCTATCGCCATGATGTGACGCACACGGTGCGCGTGGTCAGCGATCATCCGGTTACGGCGGGTGTTCCGCGCGAATTCGTGTTGAGCGACGAGCTTTATCTGTCTGAGGTGTTTGAAGACACCGTCGTGCCGTTGTTGCGCTCGGACTATGGGTTTTTGAAGGAGAACTTCTATTCAGCGCATCAGGCGGTGAACGGAAAGATGTTCTCGAATGAGGGGTGGAACCACGCCGAGGGGTCCTCCCTCGTCGGCTGGGCGAAGAAAGCTGGCGGTGCGCCGCTCGTTTATTTGCAGCCCGGGGATGGGCCCGCGACGTATGCGGATGAAAACTATCGCCGATTGATCCGCAATGCGGTGCATTGGGTGGCCAGCGCGGAAGCGCGCGATTGGGCGGCAGAATAGGTCTGGTGCGGAGGCCCCCCGCGACCAGACCTTTGGTTGTGGTTTAGCGCTTGTCTGAGGTGAACCAGGCAGACGGCTTGCCTTCAGCGGTATAGACCGGCTCCTTGATGTCAAAGCGATACTTGCGGGTGTCTGACCCCAATATGCCGAAGCCAGACAGATGCTGGATCATGCCCATGTAGGCGGGGCCAGCAAGGTGGTTTGCAAGATCTTGTTGGTCTTCCCATTCTTCAAACACGTGGACGCGGCCAGCGTGCGAGGGCGAGGCGGTCCAGGCGTAGTGAAGGCAGCCCTTTTGCGCCAGGGCCATTTCAATCAGGGGGATCGCCCCTTGAAGCGCTTCAGTGCGTTTGGCTGGATCAAATTCCACTTCGCCGGCAATGACGATTTTGGCCATTCTCAATTCTCCTTCAAAGCCGTGTATTGACGCCGGGCAAACAGCCAACGACCGCCGCGCTTGACGTATTCATCGGTGTAGGTGCCAACCATACGGAACAGCTTGCCGTCCGTGTTTTCGAGCACTTCATGGGTGTAGACGATGCCGGTCGCGTGATCGCCGGTGATCGTGATAAGGCCCGGTTGGGTGAAGAAGGACACCGAGGTAAAGCCCGCCATGGCTTGCTTCCAGACGGCGACAATTGCTTCGCGACCGGCGATGTCCTGGCCCATGAGATTCCATTTTCCGTCTTCGGCCCAATTGGAACCCCAATCGTCCGCATCGCGACGGAATACGGCGTGACCGTAGGCGTCGTGTAATTCCCGGATCGCAACGCGATCCTCCAGGGGGCCGGTGGATAGGGGCATTGGCGTCTCCTTGTGTTGGTGGTTTTGTTCTCAGTGGGCAGACTAGTTGACCTGTCTGACGCGTCCTTCCCAGAACGGGGCGCGCAGTTCACGGCGGAGGATCTTGCCAGACGGATTACGCGGCAAAGTTTCGATGAAGTCGACGCTTTTGGGGCACTTGAAGGCCGCGATTTGGGTGCGTGCGAAGGTCATGATGTCTTGTTCGGTGGCGGCGGCACCCGGCTTCAAAACCACCATGGCTTTGACCGCCTCGCCCCATTTTTCGTCTGGTACGCCGATCACGGCCACATCGGCGACGGCGGGGTGGGAGTAGATCGCGCTTTCGACTTCGGCGGGATAAATGTTTTCGCCGCCGGAGATGATCATGTCTTTCACGCGGTCATGGATATAGACGTAGCCGTCTTCGTCCATGTAGCCCGCGTCGCCGGTGCGCAGCCAGCCGTCTGGGCCCAGGGTTTGGGCGGTTGCTTCTGGCAGGTTCCAATAGCCCTTCATATTCATTTCGCTGCGGGTGGCGATTTCGCCCACTTCGCCGGGCACGACCTCTTCGCCCTTTTCGTCGATGATCTTGATTTCGATACCGGGCAGGGCCTTGCCGGCGGAGCGCATCTTGGGGCTGCCGGCGAGGTGATGGTCTTCTGGCGGCAGGGCCACGATGGTGCCGGTGGTTTCGGTCATGCCGTACATTTGCACGAAGCCGCAGCCAAACACCTCGATGGCCTCGCGCAGGAGGTCCAGCGGGATCGGCGAAGCCCCGTAGAGCATGTTTTTCAGGCGCGAATAGTCCACGTCACGGGCGTTGGCCTGGCGTAGCACGATCTGCATCGCTGCGGGGACGAGGAAGAGTTTGGACACCGAATACTCGACGAAGAAGTCCAGCACCTTGGTGGGGTCAAACTCTCGCATGACAACGCCGGTTGCGCCATAGACAAGGCCCGTGAGGCCCCAGCCGGTGCCGCCGATGTGGAAGCAGGGCATGGCGACAAGGGAGACGTCTTCATCGGTCCAGCGCTGCCAAGGGCCGCCGGTTTCGTTGTGCAGTTGGCGCAGGGCAAAGAGGCTGCGGGTCATCAGCATAGCCCCCTTGGGCCGGCCGGTGGTGCCGGAGGTGTAGAGCTGCAGGGCCACATCGTCCCAGCCGGGCTGAATGCCGGTGTCTTGTGGGTTTTGGGCGTCGCGCCATTGTTCATAGCCCGGCCATTCGGGGGGCGGCGATTCCATGGCGACGATCAGCTTGAGGTGGGGGAGCTCTGGCAGGAGATCCTTGATCAGGCCCACGAACTCGCCACCGACAAACAAGACCGAGGCGCGGGCGTCGTTCAGGATGTAGACGATTTCCGGTCCGGCCAGGCGCCAGTTGACGGGGGTCATGATGGC
Source organism: Caulobacterales bacterium (assembly GCA_049314555.1). Classification (GTDB taxonomy): domain Bacteria; phylum Pseudomonadota; class Alphaproteobacteria; order Caulobacterales; family Aquidulcibacteraceae; genus REEB509. The sequence continues at coordinate 26,688 of JBMOEW010000013.1, forward strand.
ATTGGCCTTGGCGGCCCCGATCACAAGCTCGTAGTAGTGGTCGCTGTTCTTGCCGAGGTAGGAAATGTGGCTTTGTGGCTGCACGCCGGCCGCGATCAGGCCATGGCCCACTTGGTTGGTGTGGCGGTCAAAGGCGCCGAAGGTGGTGACACGGCCTTCAAACACCAGGGCGGGCTTATCGGGCCGTTCGCGCGCTTGAACGCGGGACACATCCGCCAGAGATCGCATCTGGGTAAAGGGGGCTGCACCCATAATATTTCCTCCTTGGGGCCTTTGCGGGGTGGTCGCCTCTTGCGGACGTCCTGTGGTCCTGCGAAAACCGTCATTCGTGCTTGTATAAATCACGGCTGACTTTTTGTCGCCAAGCGCTAGTTTGTGTTCAAGAGAGAAAAAGTCAGGGAGACGCGCATGGGTCGGCAGATACCGGTTGCGGAAAAGCTGTTCACACAGGGCCCAGAGGGGCCGCGCTTGCTGGCCGGGCGGGATCGGGAGACCGGCAAGATGGTGTTCCCTTTGCCGGCGGGGGCGGAGGCTGCGCGTTATGACTCTGTCGCGCTTTCGCCGCATGGGCGCCTCTGGAGCTATACGGTGCAGCGGTTTCCGCCAAAGCCGCCGTTTCAGGGCGAGCAGGATCCCGCCAAGTTCAAGCCGTATGCGGTAGGGTATGTGGAGATTCCGGGCGAAATCATCGTGGAGACCCGGATTGACACCGAGACCTTCAACGGCTTGCGGGTCGGTCAGCCGATGGAGCTGACCTTGATCCCCTTCCGGACCACGCCGGAGGGTGACTCCGTCATGACCTTTGCTTTCAAACCAACGGCTTAAGGAGAGCGCCCCATGAGCGACGTTTTTATCATCGGCGCGGGCATTCACCCGTTTGGCCGGCACGACGACAAGACCGCAGTGGACCAGGGCATTTTCGCCGTGCGCGAGGCTTTGGCCGATGCCGGGCTTGATTGGACGGATATCCAGTTTGCGTTTGGCGGCACCAGCGGGGGCAATTCTGATGCGATGCTGCCGCATTTGGGCCTGACCGGGGTTCAGTTCATCAACGTGTCAAACGGGTGCGCCACTGGCGGCTCGGCGTTGTTGTCGGGCTACTGGGCGATCAAGTCGGGAGAGTTCGATATCGGCATTGCGCTGGGCTTCGATAAGCATCCGCGCGGGGCCTTCAATGCCGATCCGAAGGTTTGGGGTTTGCCGGATTGGTATGGCCAGACCGGGATGATGCTGACCACCCAGTTCTTTGGGATGAAGATCCGGCGCTACATGGACCTTTATGGGATCAGCGCCAAGACGCTTGGGCTGGTGGCAGAAAAGAGCTTCCAGAACGCCGTGCACGCGCCGCATGCGTGGCGCCGCTCAGAGGTGCCGCTTGACACCATTTTGCAGGCGGAGCCGATCAATGATCCGCTCACAAAGTATATGTTCTGCAGCCCGAGCGAGGGCGGGGTGGCGTTGATTTTGGCGAGCGAGAAAAAAGCCAAGGAGCTGGGGCGCACGCAGTGCCGAATCCGCGGGGCGGCTGTCCGGACACGGTTGAATGGGTCGTTTGAGGTGTTTTCGCCTTCGCTTGATATCGAGCGAGGCAAGCCACCCACCGAGCTCGCGGCGAAGGCGGCGTTTGAGATGGCGGGGCTTGGGCCGTCTGACATCGATGTGGCGCAGCTGCAGGACACCGAAAGCGGCGCTGAAATCATGCACATGGCGGAAAACGGGTTTTGCCGCGATGGCGAGCAGGAGCAATGGTTGGCCGAAGGGCGCACCAAGATCGGCGGTGCGTTGCCGGTGAACACAGACGGTGGCTGTATTTCCTGTGGAGAGCCGGTGGCGGCATCGGGTTTGCGGCAGGTGTATGAAAACGTGGTTCAGGTGCGCGGTGAAGGCGGTGCCCGCCAAGTGGAAGGGGCGAAAATCGCCTACAGCCAAGTGTATGGCGCGCCCGGCCTTGCGGCGGTTTGCATCATCGGCAAGTGAGGGATTGGCGGGGACTTATCCCCGCCTCTTCCAGCTTGGGTATAGTCGCTTCATCCACACCGACATCGGAGATGAAGCGCTGTCCCTTCAGGGTGTGGAACGGCAGAATGGGAGGTGTGCAGACGAAGCGGTCTGTACAAGGACCATATCGAAGGTAAGCCCCCGTGCGAAAAGGGGTCGTTGAAGAGTCTGCCAGAACGTGCGCGAGGCAGGCCTACCGTGCGGCGGTGGTTGGGGTGATCGAACCCGCAATCATCCAGATACAAACAAAACGGCACCGCCGGATCAGCGCGCCCACCGCCGCTGCCCGATCTTCTCCGCACGGTGCTCGGGCCGATGCGGCTCTTGGTGTTTGGCGTTGTTTGCTTCAGCTGTTTGGCAGCGCATCCGGCTGATTATCGGGGTGAGCCGCGATGAAAGCCGGGTGGGATTGGCTTGCGGCATAGACCCGCGCCAACAGGGGGTAATCGGCCAGATCGATGGCGTAGCGAGAGACGCCGGCAAACAGCTGTGGCACGACGCAGCAGTCTGCCAGGGTTGGCGCAGCGCCCCAGCACCAGGGCCCGGGGCCTGCGCCAGAGGGGCCGTTTGCAATCATCGCTTCGAGCGCTTTGAGCCCCTCAACGCACCAGCGTTTGGCAAAGGCCATTGCGTCAGGTTCTGATAATCCGTGGTCGGTTCGCAGGGAAACCAGGACGCGCATGTTGCCCAAGGGGTGGATGTCGCAGGCCACGAGGCTCGCGATTGCGCGCACCTGGGCGCGGGCCATCGGGTCTTTGGGCAGAAGGGCTGGTTCAGGGTAGGCTTCTTCCAGCCATTCCAGGATGGCGGGGCTTTGGTTTAGCGCTTGGCCATCGATCAGCACGGCGGGCACCAGGCCTTGCGGATTGATCTGCAGATAGGCCGGCTGCTTGTGTTCGCGGGCGCGCAGGTCCACGGTTTTGTGTTCGAAGGGGATGGCCTTCAGGTGCAGAGCGATCCGTGTGCGGTGCGATGTGCCCGAGCGGAAATAGTCGATCAGGGTGATCATGTGAGCACGATCTCCAAGGCACCGATGCCCTCCACTTCCGCCTGGGCGCGATCGCCCCTGTGCAGCGCGCCAACGCCGGCGGGCGTCCCGGTGAAGATCACGTCGCCCGGCTGAAGCGTCCAAATGGTGGAAAGATGCGCGATGATTTCGGCCGGCTTCCAGATCATATCTGAAATGCAGGACTGCTGACGAACTGTGCCGTTGACGGATAAACTTATCCCCGCGCGCTGTGGATGGCCGATGATCTCTGCGCGGACGAAAGGTGAGATTGGCGCCGACGCATCAAATGCCTTGGCGCGTTCCCAAGGTTGGCCCTTTGCTTTGAGTTCGGCCTGGCGGTCTCGCTTTGTGAGGTCGATGCCAACGGCGTAGGCTTCAATGTGGTCTAGCGCGGTTTCTGTTGGGATCGCGTTGCCACCGATCCCTAAGCGCAGCACCAGTTCCACCTCGTGGTGGAGGTCTTGCGTATCTGGGGGGTACGGGATTTCCGGGCCCGGAACCAGGGCGCTGGCCGGCTTCATGAAGAAAAACGGCGGCTCGCGGGTGTCTGCGCCCATTTCGGCGGCATGGGCTGCATAGTTGCGACCGACGCAAAACACGCGGCTTTGAGCCATGGCTGATCCTTCCGGGTCTTTGCTGGGTCTGTGGCCCAAACCATCGGTGTTGCGCGGCGGGAAAGCAAGGGGTCAGGCGGCGGCTTGGGCCTTGTCTTGGGCCGTGTTTGGGGGGCTCGCGGTGGCCTGCGGCATGACCTGCATCCGGTCCAGGAAGGGGGTGCGGGCGGACAGTTCGGTGGCCATCGTGGTGAGGATGTCGCGTTCGGTGCTGGGCTCTGAGACCGCTTGTCCGTTTTGGCTCATGCGCTCGCCGCGGGCCGCCAGGATTTGCTGGACAGCTGCCGCTTGGGCTGCGGGTTCTGTTGCACCGCGGGCGCGGGCCCCCAGCAACATCGCCTGGATGCGATTGACGGGGGTCGCACCGCCGGTCACCGGGCTTGCCATAAAGCCGGGGCTGACGCCGGACTCTGCTTGGCGCAGGAAGTGGGCATTGAGTTTGGCAGTGCGCTGTGCGGCCTGGATTTGGGTGGCCTGCGGTTGGACCGCAGCCACATCGCCGACCGACGACAAAACCAGCAGGGCTTCGATGGCGTGGCGCCAATCAACGCGCGCGGGGCGGGCCGCTTCCAAAATCTCATAGCCGTTCAGCGCTTCACCGCGGGCTAGAACGTCTGGAACGGGTCCAAACGCTTCTTCGCGCAGGCGCACTTCTCCCAGCGCGCCGGGGGCGGCGAGCTTGATCTGGTCGCGGGGCTTGGTGAGCATGAAGCGTTCTGAGAGCAAGGCGTGGCGGCGCTCATTCTGGTCCATGCGGCGGGCCCCTTTTACCCAAAGGTCGCGGCGGAACTGTTGGTTTGTCAGCACGTCGCGGACGGTTTGGGCAAAGAGCGGATCCTTGATTTTGGAAAGCAGCTCCATGTGGGCGGCCGTCAGGTTCATCGGATCGACCGCTTCGATCGTGTTGGTGGAGCCGGCGTAGGTGAGCTTGGCGTCCTGCAGGGTTTCGGCCACTTCGCTGAAGTACAGCGGCTGCCACGTGGCGTTGAGGTATTCATGGATCAAATAGGTTTTGTCCATTTTGCGCACGGCCTCAAAGCGCTCTTTGGCCGTTGGCAGGGACCGCGCGACGCCGGGATCGACCGCGAGCAGGTTTTGGGCAAACTCCAGCGCCGCATCGAGGTTGGCGTAGCGGCCTGCGCCGGGGGCGGACATTCTTTGTGCGTGCTGCGCCATGATGTGGCGGATCGGGGCCATCGCGGTCCAGCCGGGCATCGTGTTGTAGCTGATGTAGGCGACGCCGCCGAGGCGCAGTTTGCGGCGCAGGAAATCGGCGATAATCGCACGGTTATCCCCGTCCACCCAAGTCCAGATACCATGAAGGCCGATGAAATCGAATTCGGGGAGGTCGTCGCGGGCGCAGAACTCCGCGAAGGATTGGTCGGCGATGTTGGTGGCGGTGCCGGCCGCGGTGAGCATCTCGTGCGCGGAGGAGGCATGGGAGGGGTTGATGTCTGTGCCCCACCACTGGGTTTCGCTGGCGGCGGCGTGAATGGCCAGGGAAACGCCGCGGCCGAAACCGAGTTCGCAGGCGGTGGCCACTTCGGGCGGCTGGTAGCCCGCCTGGATCAGCGCAAGTCGGGCCCGCCAAGGGTTCATTTCGGTGATATAGCCGGCCGTGTAATCGACATCCGTTACGTATCCCGCCGACCAGCTCATAACCGCTCCTTCGCTGTGATTCGATCATACTCGCCGGAATTGGTTACCAAGAAGCTGTTGACGGTTAACCGCTTGATGGATGCCTTAGCGCATGCGACGGTTTGGGCCTCTAAAGGCAGGGCGAAACGCCCGCACGACGGGGAGGAATGGATGCAACGCGGTCTTCCACTGATGATGAAGCTTTGCGCTGCGGTGGCATTTTTGGCGATTGCCTCGTGTTCGCCGGGGGTGCCGCAGCGCCAGGAGGGGCAGCTGCGCGATTTGACCAACGCCAATCGCAGCTATCAGGAGGATTTGGTGGGGGCGCTGGTGGAGGCGCAACCCGGCACGGTGATTGAGATTCCGGCCGGCGTCTTTGTGATCGACAGCGGCCTTGCGCTGAATGTGGATGGCGTAACGCTGCGCGGGGCGGGGATGGACAAAACGGTGCTTAGCTTTCGCGGGCAGACCGGTTCGGCCCAGGGGTTGTTGGTGACCACGAGCAACTTTACGATCGAAGATTTGGCGATCGAAGATGCGCCGGGGGATGGGTTGAAGATCACCGATGGTGAGAACATCATTATCCGCCGCGTTCGGGCGGAATGGACGGGTGGTCCGGCGACGGAAAATGGCGCGTACGGACTGTATCCGGTGCAGGTGCGTAATCTGTTGGTGGAAGACTGTGTGGCGATCGGGGCAAGCGACGCTGGAATCTATGTGGGGCAATCCCAGAATGTGGTTGTGCGCCGCAATCGAGCTACCCACAATGTGGCGGGGATTGAGATTGAAAACACCGTCGATGCGGATGTTTATGAGAACGTGGCGACGGAAAACACCGGCGGGATCTTGGTGTTCAACATGCCGCAACTTGAGGTGACCGGGGCGCGGACCAGAGTTTATAACAACCGGGTTTTTGCCAACAACACCGCCAACTTTGCGCACGCGGGAACGCCTGTGGCAAGCGTTCCGGCCGGGACCGGTGTGATCATCAATGCCAACGATCAGGTGGAGATTTTCGACAACGAGTTGGCCGACAACAACACCGCCAACATCGTCATCTCGTCGTTGTATTCCACCGGTTACGCGGAGGCTGCGCGGGCGTCCGGTTTTGACGCGTACCCGGAAAGCATCCTGATCACGGGCAATCGGTTTTCGGGCGGTGGTTCAGCACCCGATGGGCTTGAGTTGCAGGCCTTGCGCGTTGCGGTGGCGGGGCCAATGGGGCGGCTGCCCGATGTGCTTTGGGACGGCTATGTGGACGGTGCCAAGCTCGTCGATGGCCAGGTGCCTGAGGCGTTGCGCATTTGTTTGGACAACGGGGAGGCTGGCATTGTAAATGCGGATGGCCCCAACGGGTATCGCAATCCGTCTATGGACCGTGCGGCCCACGCCTGCACGCTGCCACGTCTGCCCGCCGTTGTGTTGCCATGGTGATTGGGCGTTTCCTGATTGTGCTGTTGGCCCTGCTGGGCTTGTTGTCCTGCGCTGCGGCTGCGCGGATGCAGCCCACTTTTCATGCGCAGAGCGATCCGGCGCTTTTGTCGGAATGGGGCATGGTGCAGGTGGGTGCGGGGCGGCTCGCTGTTGGTGAGGGGGTGGTGGCCTACCAGTTGAACACCGCGCTGTTCAGTGATTACGCGCAGAAGTTTCGGACCGTATGGCTACCCGAAGGGGAGAGCGCGCCATATACCGCAGACGGCGCGTTTGACTTCCCCGTTGGCACGGTGGTGACCAAGACATTTTACTATCCGCAGGCGGAGGATGGGGGCCAGGTTCTGCAGACTCTGCCAGCCCAGACGGTGGTGGATGCGACCGGCTTAGCGCTTGCGGGGATGCGGCTGATTGAGACCCGCGTGCTTGTGCGCCGGCAGGCCGGTTGGCAGGCGGCGGTTTACCTGTGGAATGACGCGCAAACCGACGCCACGTTGAAGCGCAGTGGGGGGCGGGTCGATTTAAGGTTGATGCGCGATGATGGGCGCGAAGAGGCGTTCATCTATGCGGTGCCTAATGTCACGCAGTGTGCGGCGTGCCATGCTTCGCAGGGCGGGGCCAACTTGCATCCGATCGGCCTACAGGGGCGGCATGTAAACCGGGACGGCTTGCCTGGGTTTGAGGGGCCAGCGGGGCAAATCGAACGGCTGGTGGCTGTTGGGTACTTGCGCGACGTTCCGGGGGCTGATCTTCCGGCGGCGGCTCCGTTTGAGGGGGCGCATGCCGATGTGGCGGCCCAGGCGCGGGCCTATCTTGATATCAATTGTGCACATTGCCACAACCCGCGCGGACCGGCGGACACCTCCGGCTTGTATCTGGACGCTGCAAGTGCGCTTGGGCCCGCGTTCGGGGTGTGCAAGCCGCCGGTTGCGGCGGGGGCGGGAACTGGGGATTTGCGGTTTGATGTTGTTCCCGGCGCTCCCGATCAATCGATCCTTTTGCACCGTTTGCTCTCCGACAAATCGGCGGAGATGATGCCGGAAATTGGCCGGGCGCTCGCGCACGAGGAGGGGGCGGCGCTGATCTCTGCTTGGATTGCGCAAATGCCTGGGCAGTGTGGCGGTTAGCGAAGGCGTTCGTAGAGGTTGGCTGGGCTTGTGGCGTGTTCGGATTGTTGGAAGAAGCTGTATCTTGCCTTTTCCGCCACACGAATGGAGGCGAGGTTTTCGGGATCGATCATGCAGACAGTGCGGGGTGTTTTGCGGGCATTGTCGTGCCAGGCCAAAGCCGCTTGGATGGCTTCTGTGGCCAAGCCACGGCCGGTGGCGCTTGGGCTGAGCACCCATCCGGCCTCTGGCGTATCATCAAAGGCGGGGCCGATGTTGCGCCGAAAATCCGCCATGCCAACATCGCCCAAATAGGTGCCGGAACGTGTGTCGCATACTGCCCAATAGCCATAGCCCACAAGGCTCCAAAGCCCCATGTAGCGCATCAGGCGGAACCAGCAGTCCTGGTCTGAGGCGGGCTTGCCGCCGATGTGGCGGGTTACAACGGGATCGGACCAAATGGCGCGCAGGGGTTCAAAATCCTGACGGGTGTGCGCGCGAAGGGTTAGTCGATCTGTGTGGAGAGTGGGCGCTTGATGCGACATCGGATCATCCGTGTAGGGAATGTTAGATGGTTTGGCGCAGCTCCACAAGCTCATACCAAGTTTGCATATAGCCGCCGACACCGCCCTTTACAAAGATCGCGTCTTCATCGGCCGTGACCCAAAGATCGTAGCGGGGATGAGCGCCGATCAAACCACTGTCGCCTGGGTCGATAAACTGGAGGTGGCGGCAGGCGAAGGTGCCGGCCGGCGTGGTGACGCTTTCATCCCCTAGATAAAGGCCATCAATCTTGGCCGGTGCCAAAAGTGGGGGCGTCGCGCCGCGGTGATCGGGTGAGGGGAGCCACAGGTGAAAGGTTTTGCGCTGCTCGCCGCCAAAATCCTGGCGCCCGAGGAAGTATCCATCGGCCACAATCGGGTGGGTTCCGAAGCCGTCGATGGGGCGCTCCAAGCTAATCCGTTGGCTGATGGATCCGATCGTTGGGCCGTAGCTGTCACAGGTGATCCAATCGGGGCCGAACCGAAAGAAACCCGCACCCGCAAACTGATCGGCTAAGGTCAATCGCACGAAGCAATCGCTTGGGGCTCCTGACGGATCCATCGAGAAGATCACATCGCGAAGGACGCTGGGGTCTGGCTCTTCGATTTCGCAGATCGCCCGCAGTGTGGTTGATCCATCGCCATGGTGGGTGAAGGTAAAGCGTTCTTGGCCGCGGACTTCGTCCAGGCGTTCTGGCTTTTTGGAGGTGTATTTGATCAGGCCGCTGACGGTGCGGTGGTGCATGGCGCGTCTCCCCTGGGGCGCGCTTGGTATATCATTTGGTGCGGGAATGTCATTCCCATCCTGGAGGTTAGGCTTTTTGCGACGTGCTGACGGCGGCCAGATCGTCCAATTGGCGCTTCAGCCGGGCGCGATCCTGGTTGATGGCCTGGAACGACGCGCGCACGCGCAGCTGGGCCACAATCCGGGCAAGGGTTATATCGAAGTCGAAGGGCTTGACGATGTAGTCATTGGCACCGGCGGACAGCGCTTCAACCAGCGTTTCGCTGTCGTCGCGGGCGGTGAGCATAATGATCGGCAATTGAACCGCAGATTTGACCTTGCGGATCTCGCGCACGACATCAAGCCCGGACATGCGTGGCATCATCACATCCAACAGCACGAGGTCGAGTTGTTCGGTCAATGCCTTGCGGCCGCCGTCCATGCCGTTTTCCGAGGTGTGTACCTCAAACCGGCGGGTGGTGAGGCGGCGTGCCAGCACCTGGATGTTGTCTGGCTGGTCGTCGACAATCAGGATGCGGGCGATGGGTTGGGTAGAGCTGGACGGCGCGGGCGTGCTCATGCGGCGGCTCCTTGGGGACCGCAGATGCGGTCGATCAGGCCGAGAAGGGCAGGGAAATCAACGGGTTTGGTGGCGAAGGCATCGCAGCCGGCGGCCATGCATTCGTCGCGGGCGCTGGCCATGGCGTTGGCGGTGAGCGCGATAATCCGGGGGCCCGCGCCATTGCAGGCGGCGCGGATATCACGGGTGGCTTCCAGGCCATTGCGGCGCGGCATGGACAGGTCCATCAGCACCAAGGTCGGGGCATACTTCGCCGCTATTTCAACGGCTTCAATACCATCGACCGCCTCGATCACGTCAAATCCCTTGCGCGTGAGACGACGCACGAGCATGTCGCGATTTTCGGGATTGTCTTCTGCTACCAGGATCAGCATTGGTTGATCCTCCCTTTGAGTTCAGGTTCGTTGGTCGGTTCGACGGCTGGTGTGGCTTGTGCGGTTAGCGGGCGGGCGAAGCGCAAAACCGTGGCAGCTAAGCGATCGCGATCGACGGGTTTAACCAGATGTTCGCAGGCACCGCTGGCGATGGCGCGCTGGCGGTCGTCGTCTACGGAAACGACCATTTTGGGCGTGTGGGCGGTTTGAGGGGCTTTGTCCAGCCACTCCAGTACGGTCCAACCGTTCGTGTCTGGAAGATTGATATCCACCATGATCAAAACCGGATTACATTCGATGGCCAGGGCCAACCCGTCTTTGCCATTGCCGGCGGTTCGGGCTGTCAGACCTACGCGCTCCAAGGCGCGGGTGGCGAGATCGCAAGCCATGGGGTCGTCGTCGATGATCACGACAATGTTGTGGAGGTTGGTTTCGAGGGGCTCGACTTTCGCGGCGTGGCCGGTCGTAAGATCGACAGCGGCGGTCAGATAGAAGGTCGACCCTTTCTGGGGGGCGCTGGTGACGGTGACGTCGCCGTGCAACAGGGCGGCCAAGCGACGGGTGATGGCCAGGCCAAGCCCGGTCCCGCCGTGCAGGCGCGCGGTTGAAGCCTCGGCTTGAACAAAGGGATCGAACAGGCTGGAGAGTTTTGACGTGGAAATCCCAATCCCGGTATCGCGCACTTCAAACAGGACGTGCTCGCCGCTCGCGCTGGGCTCAACGCGCAAAGTGATCGTGCCGTTTTGGGTAAACTTGGCGGCGTTTGACAGGAGGTTGAGCAAGCACTGACCCAGCTTGAAGCTGTCTGTGCGCATCATGGGCAGGGGGCCTGCGAGATCCAGCTGCACGAGGTTGCCGCCGGCTTCAGCTTGCGGGCGGATGGTGTCGAGGATTTCGCGCGCGAGCTGGGCGGGATCGGTTGCAGAGATCTCCAAGTCCATGCGGCCGGCCTCGATCTTTGAAAGATCGAGCACGTCGTTGATGAGGTGGAGCAGCCGGCGGGCTGAGCCAAGGACGCGCTGATGGTCTTGGACGTCGCCTTTTCGGTTGGCCACTTCGGCGTCTTCCATCATGATTTCGCTGTAGCCGATGATGGCGTTGAGCGGGGTGCGCAATTCGTGGCTCATGTTGGCCATGAATTTGGACTTGGCCATGTTGGCGGCTTCGGCTTCGGTTTGGCGTGCGGTGGCGGTGGCGCTTGCGGCTTCGGCGTCTTGGGCTGCGTGGACGGTGCGGTTGTGCATGCTGCGCACAAGGTCAATCGACCTCAGATAATGGAACAGGAAGCCAATGAAGGCTGTGAGTACGGCTGCCACTTGGGCTGGACCATAGCCGGTGCTTTCAGGGCCGATGCCGAGGATCAAGAACAGCAAGACTACAAAATAGGGGACGACCGTTGCGTAGTAGATCGGTCTGAACATGAAGGTCGTCATGGAGACATGGATCAACCCGCCAGCCACAAACAAAATTGCCGTGACCTGACCGGCACCGGAGCCAAACATCCACAAGACCGGGGCCAGGGTCACGTAAACAAAGACCACTGTTGTGGCGACGGCGAGGTAAACGGCCAACGTGCCATTGGTAATCTTTGTCGGTGGTTGATTGGCGACATTGAGCGAAAAATACCGCTCAAACAGCTGTGTGGCCAGGACGCAGGCGGTCCAGATGCCGATCAAGATGCCGCTTTCAGGCCCAATCAAAGCCACAGCAATCAGAACAAGCGGGCCCGTTACAATCAACCGAGACCTAAATGTCGCGAGCCTGGCCCTGGCTGCTTCTTGCAATGCCAGAGCTTGAGGGGGCGGCAGGGGGGCATGATGGTCGAACATTGATCTCATTCTTATGGAAAATACTTGAGATACAGTTGACGGCATGGCTCACCCCTTGATCCCCGCCGCGATGGGCAGGCTCGGGGTCCGAGGGGCAGCCTGAGCCGCCGCTGGGCGGGCGCGGGCGAATTGCAGGGCCGTCGCTGCCAGTCGCTCCAGCGACACCGGCTTGACCAGGTGCGCGCATGCGCCTGCCGCAAGCGCCCGGGCGCGGTCGTCGTCTGAGGAGACGATCATCACAGGGGTGGTCGGTCCGCGCTCTTGGTTGGTGAGCTCAGCAAGGACCTCCCAGCCAGATCTATCCGGCAGGGCGAGGTCCAGAATTATCAAGGCGGGCCAGCATTTGCTGGCGATCGCTAAGCCTTCGGTGCCGGTGGAGGCCAGCAGCATGTTGAAGCCCACTTTGGTCAGGGCACGGGTGGCCAAGTCACGGGCGTTAGGGTCATCTTCGATGACAAGCACTGTCGGTCCGCGGACAATCGCGTGGTGGGGCCCTTTGAGGGTTGTGACTTTTTGTGCGGGTAAACGGAACGTAAAGGTGGAGCCTTTGCCGGGAGCGCTTTCGAGGGTGATGACGCCACCCATCAACTCTGCCAGGCGGCGGCTAATGGCAAGGCCAAGGCCAGTGCCGCCGTACTCACGGGTCGTGCTGGCGTCGGCCTGCACGAAAGGCTCGAAGAGGCGCGCCTTTTGGGTGTCGTCGATACCGATGCCGGTGTCGCTGACCTGGAAGGAGATCCAGTTTCGATCGTCGTCTGACGTTCGGCGCACGGACAAACGAATTTCTCCCCTTTCGGTGAACTTCGCCGCGTTCGATAGGAGGTTAAGCAGACACTGGCTGATTTTGAACGCGTCGCCGATGTCGTCGCCCAAGGCAGCGCCATTGTCTTCCCCCAAATCAAGCACCAAAGTGTTGGACTTGTTGGCGGCGGCGGGGCGGATCGTCTCGATGACATCTTGGGCCAGGGCCGCGAGCTCAAACGGGGCCTCGTCCAGCTCCATGCGGCCGGCTTCGATCTTTGACAAATCGAGCACTTCGTTGATCAGGTTCAAGAGCCTGCGGCCGGCGCTCAGAACGCGCTTGTGGTCTGCCGCGTCGGTTTCGCGCGCTTCGTCTTCGGCGACTTCCAGCATGATTTCGCTGTAGCCGATGATCGCATTCAGAGAGGTGCGCAGTTCGTGGCTCATGTTGGCGAGGAATTGAGATTTTGCCGCGTTTGAGGCCTCGGCGGCGGTGCGCGCGGCGGACAGGGCCGTGACTGCCTCGGCAAGGGCAACGTCGCGGTCTGCGATGTCTTCGACCATGCGCTGCAAGCGATCGGTCATGCGGCGGAACGTGGGCGCTTGGGCTTGGTCGGCGGTCAGGCCGCGCTCAGTTGTTGCTTCTTGGGCCGTCAATCCGAGTTCGGCTCTTAGCTGTTTAAGCAGGGTGCGGCGGGCATCGAGGAGCGTCTGGCCCTGCGCCAAGGCCGCGGAGAAAGCGATTTCGCGTTCCTTGCGGGAGGTGGTGTCCGTGCTCATCACGATCATGCGTTCGGGTTCGCCGTCGGCGTCGCGCTTGAGTTGGAAGACCAATTGCACCCAGCCCGTTTCCCCGTTCGGGCGACGGTAGCGATGTTCAAAGGTGGTCAATTGGCCGATTGTGGCCTTTTTGAAGTTGTCGATTAATTCTTCGCGGTCTTCTTCAAAGTAGACGGGCGATCGGCGGGCGTCCAAATCATCGATGCAAAGGGGGCGGCCATAGACGCGCGCGGTATCCTCGCCGGCGATGATCGCCATAGGTCGCAAGCCGATTTCGTAGACCGCAGACTTCGAGACCTCCAGGGCCATATTCAGCCTGGCGGTATAGGCCTCCAAAATGCGGCGCTCCCGCACCGCTTGGCTCACGTCGCGGCCGAAAAAGATCACGCCTGCAATCTTTCCGGTGGCGTCACGCCATGGGTTCATTTCCCAGCTGATCGGCTTGGTGGTGCCGTCGTGCTGGACGCCTTCTTCCGCTTCGCTGGAAAGCCTTTCGCCGGCCAGGCAGCGGGCGAGAAGGTTGGTCATGGAAGGGTGCGCCCACGGCATGCCTTCCTCAATCGTCTTGCCAATGATTGCCACGGGATCCACGTTTGTGGCTTTGGCAAAACGCGGGCTGATCGCCAGGAACCGCAGTTGGGCGTCAAAGATACCGATCGAAACCGTGGGCTGTTCCAGGAGCTGCAGGGCCAGGCGCTTTTCGCTTTCGGCAGCCGCGCGCTGGGTTTCCGCTTCCGCGACGGATTCGTTCAGCCTACGTCGCAAACTGGCTTGTTTGCTCCAGTTTCTGAACAAATAGGCCTGTGCCGTGACCACCGCTACCGTTGCCGCAATCGCTGGCGTTGACGGATTGGACATCAAAGCAATCAGAGGCGCAAGGGAGGTTGCGACAACAAAAGGTATGGAGTTGGCGAGGCCAACGAGGCGCGAAATCGAAAAGGCTTCAAGGCCTCGTGCAATGCAAGCACAAAACATGGCCATGCCGGCGATGGCACCGCTCCAGCCACCCTCAAAAATCATCATGAAGGGCATTATGGCGTAGGCCACCGAGCTGGTCAGTGCGTAACCAATCAGGGTGAGTTCGCCGTAGGCCGGGTTTTCTTTGCCTTCGGCAATTGCGCGGGTAACGGACAGCTCTTACGTTGTGATGACCAGCGTCAAAGTGGTCCAGATCAACGCAAACTGGGGCGGAAGCCAGATAACGCTGAAGCAGCCCGCGAGGATCGTCAGCAGCCAGACGGTTAAAAGATCGTTCTTCTGGAATTGCCAGGCCTGCAGGGCGATGCGGGGGCTTAAGATGCGGTTCATCGATACTCTCCGAGTGCCGATTATCCGAATTGCGCGTTACGGTGGTCTAAAGATAAGGTTTCTGGGCGGTTAAACTGCAGTGCCGCTTGACGTTGCGTGCGGTAGCTTGAGTAAAAGCAGCGGGCGTGGCGGTAGAGTGCATTGCGTGAAGGGTGGTCTGCGTCTTTGAGCGGGGTTGTGGGCGAGAAACCGCGCGGTACGTGATGTCTTGCAGCAAACCAGCAGCCGAATAATGCCGGCTTATCTTTCGTTGCCCCCCGGCGGAGATCGGAACCCGTTTACCTCAGTCCGCCCGACGCTCATCGCGTCATCATTTAAGGGAGGGGGCGGTTGGGTGGCGCTCAGGCAGCGGGTTTAAGGCCATGATCGAGCGCCTTTAAGACCGACGCTGAGGTGCACCTGCGGCGATGCCGGAGCAAATCAGTGGCGGTGAGAGAGGGATTCGAACCCTCGTTAGAGTTTCCCCTAAACACGCTTTCCAAGCGTGCGCCTTCAGCCACTCGGCCACCTCACCAGCCCTTGGAGCGCTTGGGTTTTCTGGACTCTGAGATATTGAAAACCCCAGATATTTCCAATCGTTTTTCCAATCGCTCGTCGGGAATCTGCGCTTCAATAGCCTCAGCGACCTGCGGGCGCAATGCTTGGCTGCAACCAAGTGGCGCGCTGGAACGTAAACACCTATCTAAAGGTCTAGCTGAAAGGAGCGCGCGATGCTCATGAAACAGAAAAGTCTTACTCTGCCGACCGCGGCGGAGGCTCTGCCTGGGCGGCCGAAGGCTATACCCACAAGCTTGGAGCACGCGATTACAAAGCGCGCGATCCACCCGCCGTTTCCGGCGGGGATGGAGGAGGTGCAGTTGGGGCTTGGCTGCTTTTGGGGGGCGGAGCGCAAGTTCTGGCAGCAGGCCGGGGTATGGGTGACGGCCGTTGGTTATGGCGGCGGGATCACGCCGAACCCAACCTATGAAGAAGTGTGTTCTGGGCGCACCGGCCATACGGAGCTGGTGCGCGTGGTGTTTGACCCCGCCGCGGTGCGCTTTGAGGCGCTGCTCAAAGTGTTCTTCGAGAGCCATGACCCCACGCAGGGGATGCGCCAGGGCGGTGACATTGGCACGCAATACCGCTCAGCGATTTTCACCACCAGTGAGGCTCAGCTTGCCGCGGCGGAGGCTGCTGTGCGCACATACGGGACCGCTTTGGGTCAAGCCGGGTTTTCAGCGATTACCACTGAGGTTCGACCCGCACCAGCATTCTACTATGCCGAAGACTATCACCAGCAGTATCTGCACAAGAACCCGAACGGGTATTGCGGGATCGGCGGTACGGGCGTTGCCTGCCAAATCGGCGTCGGCGTTGCAGCGGGCTAAGGTCTGCTTGCGATCTTTGGCGTTGCGACCTCGACGGTGGGATTTTGCGTGCAGCCTTAAACGGGCTGCACGCTAATCCGACACCAGGCAGGTACATGGGAGTCTTGGGGAATGGACCGTCCCTTATCGGCCATTCCCCTGCCAGCCAGGGTTAGACCGGCCAACGAAGCCCAATGCGCTTGCGCTGCTGCAGTGCGTTGGTAGCGCGTTGCAGGGCGCGACCAGCGACTTCGGCGTGTTGCAGGGACTCTGTGGCACGCAACGCATCCATCGCCAGGGTTAGGCGCGATACAGCTTCTTCCAGCTTGTCTCTGGCCCCTTCGCGTTCACCAAGAGCCGCAAGGGCGCGCCCGATTTCTTGCTGGGCCGCGCCCCAGGCACCTGGGTCTGCGGAGCGATCCACCCGATCCAGGTAGTGTTGGCGGGCCTCTAGGGATTTTTGCAACCAGCGGACATGGCCGCCGCGTTCGCCAAGGCTTAGCGCGCCAGAGGCGAAGTCGGTCAAGATTTCCATCAGGAGGCCTTCGGAGATGCCGGACGGCTTCAGGGTTACCAGCTTGTCCAGCGCCTCGACGATTGGTTGAAGCTTCTCTGGCTTATAGTCCTGCGGGCGGTTCAACACCGGGCGCGCGCGCCGGGCGCAGGCAAACGAAAGCGCCTGGGCGGTGGCCTCGTCCGGACGGCCGGTGCGCCAATTCAATTGCATGCCCTGCAGATCGGCGGCCCGGCCATAGGTGGTGGCTTCGACCATGCGCAGGTCCAGCTTGCCGGTCCAGGAGCGCTTACCCCAGACGATCACGTCCGCTGCTGTGCGCTCCAGCACGTCGGTGGCTTCGACGGCTAGTCTGCGGCGGCGTTCGGGATGCGCGGTCATGGGCAGCATCGGCAGGCGCTTTGGAAATTGATCGACCTGTACAACGCCTTGGAAGGCAAACAGGCCGAAATGGTCTTCAATTGCCTTTTGCAGTTCCGCGCGCTGTTTGCCGCCGGCACCTTCGATCTGGGCGATCAAGATCAGGGCGCGATGGTCTTTGTTGCGCTTCAGGGCCTGGGCGCGAAGGGCTTCACGCGCTGCGGCGCTGGCCTTCATCATGCCGTAGATGATCCAAAACGCAGAAATCAGCATGGCCGACAAGGCCATCGACAAAAAGCCCATGACAACGTGCGGGTACTGGGCCCACGCATCTCTTAGCTGGCTTGGGGCCAGCGCCATCAGGAACTCGATCCAGCCGCCGCCGGCGAACTCGGTCATGGGTGCATCCATCGAAACAAGGAGCACAAGCTATAACAGACCCCGACTGCTTCGCACAATCTGTCAGGGCATCCGCCACGCACTTTGATTGCGGATTGGTTAGCCGGCATGTTCTGGGCAGAGTGTGGCCCGGATATGGCGCTCAGCGCGCGCCTTGGGCCGGATGTTTGCGGCGGTAGACGCTGCGGCGGGCCATGACGTATGGGGTCACGATCACCAGCAAAACCACCGGTGCCACAAAAAAGGGCGCGATGAGCCACTTAAGCAGCATGAGGCCGTTGTCGTTGAACCAATTTTGCCAGTCGTGCGCGAACCGGGCGTTGGATCGGTCGAACAATCGGTCTTGATCGATGCAGGCGGGGTAAGCGGTGGCCTTCGGTAGCGCGCTTTGGGCCTCTTTTGCCCATGTGGCCCAATAGGGGACGCCCACCTCAAACAGGCGGCTTGAGCTGACCGGCGGTTGCGCTGTTTGGGGCAGATCTCCGGACTGGGCATAAGTTGCGCAAATGCGTTCGCGGCTTGGGAAAACCAGCGGCAGATCCCGCTGAAGCTCCCAAACGCCAAGAGTCCAGATCGTGGCAATACTCACACCAAAGGTGGCAAGCCAATCACCGCGCCGCAGTTTCACGAAGGGCCTCCCAGCCAATGCTCGAGAAGCATAGTCAAGAAGTCCTACTAAACCTGGCAGGAAAGCTGGTTACCTGTGGATTTACCTTTGGCGGGCCGAGTTACGGGTTATTGGCCTTTCGCGCCGTCCATGAGGGCGCCGATGTCAACGATCTGTACACCGGGGGGGACGACGAACAGAGCCGGTTCTTGGGGGCCACGCTGGACGCGGGTTGCTTCCCACACCGTGCGGCCATTTTCCATAGCCTTTAGGATGATGCCATCGGAGGTGATGCAAGCCACGCCGCGCCCGCCGGCGCCGGTGTCCGTGCTTTCGTATTCGGCGCCGGTCTCGCCGGCGGCGACGCAGGGACCCAAGCGGCGGACGCTCGGATCGGTGACGGCCCAGTTTGCATCCGGTGTTTGGGGGATGGTATCAGCGGACATGCGCATGGCCATTCGCGTGCCCATCGTGTCCACGATCATCATGGCTTGTTGGCCGTCCATCAGGATCACCGCTTGGCCTTCGCCGACCCGGGTCATTTCCATTCTGGTCTTTTGGCCGTCCCGGATCAGTACGAGGGGGTTGGTTTGGCCGGAGTCTTCGTCGAAAATCTGCGCATCGACGCGGTACGAGGCTTGGAACATCGCGGGGGGCGCGACGGTGGGGGCCTCAGCCGCGGTTGTGCCTTCCTTTGGCTGGCTGGTTGGCGGCGTGCAGGCGGCGAGCACGGCGACCATCGTCGCCACCAAAAGGGGCGGCGCGGACTTTGGATTGATTGACCATCCTGCTGGCCATTGTGTGGAGAGGCGCATTTCCTGATCCCTTATAACGAGCGGCTTGGCGCTTGGGCGCGATACCTTTGGGCGCGATTACTCTGGCACGACAATCGAATTGACGTCGCAAAAAAGGTTAATTGCCTTGCGATTTGCTCTTCTTTTCGCTGCATGCCTTCCTTAAATACTGCCAAAACGTACATTGGTGGCAACACAGTCGGTGGTTTTTGGGAGGACAAGATGGCTGGGACTTCGCAGCAACTTTCAACCTTTGACCAGCTAAAGCGGCACATCAAAACTCACGCCTATGCTTGTGATGACATCGTTCGGGACATCGCGGAGGACGGCTGCAAGGCTTTGTATAATATTGATTTCAGCGTCCTCTACCCCATTCTTTCGGCAAATCCGCTGCGCGTTCGCAGCGCCGAGGCAATGGATGACTTTGATGGGTTGGCCTATGAGACGCTGACGTTAGCTCCAAACTACAAAAACTTGATGGGCGTCCAGTTTGTGATGTCTTTTCCGGCGTATCTTGAATTGCTTGACCACGTCGATCGCCGGCTAAGCCACCTAACAAAGATCAAGGATGACTCCGGCCGCGGGCGGAAACTTTTTGAGGAGCTTACGCACTACAAACCAGAACTCGAATTGGGCAGGATTCAGGACAAGGATTTGATCGGAAGTGCTCAATTGCAGCAAAAGCTTAGGGGCCTCATTGCAAATCTCCCCAATGGCACCGAAGGACAAAACGTCGCTACCATCTTGTCTCTGGTCAACAACAACGTTGTCTGCGGATTAGGAGATTTTTTCACTCCTGCTGAGGTCGAGGCCGCGCGAAATGGTCGGCAATATTATCGCTCTGTGCTCGATAAGATTGATCGATACCGCGGGCAGCGCCAGATTGAGCCAGAGCGAGAGGAAGCCGCAGCTATTGCAGACTTTCATCGTAAAATCGATGCCTGGACTATAACGCTGTCGAAACAGCTGCATGACATTAAAGAAGCCACAAACGTCATGTTCGTGGGGCCGAATAAGCTGCGGATGATCTATGAGAAGCGATCTGAAGAACTCAGTCGCAACATCATCGCCCCCTTTATTCGCCTGAAGACTTTGAGCATGGCGTCCTCAACGCATAACGTTGATCAAGAATCCCGCCATCGAATCCACAAGCTCGTCGTGCGCCTTATGGAAGCGTGGCAAGTTATCGAAGGCGCGCAAAGCACAGACGATCTTTACACGCCGCAAGCCGAAACCGTCCGCGAGGCATACGAGCAGATTGGAAAGGTCTATGCCGCTAATCCAGAAGACTTAAGGGCAGGTGCGGAGCATAGACGGCAGCTTATTGCCGACCTTTTGAAAAGCCCGCGCGCCATGCGCGATAAAGCGGCGGAAGTGGAAGAAGAGATGCGCTCGGCTGTGCGAAAGATGCTGTCTTTTTCACCTGAACCTCTTAACGATAACGTCCTTGAGGCGTATGATGTAAAGGACAATAAGCGAATGCGGCAGATTATGAAGAAGTTCAACTCCCTTTAACTATAGGAGTTGCGCTTTCTAGTGCAGTGCGAAGTACTTTGGCCAGCTGACTTGGGGCTTCAAGCTGAAGTGTTTGCAACACGATTTTGTTTTCGTCGTCAGCTTGTTCGACCATGCTTAGATATTTTTGGTCGTAATTTAGGTAGGCTTCCAGTTGAGCCCTGGCGAATAGGTCGTTCTTTTGTAGGGCATCGCTCACGCGCTGGCGGAGGTCTATGCGCCTCAGCAGCCACAACATGTAGGCGCTTTCCACTCCCTCAGAATACCTGCTTTCTGGCTGATCGCGCTCATCGGCTGCGTACAGCGCCGCTGCGATCTGGCGGGCGTTCTCAGCAAGCTTTTTGCCATGTAACTCCCGCAGCGTAAGCGCAATTTCGAGCTGTGCTGCGGAAGCTGACCGCTCAATCGCGACGCGCTGATACTTTAACTCCAAACGCTGCATGCTGAGTTCGCGCCACTGAAAGCAGAAACCAGCAAGTATCCACACAAACCCGATGGCGCCTGCAACGCCGCCGACATACGATCCGATGTCATCAATCGTTAGGGCCGCCGCTCCATCATGCGTGGCGGACAAAAAGAACCGAACTGCGAACCAGACCTCAAGACAAGTAACCAGTACTGCGAGCGCAACGACGGGCCACATAGGCCACGTCTTTTGCGGGTCTTCCGGCTCCTTAGACATCGGTCTTTGCCCCTCCTTTTGTTGCGAGGATTGGGCTTGGCGCTAAGCCGCGCGTTCCTGGTCGAGGCTCCAGGTGCCGAGGCTCGCAAGGCCGTTCATCTTGGCGCGCTTCAGGAATGCTGCTTGGCCAGCGGGCACATTCTGGGCTTTGCCGGACCACGCTTTTTGCGGTGCCGCTTGCAGGGCGCGGCCATAGCTAAAGGTCATGTTCCAGGGGAAGCCGCCGATTTCATTCATTCTGTTCAAGTGGGCGGTGGCGAGTTCATCGGATTGGCCGCCCGAAAGGTAGGCAATGCCTGGTACTGCCGATGGGGTGGTTATCTTGAGGCAGGCAATGGTCTTTTCCGCGACTTCATCAACACTGGCCTGTTTGGCGCACTTCTTTCCAGCGATCACCATGTTGGGCTTCAACACGATGCCTTCCAACATTACGCGGTGTTCAAACAGTTCGTTGAAAACCTCTTTCAGGACAGTTTCCGTGACTTCAAAGCAGCGATCGATGTCATGGGCACCGTCCATCAGGACTTCTGGCTCGACGATCGGTACAATCTGCGCGGCTTGGCACAGCCCGGCATAGCGGGCGAGGGCTTGGGCATTTGCGCGGATGGCGCCGCGGGATGGGATGCCGGTGTCGATGTCGATGACGGCCCGCCATTTCGCAAAGCGGGCACCCTGCTCGTAATATTTCGTCAGGCGCGCGGCCAGCTTGTCGAGCCCTTTGGTGATGGTTTCTGCGCCAAAGCCGGGGAGGGCTTCAGTGCCTTCGTCCACCTTGATGCCGGGGATAGAGCCGGCCTGTTCGATCAGTTTTACTAGCGGTGTGCCATCGGCCGCATTTTGCCAGATGGTCTCATCAAACAGGATAACACCAGAGACGTAGGACATCGCCTCTTTGGCGCGGAACATCATTTCGCGGTAGTCGCGGCGATTTTCTTCGGTGTTTTCCACACCGATGGCATCAAAGCGCTTCTTGATCGTGCCGGTCGATTCGTCTGCGGCTAGGATGCCGCGACCGGGGGCTACCATGGCTTGTGCCACTTTGTTCAGGTCCGCGAGATTCATGATCCCCACTCTCCAAGCCGAATTCCAACTGTCATGATGGGCGGTATTTGCTGCAACAATTGTCTGATGCCAAGGGGGGGCGCGCGATTGGGGTGCCATTTGCGCGGGCGGTACCTTAAGTTCGACCGGCGTCTATGACAAAAGACTGGCCGGTGATCATTCGGGCTTCGTTGGAGGCCAAAAACATAGCCAGGCGAGCCACATCTGAGGGCTCAATAAGGGTTTTGAGGGCGCATTGATCAATCCAGGCTGCCTGCGTTTGCGGTGTGAGCCAGCCCCTTTCGCGTTGGGCGGGGGTGTCTACCCAGCCGGGGACGATGGCATTAACGCGAATCTTGGCTTGCCCAAACTCGCGGGCCTGCGCCTTGGTCAGGCCCAGAATTGCCGATTTCGCAGCGGCATAGGCAGGCATATCTGCGGGGCCTAGAAACGCGTTTAAGGAGCTGATGTTGATCACAGCGGCGGCGACGGCGGCTTGCAAGAAGGGCAGCGCCGCTTGGGTGGCGAAGAAAGTTGGGTCGAGGTTGATCGCCAGATTCGCTCGCCACGAGGCTGGCGAGAGCGTTTCGGTTTGATGGCGCTGGTCGCTGGCGACATTGTTGATCAAAACATCAAGGCCGCCCATGGCCTCGGCCTGTTTTTGGAGTGTGCTTTGCAGGGCGGCCACATCTGCAACGTCGCAGGGCGTGAAGCTTATTGGCTGGGGCCCGCCGGAGGCTTGTAAGTCGCGCGCCAACGCACGGCCTGCTTGTGTGTTGATATCGACAAACGCAACAGCCGCGCCCTGAGCGGCGAAGGCGTCAACCAAGGCCGCTCCGATGCCGGAGGCACCGCCCGTGATGAACACGCGCTTTGCGTAGAGGGATGGATAAACGGCGTGGGCGGTCATGGGGTCAATCCAGCACTGCGGCGCGGGGCGGTTGGCCTGCGACGCCGGGGCGACAGGCGAAAAGGCCGCCGGCAAACGGATATTCGGCCTTGGCGTCGGGGCCCATGTCTTGGCTGGCTGTGGTGATGAAGAGCGTTGCGTTGTCCTGGCCGCCAAAGGCGAGGGAGGTTACTTTTTCCACGGGAACCTGATGTTTGGACAGCATCTTGCCGTCTGGCGCGTGGCGCACGATCGCAAAACCGTCCCAACGCGCGCTCCAAACACAGCCTTCTGCGTCAACTGTTAAGCCGTCTGGCGCGCCCTTGATAGGATCCACATCGGAGAAGATTCGCTTGTTGGTGAGGGCACCGGTGGCTGGATCATGGTCAAAGGCCCAGATCTGAAAGCGAATGCTATCGGTGAAGTAGAAGGTTTTTCCATCTGGGCTCCAATCGAGTCCATTGGAAATGCCAACCTGGTCTACCCTTTGGTGCAGGCCTGATTTTGGGTCGAGACGATAGAGGCAGCCGGTCAAGGCTGCATGGTTTGGCTCGTTCATGGTGCCGACCCAGAAGGTGCCCCAGGGATCGACTTTCGCATCGTTGGGGCGATTGTCTGGGCGATCTGGCTCCATGACGGCGATGGGCGTGCGTGCGCCGGTGCTTGGGTTCAAGCGATAAATGCCGGAGGGGCTCGTGGCCAAGAGGTCGAGTGATCCCGCGATCGGAGCGACTGCTGAGGTCAATTCTTCCAGGTTCAAGCGCGAACGCGCCTGGCCATGCTCATCGCACCCCAGTAGGACACGCTCTTTGATATCGACAAACCACAGCCGCTCACGCACCTGGTCCCACACTGGGCCTTCGCCCAAGGTGCATTCCGCCGGCCAGACACAGGTGATCTCTGTC
Organism: Caulobacterales bacterium; assembly: GCA_049314555.1. GTDB lineage: Bacteria > Pseudomonadota > Alphaproteobacteria > Caulobacterales > Aquidulcibacteraceae > REEB509. The sequence goes on from JBMOEW010000013.1 coordinate 50,414, forward strand.
GCGTTCATGGGGGCTCACATGCCTTTTTGGGGGCTTGGAGACAAGAGGTGTGTTTGGGCGAGGGCGCGGCCCAAGTGTGGCGCCAAAACTGCCCGATCACGCAATTGTTGGAGGCGCGGAGCGGCTGTGGCTTGCGCTGAATGGCTGGGGCGTCAATAGACACGGCATGGGGACGAACACATGCGCTGCCGGGTTTTTTGTTTTCGCTTTGATGAGTGGTCAGGGGTGGGCTCAGACGCCCACGCCGATGCCGCCCATCGATCCGCCGCCCGCGAGCGAGACCGAAGATCCCGATGCGATCGTGGTGACCGGCGTTCGGCCGCGGGGCAGCGTTCCCGGTGACTTTACACCGATTGCCACTTTGGACCCAGATGACATCGCTGCCACAGGCGCGCGCAACGCCGCGGAGGTGTTGGAGGTTATTGCACCACAAACCGGTTCGGCACGCGGGCGCGGTGGTGGCGCGCCGGTTGTGTTGCTCAATGGGCGGCGGACGAGTGGGTTTGGGGAAGTCCAGGATTTGCCCTCCGAGGCCATTCTTCGGGTGGAAGTTTTTACAGAAGAAGTGGCGCTGCAGTATGGTTATCCGGCCGATCAGCGGGTCGTGAATTTTATCCTGCGGCCCTTTTTTGCGCAGCGGACCATTGAAGGGCGGTTTGGCGATGCCCAGGACGGGGCCCGGCGCATCCGCTCCTTTGAAGGGGGCGCTTTGTCCTTGAACGAGGGGGCGCGCCAAGCCCTGACCTTTGTGGTTCGGGATGAGGGGGCAATCACTGAACTGGAAGCCGGTATTCGCCCGCCAAGTTCTGGGTCGGATACGCGCGCCATCCGCACCGTGGCGCCTGAAATCCAAGGCTTTGAGTTGAGCGGCAATCTGGTGGAGCCGCTGAGTGAGCGAATTTTTGCCGGAGCTGGCGTTCGCGCTGAGGGACGCTCCCGGGTTTCTGTGCTTGGTCGAAACGCCTTGACTGGCCAGGGCATATTCCGAGACGGCACGACGGCGCTAACGCGTGTGAGCGCCAGCCTTGATGGGCAAGGTGAGGGGTGGCAATGGACGACCACGGCCAGCCTTGATCTTGGTACGTCGCAATCGGTTACCAGCGGCGCGCTTTTGGGGGCGGGTCGTACACGGACAGAAACATCGCTTCTGGAGCTGAACGCGAACGCCAATGGTGGTCTGATCCGTTTGCCCGCAGGTCGCCTTCGACTGAGCGCGCGGGCCGGGCTTTTGGAGCGACAACTTTCGTCTGAGTCTGAGGGCGCTGGTGCACGCGGTGGTGTCGATTTGGAGCGCCGGCAAGGGCAAGGCCGGCTCACTTTGACAGCGCCGCTGTTTAGCCGACAGCAAACCGATACCACGCCGCTTGGCGACATCACGGTCAATGTGACCGGCGCGGTGGATGATCTGAGCGACTTTGGCAGCTTGAGCGAATTTGGCGGCGGGGCAAGCTGGTCTCCGCTGCAGGGCCTTGGCTTTAGCGTGCAGGCGTCGATGATAGATTCTGCTCCGAGTTTGGAGCAACTGGGCGAACCGTTGTTGGCCACGCCCGGAGTTGACGTGTTTGACCCGCTGACGGGGACGAACGCCATTGTGACCCAGATCTCTGGGGGCAATGGGGCGTTGGATGCTGAAGAGCGCCGGGACTTGACCTTCACCATTTCGTTCTCGCCGCAAATGCAGGGACGCGCGATGGGGATCAACGGTTCGTTTGTCCGTAATCGAACGGATGGCGCGATTTTTTCGTTTCCCGCGCCAACAGGGGCAACAGAGGCTGCTTTCCCGGATCGATTCCTTCGCGACGCATCCGGAGGATTGGTGCAAGTCGATCAGCGGCCGGTGAACCTGGCGCGGCGCGATAGCGAAACGCTGCGATGGGGTGTTTTCTATAGCATGGGGTTTGGACCGGAGGTCGCACGCCGGGGGCCGGGTGGCGGCGGTGGCGGCGGCGGCGGCGGCGGCGGGGCGGAAAGCCGGCCATCTCAAGCGACCGGGGGTGGCGGTGGGCGCGGAGGCATGCGGGGCATGGGGGGCGGGCCCCCGCGGGCCGGACGGTTTAGTTTTTCGATCACCCACCTTGTCCGGCTTGAGGACACGGTTGTGCTGCGGGGGGGGCAGCCGGCGCTCGATCTGTTGGCGGGGCAATCGCTTGGCGGGGGGGCCGGGCAGCGGGAAAACCAAATCGAGTTTGAGGGCGGGCTGACGTGGCGCGGGATTGGTCTGCGGACTTTCGGGAATTGGATTGGCGAAGGCCAGCAAGTTGGGGCGGGTCCGTCCGGCGATTTGGCGTTTGAAGACCGATTGACCCTTAATCTTCGGGCGTTCGTCAACTTTGATGATCGGACGACCTGGGTGGGGCGCTGGCCGGTGTTGCGTGGTATGCGTCTGGTCGTGGCGGTGGAAAACGCGACCGACGATGCAGCCATTGCCCGCGACAGGCTTGGCCAAATCCCCTCGGCCTACCAGGCGGGCTTTCGCGCGCCTGAGGGGCGCAGGGTTGAAGTTCGGTTGCGCCGGCAGTTTTAGTCCCTTGGCAAGTGGCTTGGCGCGCGCCAAACTTGCGGCAAGGGGAAACGACCGATGAAAAGTGTTGTGAAATGGGCGGTGCGCCTGCTGTTGGTTTTGGTGGTCGCCGTCGTTGGATTTGGCGGGTTTATGGTTTGGCGCTTCAACAGCGCCGTCCCAGCTGCTGAGGGTTCGGCGCGGATCGCCGGGGCTGATGGGGCGATCAGCATCGTGCGCGACGCACATGGGGTTCCCCACGTGTTTGCGACGACAGAGGCCGACATGTATCGCGGCCTTGGCTTTGCCCACGCGCAGGACCGGTTCTTCCAAATGGACGCAACGCGGCGGGCCATGCAGGGCAGGCTCGCCGCGTTGATCGGGGAGAGCGTTCTGCCAATGGACGCGCGGGCACGCACCATGAATTGGGCGGGCGTTGCGCAAGCGCAATGGGAGCGATTGTCTCCCGCTTTGAAGGCGAGCCTTGAGGCGTACACGGAAGGTGTCAATGCCGCTCTAGCCATCGGACCGGCGCCGCCCGAATACGTGGTGTTTATGGCAAAGCCCGAGCCTTGGCTGCCCGTCGATAGCTTGGCGGTTGCGCTGGCGATGACGGACACGCTGACAGGTGGTGAGCAGTTTGAGCGCGGTCGTGCGCGGCTTGCACAGGTGTTGAGTGAAGAGCAGCTGAACAGCTTTATGGGGAGCTATCCGGACTTTGCGCCTACGTCGTATCGGGGCGGCGACCTTGCCCAATCGGTCCAGAACCGGATCATGGAGGCGGATCGACCTGGGTCTAATGCGTGGGTTGTCTCTGGTGCGCGCACCGCTTCTGGACGGCCAATTCTTGCCAATGATCCGCATCTGCCGCTTGCGGCACCGGGGCCGTTTTATTTGAGCAGGCTGCAGGGGCCTGACGGTGTGACGATCGGGGCCAGTCTGCCTGGTTCGCCGATGATCGTGATCGGGCGCACGGCGAATCTCGCATGGGGAACCACCACAAATGCCATTGATGCGGCCGATGAAATTCCTTTGACGGCCGATATGGCGGTTACCGAGCGCCTCGAAACCATCCGTGTTCGGCATCTGCTGTTTTTTCAGCGCGAGCACACGATCACGGTCCGCAGCACGGCGGACGGACCTGTTTTGGATCCGGCATGGTTCAAGGTTGCCGAAGCGTACGGCGATACGCCGATCGTGCTGCGAACGATTGCGGATGATCCCGACAATGGCGTGGCGGAGGCTGTTTTCGCTGCCGGCAAGGCCACCAGCGTTGCGGCCTATTTTGAGGCATTGGCCCCATGGACCGCGCCGCCCCAAAATCTTGTGGTTGCAGATGCGAACGGCGACATTGGGCTGATTTCGCCGGCGCGCTATCCCGACCGCGACGCCGCAGGCGTTTGGCGCGGCAATTTGAGTGAGCGGATCATGGCGGAGAACCCGGACGCTGGGTTCTTTGCGACCGCCAACAATCTGCAAACCCCAAGGGATTTTCCTCACCCCATGCCGGGTGGCCATGATCCCTACCGCGTGACGCGGATCACTGAAGTTCTGGCTGCGGACAGTGCGCATACCGCGCAGGCCAGTGTGGCATTGCAACTTGATCACCAGTCTATTCTCGCACGCCGGATGGCGGCGGGGATAGCGCGGGCCACGCCCACGACTGAAGCCGGTCGCGCTTTGCAGGCGCGGCTTGTGGCTTGGAACGGCGTTGCCGACGCCGATCGGGTAGAGCCCACTTTGTTTGCCTATTTTACGCGCTCGCTTGGGGCTGGCTTGTACCGGGATGAGCTGGGCGACGATCTTTATGCGGACTACCCAGGGCCAAGGGATTTGTTTTTGGATGCCGTTTTGAACGGTGCTGCGCCGGCGGCCTGGTGCGATGACGTAACGACGGCGGCGTCGGTTGAGACGTGTGAGGTCACGGTTGGCAATGCGATGGACAACGCAGCGGTAGCCCTGAACGCCGAACGCGGGACAGACGAAGCGGGTTGGAAATGGGGCGAGGTTCACGCCGCGCGATTTGCCCATCCGCTGTTGTCGCGCTTGCCGTTCGTTGGGGATCGGTTTGTGGTGACCGTGCCTTTCGGGGGCAATTCAAGCACCGTGAACGTGGCGCGCAATTGGCATTCGTCGGCGGCCTACAACACGGTGCACGCGGCTGGCCTGCGGATGGTGATTGATTTTGCTGATCTGGAAAGCTCCCGCTTTATGGTGACGCCGGGGCAATCGGGTAATCCGCTTTCGGTGCATTATGGTGATTTGGCACCGCTTTGGGCGCGGGGGGAGTATTTCGAGATTCGAAGCGATTGGGGTGCTGAGGTGCCGCCGTCTGGGAGCTCCACGTGGCGATTGGTGCCGGAGTGATTGGGGCTCAGGCTTCGGGAAGCGCGCGCAAAAGGCAATCGAGGGCGTCGTCCAAGTCTCGGGCGGCCGCCGGGCCCAGTATTTCAAGCAGCTGGCTTTCGTAGGTGAGGGCTTGGGGGGCAATGCGGCGGTAGAGCGCCTCTCCCTTTGTGGTCAGGCGGAGGCGCTGGCGGCGGGCATCGCTTTCGTCGGTGAGGGCGAAAACGCGCGACATCGCGCCCAGGCGTTTTACCGCGCGCGAAATTGCAACTTTGTCCATGGCGGTTGCCGCAACCAGCTGCGTCGCTGTGATGCCCGGTCGTTGCGCCAACACAGCCATCACGCGCCATTCGGGGATCGAAAGATCGAACTCCCGCTCGTAGATTTGGGCGATGGCACGGCTGACGCGGTTGGCCACAACGGAGAGCCGGTAAGGCAAAAACCTGTCGAGCTGCAGGTGGTCCTGTGGGGACGGGGCCTGCGTGTCTGGGGGAGGCTTTGCTTTGCGGATCGCTTTGCGGGTTGTCATGAGTTGCGTTTGTAACTAATATGAGGCTCTGCTTCAAGGAGGAAAAGCCCGTGGCTGATTTGTTCGACAACCCGATCGGTACTGATGGGTTTGAATTTGTCGAGTATACGAGCCCGGATCCGGAGGCTTTGAGGGTCTATTTCGAGCTTCTTGGGTTTACGGCGGTGGCCAAGCACCGCTCCAAGAATGTTTTGCGGTTCAAGCAGGGCGATATCAATTTCATCGTCAACATGGAGCCGTCGGGGCAGCCAGCGGACTTTCGTTCCGTGCACGGCCCATCTGCCAATGGAATGGCGTTCCGGGTGCGCGATGCGCAGGTGGCGTTTACGGAGGCTGTGAAGCGCGGGGCCAAGCCAGTTGATATGTCGATCGGGCCGATGGAGCTTGATATACCGTGCATCGAGGGGATCGGCGGGGCCTATGTGTATCTGGTCGATCGGTACGGGGCGCAGACGATTTATGACGTGGACTTTCGGCCGATTCCGGGCGCGGCCGAGCAAGAGGCCGAAAACAGCGTTGGCTTGACGTATCTCGATCATCTGACCCACAATGTGTTTCGCGGCAATATGGCGACGTGGGCGGACTATTACGAGCGGATCTTTAACTTCCGCGAAATTCGTTACTTCGATATCGAGGGCAAGGTTTCGGGGCTGTTTTCCAAGGCCATGACCAGCCCGTGCGGAAAGATCCGGATCCCCCTCAATGAGAGCAAGGGCGATGCGGGGCGCGTGGATCAAATCGAAGAGTTCCTGCAAAAGTATAAGGGCGAAGGCATTCAGCATATTGCCATGGGGTCCAACGATTTGCTGGCGACGGTGGATCGGCTGCGGGCGCGGGGCGTTGCGCTGCAGGATACGATCGACACCTATTACGACCTGATTGATCAGCGGTTGCCGGGTCATGGCCACGACATCGAAGCGCTCCGGTCTCGGAAAATCCTGATCGATGGCGCGCCCAGCGAGGGGCAGGGGCTTTTGTTGCAGATTTTCTCCAAGGAAGCGGTGGGTCCCATCTTTTTTGAGTTCATCCAGCGCAAGGGCAACGACGGCTTTGGAGAGGGTAACTTCAAGGCGCTGTTTGAAAGCATTGAACTTGACCAAATTCGTCGCGGCGTTTTGAAGGAGACTGCATAATGGGACTGCTGAAACGGATCCATCATGTGGCGTACCGGTGCAAAGACGCCAAGGAGACGGTGGGGTTCTATCAAGACCTGCTGGGCATGGATTTTCAGTTGGCGATTGCTGAGGATCATGTGCCATCAACCGGGGCTTATGATCCGTACATGCACGTTTTTCTCGACGCGGGTGGCGGCAATGTGCTCGCGTTTTTCGAACTGCCTGAACAGCCGGAAATGGGAAAAGATCCGAACACGCCGCAATGGGTTCAACATATTGCGTTTGAGGTCGGCTCCTTTGACGACCTGTTGAACGCGAAAGCCAAGGTAGAGAGCCGCGGTATCGACGTGCTTGGCCCAACGGATCACGGCATTTTCAAAAGCATCTACTTCTTTGATCCTAACGGGCATCGGGTCGAGTTGGCCTGGAACTGCGCAACGGCTGAGGAAATGGCAGAGCTCAAGCGCGTGTCGGTGGACATGCTTGAAGAGTGGAGCCGAACGAAAAAGGCGCCGCAGCATGCCGCTTGGTTGCATGAAAAAGCGCGGGCGGTCCACGCTTCGAAGGGCTGACGGTTGTGGCACGGGCGGGCGAGACGTTTGAGCGGGTGGAACCTCTGGACCTGAGAGCTTGGCGCGCCTGGTTGATGGCTCACCATGGGCAATCTGAAAGCGTTTGGCTTGTTTATTACAAAAAGGCCGCTGGCGGATTGTTTGGCTACGGAGAGATCGTCGATCAGGCTTTGTGCTTTGGTTGGATCGACAGCCTGCCGCGGAAACTTGACGAGCGCCGGTCGATGTTGCTGATTTCGCCGCGCAAGCCCGGGTCAAGTTGGTCCAAGGTCAACAAGGTTAAGGTTGAGCGATTGATCCGTGAGGGGTTGATGGCGGCGCGCGGGCTTGCGGCCGTTGCTGCGGCCAAAGCCGACGGCAGCTGGGAGCGATTGAACGCGGCTGACGCCCTTGAGGTGCCTGACGATTTGGCTTTGGCGCTTTCCAGCCACCTTGATGCTGCCCGAAACTGGGCGGCCTTTCCGGCGTCTGCGCGACGGGGAATCCTGGAGTGGATTTTGAACGCGAAGACTGCGGCGACCCGGGCAAAGCGCGTCGCGGAAACCGCAGGGCTTGCGGCGCAAAACAAACGCGCCAATCAATGGCCACGATGATTGAGATCACAAAGCTTATCGCGATCCATGAAGACGAACTCACGTTCGATGCCATCCGCGCGTCTGGGCCCGGCGGGCAGAACGTGAACAAGGTGTCGTCTGCCGTTCAGATGCGGTTCAATGCGCGGGAAAGTCCGAACTTGCCGGACGATGTGGCCGCCCGCGTCATTCAGTTCGCGGGGAGCCGTGCGACCAAGGATGGCGTGATCGTGATCACGGCGCAGCGCTTCCGCGATCAGGGCCGCAACAAGGCTGATGCCATTGAAAGGCTGGTGGAGTTGATTGCGCAGGCGGCGCACGTCGATAAACCGCGCAGGGCGACGAAGCCAACCAAGTCAAGCGTCGCCAAGCGGCTGGACACGAAGGCCAAGCATGCTCGGCTTAAGGCGCAACGACGATCCGGGCACGACGAATGAGCTTTGGCGCGTTCAGCGCGGCCGAACGTGCAAGGGCATGCCGGCATGCGGGCGTAACGTGAGGCGCATCAGAGGCATTGGGATATAATTCGGGTTCGGACTAAACTCTAGCCGGCGCACCAGCGTGGCCAAGATCGCGACGCTTTCCATCATGGCGAGCCTGAGGCCGATGCAGATACGCGGACCTGCGCCAAAGGGCATCCAGGCAAAGCGATGGCGGGTATCGGCGCGATGATCCAAAAACCGGTCCGGAACGAACATGGCAGGCGCATCGTACAGCAAATGGCTTCGCTGCATGACGTAGATTAAAGACGCCAGGAGGTCTCCCTTGCGAACGGCGATGGTGCCGATCGACAAATCCTGGGCCGCGATCCGTTGCAGGACGGATACTGGAGGAAACAGGCGCATGGCTTCCTTGACGACGGCCTCGTGGAAGGGGAGATTTGTCAGGGCCTCGCTGCACAGGGGTTCGGTTCCGTACGCAGTGTGAACTTCTGTATAAAGACGATCTTGAATGTCTGGCGCGTTGGCGATCAGATAGAGCGCCCAGGTGAGCGCGAGAGACGTGGTTTCGTGACCGGCGGCGATGAAGGTTAAGACATTGTCGCGCAGCTCGATTTCGGTGAGGTGTTCGCCGGTTTCGGGATCTGTCGCGTGCATCAATTGATACAAAAGATCGCCGCCGCGCGATGGATTGCTGCGCCGCCAGGCGATGGCTGCGTCGGCGGTTGCACGCATGGATTGGATGGCGCGGCTTCCGGCAAATTTGTCTGGCCTTGCCCAATGCGGCACGCCAAAGACGTCGCCAACATCAACCCGCCCGATGGTTTCGACATATTGGGTGACCGACTTTGCGGTTTGTTCCAAGTCCAGGCTCGGATTATCTGCAGCCAGAACGGCGTGGGCAATGACTTCCAGCGTCGCGCGAGTCATTGCCGGCATCACATCGATGGGCGAGTGCGGGCCAGCTTGCGCCAGTGATATGGCTGCTGTTTCGCCGGCCGCGTTGAAAATCGGGACCAGTTCCTTGAGCGCTTCGGCGCGAAACACGGGTGATGCCGCGCGACGTTGCCGACGCCAGGCCGGGCCTTGCACGGTAAGGAGGCCCTCGCCAATGCCTGGCCTTGTGACGCGCAGCTGCATCGGCGATTTGGGGAAGATATCGGCGTGGTCCACGTAGATCGCTTGGATCAGGGCCGGATCCATCACTTGATAGAAGGTTTTTTTCTGCCACGGGATCGCGCGGTGGGGCATGTGGAACAGCGCCTGATCCCAAATCTTGAGCGGATTATCACCCATAACGAGCATCGCCCGCGCGATCGACATGGGCTGGGCGGGGGGCGCAATGGTTGGCGGCGTGAATTGGCGCGCCGGCATTGTCGCGATCACTTTGGGGGCTGCCATGGCGCTATTTTACCTAACGGAACGCGACTGAGGATAGCATAAGTGGTGGGAGTTGACAGCGGCATGCGGGTAGCTTCACGTGGGCGCATGAAACTTGCGACTTTGAAGACGAATTCTCGGGATGGGCGGCTGGTGGTCGTCAGCGATGATCTGGCGTGGTGCACGGATGCGAGCCTGATCGCGCCGACCCTGCAGACGGCGCTGGATCGCTGGCGTGATGTGGTCGCTTCGTTGCAGGGGCTGGCTGAGAGCTTGGCACATGAAGCGGTGCCGCGGGAGCGGTTCCATGAGCGGGAAGCCGCGAGCCCCTTGCCGCGCGCGTTTCAGTTTGCCGACGGATCGGCCTACGTCAATCACGTGGAGCTTGTGCGCAAGGCGCGCGGGGCGGAGATGCCAGAAAGTTTCTGGACAGATCCGCTGATTTATCAGGGCGTTTCGGACAGTTTTCTGGGGCCGCGCGACCCTATTGCACATGTCGATCCCGGTTTGGGGTTGGATTTTGAGGCGGAAGTGGCCGTGATCGTTGACGACGTGGCGATGGGAACCTCGGCGGAGGACGCGCGGGGCTTGATCCGCCTGGTGATGCTTTGCAACGACGTGAGTTTGCGGGGCCTCATTCCGGGGGAGCTTGCCAAAGGGTTTGGGTTTTTCCAATCCAAACCGGCGTCGAGTTTTTCGCCGGTGGCGGTGACGCCTGAAGCGCTCGGGGCTGCCTGGAGCGCGGGCAAGCTTTCTTTGCCGCTGATCTCGCGCTTGAACGGCGTGGCGTTTGGGCAGCCGGACGCGGGTCTTGAGATGACGTTTGATTTTGGCCAGCTGATCGCGCATGCGGCGCGCACGCGGGCGCTAACGGCGGGGACCATCATCGGCTCGGGCACGGTTTCCAATCGGGATGCGGATGGATCGCCGGGGCGGCCTGTTGGCGAAGGCGGGCTTGGCTATTCGTGCATCGCTGAGCTGCGGACGGTGGAAACCCTGCGGACCGGCGCGCCGGTGACGCCGTTCATGAAGCCGGGAGACCGGATTGAAATTGAAATGCTGGACGCCAAGGGCCATTCGATCTTTGGACGGATCGATCAAACCGTGATGGCACCGTGATCGAATAGCGTTTTGATTCCAAGGCCGATCAACGCCACCCCACCAAACACTTCCGCTTTGCCGCCCAATTGGGTGCCAAGACGCCGTCCCAAATGCACGCCGCCAAAGCAGAGCGCAAACGTGATGGCTCCAATTGTCGCAGCCGCTGGCAATGGCGGCAGGGCCATAGCCGGAAACGTGACGCCCGCGGCGGCGGCGTCAATACTTGTTGCTACCGCCAGGCCCAACAGAACCCAACCGCTGGCAGTTGTGGTGGCCGGTTGATCTTCCGGACCCGGCGTAAGACCTTCCCACAGAAGCTTTGCGCCCAGCGCGCACAGTATCACGCACGCGATCCAGTGATCATAAGCGGCGATCAATCCCACAAAGGCAGCGCCGGCGACCCAGCCGAACAACGGGGCTATAGCTTGGGCCGCACCAAACGCAGCGGCGATGGCGAAGGCATGCTTATGCGCAGCGTGGGTTGTGTGCGGTGCCTTAAGGGCCGCGCCTTGACACAGCGCGGCGGCAAAGGCGTCGGCGGCGAGGGCAAACCCCAACGCCGCCGACGATGCCAGTTGCTCCGGGGTCAGCGCTTTAGCTCGTCCACGATGCTTTGCATGCCGTACACGTCCACCAGCGCTTCCTCGACGATCGTGGAGGCGACAGTGACGGTGCGGTTCAGGCGGCCATCATAGAAATACTCACCGCCGAGGGAGTGGATGTTGCCATCAAACACGGCCCCAACAACCGCGCCGTCACGATCCAGCAGCGGCGAGCCGGAGTTGCCGCCGATGATGTCTTGGGTGCTGGAGAGGTTGAAGATCGTGTTCGGATCAAGTCTGCTGCGGGCAGCGGTCCAAGTGGCGGGGAGGTTGAAGGGGTATGCCGCAGTTGCACGGTCCCACAGGCCGGAGGTGGTGGTGAAGGGGGCCACTTCGCGCCCGTCTGGATCGCTCCAGCCGCGCACCGCGCCGTAGGACAGGCGCAAGGTGAAGGTGGCATCAGGATAGGTGCTTGTGCCCATCAGCTGGAAGCGCGCGCGGGAGATGCGTTCCTGGGCGCGGGCCACGGGGCCTTCCACTTCTGTGCGGAAGCGGATGCCGAGGTCGCGGGCGGCCTGGTCCCAGCGTGCGACAAACTGGATCATCGGATCGTTTGAGGCAGCGACGGCGGCGGCTCCGCCTTCCCATAGGGCGCGGCGGGCGGCGGGGTCCGCCAAGCGGGTGCCGGTCACGAGTTGATGGGCGAGCGCTTCTGGGCTTTCGCGGCCCAAAACATCACGCACCAGGGGGTGATCCGCGGTGAGGTATTCGCGCATTTTTTCAAGCCAGAACGAGAGGAGAATTTCCTCCAGTTCCGGTTCCACCGCGAACGGGGCAACCAAGGCGCCTTGGGTGGCAGCGAGGCGTGCTTCGGTGTAGGGGCGCAGGCGCTCACCGTCCGGCTTTTGACGATCGGCGGCGGCGCGCACGATGGTACGGGCGGAGTTGAACAAAGACGAGCCGCCGCCAGCGCGGGCTTCCAGGTACTGGTGGGCCAGATAGAAGCTGCGTTGGGCTGCGGCTGCGCGTTCGATTTCACCATAGGCATCGCCGACCATCGTCATCATGGCGCGGTTGCGGCGGATGCGCGTTTGCAGCGCCTCTTGTGCGGTTTCAACTTGGCCAAAACCGGTGGGATCGACCAGCGCGAGGCGACGGCCGGTCATGGCCTTGTAGCTGTTTTCGACGCCAAACAGTTGATCGGCGATGATGCGGCGCTGCTCTGGGCCTTGGGCGCCGAATGCAATCAGACGTCCGCGGAGCTCAGACAGGGTGGCCAAACGCCAGGGCAAAAAGTGATCGCGCTGGAAGGCCAATTGGGCGGTGGTCAGGAGGCGGCTGGTGGTGCCGGGGTGGCCGGCCACAAAAGTGAGTTCGCCGTCGGTTAGCGGCGTTGAGCGCCAGCGCAACCGATTGGGGGTCGCTGCCGGTTGACCGTTTTCATAAACGCGCAGGTAGGACACGTCGAAGGCGTAGCGGGGGAAGTTGAAATTGTCCGGGTCGCCGCCGAAAAACGCGATCTGTTGTTCTGGTGCAAACACCATGCGAACATCGGAATATTGTTTGTAGGCGTAGAGTTGGTATTGGCCGCCTTGATACAGCGTGACCACTTCGCAGACGCGGTCTTCGCGGCCGGCTTTGCATTCGCTTTCTAGGCGGGCGATTTCGCGGTCACGGGCGGCGGCGAAGCCTGCACCGCTGACGCCGGCGGCGGCAGTGGCGATTTGGCTTGTCACGTCTGTCATTGACAGGAGCGTTTGCGCGCGCACGCCGGGGCACTGGCGCTCATCGGCGCGGGTGCGGGCGGCGTAGCCGGCGGCGAGGGTGTCGTTACCTTCGGAGGAGAAATTCTGAAGGCAGCTGACCACACAATGGTGGTTGGTTTGGACAAGGCCCTCGGCGCTGACCAGCGAGGCCGAGCAGCCAGACGTCAAGCGGACAGCACCAAGGCGGACGCGGTCCAGCCAGGCTTGATCCGGCGTGAAGCCATAGGCGCGCTGGATGCTGCTGGCGGGTACGTTGTCAAACGTCCACATTCCTTCTTCGGCATTGGCCTGCGTGCTCAGGCCGAGCGCTGCAAGCGCTAGAGCGCCCGCCATTACAAATGCGCGTTTCATAGAGGCTTACTCCCCAAACTGATTTGTTGTGCAAGGTACAGCCGATCACGCATTGAGACGCAAGCGCACAGCAGCGATTGCATTCCGTCGGTGTAATAATGTAACATGCGGCGCATGGCAGACTCGATCATCGATGTGAGCGGACTGGTTGTGCGGGCGGGCGGGCGCACGATCGCTGCGGTGGCGGAATGGCGCGTGGCGAAGGGCCAGGCGGTGTTGCTTTTGGGGCCTTCGGGGTCTGGAAAAACCACGCTGATGCACGCGATTTCGGGGCTTATTCGGCCCACGGAGGGCACGATTTCTGTGGCGGGACTGGCGCTTGCGGGGATGCGACCTGCGGCTCTTGACCGGTTTCGCGGGCAATACTTTGGGATTGTGTTCCAAACCCTGCGGTTGGTGCGGGCGCTGAGCGTAGAGCAGAACCTTGCGTTGGCGTTGGCTTTGGCCGGCAAGCCCAAGGATCCCGCCCGGATCCAGGCGGTGCTTGAGCGCCTATCGTTGGGGGGGCTTGCCAAGGCCAAGCCGCAGCGCCTGTCTGTGGGGGAAGGGCAGCGGGCAGCGATTGCGCGCGCTGTTGTGACCCAGCCCAGTGTGATCCTGGCGGATGAGCCGACCTCTGCGCTCGACGATGGCAACGCGCAGCGGGCGCTCGAGCTGCTGTTGAGCGAGGCGCAAGGGTGTGGAGCGGCGCTGGTGATTGCGACGCACGATCGTCGCCTGAAAGATCGCATCAGCGACCGGCTGGAGTTGTCTGCATGAGCACGGCCTTGTCGTTGGTCTTTGCCTATTTGCGGGCGCGGCCGCTTTCCAATCTGTTGTACGTGATCATGCTTGGCCTTGGGGTTGCGGCCTCGGTGGCGCTGTTGCTGTTTTCGGATCAAACCACGCGGCGGCTGGAACGGGATGCGGCCAATGTCGATCTGGTGGTGGGTCACAAGGGAAGCCCGCTGCAGCTGGTGATGGCGGCGGTGTTCCATGCCGACGCGCCGGCCGGGAATATTCCGGCTGACACAGTGGCGCGGTTGCGCGCCGATCCGCGGGTGAAATCTGCGATCCCGGTGGCGCTTGGGGACAGTCTTGGACCTTTCCGGATCGTGGGCGCGCCGTTGGAAGTTTTGTCGCTTTATGATGCGCGGCTTGCCTTGGGAGTGGGATATGAGGCCCCGTTTGAGGCGGTGATCGGGGCGGATGTGGCGCGGGCGCGCGGGCTTGAGGTGGGCGGGCAATTTGTCGGCGCGCATGGGCTTGGCGGGGATGGGCATGAGCACGCGGAAACCCCTTATACCGTGGTCGGTGTTTTGGCGCGCACGGGCACGGTGGCGGATCGGTTGATTTTGACGTCGCTGGAAAGTGTATGGGATGTGCATGGCATCGCGCACGACCATGACCAGGCCGCAGACGATCATGATCACACAGCGCATGACCATGACCACGCCCTTGACGCGCCGGCGGCTGCGGCGGCTCCTGCGCAGCAGGGGATTTTTGTCAACCGGTCGCGGATCGAAGCGCCGAAAGCTGATGTGACGGCGGTGCTGGTGCAGGTGATCGCGCCGATGGGGGGGCTCGCGATGCAGCGGGAGCTGAACCGCGACACCACGCTGTTGGCAGCGCGCCCCGCAGAGGAGGCGGCGCGGGTGTTTCGGCTGGTGGGCGTTGGGGGACAGGTGTTGCAGGCGTTTGCGTTTATCTTGATCGCGGCGGCGGCGGCCAGTGTGTTCACCACCTTGTTTGCAGCGCTGCGCGAGCGACGCGGCGAGATCGCCTTGTTGCGCGCGATGGGCGCGACGCGGGGAACGGTGTTTGCCGTGTTGGCGGGGCAGGGCCTTGTGATTGCCGTGTTCGGGGTGTTGCTTGGGCTTGCGGGGGGCCATGGGCTGGTAGAGCTCTTGGCGCGGGTTTCGCCGCAGGCGGAGGGGTTTGGCTTGACGGGCTTGGCGTGGCATCCTGGAGAATGGGTGATTGCGTTGGGTGGGGCGCTGGTTGGCCTTTTGGCAGCGCTGCCGGCAGCGATCGGTGCCTATCGCACCGACATCGCCAAAACCCTCTCTGAGGTTGGGTAAGCATACGAGGTTTAACGATCATGAGCATTTCTCGGCGAGGCGCTGTTATGGGGTTGGCGCTGGCTGGACTTGGGGCCGGTGCGAGTTTGGCATGGGCGCAGCGGTCGTCGGATGTTTTGTCTTCCCTGCCGCTTGACGGGCATGGCTGGGCGGCCGCGCCGACGGCGCGCGACGGGGTGGGCTGGGAGGTCTTGGGGGCTACGCGCGAAGCCACTGCTACCGTCAATGGCCAATTGTGGACCGTGCCTGAATTCACACCGCGGGTGTTGGCCCTGGTGGGGCAACGGGTGCGCGTGAACGGCTATATGCTGCCCTGGGACATTGAGGTGGGGCGGCAAACGCGGTTTGCGCTGATGGCCTATCCCACAAGCTGCCCTTTCCATTTGGATGTGGGGCCTGCCTTCATGATCGATGTGCGCAGTCCGCGCGGTGTGCCGATGCAGGAGGATTCGTTTGTGGTGGAGGGGCGGTTTGAGGCCCTCGACCGCGATGCGGAGGGGTGGTTTTACCGCCTGCAAGAGGCCACCTATGTGCGGGCCGGGGCATGAAGGTTAGCCGCCCGGCGACAGCACGATAAACGGATCAATCGCTCCGGCCTGGCCGCGGGCGGCCTGCAGGGCGAACAAGTGATTGACCAGATCGAGGGTGGACTTGCTCTGAAGATCCGTGTCGGGAATATAAAACCAGTGGCCGCGGTAACGGACCGACACCGCTGCTTGCGTGGGGCGTTGGTCTGACACCTGCACAGCAAACAGACCGCTCATGACTTGGCCCCAGTCTTGGCCGGGCGGGGTGGCCGTGACCAGCCGCCCTTGATCAGCGTCAGGAACATTCACCGTCTGAGACAGCGCTGAAAGGATCCCCAAGAGCGAGCGCCCACGGACATTGACAGCGCCCGCCTCTGCCGCGTGGTCGGTGATGATCAGGCGGTCTGTGTTCTCGCTCATGCCCAAGTGGGTGCGCACGCGGGCGGCGATCGGCGATGATCCGCGTACGGTGAGAACAACCCTGCGGCGATTGTTGTCTTCGTTGAAGATTTCAACGATCAGGCCGCCTTCCAATTGCAGGGCGCGCAGATCGCCGGCAAAGGCGCGAAAGGCTGCGTTGTCGGGCACGAAATCTGGTGTGGGGCCAGCGGCGGCGCGGGCGTTTTCCATGGGGCCAACGCGGGCGACGCAGCACAGCAAAAGCCGCTCTGCGCTCCAGCCGGATTGGCTGAGCAAGAACAGGCTTTCTGGGGCAATCGGGGACAAGAGTTGTTGGGCGTAGCCAGGCCCTTGCAGGGGCTCATACTCCACCAGGGGGCGAACCGAGCGCTCGCTTTCGCCGCGCAGGCCGAGGTTTTCGTCAAACGGGCCGACGTCCAAGCCCAAAGCGCTGCTTAAGGCACCCGAGCGGCTCGCTGCATAGCTGGTGGTGACGCCGGTGATCTGGAGGAAGGCAACCGTGTCGCGGTAACGCAGGCGCACGATGTTCAGCAGCAATTGTTCGCGGGCGGAAACGGCAATCGCCTCGTTGTAGGCCAAAAGATCGGGCTGGATCGTGGCCGGTTGGGGCATGCTGGCGCACCCCGTGACGGCGGTGGCGAGCGAGACAACACCCAAAATTGTGCGCAAAGACAATGCCATGACCTTGGTTCCTGCTTTGCCTCCAGCATAAGCTGGTTTGTTGGCAACGCAAATATGCGGCTTAGCTTGCAGAGCACGTGCAAATAGCCGCATCGGCCCCTAGTGTCCTGAACCAGAAGTTCGTGGGATAAATGTGTTCTGCAGCCGCAGACAG
>JBMOEW010000014.1:0-66519 GCA_049314555.1 Caulobacterales bacterium
GCTGTTCCTGGGTGGCGCAAACCACCGTGCCATCGCGGTACACGAGCGCTTCGCCCTTTTGGCAGTCAAACACCCGCCCGCCTTCAAACGAAGCGCCCTGCACCCCGTGTTGCCCAAGCGTCACGCGCATGGCCGTGCCTGCGATGCAGCGGAAGATTTCCCCCGTATACCCGGTTGGGATGTCTTGTTCGCCGAACGTCTGCGAAGCGGGGTGCGGCATGCCGCGGTCGTCGATGCAGATCGCTTGAATGGCCACCAGCCGCTCGACCTGGCGGGTCGCGCTGCGCTGCTCTGGGCCTTGGTCATAGGTCATGCCGGCGCCGCCATCGACGCCCGCCGCAAACACCCCGCCGCCGCCGCCATGACCGCGCGCATAGACATAGGTATCGCCGACAACCGTGGTGGTGATGGTGGTGCCCCCGTATTGGCTAAAGCCTGGATTGTGGGTGACGATATTGGGTGCCGGCACAAACGGCTGCGGCACAACGATGGTCGGGCCGGTTGGCAGGCCAGGCGTGCATGCAGAACCACAGCCATTGCGAGGTGCCCCAGGCGCCGGCCCAGACGAAAAGTTCGGATTGCCCACCACCGGACCGGGCACGTTCACGGCCGGGTTGCCAGGCAATACGCTGCCACCGTTGCAGCCCGCGCAATCGGCATAGGCAGCCACCGGAGCAAAGGCAAAGGCCATCGCGGCCAGGATGTATCGAGCTGAAACGCTCATATGGCGTACCTCCAAGAGTTCGCCAGTTCAGAAGCAAACTTAGGGCCACACCTCGCGAACCGGGCGAAACCGCCCCGGGCGGACCCGCTTTTCCCCTGAACGGGGCTGGCCCAGAGGTTGAAGGCAAGGGCAAAGGGGCGATGCGGCCCAACCGGAAATGAGCAAAGTCCCATGATTGGAGAGGAAACCTTCCACCCAGACACCCGAGCCCTGCTCGCGTATGGGCGCACCCTCGCCGGTGGCACAGACCAGCCCGTGCGCCGCTCCCGCGCCGATCAGGTCCTGGAGCGACTGTTCATTTTTGAACGCACCCAAGACGGCCGCTGGCCAATCCGCACCTTTGGTCAAGACTTGGTCACCGTGTTCGGCCGGGACTTGAAGGACCATGACTTCGCAACGCTTTGGCTGGCACCAGACAAGGTCTTGATCAGCGCCCTGATCTCTGCCGCCGCGGACGCCGGCCAGCCCGCCATTGCCCGCGTCACCGCCTCGACCCAAGACGGCACAAAACTCGGTGCCGAGGTCTTGATTACACCTTTGCGCATGGAGCCGGCCTTCGGCGAGCGCTTTCTGGCCCTGTTTCAGCCCTTAGGCGGCGAAGCCTTCCTTGGCGGCAAACCGATCACGCTGATCCGCTGTGGATCCCTGCACCCCCCGGTCGCGCGCTCGCCATTGCCAGTTCGCCTCGTGGTCAACAACGACTGATCGCCGGCATGGTGAAAGCCAGCTCACCAGCGTCGCCAACCAAACTTGCATCAATTTTGCTTATCGACCGAGGAAGGTGCAGCGACCGGGCTGCCTAAACGCCGCGCAGGAGACAGTCATGAACCACCTGACCAAGATTCTGATCGCCGGCACTGTCGTGGTTCTGGGGCCGATGCTGATGATGCGGCTGGGTACACCCGGACACGTCAGCCCAAGCCAGCAAATGCACCGCGTCGCCGATTGCGCGAACCAGCATGAGCTCCCGCACGACATTTGCTCAATTCCAGAGCTAATGAAACTCCACACAGAGATCACTGCCGCCTACGAAGAGGCCCGCCAAAGTTTCCGCGCCGCCGCACAGTCCACCGCTTATCTCGAAGAGACCCACCAACGCTACTTGGACCGCCGCAGCGAAATCCCCTTGTTAATGAACGCCATCTCCGAGCTCGAAACCCCCAGCCCAGATGCCGGCCCGCCAAACCAGGAGCTTTCCTTAGGGGTGGTCGTCCGCCAGCAGAAAGCGATGCGCCATATCCTGGACGCAAGCTTTACCCCCGAACGCCAGATGCGGCGCTATCTGGCATTTTTGCGCAGCCTGGATGGCCCAAGGATGGGTCTACAGGGCCGATGGGTCAGCCTGGACGGCGAAATCCGGATCAGCGATTCCAACGGCCGGATCGTCATCAATGAAGCCGGGCCAGACCTGAAGCGTTGCGCCATCGATACCCGCACCACCATCGTCGATGGCCTGGCCCAGATCGACGACGCAGAGCCCTCCTTCTGGAGCGGAATGTTCCCGGCGGGCAACAAAACCCTTGGCGGCTGGAGCCTGCGCGCCCGACGCAACGGGGCCATGCTGGTCGTGTCAGAACGCACCGACAAGGACAAAAGCCCCACCGACGAACAGCTCCGCCCCTATTGCGGCGGCAGCGCCCCCTTGGAGGGCCGCTATTTCCCGGCCCGCTAAGCGCGTCGAAAAGACTTGGCCTTGCCCACCGGCCTCAAACCCCGTTGGCTAGTCCGTCTTCCACCAACCGCACATCTTCGGCCGGCAGCATCGGCCGTCCACGGATCATGTCGGAGGCCTTTTCAGCGATCATGATCGTGGGCGCGTTGGTGTTGCCGCCGATCAGGGTTGGCATCACCGAAGCATCAATCACCCGCAAGCCATCCACGCCCCGCACCTTCAACGCGCCGTCCACCACGCTGCGATCATCCACACCCATCCGGCACGTCCCCACCGGGTGATAGATCGTCTCACCGGTTTGGCGCACCCAGGCATCGATTTCTTTGTCGGTTTGCACGCTGGCCCCAGGGCGAATCTCCGGTCCTCGATAGAGCTCCAAAGACTTCTGACCCAGGATATCGCGCACCATTCGCACGCTGTCGCGCAACACCCGACGATCGGTTTCCTCAGCCAAATAGTTGGGATCGATCAGCGGATCATCAAAGGCATCAGCGCTGGCCAACCGCACGGTGCCGCGGCTGTCAGGACGCAGCTGGCACGCGTGCACGGTAAAGCCGTCCCGGTCTGGCTTGTGGCGGGCGTGATCGATCATGATCGCATTCACAAAGTGCAGCTGCACATCGGGTCGATCGAGTTCGCCGCGCGTCTTCAAGAACGCACCCGCGTGTAGATGGTTGGTGCGCCCCGCCCCCTGTTTGGTGGCCATATACTGCAGCCCAACCGCCAGCTGCTTCAAACCCTTGGTCATGGAATAGGCCGTGATCGGCTTGGTGCACTCGCGGATCACAGACACATCCAAATGGTCTTGCAGGTTGCCGCCAACATCCGTCGCATCCACCACCACCGGCAAACCGTGCGCCTTCAAATGATCCGCTGGCCCAACGCCAGACAACATCAATATCTGCGGGCTTTGCACCGCCCCAGCACTCAAGATCACTTCGCGATTGGCCCGGATCACTTGCTCTGGTTTGCCTTGGCCAAGCGTATAGGCCACCCCAACCGCGCGGCCGTTTTCGATCACCACCCGCAGCACGTGCGCGCCGGTCAAAATCGTCAGGTTGTCCCGCTGGTCCACAATAGGGCGCAGATAGCCGGCCGCAGCGCTCCAGCGCTCCCCATCTTTGATGGTGAGGTGATAAAGTCCCATGCCCTCTTGCTGCGCGCCGTTAAAGTCGCGGCTGACCGGATAGCCGGCCTCCCGCCCCGCGTGGATAAACGCTTTGTACAGAGGATTTCCCGCCGCCGGCGACGAGACCCACAACGGCCCGCCCTGGCCGCGAAAAGCATCGCCACCGCGCTCATTATGCTCGCTGCGCTTGAAGTAAGGCAGCACGTCGCCAAACCCCCAGCCCGTCAGGCCCAACTGGCGCCAGTGGTCATAGTCGCGCCCATGCCCACGGATGTAGATCATGCCGTTGATCGACGAAGACCCGCCCCAGCCCCGACCCCGCGGCCAGTAAAGCCGTCGGCCGTCCATGTGGGTTTGCGGCGTTGTGTCGAAGCCCCAGTTGTAGGGGCCCTTTTCCCGAAACAGGGTGCCAGCCCCCGCAGGCATCTTCACCAGCACGCTGTTGTCTTTGGGGCCAGCTTCGAGCAGGGCCACGCGCGTGTCGCTATCTTCCGACAAGCGGTTGGCCAGCACGCACCCCGCGCTTCCAGCCCCAATCACCACGTAATCGACAGCTTGCACAGTCTGCGCGCGCGCCATGTTTGGCCTCCCGTTCTTATGCCGCGAACATGACGCCAGCGTCACCGATAGGCAAGCCCGCGTGCAAAAGCGAGCGTCGCAAGAATTCGTTCATTAACTTAACCGCATAGATGAACAGTGAGCACCGAATCTTCCTTCCCCTCGTTTCGCCAAGCGGCAGCGATCCTGGCAACCTCGCCAAAGTCCGCAACGGACCGCCGCCGCTTCTGTCGTCACGCCATCGAACTCACCGGGCGCTTGATGGATAGTGCCGGGCGCGAGTTTGACTGCCGCACCATCGATATCTCCCCCGGCGATCTTCTGATCGCGTCAGACGCGGTGGTCGATGTGGGCCACACCATCGTTTTGTACTGCGAACACATCGGCCGGATATCTGGCCAGGTCACCCGCGTGGTGCGCCCGGGCCTGTTCGCATTGGTCTCAGACGCAACCGCCCACAAGCGGGAAAAAACCGCCGAAACGCTAACGCGCCTGATCAATCCCGGTCGGGCAGAAGACACCCACCAGCGCCGCGAGACCCGCCATAACGGCGGCGGATCGGCAATTGTTGTTTTGGACAACGGCAAGCAGATCCCAGTGGAGATTCTGGATTTCTCCGTGGTCGGATGCGCGTTGAAATCACCGTCCCGGCCCCCAATCGGGGCATGGGTGCAAATCGGCTCCCTGCACGGCCGCGTCGCCCGCTATTTCGAGGCGGGCTTTGCGGTCGATTTCCAAACCAAGCCGTCCAGCAGTTAAGCGCCCTTCCAGTCTGGCTTTCGCTTTTGCGCAAACGCCATCGGCCCTTCGATGAAGTCCGCGCTGTTGAACATCGCACGCACCGCATCCGCCTTCGACTGGTTGGCATAGGCTTCTTGCACGCTGGCGTGGTCCAGCCCTTTGCGCACCGTTTCTTTGGACGCGCGAATCGACATCGGCGAGCATTCCAAGATCTGGCTGGCCCATCGTTTGGCCCCTGCTAGCGCTTCGCCCGCTGGCGTCACTTCATTCACAAAGCCCAGCTGCTGGCCCTCCGCCGCCCCAACCCGCCGGCCGGTCAAAATCATGCCCATCGCCTGCTTATGGCCAATCTGGCGCGGCAGCCGGTGCAGGCCCCCCGCCAGCGCAGCAAGCCCCACCCGCGGTTCGGGCAGCGCAAACACCGCACTCTCGGCCGCCACGATCAAATCGCACGCCAGCGCGATCTCAAACCCACCGCCCATCGCGATGCCGTTCACCGCCGCGATCACCGGCTTGTTCAGATCCCACCGATTGGTAAGGCCCGCAAAGCCTGAAGCAGGTACGCTCATCGCTCCGCCGCTGGCCTGATACTTGAGGTCGTTTCCAGCGCTGAAGGCCTTGTCCCCCGCGCCGGTGATGATCGCCACCCACAGCTCCGGATCCGCCGCAAACGCATCAAACACCGCCGCCAGCTCATGATTGGCCGGTGGGTGCAGGCTGTTCATCACCTCAGGACGGCGGATCGTCACCACCAACAAGCGGCCATCGGCCTCTACGCTGCAGAATTCCCGCTCGCTGGACATGTTTGCCTCCCTCTCATGATCGCTAACGCTTCGTTTGCCATGCCCATTTAGATCGGAATCTTCAATTGTCTTGGGCCGAACAGATGCAACTGCTTCCCACCGCCGATACCGACACCCTTTGGTGGGTTCAGGCCCGCGACTGCGTTTATGGGCCTTATGATTTGGTGCAGATTGCCACGTTCAAAAAAGAGGGGCGCGTCACCCCACGAACGATTGTGGCAAGCGATCCCAAGGGCCCCTGGAAAGCCGCCGGCGAAACCGCCCTTTTTGCCAAGGCCAACACCCCAGACATCGCCTCACTGGATGCCAACCTGTTCATCTGGGGCGATATCCCTTCAGGCGGCGGCGAAGCGTTTGAAGAAACCCTGTCCGCTTTAGGCAGTGTTGCAAGGTTAAGCCAAGGTCTGTGGTTGATGCGCACGGCGCAGTCGGCTGCGTCAGTCCGCGCCGCCGTGTCTCCGTTTTTGCGCCCAGGAGATCGCCTGCTCGTGGCCGACGCCAGCCGCAATCGCCTAGCCTGGTCGAACATGGGCATGGAAGCCGAATCACTGATCCGCGGCGTTTGGCAGGGGGCCTGACGGGTTATTCCACCCCGATCCGGCTTTCGCGCATCTCCCTGCGATAGCGCTTCCAATTGTCCACATAGTGCAGTGCAGACCCCTGCAACATCTGGATTGCGCCCGCCCCAAGCGGCTTTTTGGCCTCCGCCGGACTGCCCAGGATCATCTGACCGTCGCCAAACACTTTCCGCTCGGTGATCAGCGCATGCGCCCCCACCAGGCAATTTGATCCGATCACCGCATGGTTGAGCACAGACGATTTGATTCCGATCAGCGCGTTATCGCCTATGGTGCAGCCATGCAGCATCACCTGATGACCAATTGTCACGCCTTTTCCAATCAGCAACGGCGCGCCCATGTCCGTATGCAACACAGACCCGTCCTGCACATTTGAATCTTCCCCCACCACGATCGGCTCGTTGTCCCCCCGCAGAACCGCCCCAAACCAGACAGAGGCGTTTCTTTTCAACACCACCCGCCCGATCAGCACCGCTGTAGGCGCGATCCAAAACGCGGTCTCGTCTTCCACCTCAAGATCGGCGTCGGCCAGGGCATAAACAGGCATCGGGGTCTCTTTCTCTTCGCAACCGCAAAATTTGATTCAGAAAGCGTTAACGCCAATCAGTGAGGAGTCGAGCATGCGCTGGAACATCCACAAGCGCAAAGGAGCACGCAAGTGTCTCAAAGGCGTCGACTAGGCGCGCCAAGCGCCGCTACCGTCCGCGAGGGGCCAGGCAGGATCTGCCCCCCGGTCGGCCCAGGAGTCTTCGCTTCCACAGTCGTCACGTTATCCACCCACCCCGCCGCCGGCATTCAGCCTGCGGCGTTTTTTTTCGTCGTCCGCTAGCCCGAAGGAGCATCCCATGGCCAAACGCTCAACGAGACGCGCCCCCCGCGACGGAGGATCAAACGTGCACGAACTGGCTCAACGCCCCACACGCCGGCGCTCCAGCCTGCAAGTGGTCGAGGGCGGCTTTGATCCCGCCAACGATACGGTCCGCGACCAGCGATACACAAAGACAGTCAAGGCCAAGTCCATCGGCCAACAAAGCCTGATGGACGCCATCGAAACCCACGCCCTCACCTTGGCGCTTGGGCCAGCCGGCACCGGAAAAACCTACATCGCCATCACCAAGGCGGTGGAAGCTTTGGAAGCCGGCAAGGTCAGCCGCATCGTGCTGTCGCGCCCTGCCGTCGAGGCCGGCGAATCGCTCGGCTATCTCCCCGGTGCGATGGAAGACAAGCTCGCCCCGTACTTGCGCCCCCTGTACGACGCCCTCACCGATCGCCTGTCTGCCAAGCGCCTGAAGGCTCTGATGGCCGAAGGCCTGATTGAAATTGCCCCCGTTGGTTTCATGCGCGGGCGCACCTTGAACAACGCCTTCGTGGTTATCGACGAAGCGCAAAACTGCACCTATGGCCAGATCAAGATGCTCCTCACCCGCCTGGGCTGGAACTCCACCATGGTCGTCACCGGAGACCCGGCCCAAACCGACCTTCTGCCCGAACTGTCCGGCCTCGCGGTCGCCGCGGACAAGCTTGAGTCTTTGAAAAAGAAGGTCGCCATCATCCGCCTGGCTGATGTCGATATCGTTCGTCACCCGTTGGTGGCCAGCATGCTCGGCGTGCTGTGACACCCCTTGTTTCCGCCGCAGTTAGGGCCTAAATCTTGTGTGTCTGCAACCATTCGAAAGGAGGTGATCCAGTGTCTCATTGTCATCCGCCGCAGGGCGTTCAAAGGGTCCGGGTCGCTTCCGCGGGAGCATCGGACGCCTGATCGCCGTTAGCCGGCCAAAGGCAATGGAAAGCCCGTCGCGGATGGCCCCGCGGCGGGCTTTCGCTTTTCAAGCCTGCCTAGTCGGTGGTGCTTTTCGACAAGCCCGCCCGGAACGCAGCCACAAATGCACCAAGCCGTCCCGCCACGATTGCCGCGCGTAGCCGCGCCATAAGACCCTGATAGTAAGCGATATTGTGCCAAGACAGCAGCACTTGTGCCAAAAGCTCCTCGCTCTTTACCAAGTGATGCAGATACGCCTTCGTGTAATCGCGGCTGGCCGGACAGTCCAAGCTCGGATCAAGCGGTGACACATCCTCCGCAAACCGCGCATTCTTGAGATTAATCGGCCCCGCATCGGTCCAGGCCTGGCCGTGCCGTCCTGAGCGGGTCGGCAGCACGCAGTCAAACATGTCCACCCCGCGCGCGACCGATTCGACCACATCGATGGGCTTACCAACACCCATCAAATAGCGCGGCCGCTCCACCGGCAAACACGGCACCGTCACATCAAGCGTGGCGAGCATTTCGTCGTGCCCCTCGCCCACCGCAAGCCCGCCAATGGCATAACCATCAAAGCCGATATCGATCAGGGCCTCAGCGCTCTCCCGCCGCAAGCCCGCATCGGTTCCCCCCTGCACGATGGCAAACAGGTTCTGACCCGCCCGATCGCCAAACGCCGCCTTGCAGCGCCGCGCCCACCGCACAGACAATGCCATCGCCCGTGCAACTTCCTCGCGCGGCGCAGGCAGCGCCGGGCATTCGTCTAGTTGCATCACGATATCGGCCCCAATCGCATCGGCCTGGATCGCCATCGCGCGCTCTGGCGTCAAAAGATGCTTCGAGCCATCGATGTGGCTGCGAAATTCCACGCCGTTTTCATCAAGCTTGCGCAGCGCAGCAAGGCTCATCACCTGGAACCCGCCGCTGTCGGTCAAGATCGGCCCGTCCCACCCCATGAAACAGTGCAACCCGCCAAGCCGCGCCAACCGTTCTGGGCCCGGCCGCAGCATCAAATGATAGGTGTTGCCCAACAGAATATCAGCACCGCTGGCGCGCACCTGCTCCGGCAACAGCCCCTTCACGGTGCCCGCCGTGCCCACTGGCATAAATGCGGGTGTACGGATGGTGCCGCGCGCGGTCTCCAGTGACCCGGTGCGCGCAAAACCATCAGTTGCGTGCAGCTTGAACGCAAAGCCGGTCATGCGCGATCGTCCGACCGCCACAACAGGCTGGCATCGCCGTAGGAATAGAAGCGGTAACCCGCACCAATGGCATGCGCATACGCCGCCCGCATCCGCTCCCGCCCAGAAAGCGCACCGACCAGCATGAACAAAGTGGATCTCGGCAAGTGAAAATTGGTCCACAGCCCATCGACCACCTGAAACCGGTAGCCGGGCGTGATGAAAATGTCGGTGTCGCCAGCCCCTGCGGCCACACCCCCGTGACCATCGCTCGATGACTCAAGCGTGCGCAAAGCCGTGGTGCCAACCGCCACAATCCGGCGGCCCTCGCGCTTCGCCGCGGTCAACGCCTGCGCCGTCGCAGGTTCGATTTCGCGCCACTCGCTGTGCATCACGTGATCGCCGGTGTCCTCCACCTTCACCGGAAGGAACGTGCCCGCCCCCACATGCAGCGTCACGTGCAAACGCTGCACGCCGGCACGGTCCAGCGCTTCCAGCAAGCGGTGTGTAAAGTGCAGGCCCGCCGTGGGTGCAGCCACAGACCCCGCCCGCGCGGCATAGACGGTTTGGTAGTCGTCTTCGTCCGCAGCGTCTGGTGCCCGCCGATCAGCGATATACGGCGGCAAAGGGGCAGCCCCCGCAGCAGCGATTGCCTCGTCCAAAGCGGCCCCACTGCGGTCAAAGCGCAGCAGCACCTCCCCGCCCTCAGACTTGTCTTCAACAACCGCGCCAAACCCGTCGCCGAACGTCAAAGGATCGTCCACCCGCAGCCGCTTGCCCGGCCGTGCAAACGCACGCCACCGCGCCTCATCCACTCGTTTGTGCAGATTAACGTCGATCTCCACCGCGGGCGAGCCTGCCTGGCGCGCCGCGCGCTGTGCCTTTAACGCGGCGTGGATCACTTTCGTGTCGTTAAACACCAACACGTCGCCAGGCCGCAAAAGGCCGGGAAGTTCCGACACGGTTCGGTCTGTAAAACCGTCCCGTGTCGGATCCACAACCAACAACCGCGCACTGTCGCGCGGGCGCGCAGGGCGCAACGCGATCAAGTGCTCTGGCAGGTCGAAGTCAAAATCGTCAACGCGCATAAGGCGCGCTGTCTACGCGCAAGCGATCAGATCGCCAAGGGATTACCCCACGCGCATCGACACAATCCGCCCCGGCGTGCGCGGCGGTTCGCCCTTTGGCAGGGCATCAACCGCTTCCATGCCTTCGCTGACCATGCCCCAGACGGTGTACTGCTTGTCCAGGAACCGCGCGTCATCAAAGCAGATAAAAAACTGCGCGTTGGCAGAGTTCGGGTCGCTGGTCCGCGCCATCGAGCACACCCCGCGCACGTG
Source organism: Caulobacterales bacterium (assembly GCA_049314555.1). Classification (GTDB taxonomy): domain Bacteria; phylum Pseudomonadota; class Alphaproteobacteria; order Caulobacterales; family Aquidulcibacteraceae; genus REEB509. Next base: position 10,486 of record JBMOEW010000014.1, read on the forward strand.
CGGTTCGGCCGAAAACTCCTGCTTCAGGTTTGGCTTGGACGAACCGCCCGTGCCCTGCCCGTGCGGGCAACCGGCCTGCGCCATGAAGCCAGGGATCACCCGGTGGAACACGATTCCATCGTAAAACCCTTCCTCCGCCAGCTCCTTGATGCGGGCCACGTGGTTCGGCGCAAGGTCTGGGCGCAATTGAATTTTCACAACGCCCGTATCGAGCGTGACTGTCAGGGTATCAGGGGAATGTTCCGCCACCATGGCCGGTTCCTTTCGGTGTCATTGACGCCCGGCACAAGCACTGGAATCTGTACATCGCACAACGAAAAAACGCGCTCCCGGTCACGGCGCACCTGCCGGCGTGTCTCCGCCACCACGTCCCGGAACTCAGGCGAATCGGTGCGCAGCACAAAGATCGCCGTGCGCTCGGCCTCAGGCACGCTCGAAGCCACCCGCACTCGCCGCATGATCGGCGGGTTCGCCGGCGGCTCGCCCACCGGAAACGCATCAACGATGTCCTGGCCCCAGGCCACCCTGCCCCAGATCGAATAGCGCTTGTCCAGCGCCGGCCACGCGGCCCGCATGATGAAAAACTGGCTGTTGGCGCTGTCCAGCTCCGCAAACCGCGCCATCGAGACGATCCCAGGGCAATGCAGCCCCCATGCGGTTGCGCGCCCATCGCTGGTGCCCGTCATCACATCGTCAGGCTGGGTTTCGATGGGCAACAGCTTGTGAAACCCCATCCGCTGCGACACGCGCCCCTGACGGTCGCGCACAACCGCCGCCTCCACAAATGGCATGTCCGGACCGCGCCGGAACAAGAACTCCTGTTGCAGGTCCGGCAGGCGCGAGGCCCCTTCGCCGGTGCCGAGCGGATCACCGCCCTGCGCCATGAACGCGTCGATCACCCGGTGAAAGCGAAGGCCGTCATAGAAGCCCTGTTCGGAAAGCGTGCGGATCCGCTCCACATGGCGCGGTGCCACCTCTGGATACATCTCAATGATGATCCGCCCGGCGTCCGTTTCAATGTACAGCGTATTTTCCGGATCCAGCGGTCGCCACGCCGCCGGATTGGGCACATCAGCCAACGCCGGCGCAGCCAAAAACGCCAGCGACACCAAGGCCGCAAGCCACAATCGGATCATCGTGCCACTCCAAACTTCGCCTTGAGCTTTCGCGCCACAGTCCGCGGCACAAACTGCCCGATATCGCCGCCGAGCCGCGCGATTTCCTTGACCAGGCGCGAAGCGATAGCCTGGTGGGTGGGATCAGCCATCAAGAATACGGTTTCAATATCCGCATTCAATTTCTGGTTCATGCCCACCATCTGGAACTCGTACTCAAAATCCGAAACCGCGCGCAGTCCACGCACGATCACGGCAGCGTTCACCTCTTCGGCGAATTTCATCAGCAATGTGTCAAAAGGACGGACTGAGATGTCAAAGTCCGGAGCCGCCGCAGCTGCGCACTCCTCCACCATGGCCACCCGCTCTTCTAGGCTGAACAGCGGGCCCTTGTCGCGATTGATCGCCACGCCGATCACCAGCGTATCGACCAGCTTCGACGCGCGCTGGATGATATCCAGGTGGCCGTTGGTGATGGGATCAAACGTGCCCGGATAGAGCCCGATCCGATGCGTCGGCTTTACCCGAACGCGCGCCTTCGCCATGTCGGCCTCCAATTGAAAGGATCACTTGCCAGCGTCGCCAGCGTCGTCATCACCACCCACATCAGCGACGCCTTCTGCAGCCACCACGTGCTCATCAGGTCCGGTGCGGATCAGGGTAACCCCCTGCGTCGCGCGCCCGGCGATCCGAATGTCTTCCACAGGCATACGGATCAATTGGCCCCGATCCGTGACCAACATCAATTCCTGATCTTCGACCACGGGGAAAGCGGCCACCACCGCATTGTCCTTGCCGGACAACCGATGCGCAATCAGCCCTTTGCCACCCCGCCCCGTGACCCGATACTCATAGCTTGAAGCCCGCTTGCCGAGCCCCTCGCTGGTCACCGTCAAGATGAACTGCTCGCGCCCACCAAGTTGCGCTATTCGCTCAGGGCTAATCGGGGCCTCGCCCACTTCGCCCTCATCGTCCACTTCCGCCACGTCGGCGTCCGGCCCGTCTTCGCCGGCCGCCCGTCGCATCGCGGCCGCATGCTTGAGGTAAGCGCGGGCTTCAGCGGGTTCGACATCCACACGGCCAAGCACCGCCATGTTGATCACTTCATCGCCCTCTTTCAGATCAATGCCGCGCACGCCGGTGGACGTTCGGCCCACAAACACCCGCACATCTGTCACTTCAAAACGGATGCACATGGCAGTGCGGGTGGCGAGCAGGATCGTGTCATTCTCCGAACAGATCCGCACATCCACAATGCCATCGCCCTCATCAGGCTTCATCGCGATCTTGCCGGCGCGGTTCACCTGGGTGAAGTCTGACAGCTTGTTGCGCCGCACAGATCCAGACCGGGTCGCAAACATCACATCCAGCGTGGCCCAATCGTCCTCGTTTTCCGGCAGGGCCATGATCGAGGTGATCCGCTCACCCGCTTCCAAAGGCAGCATGTTGACCAACGCGCGCCCCTTGGTGCGCGGATCGCCCTGCGGCAACCGCCAGACTTTTTCCTTATAGACCATCCCCGCAGACGAGAAGAACAAGATCGGCGCATGGGTCGAGGCTACAAACAGCCGCGTGACGAAATCTTCGTCCTTCGTGACCATCCCAGACTTGCCTTTGCCACCCCGCTTTTGCGCGCGATAGGCAGACAATGGCGTGCGCTTCACATAGCCGCCGTGGGTAACGGTCACGACCATGTCTTCCCGGGGGATCAGGCTTTCGTCGTCGATGTCACCGTCCGCTTCGGAGAACGGCGAGCGGCGCGACCGACCGAACGCGGCCTTCACCTCCCCCATCTCGCTGCGGATGATATCCATGATCAGCGGCCGGCTTGCCAGGATCGCCAGCAACGTCTTGATCTCTTCGGCAATTTCATTGGCGGCCTTGGCGATATCGTCACGCCCCAGCCCCGTGAGCCGCTGCAGCCGCAGCTCCAGGATTGCCCGCGCCTGTTCATCCGACAACCGCACCGAGCCCGCTTCACTCACTACCGTGCGCGGATCGGCAATCAGCGCGATCAAGGGCAGCATATCGCCCGCCGGCCAATCGCGGGCCACCAGGCGCTCGCGCGCTTCAGCGGCGTCTGCGCTTTCGCGGATCGTGCGGATCACTTCATCGATATTGGCAACAGCGATCGCAAGGCCCACGGTTTCGTGGCCGCGCTTGCGCGCCTTGGCCAAACGGAACTTGGTGCGCCGCGTTACCACCTGCTCGCGGAACGCCAAGAAGGCCTGCAGCATCTGCCGCAAACCCATCTGCTCGGGCCGCCCGCCGTTCAGTGCCAACATGTTGACGCCAAACGAGGTTTGCAGCTGCGTGAACCGGTAGAGCTGGTTCAACACCACATCCAAAACGGCATCGCGTTTGATTTCAAACACGATCCGAATGCCGTGACGGTTGCTTTCGTCGCGCAGATCGGAAATGCCCTCGATCCGCTTTTCCCGGACCAGCTCGCCGATCCGCTCCACCATCATGCCTTTGTTCACCTGATAGGGAATTTCGGTAAAGACGATGGCCTCGCGGCCCTTCATGGTCTCGGTATGATATTTCGCCCGGATCACCACAGACCCGCGCCCGGTCAACAGCGCTTGGCGCGCGCCGGCCCGCCCAAGGATCTCGCCCCCCGTCGGAAAATCGGGGCCCGGCACGATCTCCAACAGTTCAGAATCGGTCAGATTCGGGTTGTCCATCAACGCGAAGGCCGCATCGATGACCTCTGAAAGATTGTGCGGCGGTATATTGGTGGCCATCCCCACAGCGATCCCGCCTGCCCCATTGACGAGCAAATTCGGAAACCGCGCCGGCAACACCACCGGCTCTTGCCGGCTGGTGTCGTAGTTGTCCTGGAAATCGACGGTATCTTCGCCGATGTCGGCCAACAAAAACGACGCAGACTTGGCCAGCCGCGATTCGGTGTAGCGCATCGCCGCCGCTTGATCGCCGTCGATCGAGCCAAAATTGCCCTGACCATCAATCAGCGGCAGGCCCATCGAGAAGTCCTGCGCCATCCGCACCAAGGTGTCATAGATCGCGCTGTCGCCGTGCGGGTGATACCGACCCATCACTTCGCCCACCGTATTGGCAGACTTGCGGTAAGCCTTGTCGTGGGTATTTCCCGCCTCGTTCATCCCGTACAGAATGCGTCTATGCACCGGCTTCAGCCCATCGCGCACGTCCGGCAGCGCCCGCGACACAATCACGCTCATCGCGTAATCGAGGTAGCTGCGCTTCATTTCGTCTTCGATGGGGATCAGCGTGATGCCGGGCGTTAGTGCCGGCGAACTCGCGGATGGCGCATCATCGTCTGGCGGAGGGGTATCGGACACGTTAGGATCTGAAACTCTTTGCGGGGGGAAAATATGCGCCTGCGGCTATGAAACGCCTTGAGCGCAAACGACTCGTACACAAACTTATCAAACGCGCCATCTCCTTTCAAACCCAGGACCCAGCCCATGCGCTCTTTCCTCTGCGTCGTTGCCGCCACGGCTTTCCTATCGGGCTGTATTGCCGTCGATATCGACCACGCCACCCACAACAATCGCGCCGAAGCTGCCCACCACGAAACCGGCCCCGTTGGCGCAACGACGATGGCCACACTTTTGAACAATGCGGGAGCTGAAATTGGCACCGCTCGCTTCACCGAAGGGCCCCGCGGGGTCTTGATCCAGCTGGACCTGGCCCCAAGCTCGTTGTCGCCTGGCTGGCACGGCGTCCACTTCCACGCGGTCGGCGATTGCCATGATCATGCCTCAGGCTTTGCCGCCGCCAGCGGTCATCTGGGCAGAGGCGAAGGCGTCACCCACGGCTTCTTGAGCCCACAGGGCCCAGAAGCCGGCGACCTGCCGAATATCTTTGCGCCAGCAGCGGGCCCCATTCGCGCAGAAATCTTCACGCACTTCGTGACCTTGGCTGCCGAAGACATCGGCACCCACCGGCTGGCCTTGATGGATGTGGATGGCAGCGCTCTGATGATCCACGCCAATCCAGATGACAACCTCAGCCAACCGATTGGTGCGGCTGGGGCCCGCGTGGCCTGCGGCGTGCTGGCGAGGGGCTAGGCAAACGGCTTAAACGCCACGCCGCTCCGCCAACGCGCACAACGCCACGCCAATCAGCGCAATCAAGGCCCCGGCCACGATTTGCACCGTGATGTGGTCCCCCAGGAACGCCACCCCAAGCCCCGCCGAAATCACCGGCGTGGCCAGCAGGTAAGGCGTTGTCCGCGCCACCTCGTATTTCTGCACCAACCGAAACAGCATCGCATTCGCCCCGATGCTGGACACAAGCCCCGCAAACACGATCGCTGCCCAAGCCCACCAGGGGGCAGTAGACAGTGCGGTCGCCTGCCCGCTCTCCGTCAGGCCCGAAGCAGCAAAGAGCGGCGGAAAAGCGATCAGCGCTGTCCACGCCTGCAGCTCAAACGGGCGCACGCCCGAAAACCGCCGCAGCAGGATCGACACACAGGCCCAAATGAACGCCCCGATCGCAATCAGCACCAAGGCGCGCCCCTGCGCAAACACCGCCGGATCAAAGCCCATCGCCGCCACCCCCAGGAACGAGGCCACCACCCCCGCGCCCCGCAACCAGCCAACCCCCTCCCGCAAAAAGATCGCCGCCAGCGCCACCGAAAACGGGATCCACAGCTGCGCCGCGATCACCACCGGCGTCACATCGTCGGCCACCGCAAAACCCGCATACACGAACGCAAAGTGCACTGGCCCCGAGAGCGCAGCGATGGCAAGCAGCATCCGCCACTTGCCCTTCACGATCTTCAGAAACGGAAACAACACCGCCGCAGTCACCAAAAACCGCAGCCCCGTAAACATCATCGGCGGGAAATAATCCACCGCCATGATCGTGAGCACGTTGTTGATACCCCATATCAACGCAATCGCCGAAAGCGCGGCGGCGTCGATGGGCGCGATAGGTTTGGCCATCCCCTTGGCTACACAAGACAACGGCCGGCGCACAAGCACCGGCCGCGTACAACACTGCATTTACTGGAACATCAAAACGGAATTTCGTCGTCCATGTCCTGGTTGAACGATTCCCGCGGCCCTTCCGCAACACGCCGCCCGCCGCCGCTTGCAGCCATTTCATCGCCGCCAGAGCCATAGCTGCGATCGCCGCCGCCTTCGCCCTTGCCGTCCAGCATCGTCAGTTCGCCGCGATACTTTTGGATGACGATTTCGGTGGAGTATTTTTCCACCCCGTTTTGCTCGTACTTGCGGGTCTGCAACTGGCCTTCGAGATAAACCTTGGACCCCTTCTTAAGGTATTGCTCCGCCACCTTCGCCAGCTGATCATTGAAGATCACCACGCGGTGCCATTCGGTTTTCTCTTTGCGCTCGCCGCTCATCTTGTCGCGCCAGGATTCGCTGGTGGCCACCGACAGGTTCACCACCGGGTCGCCATTGTTCAGCCGCCGGACTTCCGGATCCTTGCCCAGATTACCGATAAGGATCACTTTGTTCACGCTGCCGGCCATCTCTCTCTCCTAACGTTCCGAAGTTGCCGTTCTGCAACCGGTGACACCCAATTTGGGCAAGACTATGTTCACGCCTTGTTCTGCTCACCGACTCATCACACACCCTAGCGCGTCACATCAATCAGGGGAAATGCGCAAGCGAAGCTTCCTAAGTGGTTCCGCGCGCACTAGGTAACGCCAATGACCGATGGCTCTTCCCACATCCGTGTGCGCGGCGCGCGCGAACACAATCTCAAAAACATCAACGTCGATATTCCCCGCGGCGAACTGGTGGTGATCACCGGGCTGTCGGGGTCTGGCAAATCGTCGCTCGCCTTTGACACGATCTACGCGGAAGGCCAGCGCCGCTATGTGGAAAGCCTGTCGGCCTACGCCCGCCAGTTTCTGGAACTGATGCAAAAGCCAGACGTAGACTCGATTGAAGGCCTGTCGCCAGCGATTTCAATCGAGCAGAAAACCACCTCAAAAAATCCCCGCTCCACCGTCGGCACGGTCACTGAAATCTACGATTATATGCGTCTGTTGTGGGCGCGGGTTGGCGTGCCGTATTCGCCCGCCACCGGCCTGCCGATTCAGGCCATGCAGGTCAGCCAGATGGTAGACCAGATCATGGCCCTGCCGGCTGGCGCGCGCGCCTATCTGCTCGCCCCCGTCGTGCGCGACCGCAAGGGCGAATACCGCAAAGAGATGGCCGATCTTTTGCGCAAGGGCTATCAGCGCGCCAAGATCGACGGCGAGTATTACGAACTCGAAGACCCCCCAACCTTGGACAAAAAACTCAAACACGACATCGACGTGGTGGTTGATCGCATCGCCGTGCGAGAGGGCCTCGAAGCCCGCTTGGCCGATAGTGTCGAACAGGCCCTGCGCCTTGCTGATGGCATCATGGTGCTGGAGTTCGCAGACACCGCAACCCTGGCCGATGGACAGGTCAAGAAGGCCGGCGACCGCGTCGTATTTTCCTCGCGGTTTGCCTGCCCCGTCTCTGGCTTCACGATCTCTGAGATCGAACCGCGCCTGTTTTCGTTCAACAACCCTGCCGGTGCCTGCCCCGCGTGCGACGGACTTGGAACGCAACGCAGCTTTGACGCAGACCTCGTCGTCCCAGACAAAGACCGCACCCTGATGAACGGGGCCATCGCGCCTTGGGCAAAAGGCCCGTCCCCGCTGTACACCCAAACCCTAATGGCGATTGTCGGCCATTTCGGCGGCGACATGCACGTGCCCTGGCGCAAGCTAGACACCGCCTTGCGTGACGTGATCTTGCACGGCACCAAGGAAAAAATCACCTTTGTGTACGACGACGGCGTGCGCCGCTTTGAAACCGTCAAACCGTTCGAAGGCGTGCTGCCCAATTTGCGCCGCCGCTACAAGGAAACCGAAAGCGAGTTTTCCCGCCAACAGCTTGAAGAATACCAATCAAGCGCGCCCTGCCCCACCTGCGGCGGCAAGCGCCTGAAGCCAGAATCCCTCGCCGTCAAAGTGGCTGGCTTCGATATCGCCGAAGCGAGCTCCCAACCGATCCGCACCGCCCGCGCCTGGTTCGACACCCTGAACAAAGGGCTGACCAAAAAAGAGAAGGAAATCGCCGCACGGATCTTGAAAGAGATCAACGATCGGCTGCGCTTCCTGGTGGACGTGGGCCTGGAGTATTTGGCGCTTAACCGCGCGTCCGGCACGCTGTCTGGCGGGGAAAGCCAGCGCATCCGCCTGGCCAGCCAGATCGGGTCTGGCTTGACCGGCGTGCTTTACGTTTTGGACGAGCCCTCGATCGGCCTGCACCAGCGCGACAATACCCGCCTGCTCGGCACCCTCAAACGCCTGCGAGATCTGGGCAACACCGTCCTGGTGGTCGAGCACGACGAAGAAGCCATCCTCACCGCCGACCACGTGATCGACATGGGGCCCGCCGCCGGCGTCCACGGCGGCAAAATCCTTGCGCAAGGCAAACCGGCCGAGGTGATGAACCACAAAGACAGCATCACCGGCGCCTATCTGATGGGCCGACGCGAAATCGCTGTGCCCCAGCGCCGCCGCAAAGCCGCCGGCGGCAAGCTGCTGACCGTGCGCGGTGCCCGCGGCAACAACCTGCAGGGCGTGGATATCTCCATCCCCGTCGGCACCTTCACCTGCGTCACCGGCGTCTCCGGCGGCGGCAAATCCACCTTCACCATCGAAACGCTGTATAAGGCCGCCGCGCGCCGGTTGAACGGCGCGATGGACGCCCCCGCCCCGCACGACAGTCTTGAGGGCCTGGAGCAGTTCGACAAGGTGATCGACATCGATCAATCGCCGATCGGACGCACCCCAAGATCAAACCCCGCCACCTACACTGGTGCCTTCACGCCGATCCGGGAATGGTTCGCCGGCCTGCCCGAAGCAAAGGCCCGCGGCTACGGCCCCGGCCGGTTTTCCTTCAACGTCAAGGGCGGGCGCTGCGAAGCGTGCGAGGGCGACGGCGTCCTCAAAATCGAGATGCACTTCCTGCCGGACGTGTACGTCACCTGCGATCAGTGCAAAGGCAAACGCTACAACCGCGAAACCCTTGACGTGCTGTTCAAGGGCAAATCCATCGCCGACGTTCTGGACATGACGGTGGAAGAAGCGGGCGTCCTCTTCAACGCCGTTGGCGGAATTCGCGACAAGATGGAAACCCTCTCCCGCGTGGGCTTGGGCTACATCAAGGTTGGCCAGCAGGCCACCACCCTGTCTGGCGGTGAAGCCCAACGCGTCAAGCTCTCCAAGGAGCTGTCCCGGCGCGCAACTGGCCGCACCCTGTATATCCTGGATGAACCCACCACCGGTCTTCACTTTGAAGACGTGCGCAAGCTGTTGGAAGTGCTGCATGAGCTGGTTGATCAGGGCAACACCGTGGTCGTGATCGAACACAACCTGGATGTCATCAAGACCGCCGATTGGTTGGTGGATCTAGGCCCTGAAGGCGGCGATGGCGGAGGCCAACTCGTGGCCGAAGGCACGCCCGAAAAGGTCGCAAAAGTGGCCGGCAGTTTCACCGGCAAATACCTGGCCGAAACCTTGGCCCGCCACGCTGCCCGCAGCCAAGACATCACTGAGACTGAAAAGCCCAAGCGCAAAAAGCGCGCGAGCTAAGCCCGTCTCAAGGCCGGGGCCGCAAACCCGCGTGCAAAAAGGCAGCCAATCGCGCCTCAAGCCCGGAGTAGATCAGCGTACTGACAAACCCGTTCACACCCGCAAACGCCCCAAGGATCACCGGGTTAACCCCCGCCACAACCCCCGCTTGAACCCCAAACAGCGGCCCCAGAATGCTTGCAACCGCAACGGTGACGAAAAACGCGGGCACCAACAGCAACAAGCGCGCGGCCATGATCCGCAGCATGTTGCCCTTGGTCCAAGACCACGTGTCAAAGCTCATCACCTTGCCTGCATCAACACTCGCCGGAGCTGCCAAAAACAAGCGCGACGTCAAGGCCATCCACACAAAGCCGTAGATCAACCCCAGCAAAATAAACACGGCAGGATTTTCCGTCATGACTTGCTGCAGGATAGTCATGGTCGCCGCCGGATCGCCCTGCGCGGCCTCCAATTGTGTCATGTACGGCGTCAGCGCCGTCGCAAACACCGCGATGCCAGGGATCATGGCCACCACAAACACGATCAGCAGGAAAAACCCGATCACCGCCATCGCGCCAAAAACGCGCAAGCCCCCGGCAACGCTGCCGGCATTCAAGCCCCCCGGTTTGCCAAAGGTTGGCCCCATCACGCCGGCAAAAAAGATCGCCATCGCGACCCCAAGCACCGCCTGCGAAACAAACCCCAACATCGGATTGGTTGCGGCGGAAGGCCCAAGCAGCAACGTCATCCCCGCCGCCACCAGCGCCACCAGCCCCGCCGCCGGCAAAGTGCCCACAAGGCCCTCCCGCCAAGCCGTGAAGGTTGCCTGCACGCTTTGGAAAATCGGAACCTTGCCGTCTGGAACGCTCATGGGACCCTCGTGTTTCGAGCCCTTATCATACGGCTGCTTTGCTGGCCCCGTCGAGCCCGCCTAATCGAACCGGAACACAACCGTGACCAGATCGCCCGCGCGCTCCATCCGGCACGCTTCCGAAGGGGCCCCGATCCGCTCCACCCGCCACCGGGGCGCAACCGCCGCCACAGCCGCGGCAAACGATGCATCCGGCACGAACGACACAACTTCCGTGCCGGTCAAACTGCCCTGCGCATTCAGCGAAAACCGCAACACCGCAGCCCCAGGCGTGGCGCTGCGCACCGCCCGCGAGGGAAACTCCGGCAACGGTTCGGCCCGCAACCGCACCGGGCATCGCGCCGGCGCACCAGAAAGTTCCGCCGGGATCTGGGCTTGCTCGCGAAGGACGCTCCGATCCCCCAATTGCGCCCGCGCCGCAGCCCGCCACGCCAACGCCTCCGCATAGGCCGCCTGCCCGATGGTGAGGGAGCTCAAATCTGTTTCGCCCGCAAACGAAGCCAGCTGATCGAGCGCATCGACCAGCGCGTCATAGGCCTCCGGTGAAGCATTGGCCAACATCAGCGCAGCGCCCGCCCCCGTCAGGGCCCGCCCGCGTGCAAGGCCCGCCGGCAAATCGCTCGCCCCTGACTGCGCCGCCATCACCCGCCAGGCGGCCTCCGCCACCCGGTAGCGCCGCTGGCCCATCGCCCACAACGCCACATCCTGAGCCAAGCGCAAAGCCCGCCGCGAAGCCGGCCCCTCGCCAGGTGCCACCGCCTGGGCTGCGGCCAAAGCCGCCAAATGCGTGCCCATCGGATCGCGCAGGAAAGTGGCATGCGCAGCGAGCAGGCTTTCCACCTGCGCATCCCGCGCCACGCTGTCACTGGGCACCGCCGCCAAAGCAGCCAGCGGTTCGCCCGCTTCCACCCCGCGCCCACTTTCCACAAGCACGATGGCCAGATTGATCAGCAAAACCGCCCGCGCGCTGTCGGCTGGCCCCACCTGCTCATGCGCGGCAAGGGCCGCCCGTGCCGCCGCCTCTGCGCTGGTCAGATCACCGCCCTCATAGGCAGAAACAGCGGCCTGGTAGCGTTCCTCCACCACTTCCAGCGGTGTTGGGGTATCCTGCGCGACTGCCTGGGTCTGCCCAAGCCCCGCCAGCGCCAAGCCGCAAACCGCCCACGTGATCGCCTTCAAGGCCCTACTCCTCAAGACTCAAGCGCCAATAGAAAATGAACTTTGCGGCCTTTCGGCGCCTTTCCAAACCGGCTTTTCAGCCCTGGATGTGCAAGACTTCTGCCGCTTGCCGACAGCCGCTGGCTGCGCCATGTGAGACGGATGAAACAGCCTATCCACATCATTGGCGCTGGCCTTGCGGGCTCTGAGGCCGCCTGGCAGATCGCGCAAGCCGGCCTGCCTGTTATCCTGCACGAAATGCGGCCCCATCGCATGACGCCCGCCCACAAAACCGAAGGGTGCGCAGAACTCGTCTGTTCAAACTCGTTTCGATCTGACGAATGGCGCACCAACGCGGTGGGCCTACTGCATGAAGAGATGCGCCGGGTGGGCTCCTTGATCATGCGCGCCGCCGATGACGCCCAAGTGCCCGCTGGTGGGGCCTTGGCCGTGGACCGCGATGCCTTCAGCGCCAGCGTCACAGCAGCCCTCGAAGCCCACCCCAACGTCACCTTCGACCGCCAGGAAGTTGAAGGCCTGCCGCCGCCCGAATGGGACAGCGTGATCATCGCCACCGGCCCCCTCACCGCGCCTGGCCTTGCCTCCGCGATCCAAAAGGTGACCGGCGAAGGCGAGCTTGCCTTTTTCGATGCCATCGCCCCAATCGTCTATAAGGACTCGATCGACTTCTCCCGCGCCTGGATGCAATCGCGCTACGATAAGCCAGGCCCGGCCGGCGATGCCGCCGCCTACATCAACTGCCCGATGTCTAAGGAAGACTACGAAGCCTTCATCGACGCGCTCTTGGCTTCCCCCACCACAGACTTCAAGGAGTGGGAAAAAGACACCCCCTATTTTGAAGGATGCCTGCCCATCGAAGTGATGGCCGAACGCGGCCGGGAAACGCTGCGCTTTGGCCCAATGAAGCCGGTGGGCCTGCGCGACCCCAACACCGGCCGCGGGGCTTATGCGGTGGTGCAATTACGCCAGGATAATGCGCTGGGCACCCTCTACAACATGGTGGGCTTCCAAACCAAGCTGAAGCACGCCGCCCAGGCCGATGTCTTCCGCATGATCCCGGGGCTGGAGAACGCGGTCTTTGCCCGCCTCGGCGGCATTCACCGCAACACCTTCCTCAACAGCCCAAAGTTGCTGGATGCCACGCTGCGCCTAAAGCTGCAGACCCGCTTGCGCTTTGCGGGCCAAATCACCGGCTGCGAAGGTTATGTGGAAAGTGCGGCCATTGGCCTCCTGGCGGGCCGCTTCGCCGCCAGCGAGCAAACCGGCAACCTGATGGCACCGCCCCCCACCACCACCGCCCTTGGGGCCCTGTTAAGCCACGTCACCGGCGGCCACCTCTCGGGAGAGGCCGGCACCTATCAGCCCATGAACATCAACTTTGGGCTGTTTCCCCCGCTGGACACCCCCCAGCCCCGCGCGCCGGACGGCAAGCGCCTAAAGCCGGCGGAGCGCGCCCGCGCCCGCAAGGAAATCATGGCCCACCGCGCGCTTGCGGATTTACAGGCCTGGCATCCAGACGCCTGGGGAACAGCCCGGGAAGAGCCGTTAGAGCCGGCCGAGCGCCGATGACGCCACAAGCTGCGCCTGCCGCGAAAACAGGCTCCGCTCTGCTTCGGCTTCCCCCGCCAACAGCCGCTTGCGATACCCAGGCTCCAGCGCCAGATAGCCGATCGCTGGGAAGCTTGCGGGCGACAGCACCTGTGCCATGTCCTTGGCGGCGGCATAGGCGTGCCCCGCGCGCTCCAAGACGGCACGCCGGATCTGTTGAGCCTGATGCCCGCCCCCATCAGCAAACACGGCCTCAGGCGGCACTTTGAAATGCTCCAACAGGCGCTTGGGCAAAAAGGTGCGCCCGCGCCCGTGCCAAATTGGCGCAGCCCGCATCAAGCCGGTATACCCCCAAGCCCGGCCCACCAGCTGCGCGCAGGCCATGGCTTGGCCAGAGCGGGCCTCCTGCGGCAGGCAAATCTGCAAGCCAACCTTGGCGATCGCCCCAGCCGTGGCATCGACATAGGCGTCAAGATCGCCCCAGCTCTCGAACGCAGCCGCCTCAAAGTCCAAGGCCCGCGCCGCGATCAATCTGTCCAGCAAGTCCCCGTCCAGCTGTGCATCTTCGATGGTCGCCCGCATGGCAGCCGCGAGCGGACCTACCGCACTGGCCGGCGCGCCGGTGGAGGCAATCGCATCCCGCCACCAGGTCAACCGCATCTGCCCAAGGGTCGGCTCCCGCACGATTTCCACCGTCCGAGCCACCTCATAGGCAAACGCATACAGGATTTCGAGCCGTGCCCGTGCGGGGGGCGGCGCAAAGCGGCTGGCCAACCAGCGATCGCCATCGACCCGCTTGACCAGGTGCCCAAACGGCTCGGGGCTCGCGGCGCGGGCACTGCCCCGGTGCACGACCGGAGCCGACACCATCGCCGGCGCGCTCAAAGGCGCAGGCGCACTCACCCCCGGGCGGGTCGACGCGTAATCTGAATTAGCCGCGTTCGGCAGGTTCTCGCCGGTTTCCATCATCATCACTATATAGCAGTCATCCGCCGCGCTGCTATGTATCGCCCTGTTCAGGGGGTACAAACTCCGCGCCGCACAACCGGGCGCGCACGTGCCCCATCGTTTGGAGCTTTTCGATGCCATTCACCCTGGCCCCATTGCCTTTCGCCCCAACCGCGCTGGAGCCACACATCTCCGCCCGTACCTTCGAGTTCCACCACGGCAAGCATCATCAAGCCTATGTGAACAACCTCAACAAGCTGCTGGAAGGCTCAGACCTTGCGAGCGCAACCCTCGTCGATGTGGTCAAAGCGGTCGCCGGCGATGCTTCAAAGGCCGGCGTTTTCAACAACGCGGCCCAGGTCTGGAATCACGATTTCTTCTGGCACTCCTTGAAGGCAGGCGGCGGCGGCAAGCCCACGGGCAACATCGCCGATCTGATCACTGCGTCCTTCGGTGGCTACGAGCCCTTCGCCGAGGCCTTCACCCAAGCCGCCACCACCCAGTTTGGATCTGGCTGGGCCTGGCTGGTGCACAAGGGCGGCAAGCTGGAGATCCGCAAAACCCCCAACGCCGAAACCCCGCTGACAGAGGCCGGCACCACGCCGCTGCTCACCTTGGACGTCTGGGAGCACGCCTACTATCTGGACTATCAAAACCGCCGTCCGGACTTCATCAAGACCTTCCTGGACAGCCTCGCCAACTGGGATTTCGCCAACGCAAATCTGCGCGCGGTGTAATCCACAGCCTCAAACCGGCCACCACAAAAAACGCCCCGACCGCAAGGCCGGGGCGTTGTTGTGTCAAAGCCACAAGAAATCAGCCCTTTGGCCACTCCGCCTCCGGTTCGCCTTCGGTTCCATAACGCTTCGGTTCGCCTTCCCCGCGCTTGACCCCCCAGATCAACACCGCGGGAGCGGCCACGTAAACCGACGAATACGTGCCGATCACAATCCCGAAGAAGCACGCAAACGCGAACCCAAACAACGAGTCCCCGCCCAGAAACATCAACCCTCCCAACGCCATCAGCGTGGTCACGCCGGTCATGATGGTCCGCGAGAGGGTCTCGTTCACCGAAAGGTCCACCACATCCGCAAGCGACTTCTTTTTGTACTTGCGCAGGTTTTCCCGCATCCGGTCGAACACCACCACCGTGTCGTTCATCGAATAGCCGATGATTGTCAAAAGGGCAGCGATAATGGTGAGGGTGAATTCCAACCGCAGGAACGAAAACAGACCCATGGTCAAAATCACGTCATGGAACAGGCCAAGCACGGCCCCCAATCCAAACTGCCACTCAAACCGGAACCAGATGTAAACCATCATCAGCAAAAGCGCGACGCCAAGCGCCATCAGGCCGGAGGTGAACAATTCCCCCGACACCTTCGGCCCCACGACCTCGGTTCGCGTGAACGTCACCCCGCTCACCACCTCTCGCAGTTCTGCCTTGACCTGATCCACCACCAACGCGGGATTGGAACCTTCAGGAGACTCAAAGCGTATCAGCGCATGGTTCACGTCGCCAAAGCTCTGCACCTGCACATCGCCCAGGCCCATGCCAGACACCTGCTCGCGAACCGCCCCCACGTCAATCGCCGCTGGGGCCTCCATTTCCACCAACGTGCCGCCCTTGAAGTCGATTCCCAGGTTGAAGCCCTTTGCGAGGATGGCCCCAACTTTCTCCGCAGGCCCACCCGGGGCTTCTTGATAGATCTGAATGGGGTTTTCGCGAAATCCAGCCGAAAGCATCGACCCAAACGAAGCCAGCACCAGCAGCAACGATATAGTGCCCGCTGGAACCGCGAACGAGACAAACTTCAAGTTGGTTTGCTTCGGGATCAGCTTGATCAATGGCCACCAGGATGACATCAGCAGGCCCCCTCAGATCGGCAGCTGCTTGGGCCGCGACACGCGGAACCAAAGCGCCACAAGGATTTGTGTAATCAGCACGGCGGTGAACACAGACGTGATCACCCCGATCGACAACGTCCAGGCAAAGCCCCGCACAGGGCCGGCCCCAAACTGGAACAAGATGGCAGCGGCGATGATCGTTGTGAGGTTGGCATCGATAATGGTGACCATCGCCCGCGAAAAGCCCGCATCGATCGCCAATGCCGGGCCGCGGCCTAACAATGCCTCCTCCCGCATCCGCTCATAGATCAGCACGTTGGCGTCGACCGCCATGGCCATCGTCAGAATAAGGCCCGCGATCCCGGGCAACGTGAGCGTCGCGCCAATTAAGCTCATCGCGCCCACGATCAGGGTCATGTTCACGACCAGCGCAATACAGCCGAAGATCCCAAACAGCCCATACGCCAACAGCATGAAGACCAACACACCCACAGCGGCCAAGACCCCCGCTGTAGCGCCAGCGTTCACCGCATCGGCACCAAGTTCGGCCCCAACACTGCGCTGTTCGATCACAGTCAGTGGTGCCGGCAACGCCCCTGCCCGCAGCAACAGCGAAAGCTCGCTCACCTGATCTGCTGTGAAGCCCCCCGAGATCTGACCCGATCCCGCGATGATCGGCTCACGGATCGCCGGCGCACTCAGCACCTTGCCGTCCAACACGATCGCAAACCTTTTGCCGATATTCTCCGTCGTAATCCGGCGGAAAATCCGTGTGCCTTCAGCGTCCAACCGGAAATTCACGGTCCACTCGCCGGTCTGCGGATCTTGCCCGGTTCGCGCCTGCGTCAGATTTCCGCCTTCCATGGTCGGGCGTTCGCGCACCGCAACCCCGCCTTCGGCCGGATTTGTGTAGGGCAGCACCACAGTCCCGAATGGCAACAACCCAGACTGCACATCGCTCGCCGTCACGCCCTCATCCACCATGTGGAAGGTGAGCAACGCCGTTTGCCCAATCCGCTGCTTCAGCAATTCCGGATTGGTCTCGCCTGGGGCCTGCACCGTGATCCGGTCTTGGCCCTGCCGCGTGATCGAAACTTCGCTCGTGCCGGTGGGGTCAATCCGCCGGCGAATAACTTCAATCGCTTCTGCAATCGCCTGGCGCTGATGCAACTCCAGGGCGCGTTCGGTGACGCGCGCCTCGATCACGCCATCAGGGGTAGTGGTGAAGGCCACATCGTCGATGGTGCCACCAAACCCGCCGGTCGGCACCTGGGTCACGATCCCGTCCAACAGGGTAATGGCGCGGGCACTATCAGCCGGGTCAAACAGCCGCACGGCCGCCGTTTCGCCGTCCACCCCGATCAACTCAAAGTCGATCGCCGGATCAGCCTCAGACAGCACCGTTTCCATCTCGTCAGAGATTTTCTCAAGCCGCCGCTCCAACAGCGTTGGCGTGTCGATCTCCAAAAGCAGGTGCGACCCGCCCTGCAAGTCAAGACCAAGGTTTAACGCCTGCTTCGGCATCCAAGCGGGCAGGGCCGCGCGCTGACTTTCGGTGAGCAGATTTGGCATCGCAAACAGCGCGCCAAGCACGCTGACCACAACAACGAGAATGATGCGCCAGCGGGCGACTGCAAGCATGGGCAAACGAGCCTTTATTGGTTTTCCGGCCAAGCCGACTTTGGCCTCCGCAAGAGGCCAGCAATGCTAGCCTCAGCTGGGTTTCGCGTCAGCCTTGGTATCATTGGCTGGGGCCGGCTCTGTCTTGTTGCGAACGTCCGCGATCATACCGCGCACCACCCGCACTTCCACATTCGGACCCAGTTCCACCTTCACTTCATCATCCGCCACCGATCGGATCTTGCCGATCAGCCCGCCAGACGTCACCACCGTGTCGCCGCGCTTCAGGTTCTGCAGCATCGTCTGGTGAGCCTTTTGGCGTTTCATTTGCGGTCGGATCAGCAGGAAATACCAGATCACGAACAGCGCCAGCATCATCAGAATGAACAACAGATTGGGATCCATATCCATGTCGGTGTCCGTTTCAAAGCCATGAGTAAAAGGGGCGCGTCCTTCTGGACCCGCGCGCATTCAAAGATTGCGCGGTATATATGGGCTTGGGGCTTAAACGCAATCGCGCGCGACTGCTCGCACCCTAACCCACGGAGCCGCACGCATGCACAAACCCGCAGATCCCTTAGTGCGCATCGCTGAAGCGTTGGAAAGAATAAGCCCCCCGCCGATCCAGCCAGACCTGTCCAGCACGGCGCGCTTCATCTGGCAACCACGCCAGCGCACATTGGTGCCAATCCCAGACTGGCACGGCCCAGACTTGGGCCTTCTGTGCGGGCTCGAAGACCAGGCCGCCCGGCTATTGGCCGCCGTCAACGCCTTTGCCAGCGGTGCCCGCGCCAATCACGCCCTGCTCTGGGGGGCCCGCGGCACCGGCAAAAGTGCGCTGGCAAAGGCTGTTTTTGCCGCAGGCATAGACAACGCCCCACACCTGAAAGTGATCGAACTGCCCGCCGCCGCAATCGCCGACGCCACAGACCTGATCGACGCCATCGCCACCGCCAACGCCCGCGCCATTGTGTTTATCGACGACCTCAGCTTGGAGGCTGGCGAACTGGCCCTGCGCGCCCTCAAGCCGGCGCTCGATGGCACCATGAGCGCAAGCAATGGCGCGGTGATGGTGGTCGCCACCGCCAATCGCCGCCACATTATGGCCCAAACCCCAGACCGCACCGAACAAGGCTTTGATCCTGCCCGCGCCGATGCCGAACACGAACGCTTGGCCCTGTCTGATCGGTTTGGCCTCTGGCTTGGCTTCCACCCGATCGACCAGGCGACCTATTTAGCGATTGTGAACGCCTACGCAGCCCGCTTTGCCCTCGCCCCATCGGGCGAGCCCCTGCAACGGGCAGCGCTACAATGGGCCGCCGCACGGGGGGCAAGATCTGGCCGCACCGCTTGGCAATTCATCCTGGATTTGGCCAGCACCCAGGGCAAAGCAATCACATTTTAGGAAAACAGATCATTCTGCAAAGAGCGGCCCCGGATTGACCGGTTCAGACCCCCGCCGCACCTGAAACAACAGACGCGACTGCCCCTCCGGCGCTCCGCCCGCCTGCGCAATCACCTCACCTCGACGCACCCGCTGGCCCGCCTGCACGCTGGCCCGTTGGTTGTAGGCATAGGTGGTCACCCAATCGCCCGTGTGGGCAATGATCACCACAACGCCATGGTTTTCGAGGTCCGATCCCACATACAACACCACACCATCGCCCGCCGCCTGCACCGGCGTGCCCACGGGTGCTGCGATCTCCATCCCGTCAGAACGTGCCCCGGTGCCCCGCGGCCCAAACGGCACCAACACCTCCCCCGCCACCGGCCGGGCAAAACGCGGCGCATCTCCCGCTGGCGCAGCCGGGCTGTGCGCAGGCCGCACCGGCACCGGCGATGCCGAAGGGGCATACGGCACAACCATTGAAGCCCGCGCACCGGTCGGTGCCACCAGGCGATCGCCGGGGGAAATCGTATAGGGCGGCGTCATCCGGTTGAGCAGCGCCAACGAGCGCAAATCCACATTGTAGCGCCGGGCGATGCCGGCCAATGTCTCGCCCGCCTGCACCGTGTGCACCAGCGGCGGCGGCAACACCAAGACTTGTCCCACTTCAATCGCGAACGGAGGCACCAAACCGTTGGCATCGATCAGCGCGCGCAGCGGCACCTGCCGACGCGCCGCAATCGTGTAAAGCGTTTCCCCATGGGCCACGTGGTGCGCACGGGCGGGCTGGCGCGGATCGTAGGGCTGGGCCTCCTCCGGTCGCAAAGCCCATACCGATAGCGGCACCCCTGGCCCGGCCGCCCAGTCGGGCTCTGCCGCTGGCACCGGAGCTAAAGGCGGCGCGGAGGACGACGTTGGCTGTCCCATACCGCGCTGCTCAATCGGGGCTGGCCCGCGCCCTGTTGGCACCACCGAACCATCGCCCCTGTACTCCACCGGGGCCGCACCCGTTGCAGCACAGGCAGCCGCAAGGCCCGCAAAGGCGGCGCTCGCAAGAAGGGGTTTCACGTCCATCGCGCCTTCTTTGCCCCCGACTCAAGGCTCAGAGCAATCGTGTTGTGGATTGGCCGGCGCGCTTGAAATCGGCGCGAGCGCGATCGGCCCTAGCCCAACCGATACCACCTCCCCCTCGCCCTTGACCCGCCAAGCCATCAAGCGCGCGTCCCCGCCAGCAGCAAAGCCGCCTACCATCACGCCGCCAGGCACAAGCTTTGCCAAAAGCGCAGGCGAGGGGTCCTGCAAAAGGCTCGCATTGATCACGATCCGGTCAAACGGCCCGCCCTGCGCCCACCCCTCCTGGCCATCGCCAAAATACACCTGCACGCCCTCCAGTCTTTGCTTGCCAAGCGCTGCCCGCGCGTCAGATGCAAGCCGGGCGTGCCGCTCCACACTGGTGACCCGCGCGCCCGCCAGCACCAACACCGCCGCCTGATACCCAGAGCCGGTGCCAATCTCCAGCACCCGCTCCCCGCCGTTCAGCCCCAAGGCACCAAGCATCCGCCCCACCAACGACGGTTGCGACATAACTTGTCCGCAGGGCAACGGCAGCGCCACATCATCAAACGCCATCGCCTCCATGTGCGCCGGCACAAAGGCGGCCCGCGGCGTGCGCTCCATGGCACCTAGAATCCGGCTGTCGGTGATGCCGCTTTGACGCATCTCCAAAACAAACCGCATCAACCGCGCGTCAAACCCGTCCCCACCGCGCATGCCCCTACCCCCGCGGCGGCGCGCCGCCGAGCACGCCCCTCATTTGCGCCAACGCATCACCGTGGGTCAGGTCGATGTGCAAAGGCGTCACCGAAATCCGCCCCTCGTAGATCGCCTTCAGATCCGTGCCGTCCTGCGGCTTGGACAACGTGCCGTGGAAACCCAGCCAATAATACGCCTCCCCGCGCAGGTCCGTGCGCTTGTCGGCGTAGATGATGTGCTGATCGCGAAAACCTTGGCGGGTCATTTCCACCGCGGTCACGTCCTCAGGTTCGCGGTCCGGGAAATTGACGTTCATCACCACCCCGTCTGGCCAGCCGATCTCCATCAAGCGCCGCACAATGCCGGGGCCAAACATTTCTGAAACCGCCCACGGGATGGCTGCCGCCCCGCGAAACCCCTTGGCTTGGCTGAGCGCGATCGACTTGATCCCCAATTGCATCCCCTGCATCGCGCCCGCGATCGTGCCAGACAGCGTCACATCTTCCGCGATGTTTTGGCCGCGGTTCACCCCAGACAACACCAAATCCGGTACGCCATCGGCCATCAGGTCCTGCACCCCAAGCAACACGCAATCAGTCGGCGTGCCGGTGATCGCAAAGCGCTTGGGCCCGGCTTCGCGCACGCGGATCGGCGCAGACAGCGTCAAAGCCCGCGACGCGCCAGACTGTTCCGTCTCTGGCGCAATCACCCAGACGTCATCGCTGAAATGCCGCGCGATCCGCTCAAGGATCGCAAGCCCGGTGGCATGAATGCCGTCGTCATTGGTGCACAAAATGCGCATGCGGGAATCCATTGTGTTTCAACAACGGTATCACTCTACCATCCGCAGCGCGAGCCAGGCCCCGCTGAACAAGGCCTGCCATCAATTTTTATCTTTGCTCAGGCTCGCACGATCTGGGTTTTGCCACCCATGTAGGCCACCAACGCCGCTGGCACGCCGATCGATCCATCCGCACGCTGATAGTTTTCCAAAATGGCCACCAAAGTGCGCCCCACCGCCAACCCAGAGCCGTTCAGCGTGTGCACAAACTCCGGCTTTGCCCCCTCGCCGCGGCGCAGGCGCGCGTTCATCCGCCGGGCCTGGAAATCCCCGCAATTGGAAATCGAGCTGATCTCGCGATAGGTGCCCTGGCTTGGCAGCCACACCTCAAGGTCATAGGTCTTGCGCGCGCCAAACCCCATGTCGCCGCAACACAACGCCATCGTGCGGAACGGCAATTCCAAACGCTTCAGAACCTCTTCCGCACAGCGGGTTTTGCGCTCGTGCTCGGCCGCGCTATCTTCAGGCCTCGTCACAGACACCAGTTCGACCTTGCGGAACTGGTGCATCCGGATCATGCCGCGCGTGTCGCGCCCCGCACTGCCGGCCTCTGCCCGAAAGCACGGCGTATCCGCTGTCAGGCGCAGCGGCAGGACTTTCTCGTCCAAGATCTGCTCACGCACCGTGTTGGTCAACGACACTTCCGCCGTCGGGATCAGCCAGTGTTCGGCCCCCGCTTTGAATTGATCGTCAAAGAATTTCGGCAACTGCCCGGTACCAAACATCGCCTCATCCTTCACCAGGAACGGCGGGTTGGTTTCCTCATAGCCATGCTGCTCCACATGCAGATCAAGCATGAACGCAGCAAGCGCCCGCTCCAGACGCGCAAGATCACCCTTGAGCACCACAAAGCGCGCACCACTCATCCGGGCAGCCGCCTCAAAGTCCATCATCCCCAGGCCTTCGCCCAGCGTGACGTGATCGGCGTTCAGTTCCACGTTGGGCGGGCCAGCCCCGTCCACTTTGTACCAGCGCCGCACTTCAACATTGCCGTGCTCGTCCGCCCCATCCGGCGCATCGGGTGACGGCAAATTGGGCAACCCAGCAAGGATATCAAACAGCGCAGCATCAAGCTTGGCTTCTTCGCCGCCAGCCTGTTCGATCACACCCTTCAGCCGCGCGACCTCTTCCATCAGACGCGTTGCTTCTGCGTCGTTTTTCTGCGCCTTGGCCGCACCAATGGCCTTGGACGCTGCATTGCGGCCGGCTTCGGCCTCCTGCTTGCGGGTTTTGGCCTCGCGCAACGCCTCGTCGATCGCGAGGATCGCCTGGATGTCCTGCGCCTGCTTTTCGGAAAGGGTGCGCCGCCCCATGGCCAGCGCAAAGCCCTCGAAATCATCTCTGATCGCTTTGATGTCGTGCATGAGGCCTTTGCCCGTTACTCCGCCGGAGCAGCCCGCGTGCCCGCCCCAATATGATCTTCCTTCGATTGGCGGCGTTGGATCGCCCACACCAGCCAGATCGACACCTCGTAAAGCAGGTAGACCGGGATCGCCATAATGATCATCGAGATCGGGTCAGGCGGCGTCACGCACGCCGAAAACGCAGCGATGCCAACAATGGCGTAGCGCCGGCCCTTGCGCAGGCCAGACGCACTCACCACCCCCGTGCGCCCCAGCAAGGCCAGCACCACCGGCAGCTGGAAGCACAGCCCAAACGCCAGGATCAGCGTGGTCACGAGGCTGAAATACTCATTCACTTTGGCGTTGAGCTGGATTTGCACCGGCCCTTCAGTCACCGTCAGCCCCAGCGCGAACTGCATCGCAAACGGCATCGCCACATAGTACACAAACGCACAGCCCAGCGTGAACATGATCGGCGCGGCCACCAAAAACGGTGTCACCGCGGCCCGCTCGCGCCGATAAAGCCCCGGCGCAATGAACGCATAAAGCTGATAGGCAATCATCGGAAACGCCAGGATCACGCCCGCGAAAAGGCTCAGCTTCAGGTTCGTGAAAAAGATCTCAAACGGATGCGTGGCCTGCATTTGTATCGATTGGTTGGCCACATCCAGCCCATGTGCCCGCGCCGCCGCCACCCGATACGGTTCCGCCAGAAACAGATAAATCTTCTGGGCGAAGGAATAGCAGATCACCGTGCCGACCAGCACCGCCCCGCACGCCCACAATAGCCGCGTCCGCAGCTCCGCCAAGTGCTCCATTAAGGGCGCGCGGCTCGCCTCGATCTCGGCGTCGTCCGGGTTGGCTGGCTGGTCGGTCATGGCGCGCCGCCAACCGGTGTCTTTGGCGCATCCAAGGGCAGCATAGAATGTACGGCCTCAACCTCAACCGCCGCAGCATCCGGCACGCCCACATTTTCCGGTGGTGCCGGTAATGGTGGCAACGGCGGCAACGGGGTCATCGGTGTCATCGGTGTCATCGGCGTCATGGGCGGCACCGAGCGGTTCAACTCATCGCGGATCTCGGTGAGCGGGTTCCCCCGCCGCAGCGCGTCCACTTCCCGTTTCAACTCATCAAGTTCAGCCTGCCGCGCCAACTCGTCGAAGCCTGTGCGAAACTCCTGCGCCATCGCCCGCATCTTGGCCATGAACCGGCCAAGCTTGCGCAGCATCAGCGGCAAGTCCTTGGGACCCACAACAATCAGCGCGAGCACGCACAATATGAGGATTTCGGAGAAGCCAAGGCTCGGCAGCATGGGCGGGCGACCGGTCGCTTAAATCAAGCGCCGGTACGGTCCTCCGTGCGCGACTTGGTCGCATCCTCACCGGCCGAATCCCGCAGCTGACGTGGCGGATCCTGCGGTGGCGGCGGGGTGGTGTCGTCCTTATCGGAAAGGCCCTTGCGGAACCCTTTGATTCCCTTGCCAAGGTCTTCCATGAAGCCAGACAGCCGCCCAGGCCGTCCGAACAACAAAAAAGCCAGCAAAAGCACGATCAAAAGCGTGATCAGACTTGGCGGGTGCATAGGTGCGATCTTTCAGTCAGGGGCCAAGATCAGCCCATCGGTACACATCAGATGTCGTGTGGCATACTGCGCCCGTCAAGAACAGGGGGCGCGGCACCGCACCCTCAGCCGGCAGCCCGGATCGCAGGCCCCATCAGCTGGCGCAATCGCCACCAAGCGCCCGCCGCATCAAGGGGCTCAGCGCCTGCCCGCGCCCATTTTTCCACTGCCTGCGCCCGCGCAAGGGCAAGCCCGCTCAACGCCGGCACCCCCTCAGCCACCGCCGCCATATCGCCGGCCACCCCGTTGCACTGCAACACGAGATCAACCCCCGCCGCGAACGCCCGCTCCGCCTTCTGCATCAAAGTGCCAGACAAGGCCTTCATGTCCAAGTCGTCGCTCATCAACAGCCCGGAAAACCCGATGTCGGTGCGGATCAGATCAATCATCACCGGCGAATGGGTGGCCGGTCGATCGGGATCGATGGCGCTGAACACGATGTGCGCGGTCATGGCGGCTTCAGCCTGTTTCAGCGCCCGAAACGGCGCGAAATCGGCCCCAAGCGCGTTGCGCCCTTCGCGCACCTGCGGCAGCGCCAAATGACTGTCCACATCCGCCCGCCCATGACCGGGAATGTGCTTGATACATCCCGCCACGCCCCCCGCGTGCAGCCCATCAAGCGCGGCCTGCGCCAACGCCGCCACGCTTTCGGGTGCCTGAGAGAATGCCCGGTCACCGATGATCGGATCAGACCCGCTGACCGGCACGTCCAGTACCGGCGCGAAGTTGCCGTTGACGCCAAGCGCCTTCAATTCATGCGCAATCAGCCGATGACCAAGCCGGCTTGCTTCCACCCCCAGCGCCGGATCCTGCGCATATAGCGCACCATACGCCCAGGCCGCAGGCCAGGTTGGCCAGTTCGGCCGCTTCAGTCGGGCCACCCGCCCGCCTTCCTGGTCAATCCAGATCAGCGCATCATGCCCAACAGCCTCCCGCAGCGCTTCACACAGCGCGCGGGTTTGCACGGGGTCCACGCACGCTTCCCGAAACAGGATCAGCGCCCACGGTCGGAGTTCTTTCAAGGTGTCGCGGGTGTGCGCCGAAAGAACGGCTTCCCTTATCCCCAACGCGCAGGCCGCAAGGCTCATCGCTGCGCCACCAGACACTCCTGGCCCATCGCGCGCATCCGATCACAAAACCGTGTTGCGTTTTCCCGGTCAGCGAAATAGCCCACCCGCACCCGGTTCGAAACACCCCGTGGCCCCAGATCAGCTGTCTGCACATCGAGCTGCGCGCCAGCAAAAAGGTCCGGTGCCCGCGCCGACAACCGCGCCCACAGCGGATCGATCGAGCGCTCCTGCTGCAACGCGGCGATTTGCGCCACGAACGGTCCATTGCGCACCACGGTGGGCATGGGCTGGTTGGCAAGCTGGGCAGGGCTCAGCGGTGGCGCTGGCTCCGCCGGAGCTGGCTCTTCAGGTTCTGGCGCCAAGGCAGACCCAGCGGCCGCGGCCGATCCTGGTTCGCGCAACATCCCCTCCAACGAAGCGCTGGCCGTGCCATCGCCTCCGGGCCCTGGCGTTTTGTAAGGATCCGGTGCTGCCACCCGCTCGATGGCGGCCGTGATATCAGACCCGCCCCCGTAGGCGTTCCATACGAACACCCCAAAGCCCCCGACCAACATCACAAACAAGACCCCAACGATGCCCCGCCGCCGGGGCGGCCCGTCATCGTCGTCATCGTCGTCATAACCGCGCGATTGTCCTTGCGAGGGCCGGCCCGAACCGCGACGAGACCCTCGCAGCGACGCGCGCGGGGGGCCTTGTGGCGGTTGTGGTGGAGGGGCCGCAAATCCGCGACGATCAGGTTTTGCCATCGGCTTTAGTCCTCTCCGGGGTAACGCCCAAGGGGAGCGTGCCCGAGAATCGAAGAATGCCCGATAATAACAGTCCTTCAGCTTCGGTCGAAGCTGAACAGGCGCCGATGCTCTTCAATCGCAAAGTCGTCGGTCATCCCCGCGATGTAATCACAAATCGTGCGGGCCGTTTTCAGGCCGGCGGCACCATCGATCGCGCTTTGCCACAGCCCGGGCAACAGCTGCGGCGCGCCAATGAAAGTGTCAAACAGCTCCCGCACCACGCGTTTGGCCATGTTGCGCCGCCGGTTCACCTTCCAGTGACGGTACATGTTGGTCATCAAGAAGCGCCGCAGGCGCGCGGCCTCCTGTGTCATTTCGTCCGAAAAACGCACCAGCGCGCCCCCAAGCGCGCGCACATCTTCCACCGACTTCGGTTTGGAGCGCGCGATTTCTAGCCGTGTCGTTTCGATCAAATCCCCCACCCAGATCCCGATCAAACGCCTTACCATTTCCTTGCGCAGCCTGGTCTGATCAAGCCCTGGGAAGTCTTGGAAAACGCTTTGCGCCGCGCCGTCCACCAAAGGCGAAGCCGCCCGCAATGAATCGAGCGTGAACAGCTCCGCCTGCAGCCCGTCGTCAATGTCATGGTTGTTGTAGGCGATGTCGTCGGCCAACGCCGCCACCTGCGCCTCAGCACTGGGCCACAAATCAAGCGCCAGGCCCTCTAAGCCCTCATAGTCGCGAAGGGCAGCCGGCAGATCCGCCACCGTGCGCCCGGGGCCCAGCAACGGCCCGTTGTGCTTCACCACCCCCTCAAGCGTTTCAAAGGTCAGGTTCAGGCCGTCAAAACCCGGATAACTGTGTTCAAGCTTGGTCAGCACCCGCAGCGTTTGCGCATTGTGGTCAAACCCCTCAAACGCCTCCATGCACGACTGCAACACATCTTCCCCGGTGTGCCCAAACGGGGGATGGCCCAAATCATGGGCCAGCGCGCAGGTCTCGGCCAAATCCGCATCAAGGCCTAACCGCCGCGCCACCGATCGCGCGATCTGGGCAACCTCCAACGAATGGGTCAGCCGGGTCCGGAAGTAATCCCCCTCATGCGCCACAAAAACCTGGGTCTTGCCCTTCAGGTGGCGAAACGCCCGCGCATGGATCACCCGGTCCCGGTCCCGCTCAAACGGCGACCGGCTCTCGCTTTCCCCTTCCGTGTGAAACCGTCCGCGTGAATTGGCCGGATTGGCGGCGAAAGCTGCGGTCTCGACGTGCCACTTCGCAAATGCACCGGGCACGGCGCGCGCAGAAGGCGGGGCAGCAACCATGGCGGAAACATCTCCTCAACCGATGTGATTGCCCCTATATGGGATAAAGACGTGAACAACCCATCGCCGACCACTTTGGTGATCTGGAGCCCCATCCCTATCATGCCCGACATCACCCTGTCGCCCGCCGCCATCAAGCGCTTGGTCGCCCTTGCCGGCGAAGACCCTACCAACGCGGGCCTGCGTCTGGCTGTTTTGGGCGGCGGTTGCTCCGGATTTCAATACGATATGGCGCTTGCTGGCGCCCCGCAGGGCGATGATATCGTGGTCGAAGCGGGCGGGGCCAAGCTGTTTGTCGATCCTATGTCGATCCCGTTTTTGGCCGGCTCCGTGGTGGATTGGGCAGACGAACTGATCGGCGCAAGCTTCAAGATCAAAAATCCCAACGCGGTCTCCTCCTGCGGCTGCGGCGTGAGCTTTGCGGTATGAGCGGGCAGAGGTCCGCCCCCGCGCCGAGCCTCCTGGAAGCCATTGACGCCTTTGAGCGGGGTGATTTTCGCGCCGCGCGCACCGGACTGGAGGCCGCCGCCACCCGCCAAGACCCGGTGGCGATCACCTATCTGGCCATGCTGATCTGGATGGGCAAAGGCGGCCTCAAAGCCAACCCCGCCCAGGCGGTTGGCCTCTTCCGTAAAGCGGCAGAGGCCGGATTGGCGTCCGCCCAGGTCAATTTGGCCCTCGCCTATTTGCACGGTGCCGGCGTGCCCCAGGACGACCGCGAAGCCCGCCACTGGTTTGATGAAGCAGCCCACAGACGCGCCCCGGCCGGGCTCTTCTACCTTGGTGAATTTGCCGCCAGCGGCAGGGGGGAACAGCAAAACCCCACCAAGGCCCGCGAGCTTTGGTCCAAAGCGGCGGAACGTGGCTATGCCCCCGCCATGCGGGCGTTTGGCGCAGCCTGTGCCGATGGTCGCGGTGGGCCGGCCGATGCCATCGATGGCCTGGCCTGGCTCTATGCCGCCGCAGCTGGGGGCGAAGCAGACGCCGCCACCAGCGCGCGCTTCCTGGCAGAGCGCATGCGCGCCAAAGATATCACCCTCGCCCACAAACGCGGCAAAGCCCTGGCCAAACGCTTTGCCCGCGCCGCCCCCTGGGCAGACGAGCCGATCGCGCGCTAGCTCAACGCGAAAATCCCGCCATCACAAAGCTTATGGGGCCGTGGTTTTGGGAACAAGGGCTGGCGCAGGCTCTGCTGGCCCAGCCTCGTCTGTCGGCACCCCCGGCACAAAGTGCAGCCCTGTCACCCGCGCGGCCACAAACCGCCCCGCAGCCCCAGAATTGACCCCGGGGCAGGTCTCGGGGTTAAGCGTCGCTGCCGGCTCAACCCCGGCCAAAGTCATCACCCGAAGGGCCGCATCGGCAAAAGGCTCCGCCATTTGGTGCGCATCACCGATCTCAGAAAGACTGCCCCCGTCCATCAGCACCTGGGCGCGCCGAGACCAGCTCAACTGCGCAGCCAGAGCCCCTGTCTTCGGGTTTCGCGCCTCAAGCTCAGCAGACAGTCCCCCAAGCCCGATCGGCAACCGCACGGTAACCGGGCCAGGTATCGCCCGGCTGGCCGCAGCAGAAAACAAAGAAGACGCAGCCCCCGTCCGCGCCACCGCAGTCACCGCCGCCCGAACCCGCAGGGCCGCGGGGTCCGCGGTGATTTCAAACCGCTCAGCCAGTTCCCGGCAAAGCTCGGCGTCAATTTCCATCAACAGGGGCGAAAGCGCATCTTCGCCCATTTCCGCGACCACCTCAGGCAGCGCAATGGTTGGCGCAATCGAGATCCGTGTAACACCGGCAAGGGTCGCCGCGTCCTGAAACTGCCGCAAGCGCGCAGTGCCAGCCTGCTCTGCTACCTCCAACGCCGCGTAGGAGCTCAAGAACCCGCTTTCGGTTGGCGCAGCCGTAACGCACCCGGCAAGCGCCAAGCCAGCACCGCTGGCCAAAGCCAATTGGAATTTCCTACGCATCGTTGCCCCGCTTCAAATTCGAGCCAAATTCTATCGTTCGCTCACTACAAAACAAGGCGCTTTTCTCTCGCCGTCAGCGGTTCTGTTCGGTATGCACGCAGCGGTCTATTGCCATGGAGCCCCCCATGAACGTCGCAGACGCGATCAAGTCCCGCATCTCCACCCGCGCCTACAAGCCAGACCCCCTCCCCGAAAGCCTGGTGCGCGAGATCCTGGATGTGGCACGTTGGTCGCCGTCCGGCGGCAATGTACAGCCTTGGAAAGTGATCGCCGTCGCCGGCGCGCAGAAGCAGGCGATAGTGGACCTGGCCCTGCCCACGATCATGGCCAATCCCAGGGGCGAAGTGGGCGAGCGCTTCATCTACCCAGAAAACCTCTGGGAGCCCCACAAGTCCTGGCGCTTTGCGGTGGGCGAAGAAATGTACCGGCTTGTGGATATTCCCCGCGAAGACAAAGCCGGGCGCATGCGCTGGTTTTCCCAGAACTATCAGTTCTTTGGCGCCCCCGTTGCTCTGTTTTTCGTGATCGACAAACGCATGGGCTATGGCCAGTGGGCGCACATGGGCATGTTCATGCAGTCGATCACATTAGCAGCCCAAGAACGCGGCGTCGCCAATTGCATGCAGGAATGCTGGGCCATGCTGCGTGACACCTTGCACGCGCATTTTGAACTGCCGGAAAACGAGATGATTTATTGTGGCATGGCGCTCGGCTATGCCGATCCCACCGCAGCGGTCAATCAGCTCCGCACCGCCCGTGCGGAGGTGGATGAGTTCACCAGTTTCAGAGGCTTCTAAAGCCGCTCGGATCGAATGCTAAGCCGGGGCTAGACTAAGCCAGCTTAGGCTTGCGCCCCGGTTTCCACGCCCGGATCGCTAGGCGGGCAGGCTCTTCGATGAGGCGATTGGCCATAACCGCCACCGCCATCGCCATCACCATCAAGAACGAGCCAGACAGCCAGCCAAGCTCCCCGCTCCAGCCCACCATCCCCATCGCGCGGGTCAACAGCACAAACACCGGCACGTGCAGCACAAACAGCGCATACGACATGTCGCCCAGCGATTGCATCAGCGGCGTGCCGAGCGGCGTTTTGACCGCCAACCGATCAAGCCCCGCAAGGCCAGCGATCAACAAGGCACCGCCAAAGCTCATGCACCACAATGGGGCCTCCAGCACCGCTGCACCACCCGCTATAACTGCGCCCAAAACCGCCGTGCCAAGCGCCAAACCGGGCGACCATTTCACAGCGCCAAACGCATACCGCGCCGCCACCCCCACCAGCACCCCGCACGCCCCGCGCACGATGCCCATCACTTGGGTGGCTTCTGTCAAACGCCCGTTGCCCAACAGCGGCCAAAGCCCGCCAATCACTGCTACAAGCGCCAAACACCAGGCCAAAAACAAAAGCGGCCGGCCCCGAAACATCACCGCAATCGCGATGAACGCCGGGAACAACAAATACGCAAAGAACTCGGCCGAAAGCGTCCAGGCCGGAAAATTCCACTGGCCAGAGCCAGGGATCGCCGTCGCCTGTAGCATGAACAGGTTCGCGAGCAGCCCCTCCAGCGTGTAGGCGCTGGCATCGGCGCCCCGGCCCAGCACATAGGCAGCCCCAACAGCCCCAAGCAGCATCAAAAGGCCAAGCACGTGCAGCGGATAAAGCCGCGCAATCCGCGCCTGCAGGAAGGGCCAAAACTTGAAGGAGCCGCCGGTCCGGACCGCATAAATGTGCGCCAACACAAACCCAGACAGCACAAAGAACACATCAACCCGCGCCGATCCCAACATGATCAAGGGATGATGCCCGAGTGTCTCAGGACCATACAAAGAAATCACGTGGTAAAGCGCTATCCACACCGCCAGCACGAACCGCAGGCCAGTAAGGCTCGCGAACACCTCGCGCCCACCATCGCCCCCCGAAGACATGCCAAAACCCTTTGAGAACCTGCCAATGCGGGTTCTTACGCCTCTCCGTCGCGTCGGCGCGCATTGCCGATCACGCCGTCGTCGGCATAGTCCACCGCCACGAACACAATCCCCAATAGCAAGAGCCACGCCAACGGCGCGAGGATGATCGGGATGGTGTCAGGCGCGCTGGCGAAATAGTGGTTCCAAGCAAGCCCAGTGCACACCAAGGCAGCCAGAGGAAACGTCCAAGACAACAACGCCGCCAGAAACAGCAACGTCTTGGACCGCCACGCATCCTGCTCTTCTTTGCTTAACAGCCGCACCGCATGCCCAAGCGCGCCGGCCGCCGCAAACAGATTGAACAGGGAAAAAGCGATCAGAAGCACCGTCATCGGCATATCCCGTTGGCAAACCACCACCCTGCTGATGCGCGCTTCGGGCGGCCCGATCAAGTGCTTCGCTACGGCAACATCGCGCCAGCACGCGCCGCGACCCCAAAAACGCGCTCGCTTTACACTGCACGCAAGTTATGTGTTAACGCAGCTCTGCCTGCGGGGCCAAGGCATGAACCTGGCAAAGTATCATCCAGACAAAGTGTTCGAAGCCCTTGTCCTGCGGCTGCCCCGCAATTTGCAGGCGGCCCTAGGTGTTGTGTTCCTGATCACAGCTTGGGTCAGTGTTATTAATTCCAGCCTTTCCATTTTGACCGATCGCCAATGGATCCAAGACCTGGCCCAATGGGTCTTTGACCACGCCATTCAATTCCAGGAGGCCCTGCGCCGGATCGGCGCGGCGGTGCACCAGGTCGTCAGCATCTGGCGACAGCTGATGGATCCCATTTTTTCCCTGTTGTTCGGCTGGCTTCACATCGACCTTCCCACCTGGGTCAAGGATCTGTTTGTGATCCTGTTGATCTACGTGAGCGCTTGGTTGCGCGGCATCGTGGTCACCCGAGCCGGCAAGGCCCGCGTTTTTGCCGAACACGCCAACGCTATCGATGCAGCCCTTAGCGCTGAGGAAAAGGCCGCCGAAGCCCTCAAACTGGCCGACAGACGCGCTGCCAAAGCGCAGGCCACACTCAAACACCTCTTGCAAGAACGCGAAGGCCTCAACAAGCGCCAAAAACGCCTTCGCGAGAGGATCAAAGAGCTCAAGGGCGACGCTGACCTCGATTTGAAGTCAGAACTTAAAGACCAGTTGGAGTCCAAGCAAATCGATATCAACCGCAACAGCAAAAGCATTGAACGTCGCAACGCTGAAGCTAACACGGCAGCGATCGCTCAAGCCGCAGCGCGCGAAGCCACTGAAGTGACCCACGCCGAGCTCACCCGCTTAAAGACTGAAGCCCCCCAAGGCTGGGTGGAAGTGCAACGCTCTGGCCGCGCGATCCGCCGGCGCGCCCTTTGGATTTCCATGGTGCTATCTACGGTGCTGGCGTTTGACTTCGTCTATACCCGCTTCATCCTTCAGCTTTGAAGTCCAGCACAGCCCCGTTGATGCACCACCGCTGCCCGCTAGGCGCAGGGCCGTCCGGGAACACGTGGCCCATGTGCGAACCGCAGGTTGCGCAGTGCACTTCAGTGCGTGGCAAAACCAGCTTCCAATCGGTTTTCGTGGCCACCACGTTTTTGTCTGCTGGGGCCCAAAAGCTTGGCCACCCGGTGCCGCTGTCGAACTTGTGCTCCGATGTCCAAAGCACCGTGCCACACCCCACGCAGGCATACACGCCCTTGCGTTTCTCGGCCTCAAAGTTGCCCGGGGTAAAGGCCCGCTCGGTGCCTTCGTGACGCGCGATTTTGTATTGCTCGCCAGACAAGAGGGCGCGCCATTCGTCGTCGGTTCGGGTCACGGGGAATTTCTCAGCCATCGGGTCTCTCCTGCCCCATCCTATACGTCAATCGCGGCCCCGCGGTTTCAATCAAGGCGCACCAATACAGCCGTTGCATCGTCGCTGGACTTCCACCGCGGATGCAACGCCCCGTCTGCGTCGTTGGCTTCGATCGCCCGCAGCTCCTGACCGAGCGCCGCAAGCCCGCGCTCCAAAGCCGCTTGCACAAGCCCGCCTGCGGAATAGGCCTCATACCGATCAACCAGCGCCGAAAACCCATCTGTCGCCAACAGGCAATAGGCCGGCAACGCCAGCTCAAGCGTCACGTCACGCATGTGCGCAAGGCAAACTGGAGCCAACCCAAGCACGAAGTACCCGCCTTCAACATTGGCCAAGGCGCGCCGCCGTCGCAGCTCCTCGATCACCTCACTGCGGTCCAACGGGCGCTGCGTGTGGCCCCGGGTCACAATCCGCACCTGCAACACCTCATCTTTGGCGCTTTCCTTGCCGCCACCGAAGGCATGCGCCTGGCCACTCGCATCCTGCACAAACAGCCGCGAATCCCCGAGGTCATAGGCGCTAAGGCCCGTCGCCGTCTGCTCCATCATCACGATCGACGCGGTAGGCGACTGCCAAGCCTGCGTGATTGGGGCGGCCGCCTCATCCCACATCCGTGCGGTTTCAGCATGCGCGCGCGCCAGCAGCGATTTCGCCTCCGTCGCCGTGGCACCCGCCCCGTAAAGCGCTGCGTTGAACATATGCGCAAACCAGGCAGCGTCGGTCGCGGCCGCGCTCAACGGGGCCCCATGCAGATCGGTGGCCCCGTCGATCACCCAGGCAAAGCGCCCAAGCACCCCGTGCGCATCGTCGTTTTGCTTGGCCCGGTCGCCCGCCAAAGACAGGCTGTCGATAATGGTCAGCACGGCGGTCCCCCAAAGCCTACACCGGTGCGGTCGCTTATCCTCACGGATAAACGATCGTCACCCACTCCGTTACCAGCGCCGGGCGCTCCTGGCCTTCGATTTCCAGCGTGCATTCCCGGGTCAGCTGCAGACCTTCGCCCTTGGGCTCCACCGACAGCATTTTTTCGCGCATCCGCACCCGCGAACCAGCCGGCACCATGCCCGTGAAGCGCAACTTGTTCAGGCCGTAGTTGATCCCCCGCGACACCCCCGTGACCTTGGTGATCTGCGCCGCCAGCATCGGCAGGACAGACAATGACAAGAACCCATGTGCGATTGTGGTGCCCATTTCTTTTTTGGCGCGCTCCACATCAACATGGATCCACTGGTGATCGCCGGTCGCGTCGGCAAACTTGTTGATTTGCTCTTGGGTGATTTGGGTCCAGTCAGAAACGCCCATCTCTTGGCCCGCACAGCCTGGCAAATCGGCGATTGCGATCTCGCGCATTGGTATCCTCCCTGATCTATGAGTGGCAAAAGCGGTAGCGGTAGCGGGCGCACTTGTCGAGCCAACCCCGCAAACCCGGATCCAAAACCGCAACGCCCACCCTTGTCGATGGCATCCGGTTAGGCGAAACTCGCCAGCGATCGCTCACAAAAGGGAGGCTACCATGGCCGGCCACGCCTACGACATCCTGCGGGAATTCTGGCGCGTTCAGGATGCGCGCGACTACCTCGCCGTGGTCGAAATGTTTGCTGACGATGCTGTGCTGGAAGATCCGATTTACGGCATCTATCGCGGCAAGGATGCAATCCGCGGTTTCATGGCCAAGATGAACGCCGAAATGGGCGGCCAAGGCATCACCTTTGACCTCCTCGAACTGCAAGGCGGGGACGACAGCGCCTGGGCCAAATGGCTGGCCAAAACCCCGCGCGGCGAGCGCCATGGCGTGGGAATTTATAAGGTTTCCGCGGGCAAGATCACCTATTACAGAGATTATATGGACCCAGCGAAGGCCTGAACGCCCTGGCCCAACGGTGGTTCCTCCCCCGCCACCACCCTTGGGAGCCCCCGCGTGATCATTGACCTCGCCCGCCTCGATGCACAGGCGTTCGACACCCTCTACACGTCTCGCATCGCGCCTTTGTTTGAGGCAGCAGAAAGCGAACGCAAAGGGGCCGTCGCGCAGTTCAAAAAGCGCATGACCATCGGCGTGCCCGTGGCGCTGGCCATCGGGGCAGCCATTTGGATTTTCACCGCGGAGTGGTTGCCTGGGGCGGTGGTATCGGCCTTTGCAGCCCTTGCCGCCGCCGGCATCGCGCAAATGCCACTCAACCGCGTGGCGCAAAACCTAAAGGCCAAAACCTTGCGGGCCCTGGCGGAGTCGATCGGTGCCACCTACCAACCAGAGGGCCGCCCGCCCGCCCTGATCGAGCGCCAACGCGAGTTGGACCTGCTGCCCAAATCTGACCGGGCGCACTTTGAGGATTGGTTCCACGGCGAGCGCCACGGCTGCGCGTTTGATCTGTGTGAGGGCCATTTGGAAGATGAGCGCCGCGACAAGGACGGCGATCGCTCTTGGGTCACGGTGTTTCGCGGCCAAATCATCCGCATCTCGTTCCCCAAACCGTTCCAGGCGGTCACGGTGGTTCGGCGCGACTCTGGCGTTTTCAACGGCATGGTCGGCTGGGCCAGCCGCATGCAACGGGTTGGTTTTGCCGACCCAGACTTTGAGCGTAAATTTGAAGTCTATGGCACAGACCAGGTCGAGGCCCACTACCTCGTCCACCCGGTCTTTGCCGAACGCCTGCTGCAGTTGGAAGACGCCTACGACGGCAAACGCCTGCGCTGCGCGTTTCAGAATGGCGACCTGTTGATCGCGGTGGAAACGCCCAACAAGTACGAAATGGGCGACATGTTCAAAACCCTGATCGACCCAAGCCGCGCCCGCGTGATTGTCGAAGATATCGCTGCCGTCCTGCGGGTGATGGACGCCGTCCTCACCGCCGAACGCGCGCCCCTGATGGGCAAAGGCCCCCTCGACCGCGCTTAACCGCGCGCAGTGCAGGCAGCCGCCACACAAAGAAAAAGCCGCGACGCTTGCCCGTCGCGGCTTTCCTTATTTCACCAGTACAGGCTTACCGCGCCTGTGCGGTCGCCGCCAGCGCGGCCGGAGCCGCCGCCGGAGGCACCGTCATCCGCCGCCAGCCCCCCCGCGTCGTGTGCCCGCTGGCTCGGCAGGAGCCGTCGCAGGAGTTGTGGCCGCAGGAGCAGTGGCCGCCGGAGCAGTGGCCGCCGGAGCCGGAACAGCCGCCGTGTCGGTGGCAGCCGGTGCCGGTGTCGCCTCAGGCGCAGCCGCCGGTGCGATCGGTGCGCCGTCCACGCCCAGTTGAGCCCGGCCCGCGGTGGTGGGGAACAGGGTGGAGAGCAGCGTCGTATCGCCGGTCACCAGGACATAGATTTCCCGGTTGGCTGAACCGCCCGCTTGGCGCGGATCGTCCAAATACACCTCAAACGACGAACCCTTCTGCAGGCGCGCTGCCGAAATCATCGATTCAATCCGGTCATAGACCGGGATGATATCGGCTTCAGCGCCCGTGAAGGCCACCCGGATCGCTTGCCCGGAGGGGGTTTCCCCAACCCGCAAAAGCCCAAGACCTGCGGTTGGCGCAGAACCGGTAAACGGCACGCCAGCCCGGAAGGCATAGATGTTCGTGGCTGGATCCCAGTTCGTCTCCACCGCAATCGGACGCCCGGCAGACGTCAGATTGAACCGACGCAGCGCCGGCTCGATCAGGTCGAGGCTTTGGGCCACGCCCGCTTTGATTTCGGCGGGTTCTTGGGTGGTTTCAGAACCGAAGAACATCATCGGTCGCGCTGGCACAGTCACGATGTCGTAGGCAAGGCCAGAGAAATCAAACGTCGGGATCGACGCCGTTTCCGCCGTCACCGCCGCCTGAATGCCCTCAAGCAGTGGGCCGGTTTTGCCGCCGCCAAGGCCTTGCAGGCGGGTGATCGGGTTTTCGCCGAGGGGCTGTTCCACCTGAACTTCCACCACAGACCCCGTTCCGCCTTCAGCTGGGCGCACGGTGTAGGTGGCGGTGGCAGTTTGCCCGTCCGCGTAGGTCAGTGTTGCCACAACCTGTTCAGCGTTGGATGACGTCACCGTTTGGGTCACGCCTTCGCCCACCGCCGTGCCAGCGGGCGCAGAGGCAAGATATGCCAACACGTTGGCCGCTGGTCGATCGACCGAAATGGTCTCGCTGCTTGATGCCGTTTTCGGCAACACGAAGAATGAGGCCCCAATTACCGCAGCGACAATCACCGCGATAATGAGGACGATACGAAGTATGCCGCTCATGACGGACTCCCCTTGATTGTCCCAAACCCAAAGACCTCTAGCAGAGGCTGCACCACATAGACAGTGCAGGAACGCAACGCCGCCTCTGCGAAAAGCTGGGCAGAACGCCTCAGAATCCCCCGCCAGCCTCCGCCCCGCCCACAGCCTTCACCGCAAACGCGTAATCCAAGGCAATTTCCTTGAGAAAGTCGAACCGACCCGATGCCCCGCCGTGGCCCGCTTCCATGTTGATTTTCAACAGGATCGGGTTGCTGCTGGTGGTGTGTTGGCGCAACCGCGCCGTCCACTTCTGCGGCTCCCACCACGTTACCCGCGGGTCGCTCAAGCCGCCAGTTGCCAGCACCGCCGGATAGGCCTTGGCCGCCACATTGGTGTAGGGGCAATAGCTGGCGATGTAGTCATAGGCGGCTTCGTCCTCCAACGGATTGCCCCACTCTGGCCATTCTGGCGGCGTCAGCGGCAGCGAGGTGTCGCTCATGGTGTTCAACACATCCACAAACGGCACCGCAGCGATGATCCCGGCATACAGGTCCGGTCGAGCGTTCGAGATCGCCCCCATCAACATCCCGCCCGCCGAGCCACCGTATGCGACCACCTTGCCGCGCGCGCCAAAGCCCTGCGCCAACAGATCTTCGGTCACATCGATAAAGTCGTTGAAGGTGTTCTTCTTTTTGGAGGTTCGCCCGTCCAAGAACCAGCTAAAGCCCATTTCCGAGCCGCCGCGGACGTGCGCGATCGCCCACACCCAGCCGCGGTTCACGAGGCTGAAATTGCGGATCGAGAACGTCGCATCCATCGAGATGCCGTAAGAGCCGTAGCCATACACCAACAGCGGCGCGGTGCCGTCTTGTGGTGTGGAGCGCAGCGCCAGCGTGGTCACAGGCACCCGCGCCCCATCGCGCGCCGTTGTGAAGAAGCGCCGCACCACATACTGCGAGGGATCGTGTCCCGACGGGATTTCCTGGGTCTTGCGCAGCGTGCGTGTCCGGGTCGCCAAGTCGTAGTCATAGGTTTGCCGCGGCGTGGACGGCGATTGGTACACATAGCGCATGGTGGTGGTGTCCCACTCATACCCGCCGCTCAGATCAAGATCGTAAGCCTCTTCCGCCATCTGCACCGTGTGCTCGGTGCCGGCCTTGTCGCGCACGATGATCTGCGGCAGCGCGTTCACCCGCTCCATCCGCACCAGATAGTCCTTCACCGCGCCCACGCCAACCACAAACCGGCCAGGCTGCGCCGGCACAAACTCGCGCCAGTTTTCAGTGCCCGTTGCCCCCATCGCACAGCGCATGACCTTGAAGTCCACAGCGCCGCCAAGATTGGTGCGGATATACCACTCCCCGTTCCAGTGGGTGATGTCGTAGCGCAACTCGGGCGCGCGCGGCGCAAACACCACCGGCGCTGCGGTCGGGTTTGAGGCCGGGATCAAATGGTATTCGTTTTGCTCCTGGTTGCCGCAGGAGATCACGATGAAATCGTCTGAGCCCGTGACCTCAACCCCCAGGAAGAAGCCTTCATCCGGCTCGTCATAAACCAGCACGTCCGCGCTGGCAGGTTGGCCGAGCGGGCGCCGGAAGATTTTCGCCGGACGCCCATTGTCGTCCCGGAACGCCCAGAAGATAAACCGGCTGTCGGGGCTCCAGGTGAAGCTGCCGTAAGCCACAGGCGTGATTTCGTCCGCCAGATTGGCACCGGTCGCCAGGTCTCGGATCTTGATCGTATAGACCTCAGAGCCCTGCTCATCCACCGCGTAAGCATAGTAGCGGTGATCGGGCGAATGTTCTGCTGCACCCACGCTGAAATAGGCTTTGCCTTGGCTTTCGGCCTCTTCGTTCAGCAGGATTTGTTCTGGGCCGTCTTGCCCGCGCGGCTTGCGCGCATGGATAGGATGCTGCGCGCCGGTTTCAAACCGCGTGTAATACTCCCACGCCCCATCCGGGCTTGGCACGCTGGCGTCGTCTTCCTTCACCCGGCCTCGCATTTCCTGGAACATTTGTTCCTGCAGCGCCTCGGTGCTTTGCAGCATGGCCTTGGTGTAGGCGTTTTCCACCTCCAGAGCCTCGCGGATATCCCGGCGCACGACCGTTGGGTCCTTTAGGACGTTTTGCCAGTTATCGTCCTTCATCCACTTGTATTCGTCGATCCGCACCCGGCCCAACTGTTCGATCCGCACCGGGTCTTGGCGCGGACTTGGCGCGATCGGGGTTCCATCAGCATTCATGCGCAACTCCGGAGCACCTGCGGTCGCGCAGGCGGGAATCAAAGCCAGGACTGGCAGGGCGGCGCCTGCTTGCAGCACGGTACGGCGGTTCATGGAAGGTGCCTTCTAACTCTCAAAATGGACAGCGGCCGCACATTGAGCGCCCGCGCTCATATCGTCAATCGATACACGCCGAACCCGTCTTCCCGCCAGCCCAGCTTCATGCCAGAACCACCCCATGAGCTTTCGCATCGCCGCCTGGAACGTCAATTCGATCAACGCGCGTCTGCCCACGGTCCTGGCCGTTCTGGAGGCAATCACAGCCGACGTGATCTGCCTGCAGGAACTGAAATGCGAAGATGCCAAATTCCCGCGACCAGAGATTGAGGCCGCCGGCTACAACGTCCAAACCCACGGCCAAAAGACCTATAACGGCGTAGCGATCCTGTCCAAGCACCGGATTGAGGAGGTCGCAGCCCGCCTCCCCGGCGACGACACAGACGAACAGGCCCGCTATCTGGAAGCCGTGATCGCCGCGCCAAAGGGCCCGGTGCGGGTGGCAAGCCTCTATTGCCCCAACGGCAATCCGGTCGGCACCGAAAAGTTCGCCTACAAGCTCGCCTGGATGAACCGTCTGGAGGCCAAGGCCAAAGCCTTGCTCAGCCTGGAAGAGCCGCTCGTTTTGGCCGGCGATTTCAACATCATCCCGCGCCTGGAGGATTGCTACGATCCCAACGCCTGGGCCGCCGATGCCCTGTTTCAGCCCGAAAGCCGCGCCGCCTATCGCCGTCTGGCCAACCTCGGCTTCACCGACGCCTACATCCAAGCCGACGCCCGCGCCCACCAATACACCTTCTGGGACTATCAGGCCGGTGCATGGCCCAAAGACCATGGCATAAGGATCGACCATCTGATGTGCTCGCCCCAAGCCGCAGATCGCCTGAAAGCCGTTGGCATCCATCGCGCCGCGAGGGCGCTGGAAAAACCGTCTGACCACGTACCGATCTGGGCCGACTTCGACCTTTAGGCCGCCGCGATCCGAACGCCACCTGGAGCAACGTGGATTGATGCGGCCCGTGCCTTGTGCAACTAACCCCTCATGACCCATCCGATCCTGAATCTCGCCGATGTCGTCTTCGACGATGTGGAAGAAAATGGCCTCTTCACCTCCCGGCGCGCCACGATTAGCGACCTGATCGGTGCCAAAAAGCTCGCCTATAATCTGACGGTCGTGCCGCCCGGAAAGGTGCAATGCCCGTTCCACGCCCACCACAGCGAAGAAGAAATGTTCTTCATCCTGGAAGGAGAAGGCGAACTCCGCTTTGGGCCAGCGCGCTATAAGATCACCAAAGGCGACATCATCGCCTGCCCCTGCGGCGGGGCCGATGTAGCGCACCAAATCATCAACACTGGCGAGGTTGATTTGCACTACCTTGCCGTTTCCACTGTGGCAGAGATCGAAAGCTGCGAATATCCAGACTCCAACAAGATCTCGATCGTGGTAGGCCCCCGCGGCAACCGAACCGTGCGCAAGCTTTTCCGCAGCGAAACAGACAAAGACTATTACGACCGCGAACAATCCTAAGCCGCGCCGCCCCCAACCGATTTGCCCTCAACCGATTTGCCCTCAACCGATTTTGTAGAGCGCAGCCGATCCGCCCGGAGCGTCGCAACCGCCATCAAGCTGGCAGCGATCAGCATCAGCGCGTTGATAAACCACCCAAGCCGACCATAGCCCACCGCATCGGCCACCGCGCCAGCCGTGATCGGGCCCATCGCGCCACCCAAGGTGGCAAACGCCGGTTGAGCCCCCGCAAGCCGCCCCGATGGATCCATCACCGCAAGCCCCCCAAGGAACGAGGGCGTTAAAATCGCGGGCAGCACAATGGTTTTTTGTCCGCGCAGCTGTCGCCATCATTACGCAAATCACAAGCCCCGTTCCAAGCCCCCAATCGCCTGCGCCCGGCCATCATCGGGATGCTCGTCGCCAAAAGCACACGCCCATGGCCAAGCGCCACCCCCACAAGCCCCACACCGATCAACGTCCGGGCCGTAAAGCGAGAAATCAGCTGGGCGCCGGTCAGCGCGGCGAGCGCCACACACAAACCATGCGACGTCATCACAAAGCCCGCCTGCGCACCGGTTGCCCCAAAGCGCTCAATGATAGCGCCGATGTTGAACGCAACCGAAAGCGACTAGGTGAACACCGCCAAAAAACGAGGATCAAGGCCACCTGCTGCCCACGGGTGGACTGAAGCGATGTGTCAGTTGTCGTGGCGGCGGCAAGCCTCCGGTGGCGGTTTCAGCAACGCTGTGTGATCAGGTTTCACGCGCAGCCGCCCGAAAGCGTCCGCATACTGACTACAGTCACACTCCTAGGTTCGCACCAGACGCCCAGGCCTTGCCCCCGTATCGACATCGTTTTTGCGCGTCTGCACACCGTTCACAAACGTCGCCACATAGCCAGACGCCGGTTGTAAGATCCGCGTGCCGCCGGCCGGCAAATCGGTGCGAACCTCCAGCGACCCAAGATTGAGCCGCTCGAAATCGATCACGTTGATGTCGGCGCGCTTGCCCGCTTCCAGCGAGCCGCGGTCGGTCATGCCGTAAAGGTCTGCGTTGCGCTTGGTCTGTTTTGCAATGATGAACTCAAGCGCAAGGCCCTCGCCACGGCTGCGGTCACGGCCCCAGTGGATCATCTGGTAGGTGGGCGCGACGCCGTCGAAGATCAGGTTCACGTGCGCGCCAGCGTCGCTCAGCCCCGTGATCGAAAGCGGGTGCAGCAGCATTTCGCGGATCGCGTCAAAGTTGCCGTCGTAGAAATTCGCGCCCAGCAGAATTGCGAAATTCTGGCCATCGTTGCCCACCAGAAAATCGTACATGAACTCCTCGTCCGTCTGGCCAGCGGCCTTTGCCCGCGCGCCAAAACACAGGTCGCGGGTGGGCTCATAATCGATTGGCACATCAAGCTGATACAGCATCGGCGCGGTGTTTTTGAAAATCAGGTGCGCGTTGGCCATCATGCCCGCACCACCAGACGGCACATCGCGATCAGACAAGATCGCAGCCCGCACCTCCGGCTTGCGCATTTGCGCCAACCGCTCCGCCAACGGCAGTTTGGCAAGTTTAAGGTAGGTCTCGCGCACCTGGAACATATGGTAGGTTTGGATGTTGGTCACCAAGCCGATCGGCCGTGACGCGACCTGCGGATAAAGCTGCGCGCCCTTCGCATTGAAGGTCTCAACCTGCGCAAACACATCCCGCCACGCATTGCGCGGCGTTGCATTTTGCACCAGCGTGAAAGTCACAGGCCGCCCGCTCCGGCGCGACACCTTGTCCAGCAAAATCAGCTCTTGCTCGGTGGTGGTTTGCTCCCCGCCCAAATGCGCAAGATCGCCGATCACGCCGGCCGGGATCAGTTCAAAGACGCCCTTGCCGGCCCGCTCCATCGCCTCCGCCAACAACAACACCTCTTCGTCGGCAGCGAATGTGCCAGGGATCGGTTGGCCAGACATTGCCCGGTGCCCAATCGTGCGCGATGTGGAAAACCCAACGGCACCCGCCTGCAGCGCTTCTTCGACCAGGTCTGCCATCCGCGACATGTCTTCTGGTGTCGCCGGCTCGTTCGCCCGCCCCCGTGCGCCCATCACATAATTGCGCAACGCCGCATGCGGGATTTGCGCGCTGATATCGAGGGCGTACTGCCGCGACGCCAGAAAATCGAGGTACTCCGGAAAGCTCTCCCAGGAGCCCCACGGCACGCCTTCGTAAAGCGCGGTGCCGGGGATATCCTCCACACCCTCCATCACCTCGATCAACTCGCGCTCACCCCCCGGCGGCACCGGCGCAAACCCAACACCGCAATTGCCCATCACAACGGTTGTCACCCCGTGGCCGGCGGAAGGGTCGAGCTTGTCGTCCCAGCACACCTGGCCATCATAATGGGTATGCACATCGACAAATCCGGGCGTCACGATCGCCCCGGACGCATCGAGGGTTTCGCGCGCAGCACTGGAAATCGAAGGCCCAATCTCCACGATCCGGCCGTCCTTAATGCCAACATCGCCGACCCAGGGCGCACCGCCCAGACCGTCGATCAGCTTGCCGCCCTTGATCAAAGTATCGAGCATGGTGGCGATCTCCATTGGTGCCGAAACGGGGCCGCGCCTGAGCGTGCGCAGGTGAACATCGGTCTTTCGAGACCGCAACATTACCTCAAAGTCCTAGCAACAAGCCCAGCAGTCACCCAAAATGGCACGGGTTGCGCTGCCGGCGATGGCTCTTATCCCAAAAGCGAGGTCAAAACCTAAAAGCCATATAAACCTAAAGGCCAGCAAAGCGCCAATATCCGGCATAAGACTTTCAGTGTTTTCCCTCACTCCAAGGCGGACGAAAGATGAATTTAGACAAAGACTACACGATGACGATCGACGGCAAACAGATCGGCTCGCCCTCCCAGATCGAGGTCACCAACCCCGCCACCGGGCGCGTTTTCGCCACCGCCCCGGACTGCACCAAAGAACAGCTCGACGCCGCAGTGCACTCCTCAGCCCGCGCCTTCAAGGACTGGAAAACCAAATCCTTCGACGAACGCGCAGCCCTGTTGGTGCAATGCGCCGATGCCCTGAAGGCCGTGGCAGACGACATGGCGCGCGTGTTCACGAGCGAACAGGGCCGC
This sequence comes from Caulobacterales bacterium, assembly GCA_049314555.1. Lineage (GTDB taxonomy): Bacteria > Pseudomonadota > Alphaproteobacteria > Caulobacterales > Aquidulcibacteraceae > REEB509. Next base: position 55,092 of record JBMOEW010000014.1, read on the forward strand.
CCGGTGGACGCCGCAAAACAAGAGATCCTGGGCGCCGCTCACTGGCTGGCCACCATCGCCACCAAGCGCCCGCCGGTGCATGTAATGGAAGATTCCGACACCCAGTTTGTCGAAACCAAATATGTCCCGCTAGGCGTGGTGTGCGCGATCGCGCCATGGAATTTCCCGATTTCGCTGGCGATCTGGAAAGTGGCCCCAGCCCTCCTCACGGGCAACACGATGGTGTTGAAACCCTCGCCCTTCACCCCGCTCTGCACCCTGAAAATGGCTGAACTCTTTTCAACCATTCTGCCGCCGGGCGTGCTCAACGTGATCACCGGTGGCGACGCCCTTGGCCCGATGATGACGGCCCACCCAGGCTTTCGGAAAATCTCGTTCACCGGCTCCACCGCCACTGGCAAGCGCGTCATGGAAAGTGCCGCGGCAGACCTTAAGCGCATCACCCTGGAATTGGGCGGCAACGATGCAGCCATCGTCCTGCCGGACGTAGACCTCGATGAAGTCGCCCAAAAGATCTTCTTCGGTGCGTTCTTCAACACCGCACAGATCTGCATTGCCACCAAGCGCCTCTACGTGCACGAGGATATTTATGACGGCTTGAAAGAGCGCCTGCTCGCGATGGCCAAGGCCACCAAGGTGGGCGATGGTGCCGAGCAAGGCACGGTCCTGGGCCCAATCCAAAACGCCCGCCAATATGAGCGCGTGTTGGGCCTGCTTCAGGACGCGCGGGAAACAGGCCTCACGCTGCTGGAAGGCGCAGCCATTCCCGATGGCGGCGGCTATTTCATCCCGATCACGATCGTCGATAACCCGCCCGAACAATCCCGCGTGGTTCAAGAAGAAGCGTTTGGTCCGGTCCTGCCGATGCTGAAGTTCAAAGAGATAGCCGACGTCATCGCCCGGGCCAATGATTCCCCTTACGGTTTGGCCGGCGCTGTCTGGTCAAAAGACACCGACAAGGCCATCGAAATCGCCCGTCAAATTGAAACCGGCACGGTGTGGATCAACCAAAACCTGATGCTACGCCACGACACGGTGTTCGCCGGCCACAAACAATCGGGCTTCGGCGGCGAAAACGGCATGGAAGGCCTGCTCGAATACATGGCGCCGCAAGCGATCTATGTAGCCCGCACCCCGCCGCCGGCTTAAGCTAGAGCCAATAATCGGCGCAAAACCACGGGGGCGGTCCATCACTTAGGCCGCCCCCGGGCAACGCCAGCAGAGCGTAGGCAACGCGTTCAGTTTGATCGAGGCGACCATGCCAACCTTGACCCTCACAGCTGCAAACACGATCATTGATCGGGCGCGCTATGTATCGCCCGAAGTCCATGCGCGTGAGCTAGAAGCGATTTGGCGCAAGCATTGGCTGCTCGCGGCGCTTTCCTCAGACCTGCAAGCGCCCGGTGCCTGCGTTGCCTTCGATATTGGCGCTGACAGCCTGATCATCACGCGCAGCGAAGACGCCACCACCCTCAGCGCCTTCCACAACGCCTGCAGCCATCGCGGCACAAGGCTTCTGGCCGAGGGCGTCCACACCGCGCTCACAGCAATCCGCTGTCCCTACCACGCCTGGTCTTTTGCCATGGACGGCCATCTGCGCAGCGCACCAGACCCCAACGCCTTCAGCAAAGGTCTGCCCACGGAACGCTTGAGCCTGCGCCCCGCAAAAGTGGCCGAATGGAAAGGCCTGGTCTTTGTGTGCATGGACCTGAACGCACCACCCTTGGAAGATTTCCTGGGCACCGTGATGGAGCGCGTTGCCCCCTTCGATATCGCCCGCATGCAGTTGATCGAAGACCAAACCGTGTCCCATGGTTGCAATTGGAAAGCCATTATCGACAACTTCGCAGAACTCTATCACGTCGATTATATCCACCCCCAGCATCGCCGCTTTGTGGACTGCACCAATGCCCGCGATGAGCTTTATGCCAATGGCCACACGGGCGTGTTTGTTCCGGGCGCGACCACCGATCAGCGCTATCCGGTCCCCGAAGCGCCAACCGACATTCAGTCCATGCAGCTCGCAGCCCTCGGCCTTGATCCGAAGGCGTTTATCGGCCGGGTGAGAGACGTGCCCAGCGCGATCGTCGCCGCAAAGCGGGCCCAAAGCGGCAAGAATGGCTTCGATTACACCCCCTATACAGACACCCAGCTGACCGAGGTGTGGCAGATCAATCTGTTTCCAAACATCATCCTGTCAGGCTCGCCTGAGGGCCTCTGGGTGATGCGCTCGCGCCCCCACCCCAAGGACCCATCCCGTTCGTATTTTGACAAATGGACCCTGATGTTGCCGCCTAATCCAGCCCTTGGCGGCAAAGCCGGCCAAGCAGGCGCGCTGCACCGGGCCTCGACCAACGCCGCCACCCCCTCCGGGCGGGTCGCCCGCGACGTCTTCGAGTATGCAGACGTCGCCGCCGGGCGCAAAAGCATGACCGACACCATCGACCAAGACTTGAGCCTCCTCGCGCAGGTTCAAGCCGGCATGGAATCCTCTGGCTTTACAGAGGCGTGGCTTTCGGAGCGCGAAGTGCGGGTCGCCCATTTCCACCGCGCCCTCGACGCGGCTCTGGGCTAGCGCTTGCAGTCGGCTCTATGTTCGCCCCTCAAAGGAAAGGGGCCAGAAACCATATCTTACCCGGCCCGTGTCAGGCTGAGGAGAAAACGCCAAATCGGCAAATAGCAAGAATTGGCTGGGGTGCTAGGATTCGAACCTAGGAATGGCGGTACCAAAAACCGCTGCCTTACCGCTTGGCGACACCCCAACAGCCGCGTGGAAACCCCCACCCGGCGAAGCGGAGTGCGGCTTTTAGCCAAGCCCGTCGGCGGATGCAACAGCCCGCCGCTGCACAGAGTGGCCAATCGTGCACATTTGCCCCTCCACCGCACCATTGCGCCGGCCAGAACCGGCCGCTATAAGCGCATCCCTTCGGAGCATAGCTCAGCCTGGTAGAGCACCACGTTCGGGACGTGGGGGTCGAGTGTTCGAATCACTCTGCTCCGACCATTCACCCGCCGACCGCGCCAAAGCACACTTTGCGGGGCCGGCTCTTCTTGAAAGGAAGAGCGGCTCCATGTCTGCCTTGTCGATCCTCGCTCTGTTGGCGACTGTTTTGATCACCACCACCATTTCCGGCGTGTTTGGCATGGCCGGCGGCGTGATCTTCATGGGCGTTTTGGCAGTGCTTTTGCCAATCTCCGCCGCGATGGTCACCCACGGGATTATCCAGATCGCCGCCAACGGCTCGCGCGCCACCTTGCACCGCCGCCAGATCGTTTGGCCAATCATCGGCTGGTATCTGCTTGGGACGGCCCTGGCCTTGGCGGTGGTGACGCTGCTGGCCTATGCCCCATCGCCCGCGATGGTCAATTTTGGACTGGCCGGGGTGTGCTTCATCGTTTGGCTACCCGGCAAGCTGTTTGCCCTGGACGCGCAAAATCCGCCCCATGCCGCCCTCTGCGGCCTGTCCGTCACGGGCCTGAATATTGCCGCAGGGGTTGCGGGGCCGTTGCTGGACATCTTCTTCATCAAAACCACCCTGACCCGCCACCAGATCGTGGCCACCAAGGCCGTCACCCAAGTGCTGTCCCATGCGGCCAAAATCGCCTTCTACGGCCTGGCGCTTCTGATAGCGGCCCAAGCCTCAACGCTGCCCCCCTGGTGGGTGCTGGCCCTTGGCATCGCCCTGTCTTTTGTGGGCACGGCCTTGGGGGCAAAATGGCTCAACCAGATGACGGATAAAGGCTTCCTGGCCTGGACGAAATGGCTCATCACCGCGATGGGCTTCCTCTACCTTGCCCGTGCGCTTCACCTGATTGGGATTCCCTGATGCACCTAACCCACGCCCACCGCGACGACCGCCACGTGCGCTTGGAGCCGCTCACCCCAGCCCGTGTGCCGGCGCTAATCGCAGCCGCCGATCAAGACCCCACGATTTTCGCCCATTGGCCCCGCCGCTTTCCGAGCAGCTACGCCAGCGAAGCAGAATGGCTGCTGGCCGAGCAAGCCGCCGGCCGCTGGCTGGTGCATGTGGTGATAAGCCCCGCCGGGACGGTGGTGGGCCAAACCTGCTATCTCAACATCCGCCCCGAACACGCCGGCACCGAAATCGGCGGCACCTGGTACACCAGAGCCGCCCAGGGCACGACCATCAACCCCGCCAGCAAACGGCTGCTCTTGGCCCACGCCTTCGCCGCCGGTGCCGAGCGTGTGGAACTCAAGACCGATGCCCTCAATGTCCGCTCGCGCGCGGCCATCCTCAAACTGGGCGCGACCTTTGAGGGCATCTTCCGCCACCACATGATTCGCCCCGATGGCAGCTGGCGTGACACCGCCTGGTATTCCATCCTGGCCGCCGATTGGCCGGCCGTGCGTACAGCCTTGGACCAGCGCTTGGCTGCGTCTGTTTCTACGTCTTAAGGGTCTCCTAACCCGAAGCCTGTGCCATGCTGCGGTTAAGAGATTCGTTTTTCTGATTGGCGCCCGATCATGCCGATGATCACCCATGCCCTGCTCTATGCCGGATACGCCGCGTTCGCGGCGTTCATTGGCGTGGCGTTGGCGGCGGTCGGTGGCGCAAGCGCCGGCAGCGCCACGTTGGGCGGCGTCTCGCTGTTTTGCGCCTTCGCTGTAACCCATGCGGGCCTAACAGCCGCTGCCGCCGCTAACAGCGTCAAGCAGACCGAAAAGCGGATGCAAACCGATTCCAAAGAGCTCCGCGCCGGACACCGCGAACTCAGTGGCGACCTAGACCAGCTCGCCGCCCGCTTGGACACCTTGGACCGTATCGTCGGCGATATCGCCCACAAGCAGGCCGAAGGCGTGTCCCGCCAAACGGAAGTGAAACTGGTGGAGCAGATCGTCGACAAGCTCTCCGGCGCGATGGATCAACGCATCGAAGAGGTGCGCCGCCTGGCCGCCCCCAGCGTGCAAAAACCCTTAAGCCGCGGCCCAATCGACCTGGTTCGGGAGGCGCTGGCCGATAACCGGGTGGAATTACACCTGCAGCCGATCGTCACCCTGCCGCAGCGCAAAACCACCTTCTACGAAGGCTTCACCCGCCTGCGCGATGAAACCGGCCGCCTGATCCTGCCCCAGGAGTTCATCCCCGCCGCTGAAAGCGCAGGGCTGATGGGCTTCATCGACAACATGTTGTTGTTCCGCTGCGCCCAGATCGTGCGCAAAATGAGCGACAAGCAACGCCGCGTTGGGATTTTCTGCAACCTCACCACAAAGTCGCTCTCAGACGACCTCTTCTTCCCGCAGTTCTATGAATTCATGCGCGACAACAAAGACATGGCCGGCAGCCTGATCTTTGAAGTGCCCCAGGATGGCTATAATGCCCGCACGGGCGTTGAGGCCCGCGCCATGGCGCGCTTGGCAGACCTGGGCTTCCGCTTTTCGATGGACCGGGTCACCCGCATTGACCTTTTAGACCTGCAGGATCTGGAACGCTCCGGCGTGCGGTTCATCAAGCCGGCCGGCGCGCTTCTTGTGGACCAATTGATCCATCAGGGCCTGCGCCCGAAATCTTCCATCACCCGCGAAATCGACGCCACCGACGTCGCCGCGGTGTGCTTGCGCTTTGCTGTGGAGATCATCGCCGAGCGCGTCGAAAACGAAGAAACCGTTCGCGAATTGCTGGACCTGGATGTGAGCCTTGCGCAGGGCCATTTGTTTGGCCAGCCGCGCCCGATCCGTGACAGCCTGATGGCCGAAACAGCCCCCCCACCGGGCTTTTTGCAGGGCAAGCGCTGATCAACCGCCTGCGTTTGAACGGGGTTAGTCACCCCCACCCCGTGACACCGCCCCACCAACCGGCTACCACCCCGCGATGCCCGCACCCTTCCTCATCGCCATTGTTGGCGGCTCCGCCAGCGGCAAAACAACCCTTGCCCGCGCGCTCGCGGCAACCCTCAACGAGGCGGCCGTCCTTTTGGCAGAGGACGACTACTACCGCTGCTCCTCCACCGTGCCGGACTTTGACCCCGAAGAATACAATTTCGACGAACCGGTCGCCAAGGACCACGCCTTGCTGGCCGCGCAACTGGCCGCCCTCAAGCGCGGCGAACCGCTGCACCGTCCAGACTATTGTCTCATCACCCACACTCGTAAGCCCACGCCTGTCCCGGTGCCCGCCCGCCCGATTGTGATCGTGGAAGGCCTGCACCTCCTGGTGGACCAAACCCTGCGCGCCCAGTTCGACCTCTCGGTTTTTGTGGATTGCCCGGCCGACGTGCGCCTTGCCCGCCGCGTTGCCCGCGACGTCACAGAGCGCGGCCGCGAAACCCTCAGCGTGCTAGGCCAGTATCTTGCCAATGTGCGCCCGATGTATGATCGCCATGTGGCCCCACAGGCTCAACTTGCTGACCTGGTGGTGGACGGCGAGGGCGAGCGCGCCCACACCCTCAAGGCGATCCTCGCCGGCCTGCCAGAGCACCAACGCGAATGACCAGCCCCATCCATCTGCCAAGTCTTGCCGCCCTCGCAGACAGCTACGACGCCATTTTCTGCGACATCTGGGGCGTGCTGCACGACGGCGTCCACGTCGATCAGGCGGCGGTGGCAGCCCTTAGCGACTGCCGCGCCCGCGGGATAACTGTGATCTTATTGTCCAACGTGCCAAAGCCCAACGCGCCGATTTATGGCCAGCTCGACAGGCTGGGCGCTTCGCGCACCGCTTACGACGCCATCGTCACAAGCGGCGATGCCATCCGCGTTGAACTCGCCGCCCGCAGCCCAGGGCCGATGTACCGGATTGGCCCGCCAGAGTTCGACGCCGACCTTTGGCAAGGCCTGAACCTGGCCGAGGCCCCCTTGGATCAGGCAGCCTTCGTGGCGGTCTCTGGCCTTGATCACCCCGCCCGCGAACACCCAGACGACTACCTCCCGCGCCTTGCCACAGCCAAGGCCCGAAACCTCGAACTGCTGTGTGCAAACCCCGATCGGGTGGTCCGCGTGGGCAAAGACCTGATCTGGTGCGCGGGCGCGCTGGCGGACCGCTACACCGCCATGGGCGGCCGCGTGGTGATGGCCGGCAAACCCTGCCCGCCGATCTACGCTATGGCCCGCCAAGCGCTAAGCGATCTCCGCGGCGCGCCCGTCCCAGACCATCGGATTTTGGCCATTGGCGATGGTCCAGCCACCGACGTCCAAGGGGCCAACGCCGAAGGCCTGGACTGCTTGTTTGTCGCCAGCGGCATCAACGACGCAGCCCTCAGCGCCGGCGGAACCCTCGATCTCGAAAAAGTGAATGCCCTGCTTTTAGCACAAGGCCTCAGGGCCAAATTTGCGACCCGAAGTCTTGCTTGAACCGCGCACAATTGCCGCTAGCGCATTTTCAACAAAAGTGTGGTTGCGGTCTTGTGTCCGAAAATGCGCTAAACATAAGTTTAGACCGCTTTCGGACGGGAAACCGGACTCCACTTTCCCTGAAAGCGGTCTAAGGTGGCCGCCGAACACAACAACAAAAACACAGCGCTCCAAGGAAACACCACATGCCCGCTCCGACGCCGGAGCTGTTCGACCTCACCGGCCGAACAGCAGTTATCACGGGCTCCTCGCGCGGGATCGGCAAAGCGATCGCCCATCGCATGGCCGAGCATGGTGCCAATGTGGTGGTCTCTTCCCGCAAGGCCGATGCCTGCGCCGCCGCCGTGAATGAAATCAACACCGCAGTCGGCCGCACCGCCGCCATCGCCGTGCCGGCCAACATCGCCGCCAAGGACGATCTGGTGCACCTGGTTGAAGAAACCCGCACCGCCTTTGGCCCGATCCACACCCTGGTGTGCAACGCCGCCTCAAACCCCTACTTCGGCCCGATGGCTGGCATCTCCGATGATCAGTTCTCGAAAATCCTGTCCAACAACATCATCTCAAACCATTGGCTGATCCAGCTGGCGGTGCCCGACATGATCGCCCGCAACGAGGGCTCGATCGTCATCGTGTCGTCCATCGGCGGGGTTCAAGGGTCCAATATTCTGGGCGCCTACAATATTTCCAAAGCCGCAGACATGCAGCTCGCCCGCAATCTGGCGATGGAGTTTGGCCCCTCGAACGTGCGCGTCAACACCATAGCGCCAGGCCTGGTACAAACCGATTTTGCCCGCGCGCTGTGGGAAAACCCCGAAATCCTCAAGCAGGCCACCGCCCATTCGTGCCTGCACCGCATCGGCCAACCGGATGAAATCGCCGGTATGGCCGTGTTTTTAGCCTCCAAGGCCGGCGCTTTTACCACCGGTCAAACCTTCATCATTGATGGCGGAGCAACCGCGATATGACCAACACGATCGAGCGAGGCCAGATCCTCCTGGCCCATGACGAACCTAAACTCCGGGCAGGCTTTGCAAGGGCTTTGGCAAACGCCGGTTACGGCGTTGTCGAAACCGGTGCCCTCGAGGAAGGCTTTGACCTGCTCTATGCCGCGCGCCCCGCGCTTGCCATCGTAGACGCCAACCTGCCCGATCACGCAGCCCTCAAGCTCGCGATGGCAGCCAGCGCCCGCGGTGCCAAGGTGATCGTCCTGGATAGCGCCAACGAGCCCACAGACGCGACGCTCACGATGCAGGTCTTTGCCAGCGCCCGCCAATTAGACAAACCCGTCGCCCCGCGCACCCTCACCCAAGCTGTGCTGGCCGTGATCGGTGCCCCCACCCCCCGCGAAACACCCCACGCCGCCTAACCGGCCCTTTGTTATTCGCTTGTGTCCTGAGGCGCGCCTTTAGCCTATCGTGCGCCCATGACTCGACTCCTTGATCCAGCAGACCAAGCGCGCGAAGCGCTCAACGACGGTGCCCCCGTCGTGCTCCTCACAGGCCGCGCCGGCACCGGCAAAAGCTGGTTCATCAAGGCCCTGAGCAAAGAAAACACGGTGTCTCAGGTGGTGCTCGCCCCCACCGGCCTTGCCGCCATGAACATCGGCGGCCAAACCGTGCACTCGTTTTTTGGCTTCCCGCCCCGGCCTCTGATTGGCTTCAGCGAAAAGCCCAACTGGTTTTTCACCAAAGCCGCCCGCGGTGTGCAACGCATCGTCGTCGATGAGGTCTCGATGCTGCGCGCCGATGTCCTGGACGCCATGGACAGCCATTTGCGCGCCGCCAAGCGCTCCTCGCGCCCGTTTGGCGGCGTGCAGATGCTGCTGGTCGGCGATTTTCATCAGCTGCCCCCGGTGGTGCGCCAGGGCGAAGCCCAGATGCTGGAAGAGGCTGGCTACCCATCACCCTTCGCGTTCTCGGCGCATGTCCTGCGCGACGCTGATGTCACAGCAGTCGAACTCACCGAAGTCCGTCGCCAAACCGATCAGGACTTCATCGACCTGCTTGCAAGGATCCGCGACAACCGCGATGTCGAACGCGCGCTTGAAGATCTCAACCGCCGCTGCGTGGGCGCAACCTTAAGCCAGCCCCCGGTGCTGCTGGCCGCCACCAACGCGGTTGCCGACGCCTATAATCGCCGCGGCCTTGAAGCGCTTTCCGGCGAAGCCCGCGTCTATGCCGGCGCGTTCAAGGGCGAAAAAGCCCCGAAGGAAGCGCCCCCCGGCGATCGCCTGCCCGCCCCCGCCCAGCTGATGCTGCGCCGCGGGGCCCGCGTGATCTTCACCCAAAACGACCCCGAAGGCCGCTGGGTCAACGGCTCGCTGGGCAAGGTCATGGACTTCGATGCAGACCGCGTCACCGTGCTCCTGGACGCCGCCACAGAGCCCGTGGAAGTGGCCCGCGCCCGCTGGCCGCAAACCCGCTGGGTCTGGAGCGACGACGCCAAGGCCTTGGTGCCCAAAGAGGAATATGGCTACGAGCAATTCCCCCTCGCCCACGCCTGGGCGATCACCATCCACAAGGCGCAGGGCATGACGCTGGATTCGGTGGAAATCGACTTGGGCCGCGGCGCGTTTGCCGCGGGCCAAACCTATGTCGCCCTGTCCCGCGCCCGCAGCATGGAGGGCCTGCGCCTCACTCGGGCGTTGCAGCCCCGCGACGTGCAGCTGGACCCCGCCATCGAAGAGGGCCTCGGCCGCTTCCACTAGGCCCGCTGCGATCCACAGGCATTGGATCGCGTTTTCTTCCGACCAACCGGTGCTCCCCTGGTCGCAAAACGCTTTGCAGGCCACGGAAAGACGCATCGGACGAAAAGAGAAAAGACCGCACGCCCGGTGCGACCCGCATGGTTCGCGGCAGGCGCTCCGCTGCTTCAGGGGAACGAATGTCTGCTTTTGGTTTTAGCCAGCGCGAAGAGGTGAACACACGGGTTGGGGCAGAAGGCTCCGATTTGCGGAGACCAAAAAGCACTGCTGTCCCCCGTCAGCAGCCGTGAGACATTCCTAGCCGTTTCGGGAAGGGCGGATTTCTGGTTCATCGCTTTGCGGAACCGATCGAGCTGGCTGCGGGGGATGAAGTGCTACTTGTTGCCGACCACAACCGGAAAAACATGACGGTGGCGCTTGCGGGCGTGCGGTGGACGGTGGGGGCGACTTCTTGATGGATTCGTGACAAGAGGGATTCCTCTTTAGTCTCCCCCCTCGATGTGCACCGGACGCCTAGTTGTCCTTCTTGGCGCGCCTGCGGCGAGGTAAAGCCGATGGCCCACCCGACTTTACCGAAGCCGCAGCGCGACACAAAAGCGCTTCTGCCTCGGGCTCCACTGTCAGCGCCACTGCGAACCGCAGAAGCGTTTCCAGGCGTGGGTGCCGATTTTCGATCCAGGCTCCATGCGAGGCCATGCCATCCAAGAGAAAGCGAATCGCATCTCGGCGAAGATGGAAACACTCCTTGGCCTGCTGTTCTTCTGAGAAGAGCTGCCGGGCCGATTCCCGCCGCGCGCGGTCATACGCGATCATAGCCGGGCCGAAAATTGCATGCAGATCGGGGTCGGTGCGGGCGGCATTCGCCAGTTCGCAATAGGCTTGATAAAGCGGCCCGTCGTTTTGCTGCCAAGCCATAACCACGGCGTGTTCGAGGCTCTCCCGGCGAGCTGCAACGTGGACCACTGCATTCTCAAAAGCATCAATCCGTTGGCGAGTGACGTAGTGAATTGCTGCCTCGATCAGCGCCAGGCGCGTCGGGAAGTGATAAAGCATCGCGGGCCGAGTGAGCCCTGTGTGCTCCGCTACACTAGCGGCGTTGACCCCCGCATATCCAAAACTGGCCAAGCAATGCACCGCGCTTTCCATGATCCGACGGCGCGTATCGGAGCTTTTGCGGAGTTCGCCATCGGACAGCTCTGTCGGATCATGCAATTTGGAAGGACGCCTCGCCGCCCGCGGCGCATTTTTCCTATGCACTGCGGTTGGTTTTCCCTGGCGGCTGATCACGGTCCGGTCTCGCATTGCGCTACCGTGCGGCGGGGAAGCAGCCGCGTCAAGCAAGTGCAGCTGCATACTGCTGTCGATAGCGCGCGAAGATGTCCGGTTTTCGTAGCACGGTAAATGTCCGCCGC
>JBMOEW010000015.1:0-61589 GCA_049314555.1 Caulobacterales bacterium
TCCACACCCTGAAGGGACAGCGCTTCATCCCCGATGTCGGTGTGGATGAGGTGAGCCTAACCCGGATTGTCTGGGGGAGGATAAGTTTGGCGCGTTGGGCGTTCTTAGGTTCGCCGTTTCACGCCGGCTCCCAGCCGCCAACACCAGGCCCACGACGGCTTTCGGCAGCAAAGCGCACCGAGGTGGGGGTGGGCCGTGGGCGATCGCGAACCGAGGAGAACTGCACCACTTCGCCCACTGCTGTTTCGCGCGTGAGGGTGACGGCGGCATAGCCCTTGTTGGTGATGTCGCAATAGACGAGGTTTGGGTTGGCGGCGCGCATCGCTTCTTCGCGGCCACCGACCGGGGCTTGGTTGAGATAGGATTCAAAGCCCGGCGATGTGACGCTGGAGCCGGCCAATTCGACCATGGCAAAGCCAGCGTCGGTGCCGGCCGGGATGTTGTTCATCCAGCAATTGTGGCTGTCTCCGCCCAGGATCAGCGCGTTGACGCCGGTGCGCATGACGGCATCAATCATGCGCTGGCGGGCGGCGGGATAGCCGCCCCAGGCATCGAGGTTCCATTCGATGCCGGCTGCGCCCAATTGTCCGCCTAGCCCCACAAACTGGCGGGTGGAGGCGCTGGCATTCGGATCAAGGAATTGTGGCACGCGGGGGGAGGCCAAATTGGTGCCAAAGACCAATTGTTGGGCAAGGACGGTCCAGGATTTGCGGCTATCGGCAGCGCGGGTGAGTTCGGTGTTGAGCCAGGTTTCTTGTTCAGCCCCCATGATGGTGCGGCCTGGATCGCGCAGGCGAGGTTGCAAAGCGGCGATCGCTGCCATTTGGGCGGCTGGGCCGCTTTGTGCCACCGGTGCCAGCACTTCTTCCCATTCGAAGGGGCGTTCGCGGCCGACCCAGCGGGTGTCCAGAAGTGCGATATTGGCCAGGTCGCCCCATTCCAAGCTGCGATACAGGGCGCCGGCTGGAAGGGCTGGCGGGCGGATCGGCATCCAATCCAAATAAGCTTTCCAGGCGCAGGCAAAGCGGGTTGCCCAATCGCCTTCGGTTTCGGGCTGGTGATTTTGGGCACCATCGGACCAGGCGTCGTTGGTGAGTTCGTGATCGTCCCAGACCGTCGCCCAGGGCTTCAGGCGATGCAGCTCCTGCAGGTCTGGATCGGCGCGATAGGTTTGATAGCGGGCGTAGTAATCCTGCAAGGTCACGATTTCGTTGGCGGATTCAAACATCCGCCCCGGGACGGCCTGGGCTGGGCTTGGGTAAGTGCCTTGGCCGTATTCATAGATGTAGTCCCCCACATGGAGGACCAGTTCGATGTCTTCGCGCGCGGCGGCATGGCCATAGGCGTGGAAGTAGCCAAATCCGTAGTTGGAGCAGGAAAACAGGCCCAAGGTCATGTCGCGCACGCGGCCACGGGGGGCGGTGCGGGTCATGCCGGTGAGAGAAGGGCCCTCGCCGCCAAGGAAGCGATAGAAGTAGGGCCGGCCCGGCAGCAAGCCGCCGACATCCACCTTGATGCAATAGTCGTTGGTGGCGCGGGCCAAGGCGCGGCCGGAGGCGACGACCGTGGTAAACGATTCATCGGAAGCGACCTCCCAGGCGATCTCGCCATAGGCCTGGAGGGTGGGCACAAAGCGGGTCCAGATCACCACGTCGGATTGGGTGGGGTCGCCGGAGGCAACGCCGTGGGTGAACCGGCCGCGGGGCAAATCGCGCGCCCACGCCGGGCGCGGGGCGGCAGCGAGACCGGCGGCAATGAGGGCGGTGCGGCGCGTGATCAACGGCATGGGCAGCTCCTAAGGGCAATAGGGAACGCATAGCGCAGGGATGCGACGGCGTAACGACGGGCGATTAGTTGGCCGCTGGGGCCAGGACTTGGGCTGCGGGCGCTGCGGCGTGCGGCGTTGCTGGCACCGGTGTTTCTGGTGGCACCGGCACCGGGGCTGGCGGGGCGAGCTCTGGGTGCACGCGGGCCAGGAGGAAAGCGCGCAGGACCGCTGCGGACTGATCGGCAATTTCTTCTTGGGGAAGATGGCCAACATTCGGCCATGTCTGAAGCTGACTGGCAGGGAGCGCTTCATGGAACCGTCGACCGTATTGCACCGGCACTAGGTTATCTTTTTCGCCATGCAGAATAAGCACCGGCAGCGCGTTGAGCGGGGCCAGGCGTTCTGGCGTGGCATAGACGCGATCGCGGGCTGCCAGGGTCATTTGCAGGAGGATATCGCGGTGGCCTGGCCCGCGGGACAGCTCCACATAGCGGCGCACCATCTGTTCTGTTGCCAGGGCCGGATTGGCGAAGCTGGCTTGCAGGCCTTGGCGCGCCATGGCGGTGGTGTCGAGGTCTCTGAGCATCGGTCCAAGAACCGGATTGTTCAGCAGCTGAAAGATCACCGGGCGATTGCTGCGGTCTATGCGGTCGTCCCACCAACCGGCGGCGGCAACCAAAACCAAGCCGTCCAGGCGTTCGGCGTGGGCCAGGCCATATTCCCAGGCGACGTGGCCGCCCATCGACGACCCTACAAGGGTAAAACGGTTGAGGTTTTCCTTGGCGGCGAAACGGTCGACCAGGTCGACAAACGCCTCGATCGAGGCGCGATAATTGGCGGGGGCTTCGGTAAGGCCGTGGCCGGGGAGATCCAGGCTGACCACACGGAAGGTGTCTGAAAGCTCGTTTGACCAGGGCACCCAGGTGTTGGTGGATGCGCTAAAGCCATGCAGCAAGAGCAGAACGGGGGCGTCTTTAGGGCCCTGTTCGCGGAAATGGACGCGCAGGCCGTCGCCAAGGTCGGCGTACTGTGAGTTTTCAAAGCCATAGCGCTCTTGGAGCGTGGCATAGGGGATGTCGCCGCGACGCAGGGCCACGCAGCCGACTGCTGTGCTGGCGACCAGGACTACAGCCAAGATCACCAGAATTTTGATCAACAGACGCACGTGACTTCCTCCCCTTGTTCGCTCCCCCTTGGGATGTCCTTAGCGCGGCGAAGGGGTGCGGGCTAGCCGGGGTGTGTGGGTGAGGCCCGTTCAAGATTGAGAAAGCGCCTCAAGTGCTTCCAAATCCACGATCCGCACACCATCGGGAATATCCAGCAGCACGCGCTCGCGCATCCAGCGAGCGAAGGTGCGGCTTACGGTTTCGATCGTTAGGCCCAAATAGTCGGCGATGTCTTGGCGGCCCATCGGCAGGTGGAGGGCTGCGCTGGCCCCCGAAAGGCGCGCCATGCGCAGGCGCCATCGCAGCAGGAACGCGGCGATGCGCTCCTCGGCGCGAAGCCTGCCAAGAAGCACCATTTGCTCATAGGCTAGGGTGAGCTCGTTGGCGGCGGCCTGATGAAGTTTGGCCAAAAGATCCGGCTTCTTTTGGCAGAGCTGCGAAAACATGGCGCGGTCGAAACGGCACAGAGTTGAAGCGGTGAGCGCATCGGCTGAAAAGGAGTAAGTGTCTTGCAGGGCCAAGCCGATAAAATCTCCTGCGACAGCGAAGCCCACAATTTGACGGCGACCGTCGGCCAGGTCGCGCTGCAGGCGCAAGGTGCCTGAGGTGACGGAAAACACCGAGGTTGCAGGGGTCCCCGCCTGGACCAGGGGCGCGCGTGGGGACAGGTTCGTTTGATGTGCAAGGCGTTGGAGGGCTGCGCTGTCGTGAGCCGAGTGGCCAGAGCAGACGGCAAGGTGTCTCACACGGCAGGCGTCGCAAACGGGTTGGCGCGAGGCAATGGCGCAGCGGGGGGCCTGACATGAGTGATCTTGCTGGTCGATATCGAGCAAAGTCATACCGCTATTTCCCAGAACGACAGGCGTTCAGGGTGATCGGTAATTGAATGTGTGCCCATAGGGCATTTTGGCGCGCTGGGCGCAGCCGATCAGACCAAGTTGAAACTAGCGGTCGGCATTCCATGCCGCTTTGATCCTGCGCAAAAAGGGCAGGCGATTGGCGCTATGGGTTCTAGCCATATTCGGTGAGGCATCACCCGTGAGGGGGGCCACAGATGGCGCAGGCGGGATCGGGCGCGAGGCGCACGGTGCGGGCTTCGAGGTGCAAAGCGTCGAACAGGAACAGCCGCCCGAGCAGCGGCTCGCCCGCGCCGGTGATAAGCTTGACCGCCTCCAGCGCCATCGCCGCGCCGATCACGCCGGGCAGCGCGCCGATGATCCCCACCGCGGCGCAGGTTTCGGCGTCTGGTGGGGCTTGCGGCACAAAGCATTGGTAGCAGGGCTTGCGCTGGTGCGGGGGTTGATCGCGGGTGAGGCCGGAGGCAAACACGGCAAGCTGGCCATCCCAACGGCCGACCGCGCCGGACACAAGTGGCACGCCCAAGTGGTGGCAGGCGGCGTTGACGGCAAAGCGGGTTTCGAAACTGTCCGAGCCGTCCAGCACAACATCGCTGCCGGCCAGGAGGGTTTCGGCGTTGTTTGGCGTCAAGCGGGCGATGTGTTGGTGGATCGTGACATGCGGGTTCAGGGACTGAAGCGCCGTTGCGGCCTCTGCCACTTTGAGGCTGGCAACGCCTTTTGTGGTGAAAAGAACCTGGCGCTGGAGGTTGGAGAGGGCAACCGCGTCGTCATCGATCAGCGTGAGTTGCCCAACGCCCGCCGCGGCCAAATACAGCGCTGCCGGTGCGCCAAGCCCACCCACCCCGACCAGGGCCACTTTGGCGGCCTTGAGCTTGTTTTGGCCGGGGCCGCCGACCTCTTTCAACATGATGTGGCGGGCGTAGCGGTGGACTTCTTCGGGCGTCAGACTCATGGGGCGGCTTCGTCCTCCGCTGGGGCGCAACGGTCGAAATCCCACATCGCTACGGGGAGGAATGTGCGCGCTTCGGTATCGGAGGTGGCAAACCAGATCGACACGCCCATGTCTGGCGCAAAGACGTGGGCGGGGGACGGATCGCCAATGCGCGGGGCGCGGGGGATCACGTCGAAGGTTGCACTGAAGGCCGTGAATGGGCCGTTGTCGATCGCTTCAGCTTCAAACTGGGGGGGATCTTCGATGTCGTCGGTGGGGTTTGGGCCGAGGGTGGCGCTGATCGAGCCGTAACCTTGGCTTTCCGACAGCCAGTACCAGTAGTCCTTGTCGTCTACCCGAAGATGCAGGGCGAGGTTAGAGACCTCTGGGCGGGCAAACCGCACAAAGCGAAGTTCTGGCCCCGGGCTGGCGCGCAAGGCATAGACCGCGCGATCGGCGGGACAGCCGGCTGCCGCCTCGTCCCGGCCGCGCAATGACCCGCCTTCAGCGCCGGTGCCTTGCCCCTGCGAACATCCCACCACCGCCAACAGCGCCAGCGCCGCTGCGGTTGCTGCCGTATGTTTCATCCACCCCTCCTTGACCCCGCGACTCGTGGAAAGCCGCGCGGTAGGGGTTATAGGCCGTCGAAGAGCGCCGTCGACAGATAGCGTTCGGCAAAGCTCGGGATAATCACGACGATGCGCTTGCCGGCGGCTTCCGGGCGTTGGCCTACCCGAATCGCTGCGGCGAGGGCTGCGCCCGTGGAGATACCACCCGGCACGCCTTCGATGCGGGCGGCCTCGCGGGAGATGGCAAAGGCCTGGTCGTTGGAAACCGAGATGATCTCGTCATAGACGTGGGTGTTGAGGATTTCCGGCACAAAGCCCGCGCCGATGCCCTGAATTTTGTGCGGCCCAGGCGCGCCGCCCGACAGCACCGGTGAAGCTTCAGGCTCAACGGCAATGATCTTGAGGTTTGGCAGGCGGGGTTTGAGCACTTCCCCCACGCCCGTGATCGTGCCGCCGGTGCCGATGCCGGAGACGAAATAGTCCAACTGGCCGTTGGTGTCGTTCCAAATCTCTTCAGCCGTGGTGCGGCGGTGGATGGCCGGATTGGCGGGGTTGACGAACTGGCCGGGGGAGACGGCGTTGGGGTCGTTGGCGACAATTTCAGCCGCGCGGGCCACGGCACCGCGCATGCCTTCGGGGCCGGGGGTCAAGATTAGCTCGGCGCCCAAAAAGCCCAACATCTTGCGGCGTTCGACCGACATGGTTTCTGGCATCACCAGAATAAGGCGGTAGCCGCGCTGGGCGGCCACAAAGGCAAGGCCGATGCCAGTGTTGCCGGAGGTGGGCTCTACCAGGACGGTGTTGGGGCCGATTTTGCCGGACGCCTCCAGGTCTTCAATCATCGACACGCCGATGCGATCCTTGACCGACGCGATCGGGTTGAAAAACTCCAGCTTGCCGATCAACTCCGCGCGCACATCATGGGCCTTGGCGAGCTTTGGCAGGCGCACGAGGGGGGTATCGCCGATGGTTTGGGTGATGTTGTCGTAAATGCGCCCGCGGCCGGGCTTTTGGACAGGATCGTGGGCCAAGGGATGCTCCTGCAGAGACGTTGGCAAGATGGGTTGGACTAACCTAGATGGGTGTGCCTTACACTTAAGAGCTCGACCGCGGGACCGCCGGCACATGAGGCGAGGATTTAGTTTAACTTATGTCTGAGCGCCATGTGATCATTTGTGGGGTGGCTGGCTCTGGCAAGACGACCGTTTCGGAGCTGGTGGCGGCCAGGCTTGGGTGGCCGTGCGTGGAAGCGGATGATTTCCACGGGACCAACCGGGACAAAATGGCGCGCGGTGAAGCCCTGACCGACGCAGATCGCTGGCCGTGGCTGGACCGGCTGAATGCGCATCTGAAAGCTCAAGCCGGGCCGTGCGTGCTGGCCTGCTCGGCGCTGAAGGCTGCGTATCGGGCGCGGCTTGGCGATGGGTTGGTGCTTTCGTTTGCGTTTCTTGATGTGGCGCCCGCAGTGGTGGCTGCGCGCTTGGCCGCGCGGCAAGGGCACTATTTTGGGGCGGGCCTGATGGACAGCCAGTTTGCGATCCTGGAGCCGCCTGCGGACGCCTTGCGGTGCGACGCAACGTTGCCGCCCGAGGTGATTGTTGACCAGATTTTGGGCTGGATTGGCAGGTCCGATTTCGGCGAGACAGGGGGGCGATGAGCGGTCAGTTTGCGGGGGCAAAGGAGACCGCCGTGACCTTCCGACTGACCGGCATTGAACAAAGCCAATATTCGCCCTTGTTTGGTCTTGAAACAGAGGCACTTGGCGCACTTGGGGTAGAGCGCCATCTGGTGAGCGCCCCGCACGCCAGCCCCTGCCGGATCACCTTGGACGATGCAGCGCCCGGGGAAACCGTGTTGCTTTTGAACCATGCGCACCAAACCGCGAACTCTCCTTACGCGCAGTCTGGACCGATTTATCTGCGCGAAGCGGCGGGGCCTCGCTTTGATCGGATTGATGAGATCGCGCCCGCTTTGGCGCGCCGTGTGATCAGCTTGCGCGGGTTTGATGACGCCGGGGCCATGGTAGAAGGTGAGCTTACCGACGGGGCAGACCTCGCGGCGCTGATTGAGCGCTTCTGGGCGAACCCGCGGGTGGCTTATGCGCACGCCCACTATGCCAAGCGCGGGTGTTTTGCGGCGCTGGTGAGCCGGGTTTGAGGCTTATGCCTTGCCGGTTGAGCCGAAACCGCCGGTGCCGCGCTTTGTGGCGTCCAGTTCCGCGACTTCTTCCCATTGGCCCTGGGTGACGGGGGCCAAAATCATCTGCGCGATGCGGTCACCGCGATTGATCGTGAACGGCTCTTGGCCAAGATTGATCAGAATGACTTGGATCTCGCCGCGATAGTCGGCGTCGACTGTGCCCGGGGAGTTGAGGCACGTGATCCCGTGCTTCAGAGCTAGGCCGGAGCGCGGGCGCACCTGAACCTCAAAGCCCGGGGGAATGGCAATCGCCAGCCCGGTTGGCACCAAGGTTCGCTGCATTGGGGCCAGGGTGACGGGCTCTGACACAGCGGCGCGCAGATCCTGGCCGGCGGAAAGGGGCGTTTCATAGGCCGGCAGCGGCAGGTCTTGATTGTGGGCCAAACGGCGGACGCGGATCGTTGGATGTGTCATGCTCTTAGCCTAACCAGAGTCGCAGCATTTGAAGCCTCAAATTGGAGCGCGCCCATGTCACGGTCCTTTGGCCTTTCGCCGGAAATCATCGCCTACCTTGCCAGCGTGAACCCGGAAGAACACCCGGTCCAGAAGAAGTGCCGCGCGGAGACCGAGGCGCTTGGCTGGGTGGCGCGGATGCAGATCAGCGTCGAGCAGGGCGCGTTTATGCAGCAGATCGCCCGGATCTTGGGTCCAAGAACTATTTGGAAGTGGGCGTGTTTACCGGCTACTCGGCGCTGACGATGGGCCTTGTGCTGAAGGAGATGCACGGGGCCAACTGCCGCGTTTTGGCGTGCGATGTGGCGGAGGAATGGACCAGCCGGGGCAAAGGGTATTGGGCCGAAGCTGGGGTTTCAGACGTGATCGATCTGCAGATCCGCCCGGCGGTGGAGACGCTGGATGCGCGGATCGCCGCGGGGGAAGCGGGGCGTTACGATCTTGCCTTTATCGACGCCGACAAGACCAACTATGGGGCCTATTATGAGCGCACGTTGGAGCTTTTGCGCACCGGCGGCCTGATGTTGTTCGACAACGTTTTGTGGAGCGGGGCGGTCGCGGATTCTGGCGCGGTGGACAGCGAAACCCTGGCACTGCGCGAGGTGGCGGCGCGGGCGAAAGACGATCCGCGGGTGCACTCGGTGATGATTGGCATCGGCGATGGCGTGCTGATGTGCATTAAGCGGTAGCGCTGGGTTTAGGCCAGTGCTTGCAGGCCCAGATCGATGACTGCTTCTTCTGTAACCGTCAGGGCGGAACGGGTGCCGGCGGGGCGGGCCGTTTCGGGCATGCCGTTCAAGGCATAGGCCAGCGTCTCGCCGGTTCGGGCATTCCAGAACAGCCCGCACAGCCAGCCATAGGCGTCGCCGAAATGGCCGCGCCAATTAGCGCTGCGGGGGCCGAAAAAGGCATCGGCGTTGGCGGTTTGGCCCGCAAACAGCTGCGCGCCCAAGCCGAACCGCAGGAAAAAGCCGCCCTCGGTATCGCCGTTCGGTTGGGCGGGAGTGAAGGCCCAGGCGGGCTCGGTCAGAAGGGTTGCTGCGGCCTGGAGGCTTGCGATTGGGAGATGGCTGCGGCCGGCCAAGGCCGAGGCCAGCCGGTCCAAGTCATAAACGCTGGCGCGAAGGCCGCCGTGGGGGGCGAAGGCCCCGCCGTTTTGGCCGATGGGGAGATTGGAGGGGTCGATTGGCTGGCTGTTTTCGCCCAGGTACAGCGCGGGGGTGGGGGCTGGCGGGATGGCGGTATCCACCTGCCCGGTCCAGACGTTATTGACGAAGCGCGCGCCGGGGGCGGCGGCGTCGCGACGCGCCTGGTCCATGCCGCTCCAGTTATAGCCGACCTGCAGACCAAGGGGCCGAAACAGGCGATCGCGCATGAATACGTCGAAGCGCGTGTCGGTGATGCGCTCGATGAGTTGGGCTAGTACAGCGTAGTTGATATCGGCATAGGAAAACCAGTTGCCGGGGGCGTAGGTGTCTGGGCCAAACCAGCCGCTGTAGCCGGGTTCGTCGCGCGCGTGGATCAGGCGGTCCAGCAGGCGCTCATTTGCGGGGACGGGAAAATCAGTGCCATTGCGCAGGCCGCTGCGATGCGACAGCAACAGGCGCGGCGTGATGGGCAGCGCTGGGAAAGCGGGGTGCCGTAAACGGGCGCGCAGGACGGTGGAGGCGTCTTCGTCCAGGCGGATCTGGTTTTCGGACACCAGTGTGAGGAACCCCCACGCCGTGATCAGCTTGGAGATCGACGCCACCCGAAACGGCGTGCGCTGGGTGAAGGGCGCGCCTTGCAGGGTGAGCCCGGTGGCACGGTTCAGCGCGATGCGCCCGTTGCCGTGGCGGGCGATGATCGCTGCGCTGCGCATCGGGGGACCCGGTAGGTGTGCCAGCTGATCCTGCGGTGCTGGCCCGAAGCTTGAGGCAGCAAACGCGGCCGTGGCCGTTCCAAGCAAGCGGCGGCGCGATGGGCCCATGGGGAAGGGTTGCTCCTTGTTGCCGCACTTTTCCCGGATGGGGGTGTGGGCGCAAGGGCTTGCCTCAGAAGCTTGCGCTTACCCCAACCTGGATCAAGCGTGGGGCACTTGGCAGAATGCCGCGGGTGCGATCCACGATGTTGGTTTCATCGGCGATGTTTTTGACGGTGGCGTAGTAGGTGACATTGCCGCCGGAGGGCGTGAGATTTAAGCTCGCGTTCCAGGTGGTTTGGGCCTCAATCAGGCCGCGTTGGCCATTGGCGCTGGGGAGCACCGTGTTCAGATCATCCGTGAACTGTTCACCTACGAACACGCCTTCGATTTGGGCGTTGAGCCACTGGTTATGGGTATAGCCCAGGGCTGCGCTGAGTTGCCATTCGGGGGCATAGGGAAGGCGATTGCCTGTAACCGAAGTTGATCCGAAACCGGACACATTCGAAAAGCGCCGGCCTTGGTAGGAGGCGTCCTCCAGCCAGGTCAGGGCTGTGCGGAAATACACATCGTTGGCTTGCAGGACACCCATTTCCTGAAGGGAGCCATTCAACGAAACTTCAAGGCCACGGTGGCGTGTGGCACCGGCGCTGGTCAAGGTGGCGCCGACGCCGCCCGCCAAGGATGCCGGCACGATTTGGTTCTCAAAGTCCATCAGGAACAGGGCGGTGTCTAGGTTGAGGCCATCGCGCAGCTCGCCGCGCAGGCCCAGCTCCAAGTTGACGCTTTCTTCCGGATCAAGATCAACTGAGCCGCCGGTGTCGGTGACGATATCGGCGACGCCGGGGGGCGAGAATCCGCGATAGACACCGGCATAAATCGAGATATCCGGGCTCGCGGCGAAAGTGAGGCCAAGGCCTGGAATGACCTCGTTGAGGCTGGTTTCGCCACGCGCTCCGGTTAGGCGGTTTTCGCGGCGATAGTCGATCGATTCCACGCGCACGCCGGGGCTGATGGCCAGCTGGCCGAAGTCCAACGTGGCGGACACAAACCCCGACCAGGCATCAATATAGCGGAAATTGTCTTCCCTCACACCGCCGTTGACGCTGGTGCCGGGTTGGCGCGCGCTTGGGGTATCGCCATTGAATTGGCGGCGGTTCTGACGCTCGGTTTGGAAGCGTGCCCCCGCCTCAATGGTGGTGTTTATGCCAGCCAGGGACGTGCCCCAATTCAGGCGCTGTTCTATTCCGTAGACGTTGTATTCGCGCAGACGGCCCTCGTTGCCGCAGGTGGTGTTGACGTTGGCCATACTGCCGCACAGGGGATCAGAGGCATCTGCGGGCCTTTGTCCGGAGTTGGAGGATTGGCGCCACCAATCGCGATCAAACCAGAGCGCGTAGCCAGAGGTGACCAGCGCGAGGCGTTCGCCCAGTTCCCAAACGTGGGTCGCGGAAATGGTGAAGCGCTCGGTGATGAAGCTGTCGTTGCGGAACGGATAGCCGCGGGGGTTGGCGTTATATTCTGCGGTGGTCAAACCGGAATAGCCGACCTGGCTGTCTTCTTCATACAGGCCTGCCCGCAGGATCAGCTCTTGGCCGGGGGCCAGGTCGCGCTGGGCTTTGAGGTAAAAGTCTGAGAACTCAAAACCCTGGTTTTCGCGCACACCGTCAAAGGTGGTCATGTTGGCATGGCCCAGAACGCGAAACCCGAACACGGGGCCGCCCAAGGATGCGTCCAGCTCGCGGTAGCCGTCGCTGCCGCCGGCGAAGGTAAAGCGACGGGCGTTTTCGCTTGGGGCCTGCGGCGTGATGTAGTTGATGACGCCGCCCACCGTATGCGGACCAAAGCGGATTTGGCTGGCGCCTTTCAACACCTCGATGCGGGCAAAGCGGCGCAGAGGCGGATGGGAATAGGTGCTGTTATCGCCGTAGAGGCCGTAGGTGAGGGGAAGGCCATCCTCCAGGAGGATCACTTCGGTGGAGCGGGTGGGGTTTAGGCCGCGGATGCCAATGTTGGGACGCAAGCCCAAGCCTTCTTCGTCGCGCACAACCACGCCCGCAACCTGGCGGAGGGCCTCGTTGACCGTGAACACGCGGGAGCGCTCCAGGTCTTGCTGGTCGATCACTGCGCCAGAGCCTGGAATGTCGCGCAGGCGATCGCGCTCGCCGATCACCACTATGGGGGCGTCGATGGCAATCGCCTGGCCCGCTACGGGGCCGGCCTCAGACACCGTCTCGGCGGCGGCCAAGCTGGGTGCTGTCCATCCCGCCAGGGCCAAGACCATGGAGGCGGCCAGTTCGTTTTTGCGTCTCATTTGCATCTCCGGAAGATGCGAATAGTTCGCAACTGGGGGCGATGCAAGCGGTTTATGTGGTGGCTGCTGTTGTTATGTCGCGCTTCAGGGTGCCGCTGCGTCAGGCCGCAATGGCGCGCTGATAGGCGGGACGTTCCTGCAGACGCGCCCAGTATTTGGCGACATCGTCTGGCGGATCCTTCATCACGCCCATAAAGTCTGCCAAGTGGAGCGCATAGCCGACCATCACATCTGCGGCGGTCATTTCGCCGCCAACGAGGTAGCCGGTTTCGCCCAAGTTCGCGTCCAGCACCTTCAGGCGTTCCTTAAACATGGTCACGGCTTCGTCGGCAACTTGGCCGATGCGGCGTTCCTTGGGGCGAATAATTGTGTGTTGGGCGATGGCACCCAAGGGCGGGGTGAGGGTGGCTTCGCCGGCGTGAATCCACTGCAGATAGGCGGGATAGTCCGCGTCTCCCAAGACTTTTTTGAACGGGGCCTTGCCGTATTTCTCGGTGAGATACTGGCAAATGGCACCGCTTTCGACCATGCGGACGCCGCCGTCCTCGATCGCTGGAACCTTGCCAAACGGGTTGATCCGCAGGAACTCCTCAGAGCGCAGGGTGGCCGGGTCAAAGGGCATATGCACGATCTCGTGCGGCATGCCGATTTCCTCTGCCAGCCAAACGACGCGCAGGGATCGGGCCTGCTTTGAGTGATAGATTTTCAGCATGCGGTGGCTCCTCAGGTCTTTTCATGCGCGGCGGGCGCGCCGAGCGCAAGGATAGAAAGGGTCGCGGGGGCGGCTTTGGCGGTTGGGTGTATGGTCGGTTGGACCTCGTTTGCACCTGGAGTTCGCCATGGCTGACCTTTCCTCGCTCCTTGAAAACCTACGGGCACGGGCCCGCTCCCGGGACCCTGAAGCCGCTCTGGTGCCTCAGGGGCTTGGGCAGAAGTGCGCCGATTGGGTGGCCATGACCGTTGGGTCTTGGCGCTTCATTATGGTTCAGAGCGCGCTTTTGATCGGGTGGCTGATTTTCAATAGCGTTTCAGGGGCGCGGGTTGATCCCTACCCGTTCATCCTGTTGAATTTGCTGCTTTCTTTTCAGGCCGCCTATACCGCGCCGATCATCATGATGAGCCAAAACCGGTTGGCGGATGTGGATCGCCGGCGCAGCATCGACGACTTCGAGATCAACAAGAAGGCCGAGCTCGAAATCGAGCTGTTGCATGAGAAAATCGATCTGCTGCGGGAGAAGGAATTGGCCGACCTGACGCAGGCTGTCGCGCGGTTGACGGCGTTATTGGCCGAACGGGATGGTCGGTGAGGCGGCAAGGATCGCTGTGGCTGCGACCTTTGCGGCTTGAGCGGGTGCCCCATCGGCGCGCAGGGTGGCGTGCACGGTCGCGCCATCCATGAGCAGGATCAGCATGGCGGCTGTGGCACCGGGATCTTGGTGATCGGCTTTCACCAATTGGTCGCGCAACCAGTCCTGCACCGCGCGTTTGTGGGCCAAGGCGGCGGCCACAACCGCTTGGTTTTCCGGCAGCTCTTGGGCGGCCTTGGCAAAGGGGCAGCCGTTGAAATCGGGCAGCAGGAACCAGGCCGCGAGCGCATCAAACAGGGCGAGTGCTGCGGGCTCGCCGGTGGCTTGTGAATGGGCCAAGGCAGCTTGCGTGAGGCTATCACGCTGGGCCGGGCCGTGCTGCGCCAGAACCGCTAAAATCAAATCGTCTTTCGACGGAAAGTGGCGGTAGAGCGTCGCCTTGGCCACGCCGCTTTCGGCGATGATGCGATCGACGCCGGTGGCGCGGATGCCGTGGCGATCGAACAGGGCCGCGGCGGTGCGCAAAATCGCGTCGCGCGGGGGCTTTGAGGGGGCGGGGCTCGACATCTTGGGTGTTTGGCACCGGACAGACAGGTCTGTCTATCCCTGGCAGCGCTGCGCTGTTCTGGCCTTGTGAGGCGATCAAAGAGGCGCTTCAGTGGGGGGGCAAAAGGGGAATAGAACTAATGCGGCTAGCTGGACTTGGGATGATTGCGGTTGTTGGTTTGGTGGCGGCGTGTGCTGCGATGCCTGAGACGGCGGCAGTGCAAGATCAGGCGGGTCAAGGTGCCCTGCAGAGGCCCCTATCCGATTGGGCGGTGACGGAAAACATCACGAGCGCGGCGATTGTTGGCCAGTATCTGGATCGGATCCGGGCGGATCGGTCCGATGGGGGCACGAATGCTGTGCTGGCCTTGAACCCGAATGCCATGCGCGATGCGGCGGCGCTGGATGCGGCGCGGCCGGCGGGGGCTGGGCCGCTTTATGGGTTGCCGATTTTGATCAAGGACAACATCGAGACGTTGGACCCGATGCCCACAACGGCGGGGTCGCTGGCGCTGATTGGCAATATCACGGACCGCGATTCCCCGCTGGTAGCGCGGCTGCGGGCGGCGGGCATGGTGGTGCTGGGCAAGGCCAATTTGTCCGAATGGGCCAACATTCGCGATGACAAGTCCACCAGCGGCTGGAGTGCGGTTGGCGGGCAGACCCATAACCCGCATCTTCGGGGTACAAACCCATGTGGCTCATCGTCTGGCAGTGCTGCGGCGGTTGCTGCAGGGCTTGCGCCGGCGGCGATTGGCACGGAAACGGACGGCTCGATTGTGTGCCCCTCGGCAATCAACGGGATCGTGGGCTTCAAGCCGACGGTGGGGCTGATTTCGCGCCGCTACATCGTGCCCATAAGCACCAGCCAAGACACCGCCGGGCCGATGACGCTGACGGTGCGGGACGCAGCGCTCTTGCTGAGCGTCATGGCGGGAACCGATCCGGCTGATCCTGCGACCGCAGAGGCTGATGCGCGGCGTATAGACTATGCGGCGGGGTTGTCTGTAGACGGATTGCAGGGCTTGCGGATCGGCGTGTTGACGCTGGAGGGAACCAATGCCGCCGTGTTTGGGGCGGCTGTGGCGCGGTTGGCGGCGGCGGGCGCTGTGCTTGTGCCTATCGCGCCAGACTTGGGACCGGTGCGGGCCGCCGGGGCCGATGAGTTTGCTGTGTTGATGGCGGAGTTGCGCACTGGCCTCGCCGCGTATCTTGGGGATTTGCCGGCGAATGGGGTGACGGTTCGGAGTTTGGCGGACGTGATCGCCTTCAACCGCGCGCACGCGGCTTTAGAGATGCCGTATTTTGGGCAGTCGATTTTTGAGCAGGCGGAGGCGTCCACCGCCACGCAGGCGGAATATCTTGCCGCGCGGGCGCGTTCGCTGCGGGCTGCGGGGGTAGACGGGATTGACGCTTGGCTTGCGGCCAATGACCTTGACCTGATCGTTGCGCAGACAAACGGGCCGGCTTGGCGCACCACCCTGGGCGCTGGCGATGCGTTTGTGCCGCCCAGTGCCAGCCGCGCGCCAGCCATCGCTGGCTATCCGCACTTGACGGTGCCGATGGGCACGGTGGACGGCTTGCCGCTGGGTCTATCATTTATCGGGCCAGCCTGGAGCGACGCGCTGGTGCTACAGGCCGGGCATGCGTTTGAAGTGGCAGGACCAAGCCTGCGCGCGGCACCGTGAAGGTGCCGCAGCGTTAGGCTTCAAGTGTTCATGCTTTGGAAGAAGTCGTCATTGGTTTTGGATTGACGCAACTTATCGTTCAGGAACTCGATCGCGTCCTGGGTGCCCATGGGCGAGAGGATCCGGCGCAGCACATACATTTTTTGCATGTACTCGCGCGGGGTGATCAGCTCTTCCTTGCGGGTGCCGGACTTGAGGATGTCCATCGCCGGGAAGATGCGCTTGTCGGCGACTTTCCGATCCAGGATGATTTCCGAGTTACCCGTGCCCTTGAACTCTTCAAAGATCACTTCGTCCATGCGCGAGCCGGTGTCGATCAAGGCAGTGGCGATGATCGTGAGGGAGCCGCCCTCTTCCAGGTTGCGCGCCGCACCGAAGAACCGCTTCGGACGCTGCAGGGCGTTGGCATCGACACCGCCAGTGAGCACTTTGCCGGAGCTTGGCACGACGGTGTTGTAGGCGCGGCCGAGGCGCGTGATCGAGTCTAGCAGGATGACCACGTCTTTGCCGTGTTCGGCCAGACGCTTGGCTTTTTCGATGACCATTTCGGCCACCTGAACGTGGCGGGTTGCGGGCTCGTCAAAGGTTGAGGCCACGACCTCGCCCTTCACCGTGCGCTGCATATCGGTCACTTCCTCGGGGCGCTCGTCGATCAGCAGCACCATGAGGTAGACCTCAGGGTGATTGGCCTCGATCGATTTGGCGATGTTCTGGAGAAGGACGGTTTTGCCGGTGCGCGGTGGGGCCACGATCAAGGCGCGCTGGCCTTTGCCGATCGGGGCTACCACGTCGATGATGCGGCCCGAGCGGTCTTTGACCGTTGGGTCCGGCATTTCCATGTTCAGGCGCTTATTGGGATAAAGCGGGGTGAGGTTATCGAAGTGCACCTTGTGGCGCACTTTTTCGGGATCCTCGAAATTGATCGCGTTGACCTTCACCAGGGCAAAGTAGCGCTCGCCGTCCTTTGGGGCCCGGATTTGACCATCGACCGTATCGCCGGTGCGCAGGCCGAATTTGCGGATCTGGCTAGGGGAAACGTAGATGTCGTCCGGGCCAGGCAGATAGTTGGACTGCGGCGAGCGCAAAAACGCAAAGCCATCGGGCAGGATTTCGATGACGCCCGCGCCGGCGATTTCCACGCCGCGCTCGGCAAGCTGTTTTAGGATCGCAAACAACATGTCCTGCGTGCGCAAGATGTTCGCGTTCTCAACCTCCAGCCCTTCGGCAAAGGAGAGGAGTTCTGTGGGGGATTTCTTTTTCAGGTCTTGGAGGGTGAGCTGAGTCAGCCCTTCAAGGAATTGTTCTTCGCTCATGATCAGGCCCAGAGGGTCGCTGCAAGGCGCTTTTCACCTGCATTGGCGACCGGATTTGATGTGGGTTCGACGGTTTAGGAGGGAGGGTTTATCAGGGTTTTGGGCGCGCCGCCGACGCGCAGGCCCTTTGACAGGGCGCTCACACCATCAGCCCAAAACATATGGGGCGCGCCGCGTCAAGCGAAAAGAATGGGTCAGAACGGCTCAAGGGTTGCGAAAATGACAACGGGGATGGCGATCAGGAAAGGCACTTCGTTCAGCAAGCGCCAGGTTTTGGACGACAAGGGCCGCTGGCCTGCCTCCATCTTCTTGCCCTGCATCACGTAATACCCGTGCAGGCCGCTTAACGCGACGACCAGCGCCAGTTTTGCCCAAAGCCAAAGGCGAATTCCCGGGCCAAGGTTGTATTGGATCAGCAGATAGAGGCCAAAAACCCAGGTGAGGATCATGGTAGGGGTAAGGATGATCTTGCGCAGGCGGCGGGAGGCTTCGATCATCTTTGCCTCCAGTTCGCCGCCGGGTTGGGCTTCGGTTTGGTAGGCATAAAGGCGCGGCAACATCAAAAGGCCCGCCATCCAGGCGATCACGGCCAGGATGTGAAGCGCGCGTCCGAGGTTATAGAAATCGACCGATGGCATGAGGTGGGGTCCTCTGGAGGCGCTAGACTGTCTTCATGGGGCACAGGCCGAACTGGCCCGGGCAGATGCGTGATCCGGTTTCAGAACGCGGACCGCCGGGATGGGCGGCTGCATGCTCTACAAGGTCTGCGAGGGCGTCAATGAAGCCTTGTGCCGCGCCTAAGGCTGGCGCACGCAGGTAGTAGGGTACGCCGCGGGCGTGGGCGCGTTCGCCGTATTCTTCGTCCAGCTCCACCAAGGTCTCGATGTGCTCTGAGACAAAAGCGATCGGCGAAACGATCACGCCAATTTTGTCGTTTGCGGCCTGATCGATCTCTTCTTCGGTGGAGGGGCCAATCCACTTCAGGGGGCCAACCCGTGACTGATAGCAGATCCGGTGCTGCCAGGCGGCCGGCAGGAGCGGTCGAACCGCTTCCACCGTGCGTTCGACCTGCCATTGATAGGAATCACCCTTGTTGATGGTTTGCTGGGGTAGTCCGTGGGCGGAAAACAGGACGCGGGGATTTTCGGGCCGGCCGCCTTTTTCCCAGGCCTGCAGGATGGCCGCGGCGTGGGCTTGGGCAAACTTGGTGCCCGAAGGATAACAACAGAGGGTGGCAGTGACGGGGGCGCCGGTTTTGGCCCAAGCTTCGATGGCTGAGCTGGTGGTGGTGGAGGAAAACTGCGGATAAAGCGGGGCCAGGATGGTTTCTGTTGCGCCCCAGGCTTTGACTGCTTTGGCGGTTTCTTCCGCGAACGGCTTCCAATACCGCATGGCGATGAACACCTTCACGGCCGCGTTTGGAAACCGGCCGGCCAGTTCCCGTTCCAAGGCCACAGCCTGCGCCTGCGTTTGCGGCACGATGGGCGAGCCGCCGCCCATTTTGGCGTAGTTGGCTCTGGCTGATTTTGCTCGGGTAGTGGAAATCAAGCCTGCGATCAACAGGCGGATCGGCGCGGGGGCAGCGATGATCCATTTGTCGTTGAACAGGTTGAAGAGGAACGGGCGAACGGCTTCTTGGCCATCCGGACCGCCCAAGTTGAACAGAACTACGGCGATCCGCTTTTGCTGCGCTGTCATGGTTGGCCTTTGACCCATTGAACCAAAGCCGCAACGTGCTCTGGTTTGGCGTCTGGCGTGATGCCATGGCCAAGATTGAAGATGTGGGGCGCGCCGGTGAAGCTGTCCAACACTGCTTGGGTGGCTTGGCGCAGGGGCTCACCGCCGATGACCAGCAGTTGCGGGTCCAAGTTGCCTTGGAGCGCTGTGCCGGACCGTGTCTGTGCCTGCGCCCAACCTGCCGGCATGCTGGTATCCAAGCCAAGGCCATTGAACGCTAGGCTTTGGGCGTAGGTGGCGAAGTTTGCACCGGCACCGCGCGGAAAACCGATCAGGGGCGTTGTCACGCCCAGGTCTTGGAGGCGTTGCAGGAGGCTATGGGTGGGCTGGATCACGAGCCGCTGGAACAGCGCTGGCGAAAGGCCTTCTGCCCAGCTTTCAAACAGCTGGAGGCATTCGGCACCGGCCTTGGCTTGGGCTGCCAAATGCTGCGCGGTAGCTTCGACCAGCAC
This sequence comes from Caulobacterales bacterium, assembly GCA_049314555.1. Lineage (GTDB taxonomy): Bacteria > Pseudomonadota > Alphaproteobacteria > Caulobacterales > Aquidulcibacteraceae > REEB509. Next base: position 19,204 of record JBMOEW010000015.1, read on the forward strand.
GGCTAGAAGCGCATCCACATCATCGGGGCGTTGGAGGGCTGCGCGGCGGGCGCGGTCTTTATCGCCGCCCTCGCCTTGCAGCATATAGGTGGCGACCGTCCAGGGGGCGCCGGCAAAGCCAATCAGGGTTACGTGCTTTGGCAACGCGGTCGTGAGGCGTTCAACCGTTTCATAAACTGGGGCCAGGCGCTGGATGGCTTTTTCGATATCGTCAAACTGCCAGTGTTGTTGTTCGATCAGGGGTTCCAGCCTGGGGCCTTCGCCTTCCACAAACCAGACCTTGCGACCCAAGGCATCGGGCACCACCAGGATATCTGAAAACAGGATCGCTGCATCCAAATCAAAGCGCCGCAGCGGCTGCAAGACGGCTTCTGTGGCGAGCGACGGCGCGTAGCAAAAATCCAGAAAGGTCTTCGCTCGTGTGCGGATCTCTCGATATTCGGGCAAGTAGCGGCCCGCTTGGCGCATGATCCAAATCGGAGGGCGCGGTAACGCTTCGCCTTCCAAGACCCTTAGGAGCGCTTTTTGGACCGTCGGGCGCTTTTGTCCCGTCATGCTTCAAACCTTTTGGTTGAATGAAAATTGGATTGAACGGGATGTAGAGGGGCAAACAGTTGGGGGAAAGCTGGCGGGAGGTCGCGGCTGCATCAGTTGGGGGCGGAGTCAAGCCACCGCAAAAGTCCATGGTTAACACGCGTTCACCATGATTCCTGGCGGAGCAAGTGATTCTGAGGGGGTTGTTTGGGAGCTTGTGGATAGCCTGTGGATTGAAGCTGGGTAAGTGACCAATTGTTCTCAAGGGTGCAGTATGTCACGGATCGGGGGTGGCTTATCCCCTTTTTGTCCACAGCTTGTCCTCCGGGGGTTGGGGCCTTTGCGGCGGGCACGGTGTTTTGTGGTGAGAAAGCGATTCTGTTATGACGCAAGCCTTTGGCGTCTATTTTCATGTGCATTTGGTGTCGGATTCCACCGGTGAAACGCTGGCCGGGGTGCTGCGGGCCTCTGTGGCGCAATTCGACAACATTTTCCCGATCGAGCACTCGTACTTCTTGATTCGTTCCGTTCGCCAGATGGACCGCGTGCTGCGAGAGGTCGAAAATGCGCCGGGGGTGGTGCTTTTCACGATCACCAATCTTGAGAACCGGGCGCGGTTGGAAGCCAAATGCAAGGAACTGGGGGTGCCGTGTGTTGCGGTGCTGGACGCCGTGCTGGAGCCGATGACGCGGTATTTGGGCTTGCAACAGAACAAGCGGGTGGGCTCTGGGCGCACGCTTGATGCCGAGTATTTCCGTCGGATCGACGCGTTGAACTTCGCCATGGAGCATGACGACGGCCAGGCGGTGGTTGAACTGCGCGACGCGGAAGTGATCCTGGTGGGGGTGAGCCGAACCTCCAAGACGCCAACATGTGTGTATCTGGCCAATCGCGGGGTGAAGGCTGCCAATGTGCCGATCGTGCCGGGGGTGCCCTTGCCCGATGAATTGTTTCGGGAAAATGGGCCGCTGGTGGTGGGGCTGACGGTTTCGGTGGACCGGCTGGTGCAGGTGCGACGCAACCGGCTGACGGCCATGAACGAAAACCGGCCTTCGAGCTATGCAGAAGACGAAGCCGTGCGGGAGGAAATTCGCAACGCGCAGCGCTTGTATGATCGCCACGGTTGGCCGGTGATCGATGTGTCGCGGCGGTCGGTGGAAGAAACCGCGGCGGCGGTTTTGAACCTTTTGGCGGAACGAGGTTTGTTGTGAGCGGGCGTCCTGTGATCTTGGCTTCTGGCAGTGCGATCCGGGCGCAGTTGCTGCGGGCGGCGGGGGTGGCGTTCAGCGTGGTGCGGCCGCCACTGGATGAAGAGGCGCTGAAGAACAGTCTGCGGGATGAAGGATTAGCCCCGCGGGATCAAGCCGACGCCTTGGCAGAGGCGAAAGCGTTGAGCGTGTCGAGGATCAAGCCGGGGCTTGTGATTGGGGCAGACCAGATGCTGGCGCTTGGCAAAGAAGCGTTCGACAAGCCGGGGGACCGGAACGCCGCGCGGGAGTCCTTGCGCCGGCTGCGGGGCAGGACGCACCACCTGATATCAGCGGTGGTGTTGGCGTTGGACGGGGTGGCGATCTGGAGGCACATCGAAACGCCGCGCTTGACCATGCGCGACTTTAGCGACGTGTTTTTGGAGGACTATCTGGATCAGGTGGGTGAGGCTGCCTTTGCCAGCGTCGGGGCCTATCAGTTGGAGGGGCTTGGGGTGCAGTTGTTCAACCGGGTGGACGGGGATTATTTCTCGGTTTTGGGTCTGCCGCTGGTTCAGCTTTTATCGATTCTGCGCCAGCACGGGGCGGTTGCGCCATGAGCGCGCCGCAGGTGTTTGCGGTGTTGGGGGATCCAGTTTCGCAGTCGTTGTCGCCGGCGATGCACAATGGCTGGTACCTCGATCACCGGATCAACGCTGCTTATGTCGCCTTGCGGATCAGGGCTGCGGATTCTGCGGCGGCTTTTCCGCTGCTGCGGGCGATGGGACTTTCGGGGGTCAACGTCACAGCGCCGTTCAAGGAGCTCGCGGCCAGCGTTAGCGACGTGCTGGAGCCGGCCATGCAAACGCTGCGCGCGGCGAACGTGCTGGCGTTTGATGACGATGGCACCACGGCTGCGTTCAATACCGATGCGCCGGGCTTTATCCTGAGCCTAGAAGATGGCGCGCCGGGGTGGCGGGAGCGAACCCGTCATGCGCTGGTGATTGGGGCCGGGGGCGCTGGGCGCGCGATTGCCTACGGCTTGCGCCAGGCGGGGGTTGAAACCATCACGCTTGTCAATCGAGACGTGGCCAAGGCGCAGGCCTTTGCATCGGCCATCGGCGCTCAGGCGCTTGGTTTGGATGACCTAGAGGCTGGCTTTGCTCAGGCCGATTTGATCGTGAACGCCACCAGCCTTGGCATGGGTGGTGGCGTGGCGGTATGGCCAGTTGGTGTGGTTGCACCCCATGCGATCGTGGCGGATGCTGTTTATGCGCCTTTGGAAACGGGGCTTTTGGCCGCGGCGCGGGCGCGCGGGCTTGCGGTTGTGGATGGGTTGGGCATGTTGATTGGTCAAGGCGCGCTGGCGTTTCAGCTTTGGTTTGGCGTGTTGCCAGATCGGGCGATCGCGCGGGAGCGTCTGATGCGGATCCTGGCGGAGCGCGGCGGATGATCATTCTGGGGCTAACGGGCTCGATCGGGATGGGCAAATCCACGACGGCCCAAATGTTTCGAGACGAAGGGGTGCCGGTGTATGACGCCGATGCCGCGGTGCATGCCCTTTATGCGCCGGGCGGAGCCGCGGTTGCACCGGTGGGCGCGGCGTTTGCGGGGGTTGTGAAAGACGGGGCGATCGACCGTTTGGCCTTGCGGGCGGCGGTGGGCGGGGACCCGTTGGCATGGCAGCGGCTGGAGGCGATCGTGCATCCGTTGGTGCGCGAGGCGCAGATTGCGTTCCTAGACCAGGCCCGGCGGTCTGGGGCCAAAGTTGTGGTGCTGGATATTCCGCTGCTGTTTGAGAACGGCGGCCATAAGGCTGTGGATGGGGTGGTGGTGGTGACGGCCCCGCCGGCGGTGCAACGCCAGCGGGTGTTGGACCGACCCGGCATGACCGAAGCCGTGCTTGCGGAAATCTTGGCCAAGCAAGTGTCTGACCCAGAAAAGCGGGCGATGGCAGACTTTGTGGTGAACACCGGCTTTGGGTTGACGGAGGCGCAGGCGCAGGTCCGCGCGATCCTGGACGCGCTCGCCGAAGCGAATTAACGCTTGGCGCGAGCGGGAGGCCTGCATGCGCGAAGTGGTTTTCGATACCGAAACAACCGGCCGAGAGGCCGAGGGCGGAGACCGGATCGTCGAGATTGGTTGCGTTGAACTGATCAAGCTTGCGCCCACGGGTTCGACGTTGCAGCGCTATATCAATCCGGCTGGACGCGACATTCCAGACGAGGTCGTGCGGGTGCACGGACTAACGAACGCGTTTTTGTCCAACAAGCCGCTGTTTAAAGACCCAGACGTTGTGGACGCCTTGATGGCGTTTTTGGGTGATAGCCCGATTGTGGCGCACAATGCCGAGTTCGATCGCCGGTTTTTGAACGCCGAGTTGGTGCGGCTTGGACGCGAGCCGCTGCCGTCCGAGCGGTTCGTGGATACGCTGGTGATCGCGCGCAAGAAATATCCGGGGGCATCCAACTCGTTGGATGCGCTGTCGCGGCGCTTTCAGCTCGACAAGGCCGGGTTTGATCTTGGCGACCGCAAAGGACCCGGCGGACATGGCGCGCTCAAGGACGCGCGGATGCTGGCGGAAGTTTATTTGGAGTTGCGCGGCGGCCGGGAGCAAAAGCTTGCGCTGGAGGAAGAGGGCGAGGCTGGTGCTGCGGACAGCGAAGGGGTGCGCCTGGAGGCGATTGTGCGGCGGGAGCGGCGGCCAAAGCCTTTGCAGGGCCGATTGACGCCGGCGGAGCGCGAGGTCCATGCCGGTTTTGTGGCAAAGCTTGGGGCGGAGGCGCTGTGGAAGAAGTGGCCGGCGGAGTGACCCGCTGGCCGATGCGTTACCTGCTGCGGGTGCCACCGCCCCGAACGTCTACATCCGCGCCCATCCAGCTGGACTGGGTGTAGGTGGAGCTGGCAAAGGCCTCGATCATTGCGCCCATCGAGGCCCCTGCCGTGACGCGTTCACAGCGTAGGTTATCTGCCGCCAGCATGCCACCCATCGATGCTTGCGCGTTCAGCTGGCGGCACGTGCCCTCGATGGTCAAAGCACCGCCCATGCTGGCTTCACTGTCTACCGTTTGGCATTGCAGCCCAGTCACGGTGACTTCTGCACCCATGGCCGATTCAAGGTCCAGGGCGTTGCAGGGGCCTGCGAGGCTTGCCTGCACCGAGGTGCCGCTGGAGGCCTCAAGGCTGTTGAGCGTTGGAAGGCTTATCGTCACCACGGCCTCGTAATCGCCGCGATCGCTGCGGCGGCTTTGGCGCGGCTCTATTCTCAGAGTGCCATGGTCTGAGATGGTGGCGCGGAGGCGGTCTGCATCCCTGCCGGTGATCGCATAGGAGCTGGTGGGGGCGCGGGTTATCACCACCTGGTAGGGGCCAGATACGGCAATGCGTTGGAAGCTTTCCGGCGTTTGAGCCGGTGCAGAGGTGGCGAGCGCTGCAATCAAGGCGGCTTGTGCCAATACGACGCGGATCATTTTCGCTCCCCTGCCAGCTGATTGCTGGGTTTGTCTTTGGGATGCGTTGGCCGGTCGATTTGGATGCAGGCTACATTGGCGGTGGGCCGTCTGTGCCGCCCTCTGGCTTTTTGCGCGCGTTGAGTTCTGCCCAGTAGAGGGGGGTGAAGTCGATCGGGTTGATCAACAGCGGCGGATAGCCGCCCTCTCGGGTGATTTCGGCCAACAGCTGCCGGCTAAAGGGGAACAGCAACCGTGGGCATTCGATCCATAGCAAAGGCTCGATATCGGCCCCGCGGACATTCACGAACTGGAACAAGCCGGCATAAACGAGATCGGCAATGAAAAGTACGTCATCGCCGCGCTTGGCTTCCACGTGGATGCGCAAGTCCACCTCGTAGGCGTCGCCGTCGTTGCCGACCGGGCGAGATTTGACCTCCACGCCCATGTCGATCACGGGCTGGACATCCCCCTGGCGCGCAGCGGTCGCTGCCATGGGGTTTTCGAAGGACAGATCCTTTACGTACTGCGCCATGACGCGCAGATGCGGAGACTCTGGGGGCTGGGCGCCTTCTGGCGGGCCGACTGTGGTCATTGTGTTGCGGCTTTCGTCTGCAATTACTGGCGCGTGCGCTAACATGGTCAGGCGGTGCCGGCAACTCAGGCATCGGTCGGTCAACAGGAGCTTTGGCTGGTTAACAGGGGCTCACTGGCGCCAATTGGGTTGGCGCACTATGTGCATTGCTGAGACTGTGACACAGTCATTGTTTGTTGTGCGCTTTTGCGCGTCTGATCACCCGGAGCATGCTCGGTGGAGAACCAGTGGGTCGAAATCGTGATCCTCGCCGCGGCCGCGGCATTCGTGCTGGCACGGCTGTACAGCGTTTTGGGTCGACGCACGGGGTCTGAACGGCCCAGCACACCGCCTGCCGCGCCGCGTCCAGCACCGGCGCAGGGCAGCGTGCGCGATCCTTTGGCAAAGCCTTCCCCTAGACTTGAGCCTGAATTTTCGGGCGCAGCCGGCTCTGGGCTTGGGCAAATTCAAATGGCGGACCCGTCGTTTGACCCGGCCCAGTTCGCGGGCAACGCGCGGGCTGCCTACGAAGCGATCGTGCATGCGTTCGGTGTGGGAGACCGGGACGCGCTGCGGCCTTTGCTGACGCCGCGGGTTTTTGACGCTTACGCCAAGGCGATTACCGAGCGTGAAGGCACGGGTGAACAGGGCCCAGAGCTGGTGCGCCTCAAGACGGCCGAAATCGTGGACGCCAATTTGTCTGACCAGATCGCTCGCGTGGTTGTGAAGTTCGAGGCCGAATTGGCACACGGGCTGCACGGCCTGCGGGACACGCTGGAAAAGTGGACCTTTGAACGCGATGTGCGCTCGCGCGATCCAACCTGGTTTTTGGCTAAAGTCGCTTCGGCCTGATCAACGGCGGGTCATGATGCGTCGGCGTCCGCGCCATCTGACGTCGGAAGAAACCACGCTTTGGAAGCGGGTGACCTCCAGCGTGCGCCCGCTGAACCCGCGGCCGGAACAGCCTGCGGCTGCGCCTGAGGTGGCTGAGGGCCCCGCGGTGGTGCTGGCAAAGCCTGCAAAGACCAAAAGCGTTTCGTCGCTGCCTTCTGTTTCACCGCCAGTGTCGGTGCCCGCGCGACCGCCCTCGCTGGCAAATCGCAGTGGCGAGCGGCGGGTGCAGCGCGGGCAGGTTCGACTGGCGGGCACGATCGACCTGCACGGCTTCACCCAAGACCAAGCACGGGCGGCTCTAATTGGCTTTTTGAGCGCGCGCCAGGGCAGCGAGGCCAGCGTGGTTTTGGTTGTTACGGGCAAAGGCGGGCGGCTGATCCACGGCGAAGCGGCACCGGGCGTGCTCAAGCAACGCCTGCCCGGCTGGCTGGCGGACCCGGCGCTGCGCGACATTGTAAGCGGTTTTTCGTCCGCCCACCGACGCCACGGAGGTGGCGGTGCCTATTACGTGTTTTTGCGCCGTCGGGCGGATTAGGCCAATCAAGACGCCGGACGGGTGAACTCCCGCGGGGCCGGCGCGATCGGGGTTGGGGCGGCCCGCGCCCGCACTTCCATCACGGCCCAGCCGCGTTCGATCGTGCCGGTGTTGCGGAAGCGGAAAACACCATCTGAGCCTAGGAAGCCTTCCTGGCGCTCGATCTCGCGGCGCGACAGGCCGGAGGGACCGGCGTCGTTCGACAACAGGGCTGCGAGCGACACAGCGTCAAACGCGAGGCTGGCGAGGCGGGTGGCGTCTGTGCCGTAGCGGGTGCGGTAGGCTTGTTCAAACCCGGATCTGACGGTGGGATCTGGCGCGACATACCAGCCGCCTGCCAGGGGGGCTTCGGTGCGCAGGTCTGCGCCTGCCCAAACGCTGGTGCCCAGCAGGCGAACGTTGGGTTGGCCAAGGCCGACGCGGGACAGGCCGGCGGCGGCGGCGCGCAGGACAGAGCCAGAGTCCGCGATCAAAACCGCCTGGACGCCTGCCCCTTGGGTTTGCTGGGCCAAGCGCTCGGCGGCTGCGGTGGCTTGACCGATGTCGCGCGGGTAGACTTGTTCACCGGCGACGACGGCCCCGCGACGGGCGGTTTCGGCGCGCAACGCTTCACTGACGCGGCGACCGTATTCGTTGTCTGGGGCCATGACGGCAAATGAGCGAATGCCGCGCTGGACCGCGAAATCGACGATCCGGGCCACTTCGTCTTCCAGCTGGAAGGACAACAGATAGACCCCCTCGGCCGCAACCGTGCGATCGGACGACAGGCCAATCAAAGGGATCCGTTCGCGGCGGGCGACGCCCCCTGCGGCGGCGACGCCATCGCGGGTGACCGGGCCGATTATCACGTCCACCCCATCGGCGATAAGGGTTCGGGCGGCGGCTTCGGCTTCTGGTTCTCCGCCGCCGGAATCGCGCGGGATCAGAAGCATGTTTTGGTTGCCCTCTTGGAACAGGGCGAGCTCGGCCGCGTTGTAGAGGGCTGCTGCCTCATCGGGGCGGCTGGAGAATGGCAGCAGGATGCCCACGCGCACAACATCGCGGTTGGCCATGAAGGGCGGCGTGAGGCCGGCGCGGGTGCGAGGCGGTTCTGGGGTTTGTGGGCCGGTCGGGCCTTGCGCGTCGGGCTGGCCTGGCCCAGAGGGCCCGGCCGGGGTTGTGGCGCAGGCCGCCAAGATGCTGGCAGCCGCTATTGCCCCCAGCAAAGGCCAGGGCCGCTGTTGTTTGTTCACTGCGTTGGCGCTTGGCGCAGCGCCGTTTCGCGTGGATGATGTATTAGAACCCATGACGCGCATGCCAAACCGCTCCCCGTCCGACAGGTCGGACCCTAAGCCGAGCCGTGGACCCAGTCCACCACTCGAACCGGGCCTTTATGTGGTTTCGACACCAATCGGCAACCTCGGTGATATCACACGCCGGGCAATTGACACACTGGAGCGCGCTGATCTGGTGTTGGCCGAAGACACGCGGGTGGCCAGAAAGCTGTTGTCTGCCTTGGGGATCAGTGCCCGGGTGGAGGCCTATCACGATCACAGCGGGCCACAGGCGGGCGAACGCGCGCTTTCGCTGATTGCGGAGGGCGGCGCTGTTGCCTTGACCAGCGACGCGGGGACGCCGCTTTTGTCTGATCCCGGCTTCCCGCTGGTGCAGTCGGCCACTGCGCGGGGGTTTCGGGTGGTGCCAGTGCCGGGGGCCAGCGCGTTGCTGGCGGCTCTGGCGGCGAGCGGCTTGCCGACGGACCGGTTTTTGTTCGTGGGATTTTTGCCGGCAAAGAGCAACGCGCGGCGGGCGGAACTGGGCGAAATCGCGACGCTTCGGGCGACGCTGGCGTTTTACGAGACCGGCCCGCGCCTTGCCGCGAGCCTTGCGGACATGGCCGCTGTATTGGGGGATCGTGCCGTTGTGGTGGGCCGGGAAATCACCAAGCTTTATGAAGAATTTCGGCGCGGGCGGCTGATTGATTTTGCCACGGCTTACGACGCGCTTGATCCGCCGAAGGGCGAGATCGTGGTGATGGTGGGGCCGCCGGAGGTTGTGCGGGCGGTCGACCCGGCGGAGGTCGATGCCGCTTTGGTGGAGGCGTTGGCCACGATGCGGGTGAAGGATGCGTCGCGGGCTGTGGCTCTGCGGTTTGGGCTTTCCAGCACGGATGTTTATGGGCGGGCGCTGGTGCTGCAAAAGGATCGGCGGTGAAGCGGCGTCAACTGGCCGAGCAGCGCGGCCGCTGGGCGGAGTTCGCTGCGGCGGCGGCATTGATCCTCAAGGGGTATCGGGTGCTGGGCCACCGGCTGCGGAGGCCATACGGCGAGGTGGATTTTTCCGGCCTGGAAGGACGGGGTTTTGGTGATCGTTGAAGTCAAGGCGCGCCGGTCGGTTCGGGCTGGGTTGGAGACTGTCGGCGCGCGCCAGCAAATGCGGATTGCACAGGCCGCGAGCGCGCTCGCTTCCCGTTGGCGGCTGACCGGCGCGCCGATCCGGTTTGATGTGATGGTGATGTCTGGGCTGTGGGTTTTGCGCCAGGAGCGGGGGGCCTGGAGCGAGACACATTAAGCTCGTCTCAACCACAATTTGGTTTGCTGGCCGTCGGTTGTTTTGACGGAGGCCTGCATCATGCGGAACGCAGCGATGGTTATTCTGGCGGTTGGGGCCTGTGTGGGCACGAGCGGTTGTGTGACGGCGGCGATGGGCGCGGCCGCCAGCGTTGGCGTGGCGATGGCGCAGGAGCGCACGGTTGGCCAGGCGCTGGACGACGCCACTGGCGGGGCAGAGATCAAAACCCGGTTGATTGCCGCTGACCGGAACGGATTTGGCGAGGTGGATGTCGAGTTGGCCAACGGGCGGCTGCTGCTGTCTGGGCCGGTGCCAACCATGGAGCATCGGATCGAGGCCGAGCGGCTCGCGTGGTCTGTTTCGCGGGTTCAAGCCGTTGCCAACGAGATCACGGTTGGGCCCCGCAGCGGGCTTTTCCGGTCTGCCATAGACGAAATGATCACGGCTCAGGTGCGGGCGCGTTTGATCGCTTCCTCCAGTGTGCGCTCGATTGATGTGAACATCGAGACCAACCAAGGATCGGTGTACCTGATGGGATTGGCGCGATCGACCGAAGAAATTGAAAGTGCGGCCCAGATCGCCAGCATCACACCGGGCGTGCAGCGGGTGGTGTCTTATATGCAGGTGCGTCAGCCCGGGGAGCATCTGGCCCGCCCGGAGCGGTCTGACCCGGTGATGGCAGACGGTGCTGAGCCTGCGCCGCTGCCCGTGGGGTCTGTAGATAACGCTGGGTTCGGTGCGGCCGAAGATCCGGCCTATGCCTGGGATGCGCCGTAAGGGCGTATTGTTCTTTTTCTGTTTCTCTTTTGTTCGCTCCTTGTATCTTTTTTGGCCGCCGTGTGGATAAGTGTAAGGGGATCCCGGCGCGCGACGTAGGGGCGCTCCATGTCTGCAACCGTGATCACCTTGGCGTTCGTGGGGCTGCAAAGCCGGCCGGTGACGGTGGAGGTGCAGCTCGCGGGCGGGTTGCCGGGAATCTTCATTGTGGGGCTGGGCGACAAAGCGATTTCTGAGAGCCGGGAGCGGGTACCGGCGGCCTTTGCCAGCCTTGGGCTTGCGGTGCCTGCGGGGCGGGTGATCGTGAATTTGGCGCCGGCGGACCTGCCGAAGGAAGGCTCGCATTATGATTTGCCGATTGCCCTTGGCTTGATGGCCGCGATCGGGGCGATCCCACAGGACGCGCTTGACGGGGCCGTTGCTTTTGGGGAGTTGGGGCTTGATGGGTCTGTGCGTGGCGCACCGGGAGCGCTGCCGGCGGCGATGGCTGCGGTGGGGCTTGGGGCACGCTTTATCTGTGCGGCCGACCAGGGGGCAGAGGCCGCCTGGGCCGGGGGTGAGGTCCTGGCGGCGCGGTCGCCGATTGGCATTGTGAACCATTTTCGGGGCGGGCCACAGATGCCGCCACCAGAGCGGGGTGCCTTGATCAGTCGGCCGCCGGCTTTGGATCTGCGGGATGTCAAAGGGCAGGAACAGGCCAAGCGGGCGTTGGAGATCGCCGCAGCTGGCGGGCAAAACATCTTGCTGGTGGGCCCGCCCGGGAGCTGGCAAGTCCATGCTCGTGCAGCGGTTGGCAGGTCTGTTGCCGCCGCTGTCGCCGGAGGAGCTTTTGGAGGTCAGCCAGGTGCACAGTCTGGCGGGGCAGTTGGAGCAGGGTAGGTTGACTCGCGAGCGGCCGTTTCGCAGTCCGCATCATTCGGCGAGCATGGCTGCGCTTGTGGGCGGTGGGTTTCGGGCGCGTCCGGGGGAGATTTCGCTCGCGCACCTTGGGGTGCTGTTCTTGGACGAGTTGCTGGAGTTTTCGCCTCAGGCGTTGGATGCGTTGCGCCAACCGCTGGAAACCGGAGAGGTTTCGATCGCGCGGGTGAACCATCGAACCACCTACCCGGCGCGGTTTCAGCTCGCGGCAGCGATGAATCCTTGCTGGTGCGGCGGCGGGCCGGGGGCGGGGCGGTGTCGACGGGGGCCGCGCTGTGCCACCGAATATCAGGCGCGATTGTCGGGGCGGTTGCTCGATCGGATCGACATCCAGCTGGATGTGCCTGGTGTGACGGCTGCGGATTTGGCGCTGCCGGCGGCGGAGGGAACCGCGCAAGTGGCGGCGCGGGTGGCAGTGGCGAGCGAGGTGCAGCAGGGATGCAGTGGTGGCCTCAATTCCGAGCTTGCGCCGACGGCGCTGGAACAGGTCGGGGCGCTGGACGAGAGTGGTCAGGCGCTGTTGTCGCAGGCCGCTTTGAGCTTGCAATTGTCAGCGCGGGGCTATCACCGCACGCAGCGCTTGGCGCGCACAATCGCTGACCTTGATGGGCACACGGGGGTGTTGCGCCGCCACGTGGCCGAGGCGCTTAGCCTGCGGCGGAGCTGGGCTTCGCCCACCGAGGGGTCGATGGCGTCTGTGTCTTCGTAGGCACCACATCTTAACGCGCTGGGCGGCATGTGATGAGGATGAATAGTTTGATTGCCCCAGATGCCGCTTGGTTGGCGCACATTTGCGACCCGGTGGTGATGTTTGGCCGTTCGGGGGTTGTTGAATGGTCCAACCCTGCGTTTCAGGCGATTTTTCGCCACGCGATCAGTTCAAGCCGACCGCCTTGGGGACGGGTGAGCCCGCCTGCCTTCGTCGAAGGGGCGCGTCGATTTGAAGCCAGTACGCCGAACGGTCGATTGTTGGAGTGGTCTCAAACCTTGCTGCCGGACGGGCGCAGCGTGGCGGTCGGGCGCGACATTACCGAGCGCGTGGCTGCGGCGGCAGAGGTCGGTCGCGCCAAGACGCTGTTGTTTGCAACGCTGACCCATGAACTGCGGACGCCCCTTAATGGGGTCTTGGGTATGGCCAATCTGTTGTGGGATGAAGCGCTTGATCCGGCGCAGAGGGATCATGTTCAGGTGATCCGGCAGTCTGGCGAGCACTTGTTGGATCTGATCACTGAAATCCTTGACTATTCGCGCCTGGAAACCGGGCGGATCACGTTGGAAAACGCGCCGTTTTCGCCAGAGGATCTGGTGCAAAGCGTGGTCGAATTGATGGCGCCGCGGGCACACGAGAAGGGCCTCGATATCGTAGCGGTGGTGGGCGAGGACGTGCCCGCGAGCGTCCGCGGCGATGACGGTCGGTTGCGGCAGATCTTGTTCAATTTGGCCGGCAACGCGGTGAAGTTCACCGAAGTCGGCGGCGTGACGGTTAGCGTCCGGCGGACCAGCGCCGGCCATTTGCGATTTAGCGTTCAAGATACAGGCCCTGGAATACCTGCCGCCAAACAAACCCAAATTTTCGAAGAGTTCTCGCAGGCCGATGCCAGTATCTCGCGGCGTTATGGCGGGGCTGGCCTTGGGTTGGCGATTGTGCGCCGGTTGGCGATCGCGATGGGCGGAACGGTGGCTTTGGAAAGCCGGCCTGGGGCGGGTGCCCTTTTCGCCGTCGATATGCCGTTCCCGGAGGCGGGCCAGCGGCAACCGGCCGGCGAGGCGCCGTTGCGTGGCCTGCGGGTTGGTGTGCTTGCCAGCAGCGCAATCCTGCGCGCGGGCGCGGTGCAGATGGTGCAGGCGTTGGGTGCGGTTGGCGTCGGCCTTGCAGATCTTGGGGCGCAAGGTGCCGGGTTTGATAGGCTTTTGGTGGACGACGGTTTGTTGCGGGTTGAGACCGATGCGGCGATCCGGGCTTGGACCCAAGCTGTTGCCCCAGCGTTGGTGTTGCTGCGGCCAGAGCAGCGGGCCGATATCGAACGCTATCGCTGCTTGGGCGTGGAGCGGTATCTGATTAAGCCACTGCGGCGCAGATCCGTGCTGGAGCAGCTCTTGGGGGAGAAAGTCCGGAGTGGTGCCGCCGCGGCGGATGAGCCTGTGACGGATGACCGCGTGGCGCCAGCGCGTTTGGAGGGGCTGCGCGTGCTTCTGGCGGAAGACAACCCGGTCAATGCGCTGTTGGCGCGCACAGTATTGAACCGCGCCGGGGCGACTGTTGATGTGGCCACCGATGGGGAAGAGGCGGTTGCTGCCTTTGCGGCGGCGGGCACACCTTATGATCTGGTGATTTTGGATTTGCGGATGCCGCGGCTTGACGGCCTTGGGGCTGCGCGGCGTTTGCGCGCGACCGGCACAAAGGTGGCGATCATTGCTTTAACGGCTGATTCCAATCCCGAAGACCGGGCGGCGGCGATGGCTGCCGGGATGGACGATTTTTTGACAAAACCGATCTCACCGCGGGACTTGGCGATGGTGGCGGGGCGCTACGTGCGCGCTGCCAGCTGCGCTTGAGGTTCATCATGTGGCTTGCCGGCGCAGGCAAATGGGCGTTCCCTAGCGGGCACCTAGGGAGACGTGCATGAGCGAACAGGCGGTGAAGAAGTCCACCTGGGCGGCGCTGGCGGTGTTTTTTGAGCACCGCACGCTGGTGATGCTTGGGCTTGGGTTTGCGGCCGGCTTGCCGTTCCTGCTGGTGTTTGACACTCTTTCGGCTTGGCTGCGGGAGGCCGGGCTTGAGTTGACGGTGATCGCCTATTTCGTGTTGGCGACGCTTGCACACTCTTTGAAATTTCTCTGGGCACCGCTGGTGGACCGGTTTGATTTGCCGGTGCTGACCAGGCTGGTGGGGCATCGACGGTCTTGGATGCTGGCTTGCCAGGGCGTGATCATCTTTGGCCTTTGGGTGATTTCGGGCCTGGATCCCATCGCCAATCTTGGCCTTATTGCTGTGTTTGCGGTGCTGGTGGCGTTTGGCTCGGCGACCCAGGACATCGTGATCGATGCCTGGCGGATCGAAGCGGCCGGGGAAGAGCGCCAAGGGGCGATGGCGGCTGCCTATCAGTGGGGCTATCGGCTGGCGATCTTGACCGCTGGGGTGGTGCCGCTGTTGATCGCGGACGCGGTGAATTGGAATTTGGCCTATGCGGCGATGGCCTGTTTGATGGGTGTTGGGGTGGCGGCGGTGCTGTTTGCGCCGCGGGAAAACCCGCGTCCGATTATGCCGCCGTTGATGCCTCAGGACATGCCCTACAAGCCGCGCGAAGAGGCCGTGGAGTGGGCGGCGCGGCTGGCGTTGCTGGTGGTTGGCGCGCTTGCTTTCGGTTCAGGGTTCACCGGCCAGATTGGGTTGATCAAAGGCGCGTTTGGGCTGTTTGGCGGCGCGGGTTTGACGACTGGCCTTGAGGCGCTTTGGGCGCTTCGCCCGATGGGGGTGTTTGTTCAGTTCGTGTTTGTGCTGCTGGGGGCGGGCATGATCGTGCTCGCGGCCTGGACGTTCCCAGGGCGGCGCACGCGGCCTGGGGTGTATTTCGCGCGCAGCTACGGCGATCCGTTCAAGGACTTTTTCACCCGGTTTGCGGGGTCTGCCGGGCTGATCCTGGCGATGATCTGCTGCTACCGGTTGAGCGATTTCGTGATGAACGTGATGAACCCGTTCTATCTGGACCTTGGCTTCGACAAGACGCGGATCGCGGAAATCCGAAAGGGTTTTGGCGTCGTGATGATGATGGTCGGCGTGTTTTTTGCGGGCTGGTCAATCGCGCGATTTGGCTTGATCAAGAGCCTGGTGGTGGGGGCGTTTTGCGGGCCTTTGTCCAATCTGGTGTTTGCCTGGTTGGCGATTGCGGGGCCTGACTGGCGGGTGTTTGCGACCGCCATCGCCGTGGACAACATCACCGGGAGTTTTGCGGGGACCGTTTTGATTGCCTATATGTCCAGCCTGACCAGTGCTGGGTTTACAGCCACGCAATACGCTTTGTTTTCATCCCTTTATGCGCTGCCCGGCAAGCTGATTGCCGCGCAATCTGGCACAATTATCGAGGGGTCTGCGCGCTGGACGGAAGCGGGTGGGTTACCGGCGGGCCTGATGGGGCTGTTTGCCAACCTGCCCGCCCAATCGTTTGCGGAGGGTGCCGCAAAGATCAGCGTCAGCCCCGCAGCACTTGGCACAGGGTATCTGATCTTTTTCTTTTACTCCTGCCTGATTGGTGTGGCAGGCGTGATCTTGGCCTTCATCATCGCCCACAAGCGGGCGCAAGCGGCGGCGTCCGCGCAAGGCGTTGGCCCTGATCCTCAGGCCAGCCCCGCATCATAAGCGGCGATGGTGGCAAAGGTGACGATGTCGGACACGGTTGCTCCCAAGGGCGCGATTTGTATCGGCTTTGAGAGCCCCACAAGCAGCGGGCCGACCACCGTTGCACCGCCAAGGGTGGCCAGGAGCCGCGTGGAGATCGAGGCCGAGTGGATCGCCGGCATGATCAGCACGTTGGCGGCGTCGGTCAGGCGCGCAAAGGGATAGAGCCGCTTTACATCGGCGTTCAGGGCCACTTCCGGGCTCATTTCGCCTTCGTATTCGAAGTCGATATCGTCGCGGAGATCCAACATGCGCACGGCATCGCGCACCTTGTTCATGCGCTCGCCCTCCGGATTGCCGAAGGTGGAATACGACAAGAACGCCACCCGCGGCGTAACGCCCAGTTTACGCGCAGCGCGGGCGGCCTGGATCGCGATCTGGGCAAGTTCTTCAGCGCCAGGCATTTCGGTGACATTGGTATCGGCGATGAAGATCGTGCGGCCCTTTGACAGCACCACCGACATGCCGATCAGCCGCCCGCCGTGGACAGGATCGATGGCCCTTTCGATGTCTTCCAACGCCGTCGCGTAGTTGCGGGTGACGCCGGTGACCATGCCGTCGGCATGACCGTGCAAGACCATCGAGGCGCCGAAAATGTTGCGGTCCTGGTTGACCAGGCGCTGTGCGTCCCGATGCAGAAAGCCATGCCGTTGGAGGCGGCGATACAGGCCTTCGGTGTAGAGCGGGTTGTGGTCTGACAGCCGAGCGTTGATGATTTTGAGATTGGCGTCCTCTGGCAGGCCAACCAAGGCCATGTTGCGGGTGACCTGCTCTTCGCGGCCCACCAGGATGGCTTGGCCTAGACCCAGTTCCTGGAAGGCGTAGGCCGCGCGGATCACGCTTGGCTCTTCGCCTTCAGCGAAAACGATGGTTTTGGGCTTGGCGCGCACCGCATTTTGCACCCGCTGGACCAGGGCCGCAGTGGGATCGAGGCGCTGGGCGAGTTTTTCTTTGTAGGCCGGCATGTCGCCAATCGGGCGACGGGCGACGCCGGTGTCCATGGCCGCCTGGGCCACAATCGGTGGCACCGCCGCGATCAGGCGCGGGTCAAAGGGTGTGGGGATGATGTAGTCTGGGCCAAACTTGAGGCGGCGGCCCTGGTAGGCGGCGGCGACTTCGTCTGGCACGTCTTCTTTGGCCAATTCCGCCAGGGCTTTGGCGGCGGCCACTTTCATCTCTTCGTTGATCGTGCGGGCCCGCACGTCGAGCGCGCCGCGGAAGATGTAGGGAAAACCCAAAACGTTGTTGACTTGATTGGGATAGTCGCTGCGGCCGGTGGCGATGATCGCGTCCGAGCGGACGGCCTTGATGTCTTCTGGCAAAATCTCTGGATCGGGATTGGCCATGGCAAAAATGATCGGGTTTTTTGCCATGGATTTGACCATGTCTTTGGTCATGGCCCCAGCCACGGACAGCCCCATGAAGCAATCGGCACCCTTCAGTGCTTCAGCGAGCGTGCGCAGCTTGGTATCGATGGCGTGGGCGGTCTTGAATTGATCCATTCCTTTTTCGCGGCCGCGATAAATCACGCCTTCGCGGTCGCAGACGATCACGTTTTCGTGGGGCACCCCTAGCCGCTTGATCAGCCCAATGCAGGACAGGCCCGCCGCGCCGGCACCGTTCACGACAACCTTGATTTCCTTCAGACTGCGACCGGTGAGCTCACAGGCGTTGATCAGGCCGGCGGCGGCGATAATGGCGGTGCCGTGCTGATCGTCGTGGAACACCGGAATGTCGAGTTCGTCGCGCAGCCGGCTTTCGATGATGAAGCATTCGGGGGCTTTGATGTCTTCCAGATTGATGCCGCCGAAGGTGGGGCCAATGTTGCGCACGGTGGTGATGAATTCTTCGACGTCGCGGGTGGTGACCTCGATATCGATGGAATCGACATCGGCGAAGCGCTTGAACAGCACCGCCTTGCCTTCCATCACGGGTTTGGACGCCATGGCACCCAGGTCGCCCAGGCCTAAGATCGCTGTGCCGTTGGAGATCACGGCCACCAGATTGCCTTTGGCCGTATAATCATAAGCGGCGTCTGGATCGGCTGCGATCGCCTTCACGGGCACTGCAACGCCTGGCGAGTACGCCAGGGACAAATCCCGCTGCGTGGCCATTGGTTTGGTGGGGGTTACGGACAATTTTCCTGGCGGGTGGCTGCGGTGGAAAGCCAAGGCCTCTTCGTCGGTAAAGGTTCGCTTTTCGTCTGACATGGGGCCCTTCGCACACTGCAACGCAGGAACGTTGATGTGGCGCCACATTAGGGAGCGCGAAGGCCGCGTCAACGCGCGGTTCGGGTTGTCAATCGAGCTTTTGGCGTTAAGGCATCGGTATGGCTGATTCCGGTTCGTCCCCAGCGGTGACGCCGTTCATGGCGCAGTACCTGGCCGCAAAGGCGCAGCATCCCGATGCTTTGCTGTTTTTTCGGATGGGGGATTTCTATGAGCTGTTCTTCGAGGATGCGCAGCAGGCCTCGGCGGCGCTTGGCATCACCCTCACCAAACGGGGCAGCCATAAGGGCGACGATATCCCAATGGCCGGGGTGCCGTGGCACCAGGCGGAGGGGTATCTGCAGCGGCTGATCCGCGCCGGGTTTCTTGTGGCTGTTTGCGAGCAGGTCGAGGATCCGGCGGAAGCGCGAAAGCGCGGCGCGAAGGCGATTGTTCGGCGCGAAGTGGTGCGGCTGGTGACGCCCGGCACTTTGACGGAAGACGCGCTTTTGGATTCGCGCAGTGCCAACCGGCTGGCCGCAGTGGCCTTCGACGACGCCGGGGCGGGGCTTGCGGTGGCGGATGTGTCTACCGGGGCGTTTTCGGTGAAGCCGTTATCTGTCGGTGCGGTGCAGGAGGCGCTGGCGGGGCTGCGGCCGGCGGAGCTTTTGGTGCGTGAAGCCGATAGCCAACGCCCAGGTCTTTTGGCGGCGGCACAGGCGGTGGGGGCAACGTTCACCAGTCGGCCTGATGTGAAGGGCGATAGCAAAGCGGCTCAACGGCGGCTGACCGGTTTGTTCGATGTGGCAACGCTGGACAGTTTCGGTGCGTTTTCCACCGTTGAAGTGGCGGCCATGGGGCTGTTGGTGGACTATGTGGAATTGACCCAGGCGGGGGCTGCAGCCCGGCTGGAGCCCCCGCGGCGCGATGTTGCGCTCGGTGAGATGGCGATTGATGCGGCCACGCGAACAAGCCTGGAGATTGAGCGCACAGCCGATGGCGAACGACGCGGGTCTTTGTTGGGGACGATCGATCGTACGGTAACGCCTGCGGGTGGCCGGCTGCTGGCGGAGCGGATTGGCCAACCGCTGTTGGATCCGGCGGCGATCAACCAGCGCCTTGATGCGATGGCGTGGTTTGTGGACGAAGCCGAGGCCCGTGGGCAGGTTCGCGCTGCCCTTAAAGGTGCTGGCGATGTGTTGCGCGGCTTGACGCGCTTGGCGCTTGGGCGCGGCGGCCCGCGGGATTTGGCGGCGGTGCGCGATGGGCTCACGGCGGGGGACCGTGCGGCGGCTGTTGTGGATCTGTCGCGGGCGCCGGACCCGTTGGTGCGCGCTGCGGAGGGCGCTTTGCTGGTTTTGCAGCCGGCCCTTGCGGAGCTTGTACAGGATTTGCAGTTGGCGTTGGCCGACAGTTTGCCGATGCTCACGCGCGAAGGTGGCTTTATCGCCAGCGGGTATGATACGGCGCTGGAGGCCCACAAGAGCTTGCGCGACGACAGCAAGCGGGTGGTGGCTGCCTTGCAGAACACTTATGCCGAGGTCACCGGCATTCCGCTCAAAATCAAGCACAACGCGATGCTGGGGTATCACATCGAGGTAACCACGCGGCAGGCAGAGAGCTTGGCGCGTCCGCCGCACGCCAGCCACTTTCACCATCGCCAAACCACTGCGAACGCAGTGCGGTTTTCGACCGCAGAGCTGGCAGACCTCGATGGGCGAATTGCCCGCGCAGGGGAAGCGGCGCTTGCACGCGAGATTGAGCTTTTTGTTGGGTTTTGTGCGCGGGCTTCGGCGCAGGAGGCCCAGATCCGAGCGGCGGCGCGCGGGGCTAGCGAGCTCGACGTCGCTGCGGGGCTGGCTGAGTGGGCAGTCGAGGTCCAGGCCTGCCGGCCGGAGATCGACACGTCCGGCGCGCTGATCGGGGAATGCGTGCGCCATCCCGTGGTGGAGGCCGCGCTGCGCAAATCCGGCCACGGCTTCACGCCAAATGACATCCGCCTTGATGCGCAAGCGCTGGCAGGCCCGCGGTTGTTGTTTGTCACGGGCCCCAACATGGGCGGCAAAAGCACCTATCTGCGGCAGACGGCGCTGCTCGCGATCCTTGCCCAGGCGGGCAGTTTTGTTCCGGCGCGACGGTTGCGGCTTGGGGTGTGTGACCGGGTGTTTTCCAGGGTTGGGGCGTCTGACGATCTGGCGCGGGGGCGGTCTACGTTTATGACCGAGATGGTGGAGACGGCGGCGATCCTGCACCAGGCCGGTCCACGGGCCTTGGTTATCTTGGACGAAATCGGCCGGGGCACCGCCACCTATGATGGACTGGCGATTGCGTGGGCGACCGCCGAGCATCTGCACGACACCAACGCGTGCAGGGCGGTGTTTGCCACCCACTTTCACGAGCTCACGGCGCTGAAGCGACCGGGTGCGGCAAACGCGCACGTGCGGGCGAAGGAGTTTCGCGGCGACCTCGTGTTTTTGCATGAGGTGGCAAGCGGCGCTGCGGACCGATCTTACGGGGTGCAGGTGGCAAAGCTTGCCGGCCTGCCCCGGGTTGCGGTGGAGCGGGCGCGGGCAGTGCTTGCGCGCCTGGAGGCGGGCAAGACGGGTTCACTTGGGGCCTTGATCGCAGACGAGATGCCGCTGTTTGCGGCTTCAGGGCTCTCAGGTGAAGCCAATGCTGCGGCGAACGCGTTGATGGACGCGCTCGCGGCGGTCGATCCAGACCAGCTTTCGCCGAAAGACGCTTTGGCGCTGATCTATCAGCTCAAGGCGTTGGTGGCGGACGGGTAACTGTGCCTTCGGCGGCGTCCCTGGCGGCGTCGATCGCGGCCCCACGGGCGACCGCGTCAATCGCGGTGGGCAGGGTGGAGACAGTGGCCGTGTACATCATGAACGCGCCCAGGCATACGCCAAACACCAAGCCCAACAAACCCCACTTGGCGGCGGCGAACCAATAGGCGGAGGCCCGTTCCCGGCGAAACTGGAATTGCAGCCAGCGATCCTCGGCGCGCGTGTCGTAGGTGCGCGTTTCCAAGGTAACAGGCGCGTTTGCTGGGGTGATTTCGTCGATGGCTGACAGGCGTGATTTTTGGCCCGAACGATTGGCCATGTTTAGCTCCCCCAACTGCGATACGATAGCAAGTCGACCCTTGCTTTGCCCCTGTTGGGGCGGTTGGCGTCCGGGACGGGCTGGCGCTATGGTTGCGCAGCGCAGGGGCCTGTCCAAAAGCAGGGTCGCTGGTGGCTTGGTGCCCGTCGCGGCTGCAAGAAACTCCTTCGCCGCGAATTAAGGCGAGTTTGCGCCCAAATGTGTATGCGAAGTCGTTCATGTCCGAGGTTTAAGCTAGGCAAATGATCTCCCCCCTTCCCAAGCGACGCCTGCCACCTGCGCGGATCGAGCAGGTCGTGGATGGTGCCAAGTTGCGCGTGCAGCTTTCCGCCTGTGCGCAGGACGGGATCGGCGACGAAGCGAGCGTGCGGGAGCAAGCCAAAAAACTGATCCATGGCGCGCTGTTTCGCGGACGGATGATTGCCAAGGAGCGCTTAGAGGACGGCGACAACGGGTTAGCGGTAGCGCGGCTTTTGGCGCGGGTTATGGATGAGGCCATCGCTGCGCTTTATGACTTCACCGCGACGCACGTTTTTCGGTCGCGCAATCCGACCGAAGGCGAGCGGATGAGCGTGATTGCCGTTGGCGGCTATGGGCGCGGTGAGCTTGCGCCTTCTTCCGATATCGACCTGCTTTTCGTGCGCAACTACAAGCTGACGCCCTGGGCCGAAAGCGTCACCGAGTACATGCTCTACATGCTGTGGGACATGGGCCTGAAGGTGGGCCACGCATCCCGCTCGATCGATGAATGCGTCAAGTTGGCGCGGGAAGATCACACCATCGAAACCGCCCTGCTGGAGCAACGCCGCATTGCCGGCGATCAGGCGTTGGCGGACGAGCTACGGGTGCGGTTTCAAAACGAGGTCGTGGCTGGCCGGCACGCCGCCTTCATTGCCGCGAAGCTCGCAGAGCGCGATCGTCGGCACGAGCGGGCCGGGGCGTCGCGCTATATGGTTGAGCCCAACATCAAGGAAGGCAAAGGCGGGTTGCGCGATCTGCACACGCTGTTTTGGCTGGTGTTGCATCGCTATGGGCCGCGCAGCCCTGGTGAATACATTCGCGACAAAATCTTCACGCTAGAGGAAGCCGCGCGGTTCCGCCGGGCCATGCAGTTTTTCTGGACCGTGCGATGCCATTTGCACTTTTTGACAGGGCGGTCTGAGGAGCGGCTTAGCTTTGATGTGCAGCCGGAGTTGGCGGCGCGCATGGGGTTTGGAGCACGGGCCGGGCAGCAGGCCGTGGAGCGCTTCATGAAGCGCTACTTCCTGGAGGCCAAGGAAGTGGGGGCTTTGACGCGGGCGATCTGTGCCAAGCTCGAAGAAGATGAAGCCAAATCCGCGCCGCGGGGGTTGTCGCGCTTTTTTGCCAGCAAGAAAGTGGGCGTGCCGGTGGAGGAAGCGCCGGGCTTTCTTTCACGGGGCGGGCGGTTGGAGTTGGACGACCCGTCCTTGCTGGATCAGCCGCTGAACCTCCTGCGGTTGTTTTATGCAGCCGACGTCAACAAGCTGGATATCCATCCGACCCTGCTGCGCGAAGCTCAAATGCGCGTGCGCAAGATCACGCCGAACGTGCGGCGATTGCCGGAGGCGCAAAAGCTGTTTTTGGAGGTGGCGGCGTCGCGGCGGTCGCCAGGGCGCATTCTGCGCTTGATGAACGAGGTGGGGGTTTTGGGGCGCTTTCTGCCGGAGTTCGGGCGGATCGTGGCGCAGATGCAATTCAATATGTACCACCATTATACGGTGGACGAGCACACGCTGCGGGCGGTGGAAATCATCAGCGATATCGAACTCGGGCGCTACAAAGCCGAGCACCCGCTGGCCACGGCAATCTTTCCGAAAATCATCAATCGTCGGGCGCTATACTTGGCGATGCTGCTTCACGACACCGGCAAGGGCATTGGGGACCAGCAGGAAGAAGGGGCGAAGGTTGCCGCGCTCGCTTGCGAACGCCTGGGGCTTTCCAATGACGAAGTGGAGCTGGTGGCTTGGCTAGTGGGCAACCATCTGGCGATGAGCGATGTGGCGCAGAAGCGCGATATTGGCGATCCGCGCACGGTGGCACAGTTTGCCAATCTGACGGGCAATGTGGAGCGGTTGCGGCTGTTGCTGGTGTTGACGATTGCCGATATGCGGGCGGTGGGTCCTGGGGTGTGGAACGGCTGGAAAGCGCAGCTGCTGCGCGATCTTTACCGGCTCACGGAAGCCACATTCCACGGCGGGCGCACCGATGAAGCGGCGGTGCGCGAGCGCCTGCGCGCCCAGGCGGACGAGGCGCGGGCGGCGTTGGCGGCGAGCCTTTCTGGCAAAACGCGCAAGACTTTGCAGGATTGGATCGCGGGGCTGGACGACGCCTATTGGCTTTCGTTCGATATGGATGCCTTGAGCTGGCATGCGGCGGAAGCCGCAGTTGCTGCGCAAACGCCGGAAGGCGTGCATGTGGCCGCGCGGCCCCGGGCTGATATCGGTAAGACCGAGTTGCTCGTGATTGCGCCAGACCGGCCGGGTTTGTTTGCTAGCCTGGCTGCTGCGTGCGCCACGGCTGGCGCGGACATCGCGGATGCGCGCATTCACACGGCGGCCGGCGGATTGGCGTTCGATGTGTTCAGTGTGCAGACAATTGAGGGGCATCCTTATGGGGTTGACGACTCTGAGGCGTTGGCCAGCTTGATGAGCCGGATGAGCAAAGCCGCCCTTCGCGATCACGCACCGCCACCGCGCCGGGCTGCCTCACGGCGGGCGGCGGCGTTTGCGATTGCGCCTTGGGTGCGGTTCGATAATGAGCTTGCCGGGCATGCGACGGTGCTTGAAGTTTCTGGTCGGGATCGGCCAGGCCTGCTTGCGGAGTTGGCGCACGTGTTGGCGGAGTCTGACATTCACATCCTGTCTGCCCACATCGGTTCGTATGGGGAGCGGGTGGCGGACGTGTTTTACATGTCGCGGGCCAAAGGCGACAAGCTAACCGACGGGCGCAAGCTGAATAGTTTGCGCAACAAGCTCGTCAAGGTTTTGGCGGCGGACGAGCCTGCTGCCCCCGCCGATCCCGCCAAACAGCCAATGGCGGTCGCGCGGGCGTCTACGGCGCGGTAAGGCTTGGTGCAATGCGGTTCGAGGGGGATTGGTTTTGAGTCTGGCGCGCAACACGCTGGTGCAGTCCGTTTTGACTCTGGGCAGCCGGCTGCTTGGTTTTGCGCGCGATATCGCGCTGAACGCAAAGTTCGGTCAGGGTCCGCTGATGGACGTGTGGGCGACGGCGCTCACCTTTCCCAATCTGTTTCGCCGGCTGTTTGCGGAGGGGGCCTTCGCGCAGGCCTTCGTGCCGATCTATGCCAAGGTGAGTGAAGAGCACGGGCAGGAGGAAGCGCAGCGCGTTGCCGGTCAGGTGATGAGCTTTTTGATGGCGCTGGTCGTCGCGTTTTGCATCGCGATGCAAGTGGCGATGGCTTGGATCATGCCTGTGCTGTTGTCTGTGTATCGGGGCGACCCGGAGATCATGCGTTTGGCGACGTTGGTGACGCAGTTGACGATGCCGTACCTTGCCTTCATGACCCTGGCCACGCTGCTGCAGGGCGTGCTGAACACAGCAGGCCGGTTTGCTTTGGCGGCCGCGGCTCCGATGCTTTTGAATGTCTTTACCCTGGGGCCGTTGCTTCTTGTGCAGGACCCGGAGCGGGCCTTGCTTCTTTCTTGTATCGCTGTGACGCTGGCGGGGCTGTTCCAAGCCGGGTTGTTGTGGTGGGGCGTGCGGCAAACGGGGGCGCGGCTCGCGTTTGGGTTGCCCGCGCTGACGCCGATGGTGCGGCGGGTGGTGGCATTGGCCATTCCAGGCGCGATTGCGGGCGGTGCCATGCAAATCAACACGCTGGTGAGCCAAGTTTTGACCGGGACCGATCAGGGGGCAAAGTCGGTGCTTTATAATGCCGACCGGCTCTACCAGCTGCCGCTTGGGTTGGTGGGGGTGGCGGTGGGTTTGGCGCTGGTGCCCCGGTTGGCGCGGGCATTCGTTGATAAGAACGAAGCGGCCGGCCAGAAGACCATGGACGAAGGCGTTACGCTGTCGATGGCCTTGACGCTGCCAGCCGCTGCTGCCCTGTTCATCATGCCGTTCTTTATTATTGATGCGACCGTGACGCGGGGCAGCTTCACCAGCGAGGATGCCCGCCGGACCGCAGAGGTGCTGCGCCTGTTTGCGATCGGCGTGCCGGCGTTTGTGCTGGCGAAGGTGTTCACCCCGCCGTTCTTTGCCCGCGAAGACACCAAGCGGCCGATGCGGTTTGCGTTTGTGACCGTGGGCATCACAACGACTTTGGGTGCCAGCCTGTTCTTTTGGATGCAGGCCAACGGGTTTGATGGTGTGCAGGGGCTTGCGATTGCCACCAGCCTTGGGGCTTGGGTGAATGTGGCGCTGTTGGCGGGCGCGCTGGCCAAGGAGGGCAGCTATCGGGTGTCTGGTGCGGCGTGGGGCAAGCTTTGGCGGATTATGCTTGCCACGGCGGTGATGAGTGCTGCGGTGGCAGCGTGTGCGCTATCCTACGAGTTTTTGGCGCAGGTGCTGTGGCGCAAGGAGCTGGCGCTGGTGGTGGTCGCGTTCGGCGGGTTCAGCGTTTATGCGGTGGCGGCGCTCGCGTTCGGCGCGGTGCGGGTTTCGGAGCTGCGCGCTGCGCTGCGCCGGGAGGCCGGGCCCCGCTTGCCGGAGACCATGGACGGCTGATACAAGCCCGACATGGTTTTGCCCGCCCCTTTCGCCCCTTGCCGCCGATGGCGCAGCTGATCTGTTGGACCTCAGATCAGGTTTTGGCGCTTTAAGGACCCCGTTTTATGACTGAGATTGCCCCGCTGGCCTACTCCGGCCCCCAGCGCGTGTTTTCAGGGATGCAGCCCACCGGCGGCTTGCACCTTGGCAATTATCTTGGCGCTTTGGTGAAGTTTGTGCGTCTGCAGGACCAGATGCCGTGCCTGTATTGCGTGGTGGATTTGCATGCCATAACGGTGGACCCAGACCCCAAAAGCCTGGCCGCGAACTCGCGGGAGGTGGCGGCGGCTTTCTTTGCGGCGGGTGTAGATCCCAAAAAGAGCATCGTTTTCATCCAAAGTGCGGTGCAGGCGCACGCGGAGCTCGCCTGGATCTTTAACTGTGTTGCCCGGATGGGCTGGCTGGAGCGGATGACCCAGTTCAAGGACAAGGCAGGCAAGCACGCCGAGCGGATGAGCGTGGGGCTGTTTGATTATCCCGTGCTGCAGGCGGCGGATATCTTGGCCTACAAGGCCACTCATGTGCCGGTGGGTGAGGACCAAAAGCAGCACCTGGAATTGTCTCGCGATATTGCCCAAAAGTTCAACAACGACTTCGATGTGCCGGGCTTTTTTCCGCTGCCGGAGCCGCTGATCCAAGGCCCCGGCGCGCGGATCATGAGCCTGCGCGACGGCACCAAAAAAATGAGCAAGTCCGATCCGTCTGACATGACGCGGATCAATCTGACGGACGACGCGGATACGATCCTGGCGAAGTTCAAGAAGGCAACCACAGACCCGCTGCCGCTTCCAGACAGCGTCGAGGGGCTCGCTGGGCGGCCGGAGGTGGCCAATCTGGTGGGGATCTATGCGGCGCTGGCCGATCTTAGCCAGGAAGAGGTGATCAAGGACTTCGCCGGCAAGGGGTTTGGGGTGTTCAAGCCGGCGCTGGCGGACGTGGCCGTGCAAAAGCTTGCGCCGATCGCAGCGGAGCAACGCCGGTTGATGGGTGATTTGCCTACGCTGGATGGGATGCTGCGGGATGGTGCCGAGCGGGCGGCGGCGATCGCTGAACCGATCATGCAGGAGGTGCGCCGGGTGGTTGGTTTCTGGCGCTGACCGAAGGCGTGTTCCTATAGGGCGCAAATCAGGTCATCATGCCGCATGGTTTTGGGGCCTGGGCAGGTGCGCAGCGCCTAGGACACGCGCCATGCCAATGCCTATATCCCGCGGCAGAAACGGCCCCGCGGATCGTGGGCTTGGCATGTGGGAGCATTATGATGCAGATTTTTGCAGCGGCGCTTTGGGCTTTGGTTTTGGCGACGGGCGCGGCCTTGCTTGATGTTCGACCGGCCGCCGCGCACGAATATACCGCCGGTGCGATCCATATCGATCACCCAACCGCCAATCCCACGCCGGGCGGGCGGCTGATCAGCGCTGCCTACATGACGATCCACAACGGCGGGTCGCAGGCGGATCGCTTGGTGTCGGTGAGCACGCCGTTGGCCGGCCGGGTGGAAATTCACCGCAGCATCCGTGGCGATGACGGCACGATGCGCATGGAGCTGCAAAGTGGCGGCCTGCCCCTGCCTGCTGGTCAGCTGACCACGCTGGAGCCCGGCGGTTTGCACATCATGTTGTTCGACCTTTCCCGGCCCCTGGCGGACGGGGACGAATTGCCTTTAACCTTGGAATTTGAGCGCGCGGGCCGCGTGAATGTTGTGGCCATGGTCGAGCGCCGCAGTACCGCACCCTCCGGCGGTGCTCATCATCACCATTGAGGGCCTTGTTGATGCAACCAGACCAGCGCCGCCGACAGATGGCTTACCGACTGAGACGGTATGTCGTTGGGGGCGTCGACAATGAGCCGATCGTGGCGTTTGAGCATGAGGCTGCGATGCTGGAGGCACGCCGCCGCGCCTTGATCGCGGAAACGGCCCAGCGGCGACAAAAGTTGAAGTCCGTGCTGCGGGCGATGGGCATTGTCGCGGCTTTGGGGGTGCTGGCGCTCGCAGTGGCGCTTGGGGCCCTGGTATGAGCAACGGCTTCAAGTTCCTGGTTGTGGTTGATGATTCTGCCGAGTTTCCTGCGGCGCTGACTTTCGCTGCGCTGCGGGCAAAAGCCACCGGTGGCGGGCTTGTGATGCTGGCGGTGATTGAGCCGGTTGAGGCGGCGGGCTGGGCCAGCGTGGACGCCCAAATTCGGCTTGAGGCTTTGGCGAATGCGCACGCGTTGACGCAACAGTTTGCTGCAGAGGCCAAGCAAGAAGCCGATATCGACGCCCAAATCGAGGTGCGCGAGGGCGAAACACGGGCCGAGATCCGCGCGCTGCTCGATGAGGATCAAGGCATCCGGTATGTGGTATTGGCTGCGGGTGCCGGCGCTGCGGGGCCTGGCCCGCTGGTTTCGTCGCTGGCTAAGGGCGGCGGGCTGGGTGGCCGGCCGGTGCCTGTCGTGGTGGTTCCTGGCGCGTTGAGCCGCGAGGAGCTGCGGGCTTTGGCGGCACCGCTCGACGCAAGCTGATTGCGCTACAGCCTCTTGGGTTGAATGTTGGTCGCGTCAGGCGCATTCTCTTTCAAAGAGAGACTTCCCGATGTTCATCCAAACTGAAAGCACGCCAAACCCGCAAACCTTGAAGTTCCTGCCCGGCCGGGGCGTTCTGGGGGCTGGCGCACGGGACTTTCCTACGCCGGAAAGCGCGGTGGGCGTTTCGCCGTTGGCGGAGGCGGTGTTTGCTTCGGCCGCGGTGGAGCGGGTTTATCTGGGGCCAGACTTTGTGACCGTGACAAAGCCTGAAACGGTGGAGTGGGCGCATGTGAAGCCGCACGTTCTGGGTGCGATTATGGAGCACTTCGTGGCTGGGCGCCCAGTGCTTTTGGACGGTGCGCCTCCGCCGCACGACGATACGCCAGACACCGTCTATGAAGGCGAAGCCAGCGAGATCGTGGAACAGATCAAAGAGCTGATCGACACGCGGATCCGGCCTGCCGTTGCCCAGGACGGCGGCGACATCACCTTCCATTCCTGGGAGCACGACGCGGGCGTTGTGAAACTGACGATGAAGGGCAGTTGTGCAGGCTGCCCGTCGTCCAGCTTGACGCTGAAGCAAGGCATCGAGACCATGCTGCGGCATTATGTGCCAGAGGTGAACCGGGTGGAGCAGGTGGCCGGTTAAGTTCGAAGGGCGGCATCGGCCACGATAGCCAACAGCCGGTCCAGCTCAGCTTCCAGCCAGAAGCGGCAATCGCTGTTTGGGTCCTGCAGCTGCAGTTTTTGGCACGCTTGTTTCAGGGCCGCGGAGACCGTGTCTTGGGCGTGCAGTTGCGCCAGCGTGGCAATTGCTTCGGCGCGGGCGTGAAAGGCTTCTTTGCTGGCTTGATTGTTTGCGGTGAGGGCAAGCACGCGCAACCGTCGCAGCGAGGTGGCCAGGCTGGGCAGCGGCGTGGAGCGATCGAGGATGCGATTGTCGATCAAACGCAAGCGCCGGCGTACGCGGCGGTCTGGTCCCCAATACTTGACGGTTTCTACCCAACGCATGGTGTGTTCACTTTCTTCACAAACACCCATTACAGGGTCGGAACAAAGGTTGCGTTAAGCTGTATGGTTAAAGCCTCGTGGGGCGTGCCATCGCATTCGACGCGTGCTAAGCCGCGGGCTCGCCATTCGATGTTGAGGGGGCCCCTATGCCGACGCCGTTGCCGGACGTGACTTTGAACCAGCTTTTTCGCGACGCACGCACCCAAAACGGGTGGGAGCCTACCCCTGTTGGTGAAACCCTAATCCGGGCCGTCTATGACCTGACGAAGATGGGGCCAACCAGCGCCAATTGTTCGCCGGCGCGGTTTGTTTGGGTCGGGTCTGCTGGAGGCAAAGCCACGCTCGAACCGTTTTTGATGGAGGGCAACCGGGCCAAGACCATGTCTGCGCCTTGGACCGTGATCGTGGCGACGGACATGGAATTCTATGAGAAAATGCCGCAGCTGTTTCCGCATAATCCAGGCGCCAAGGACTGGTTTTCCGCGCCGGACGCCGCGTTTGACGGCGGGTTTCGCAACGGCACGCTGCAGGGCGGCTATCTGATCATGGCGGCGCGGGCATTGGGGCTCGATTGCGGGCCGATGAGCGGGTTTGATCGGGCGGGCGTGGATGCGGCGTTCTTTGCTGGCCATCCGGAGACGAAGGCTTGGAAGTCTAACTTTCTGATCAATATCGGCTACGGGGACGGCTCGAACCTGTTTGCGCGTTCGCCGCGCTTGTCGTTTGAAGAGGCGTGTCAAATCCTGTGATCGTGCTGGCGATCGACACCTGTTTGAATGCGTGCTCGGCGGCGGTCGTGGCGGGCGAACAGGTGCTGGCCAGACGATCGGAGGTGATGACGCGGGGGCAGAGTGAGCGCCTCGCGCCGCTCGTTCAAGAAACAATGGCTGAGGCGGGTGTAGCGTTTGCGGCATTGGATCGGATTGGCGTGACCGTGGGGCCCGGGTCGTTCACCGGCCTGCGCGTGGGCTTGGCTTTTGCGCGGAGCTTGGCGCTGGCGCTCGATCGCCCGTGTTTGGGGGTCTCAACGCTTAAGGCGCTGGCCCTCGAGGCAGGCGAAGCTGGGGTGCGGGTGGGGGTGATTGTCACGCCGGGGGCGCGCTATCTTGCGGGTTACCGTGACGGGGTTGAGGTTTTGGCACCCACGGCGGTGGAGCGTGAGGCCCTCGGCGACGCGCTGGCCGGCGTGCTTGCCGGCGGCGCGGGGGTTGTGCGTGGGCCTGGTGCGCGCGGCGTGACGGCTGCTTTTGGGGAAGACGTCGTGAGCCCTGACCCGGTTTGGATCGCACGGCATGTGGCCGGTTTGGCGCATCCAGACGGGATGCCGGCGCCGCTTTATTTGCGGGCCGCGGGTGCCACCCCGCCGGTGGACCGATGATCGCCCTGCTCGACGCGGGGTCGGCAAAGGCCCCTCTTATGGCGGACATCCACGCAAGCTCGTTTTCCAAGCCGTGGCCTGTGGCCGAAATCAAGAGCCTGTTGGCGGCGCAAGGCGCGTTTGCGTTCTTGGTGGGTGAGGATGCGTTTATTCTTGCCTGGGTGCAGGCGGATGAGGCTGAGGTTTTGACGCTGGCGGTGCGGCCAAGCGCGCGGCGGCGCGGGTATGCGCGGGCGCTGCTGGATGCGGCACTGGTCCGGGCTGCGGCAGGCGGTGCCAAGGCGATTTTGCTGGAAGTGGCGCATGATAATGACGCCGGACGCGCGCTCTATGCCCAGGCGGGGTTTCGGGAGGTGGGTCGCAGGCCTGCCTATTACGCGGGCATGACAGGGCGCGGCGATGCGCTGGTGCTTCGCTTGGATTGGCCGTGAGTCCTGGACAGTGCGATCGGTTCGTTACATATGCGGGGTGCCTGCCCACGCCGGGAGTCGCGCTGATGTCTGACCGTATCGAAAACCTTTGCGCCGAAAAAGGCATGCGCATGACCGACCAGCGCCGCGTTATTGCGCGGGTGTTGTCTGTCGCCAAGGACCATCCGGATGTGGAGGAGGTTCATCGGCGGGCGTCGGCGATCGATAGCGGGATTTCGATTGCAACCGTTTACCGGACGGTGCGCCTGTTTGAAGAGGCCGGGATCATCGAAAAGCACGATTTTCGGGATGGGCGCGCGCGCTACGAAGAAGCAACAGACATTCACCACGACCACCTGATCGACATGAAAACCGGCCGTGTGCTGGAGTTCGTCGATCCGGAAATCGAACGGCTGCAAGTCGAAATCGCGCGGCGCCTGGGCTACCGGTTGGTCGATCACCGGATGGAGCTTTACGGGTTGCCTTTGGACGGGGACGTGCCGCCGAAACCGAAAAGTTAAGCAAAGGCCTTGGGGC
Organism: Caulobacterales bacterium; assembly: GCA_049314555.1. Lineage (GTDB taxonomy): Bacteria > Pseudomonadota > Alphaproteobacteria > Caulobacterales > Aquidulcibacteraceae > REEB509. The sequence continues at coordinate 50,922 of JBMOEW010000015.1, forward strand.
TTGTGACGCCGGTCACGCCGCTCCGGTGAGGGCTGGGGTATCCAGGATGTGTGCCGCGGATGACGCGGTTGAAACGCACCCCAGTGACCTTAAGCCTTCGGAGACATCCCATGTTTCGTCAAGCTTTGACCGCCCTCGCCGCCGCTGCCACCCTGACCGCTTTTGCGCTGCCGGCTGCCGCTGAAACGACGTTTGAAACCCGCTCGATCTCGGTGAGCTATGCCGATCTCGACCTTTCCTCGCAAAGAGATGCCAGCCGCATGCTGGTACGCCTGGACCGCGCTGCCGCGCGGGCATGCGGGGCGGACTATCACGGCCGCACGACCCTGGAGCAACGCCGCGACGCTCAGGCCTGCCAGCGCGAAACCCTGGAGCGGGCCGTGGCGAGCCTGAACTCCAGCCAGCTGGCCAGCGCCTTTGAAGCGCGCCTGACGCGCGAAGGTTAACAGCGCGGCCTTCTCTTCATCCCTCCTCTGCTACCCTCTCAAGAGGCGACGGTGCCCAACCGTCGCCTCGTTTTTTTGCCGGTCTTGTGGGGGCTGTGCTATTGGAGTGGCCTGCCAATCCAATGGAGACACGGGGCCGCATGGGCGTCCAACGCAAACTTGCCGCCCTCGTGGGGGTAGACCTTGTGGGTTACTCCGCGATGTCGGAGCGCAACGAAGCGGCTGCCGTTGAGGCCGTGGCGGCGCTGCGCGCGGCGGTGGCGCTCTGTGAAAAGGCGCATGGCGGACGGGCGTTCAACCGGGCCGGCGATGGCATCATGCTGGAATTTCCTTCGGCGATGAACGCGGTTCGGTTTTGCCTGCATCTGCTGCGGCGGTTGCGGAAAGGGCCCGCGGTTCGGATCGGAGCGCACCTGGGGGAAGTGCGAGCGCAGGACGACGGCGATTTGCTAGGCCACGGGGTGAATGTGACTGCGCGGCTGTGTGCGATGGCGGAGCCGCGCACGGTGCTGATGTCTGACACGATCCGCGCGCCGCTGCCGGAGCGGGTGAAGCGGCTGTTTCCTTCCCAGGGCCCGGTGCAGCTTGATAAAATGGCCGAGACGATCGCTGTTTATGGGATGGCGGGCCGGATCGGGATTTTGGGTCGGTTGCGGTTGTCGCGCCGGCGGCCGTGGCGGATTGGTATGATCGCAGGGGGGCTTGCGGTCTTGGCCGGTGTGGTTTGGCTCAATTTGCCCAAGTCGCCCGCGACGCCGTTGGTGGCGGTTTTGCGGTTTGAAGCGGCGGATGGGGCGGCCGACACACAAACCGTGGCGGCGGGGCTTGCAGACGACATCATCATGAGCCTTGCGGAAACGCCAGGCTTGCGGGTGGCGGCGCGGGGGTCGAGTTTTTTCTTTTCTGGGCCAGAAAAGCGGGACGCTGCGCGCCGGCTGGGCGCTGCGTATGTGCTGGACGGGGTGGTGAGGCTGCAGGCCAACACGTTGGAGGTGTCTGCGCAGCTGAGCCAAAATGGGCGCGCGGTTGTGTGGGCCGACGAGTTCGCCGCTCCCTTGGGGGACGCGCGCGGGATGCAGCAGGATATCGCGCGGGCGGTGACGGCGCACATTTTGGGGGTGCGCGGGGTTGGGCAGTCGATGCTGACGATGACCAGCGCCTTAGAGGCGGTGCCATCGCAGGCCATGAGCCTCTATTATGAGGGGCGCGAGGCGCGGCTGCGGCGGTCCACAGCGGATCTTGAGCACGCCATCGAGGTGTTGTCCCAGGCGGTGGCGATCGCGCCCAGCTTTGCGCGGGCCTGGGCCGAATTGGCGGGGGCGCAGCTTATCCTCGGGGATCGCCTGGCAAACACGGCCACGGTTTCTGGTTCGCGGGCTGCGCGTCTGCGGGTATCGGCGGGGGAAAGCGCGGATCGGGCGTTGGCCTTGGACGCCAACAATGCCTATGCGCTGGCCGTTCGGGCCGGTTTGGAGCCGCCGGATGCTTGGGGGGCGAGGCTGGCTTGGCTTGATCGGGCAGTCACTGCCGCGCCGAACGATGCGGCCGTGTTGCGGGCGCGGGCGCGGGTCTTGTCTTCGCTGGGGTATCTGCGGGCGGCACGGATGGATCTGGAGGCCGCGCGGGGGCTTGATCCGCTCGATCCGCAATTGCTGTTGATCTGGACGCTAGAGGCCCTGGGCGAAGGACAGCAAGCGCGGGCGCTATTGGCGCAGGCGCGTTCGTCGCCCAATCCTACGGTGTGGAACTCGCGGGTGTTGTTTGCGCTGTTTGACCGGGACTTTGCGGCTGTCGACGCGCTGTTGTCCGCCGCAGTGGTGCCAAGCGATGTGGACGCCGATACGGTGGCGCGGTTTCGCGCGACGGCGGAAGGTTTGCGCTCGGTTGTGGCGCGGCCAACGGCGCTGGCAACATGGCGTCAGGCGGCGGCCAAGGAGCCCGCGTTGCTTGATGATGCGGTGCTGATGATGGCGGTGCTTGGGGATACCGAAGGGGCGTTTGGTTTGGCCCAAACTTTGGGGCCGGAGGCGGGGTCTGCTGCGGTGTTTGCGGCGGATTTGGCGGCGGTGCCAGCGGCGGCGGCGTTGGTGCGCGATCCGCGCTATTTGCAGCTGATGACGCACAATGGTTTGACTCAGTATTGGCGGGCCGAGGGGCGGTGGCCGGATTTCTGCGCAGACCCGGCGTGGACCTATCGTTGCCCAGCGGCCGCGGATGCAGCGCTAGCGACCCTTTGACCGGCCACAGCGCTTATGGTTTCCCTTGATTTACCGTGTTTTTTTTGGAAGTCTTAGCGTTAAGTGTTGTAGATTTGGAGCATGGCCGGGTGGCGGAGAGATTACGCCTTGGACCGCAAATCCAAGCACCCTGGTTCAATTCCAGGCCCGGCCTCCAGATTTGATTGGCGCTTGCCCTAGCCCGGGATCCGGACCGGCAGCGTTTCGTATCCGTGCACGAAGGACGACATCACGCGGCGGGGTTCGTCGAGGATCTCGATCCGCTCGAAGCGCTTGAGGATTTCTTCCCACAGGATCTTGAGTTGAAGCTCTGCCAGGCGATTGCCGACGCAGCGGTGGATGCCAAAGCCAAACGACAAATGATGGCGCGGGCGCTCGCGGTCGATGATCACGTCGTTGGGGTTTTCGATCTCAGTTTCGTCGCGGTTGCCCGACAGATACCACATCGCCACTTTGTCGCCGGCGCGGATGGTCTGACCGTGCATGTCCACATCGCGCACCGCAGTTCGGCGCATATAGGCCAGGGGCGTTTGCCAACGGATGATCTCTGACACCATGCTTTCGATCAGGGCCGGATTGGCCCGCAGCTTTTGGCCTTGCTGCGGGAACAGGTGTTGCAGGGCATAGACGCTGCCGGTCATGGAGTTTCGGGTGGTGTCGTTGCCGCCCACAATCAACAGCACCAAATTGCCCAAGAACTCCATGCGGCCCATGTCGCGGGTGGCTTCTCCGTGCGCCAGCATCGAGATCAGATCGCCGCGGGGTGGGGCGTTGATGCGCTCGTTCCAGAGGTTTGCAAACGCGTCGGCGCATTGCAGCAATTCCATTCGGCGTTCTTCTTCGGTGTCGATCACGCCGCCGCCGGGCATAGCGGTGGCCACATCGGACCAGCGCGTCAGCTTGCGGCGTTCTTCAAACGGAAAGTCGAACAGGGTGGCCAGCATCATCGTGGTGAGTTCGATGGAAACCCGGTCGACCCAGTCAAAGGTTTCGTTTCTCGGGAGGGCGTCGAGCACCATGCAGGTGCGCTCGCGAATCAGGCCTTCGTAGTTTTTGAGGTTGGTGGGGGCAACGATCGGCTGGACGACTTTGCGTTGTTCGTCGTGCTTGGGCGGGTCCATCGCGATGAACATCGGCAAGACAAAGTCTTGGTCGAAGTCGCGGAGCGTGATGCCACCGCGGAAGGCGTCCGAAGAAAAGTCATGATGGTTGGTATCCACCGCCATAATGTCTTTGAAGCGGGTGATGGACCAATAGGGGCCGACCGCGCTTTCATGGCAGTAATGGACAGGCGCTTCCTTGCGAAGCCGGGCGAAATAGGGGGCCCACGCATTGTCGCGGAACAGCTCCGGCGCGCCAGGATTGAAAGCGCTGAGGTCGATGCTTTGGGGGTCTGGCCATTTGGGGCTGGTGATTGTGCCGTCGCTCATGCCGTCGCCTCCAGATACGTGCGGAAGATATGCACCCCGCGGGCGTTGGTGTCGATGCGCGCTAAAGTCCCGCCAGGGCCTGCAGGTGCGCTGTATAGTTTTGCCAGCGGCCGGACGATCGCGTGTAAAGCGGCTCGCGCACTTGCCATACGCTGGCGGTGCGGACCCGGTTTACGCGCTCGTGGAAGCTTAGGAGCTGGTCGTTCCAATCGAGGCCAAGCGTGCGCAAGATGGGCTCCATGGCTTGGCGGGGGGCCTGGACGAAATCGTCGTAGTGAAAGTCCACCAGATCTTGGGGAAAACACACCTGCCAGTGCGCCATGAGGCGACGATACTGGCCGATGTAGTGGGCGATGTCGGTTAGGTCTTGAGCGTAGCTCATGCTGGCGTCGAGGTTCAAGAAGTACAGCGAGAGGGCGTTATCCTTCGCCTGACGCACGGTGTGGACAATGCGGGCGCTGGGGAAGAGGCGCTTGATCAGGCCGATATACAAGAAATTGTCGGGCCGTTTGTCGGTGAGGATGTCGGCGTTAGGAAAGAGGGTGGTGGTCTCGTTGAGGTAGGTGGCTCTTACGGCGGCGAGGTCTGGGGCCGCGATGCGCTGTGGGAAGGGGGCCAAGGTCGTGGCGACCTGCCGTGGCAAGGTGGGGCGTTCGCCGCCAGGGGTGATGCGGGGGTGGCCGGAAACGACTTGCTCGCACAGGGTGGACCCAGACCGAAACAGCCCGCAGATGAAGACCAATTCGGGTTTGCTTGCGTGTGGGTCCGGCGGTTGTTCGGCCTTCGGGAAGGCTTCGATGATCGCATCGATCAATTGTTCGTGGGCGGATGGGTTGTAGCGCTGGTTGGGCGGCGTCATGGCCCGCGCGATGCGATTGGCCAGGGCATAGGCCTCGAAGGCGTTGGGGTAATCGCCGGCGACATCAAGGGCCTTGCCCATGGCGAAGGCCAGGCTTGCCTTATCTTCTGGCTGCACGTGGGGCGCGTTTATCGCGGTTGCTGCCTGTTGGATCAGGGGGTCGGAGACGCCGGTTGCGCCCTTCAAGCTTAAATAGCGCGCCAATGCTTCATGCGGTGCGCCGGGCAGCGCCAAGATCCGCTCGTAGGTGGAAAGGGCGACGGCGCGACGGCCGCGGTCTTCGGCGAGGTTTGCCAAGTTCATCAAGGCCGGGGCGTAATCGGGGTCATGCGTGAGCGCCATGTGCAGCTCTGCTTCTCCCTCTTGGTCTCGGTGCAGGTCATCGAGCAAGATGACGGCGCGGTTGAGGCGCACTTCCTCTGGTTCCTTTATGCCGCGATCAAGGGCTTCTTGGTAGGCCTTGAGGGCAGCTTCTGGTAGGCCGGCGCGGCGCAGACAGAAAGCCAGATTGTACCAGCAGTTCAGCAAGTCTGGTCGGTGGGCGAGGATGGCGTGATAAGCCGCCACGGCCTCAGCCCAGCGACCGGCAAGGCGCAATGTGCCGGCACGCTGGACTTCGGCTTCGAGGTTGACGGTCACACCGCCTCCAGGGCCTGTTTCAGATCTGCGATCAAGTCGTCTGGATCTTCCACCCCAATGGAGATGCGGATCAGTGCCGGCGTGATCCCCAGCTTTTTCAGGTCCGGTTGTGGCATGCCGGAGTGGGTCATGGCGGCGGGGTGGGAGGCCAGGGTTTCGGTGCCGCCGAGGCTCACCGCCAGCTTGATCACCTGCAGGCGATCAAGCAGGGCGAAGGCCTCTTTCTCACCGCCCTTGACCTCAAAGCTGAAGGTGGAACCGGCAGAGGAGTTTTGGCGTTCGTGGAGCTCGCGATCAACGTGATCCTTAGGTAGAAAGTCCAGGAACCAAACGCTTTCGACTTTCGGATGCTCTTTCAGATAGCGGGCCACTTTGGCTGCGCCCTTGGCGGAGGCCTCCATGCGCAGCTTGAGGGTTTCAAGCGAGCGCATCAGCAGCCATGCGGTGTGTGGGTCCAGCATCGTGCCAAGCGTGGAACGCATCTTGCGGACCGGCAGCATCATGGCATTGGAGCCGGAGGCACCGCCGGCGATTAAGTCTGAATGGCCGCCCACGTACTTTGTGAGGGACGTGACGATGATGTCCGCCCCGTGTTCCAGCGGCGTCGAGAACACCGGGCCCAGCATGGTGTTGTCCACCACCACCGGGGGGCGCTTGCCATCGGCGGTTTCGAGTTCGTCTGAAAGGTCTCGGGCGGCGGCGATGTCGACCAGGCCGTTGGTGGGATTTGCCGGGGTCTCCAAGAAGATCAGGCCAACGCGGCCCAGCTTTTGGGCCTTGGCCATGGCAGCCTTCATGCCCTTGACGCCATCTTCGACGAAAAAGCTGACCTGCTGAATGCCAAACTCGGAAAGCACTTTGTCAATCAGGGTTTCGGTGCCGCCATAAATCGGCTGGCTTTGCAAGACGACGTCGCCGGGGCGCAGATAGGCCCAGAGAACGGTGGAGATCGCCCCCATGCCGGAAGCGAACGCGAGGGCTGCTTCGGCTCTGTCCCAGATGGCAAGGCGATCTTCCAGCACTTCCAGGTTGGGGTTGTTGAAGCGCGAGTAGACAAGGCCTGGCTCTTCGTTTGGCCCGAGGGGGCGTCTGCCCTGGAGCGTCGCGAAGAAGTTTTTACCGTCCTCAGCGCACTTGAACACAAAAGTGGAGGTGGAAAACAGCGGCGGCTTGAGCGAGCCTTCCGACAGGCTTGGATCGTAGCCATAGCCCATCATCAGGGTATCTGGCTTTAGTTCGCGATTGCCGAGCTTGCGTTTGCGATAGGATTTGTCGGCCATGGCGTGTGCCTTTCCGTGCCGTTGTCTGTACGCACGGTTGAGCAGCCATCAGGCGTAAAGTGCAAGCCCTTCCTGCACGGTGGGGCAATTGGCCCGCACTGCAGGGGTCCAGGCCGCTTGGCTGAGGCCCGAGATGCCTTCCAGTGCGCCGGGGCGCGCATCAAAGCCCGCGGGCGCGTTGGGGCCGTTGAAGATATTGCCCCAGGCCGGGCCCCCAAGGGCAACCCAACCCAGCATGTCGTAGTGAAATTCGTCTTCGACGATTTCCGATGCCGCGACAGGTGTTTCTGCCGGAGGCTGCTCATCGTTGGCCACAACCATGCCATCCAGGGTGCACAGTTCATACGACCCTGTGGCCGGGTTAAACGCCAGTTGGACCGGACGCCAGGCGGCGTTGGCCGGGGTGGTTTCGTCCTGAACGGCGGAGAGGGCGAATGACATGGTGGGTCCTGCGGGTCTTGGGCGATCGCAGGTGTTTAGCACGGCTGTTCCTAAGAGCCGGTGAATAGGTGTTGTAAAACATATGGTTAGCACAAGATGAACGCGCGCGATCAGCTGGGATCAGGCTCGGCAGCGTTCTCGACGCACCATGCGGCGGCGGCGTCGCGTTGGATCATTGGGGTGGCGGCCAAGATGTTCACCGTGCTTCCCACCAACTGTTGGATCTCTTGTTCGGTCAGGCCGGCACCATACTGCAGCGAGGCGCGCCATTGGTTTGAAGACTGCTGCATGATCGGCGCGTCATGACTGCCGGGGGTCGCATTGGCCTCCCGGGCTAGGGCAAGATACACAATGCATTCGGCGCTTCGTGCAGTAAGGTCGCTCTGCGGAAACCCGTCCGGCAAAGTGCTTGATGCGCTTGCTGGCGGCACAGTCGGCTGCTGTTGAGGTCTTTCACACCCGACCACCGCCAATTCGCGCATGAGCTACCCTCCTGCTGGGCGCAACGCGGTCGAGCCTGGGGATGATGCCAAATCGGGGAACGGTTGGAAATTGGCTTTTGGCGCCGTATTCCACCAGTCCCGGCGGCGTGCAAACGCGCCGCCGGGATGTGTGCGCGCTGGCTTAGCCGTGGCCGAGCACGGCCTTGATCTCCAGGAACTCTTCGAGGCCGTATTTGCCCCATTCCCGGCCAATGCCCGATTGCTTGTAGCCGCCGAAGGGCGCGCCGATGTCCATGCCTGCGCCGTTGACGTGAATGTTGCCGGCGCGGATTTTCTTGGCCACCGCGCGGGCGCGATCAACGTTGCCAGACTGCACATAGCCTGACAGGCCGTAGACGGTGTCGTTGGCCATTTGTATCGCTTGCTCTTCGCTGTCGTAGGGGAGGATGGCGAGGACCGGGCCGAAGATTTCTTCCCGCGCGATGGTCATGTCGTTGGTGACGTTGGCGAACACGGTGGGGCGGACGAAGTAGCCGCGGTTGAAGCCGTCCGGTCGGCCGACGCCGCCGGCCATCAGCGTTGCGCCCTCGTCAATCCCTTTCTGGATCAGGGCTTGAACCTTGGCGAACTGGTTGGCATTGGCCAGCGGCCCGATTGCGCCTTTTTCAGCGGTTGCGGGGTCTTGGACCTTGGTGGCCTTGGCGACAGCTGCGGCAATTTCTGCGGCCTTATCGTGCATCGCGCGGGGCACAAACATGCGCGAGGGGGCGTTGCAGCTTTGGCCGGAGTTGGTGAACATCGAGCCCACGCCTTGTGCCACGGCTTTTTCGAGGTCTACGTCATCAAGGACGATGTTCGGGCTTTTGCCGCCGAGTTCCAGGGCAACGCGCTTGACGGTATCGGCGGATGATTTCTGGACCATCACCCCGGCGCGGGTGGAGCCGGTGAAGCTCATCATGTCCACATCTGGGTGCGTAGACAGCGCTTGGCCGACGCCGGGGCCATCGCCGTTGACCAGGTTGAACACGCCCGGCGGGACACCCGCTTCGTGCATGATTTCGGCCAGGATGATGGCGTCCAGCGGAGCCATTTCGGAGGGCTTCAGCACCATCGTGCAGCCTACTGCGATCGCGGGCGCGACTTTGCAGGCGATCTGGTTCATCGGCCAATTCCAGGGGGTAATGAAGCCGCAAACGCCGATCGGCTCGCGCACGATTTTGGTGGCGCCCATCATGTATTCGAAGGGGTAGTCCTTCAGGGCATTGAGGGTGCCCATGAATTGACCCAAACCGGCGGGGCCTTGCGCGGCGTTCGCGAGCCACATGGGGGCGCCCATTTCCTGGGAGATGGACGAGGCAATGTCGCCCATTCGGCCTTGATAGGCGGCCATGATTTTTTGCAGCAGCTCGGTGCGATAGGCGATCGTGGTCTGGGAGAAGCTATCGAAGGCGCGCTTGGCCGCTGCCACGGCCTTGTCCACATCGGCTTGCGATCCCAGGGAGATGCGGGCGATCGGCTCTTCCGTGGCGGGGTTGATGACGTCGTGGGTGCGCGGCGTGACGGGGTCTACCCATTGGCCATCGATGTAGAATTTCAGGTGCTCACGCATGGGATCCTCCCGGGGATTTCTGTCTGCGAGAGGTAGGTAGCGCTGTGGATGGGGTTTGTCGAAGGTGCCGTAGCGGAATAGGCGCATGAAAAAAGAGCAAATGAGCTTTAACGGCGAACTTTTGGGATTATGTTCGTCTTATGTTCTTGGTATCGGGTCGATGCGAACGAAGGAGGATTCGATGATCGGTTACGTCACTTTGGGCACGAACGACCTGGAAAAGGCCGCGGTGTTTTATGACGCCATCGCCAAAGAAATGGGTTTTGGCCGAATGATGGAATGGCCCGGCGCAATTGCCTGGGGCGAACCTGGCGGGGCTGCCGGAATCGGCTTGACCAAGCCGTTCAACGGCGAGCCCGCAAGCGTCGGCAATGGCGTGATGGTGGCATTCCAAGCCAAGGATGCGGCTCAGGTGGATCGTCTTTATGCCCTTGCGCGGGAGATGGGTGCTGTGTGTGAAGGCCCGCCGGGGGCGCGGGGCGAAGGCTTCTATGCCGCGTATTTTCGCGATCCGGACGGCAACAAGCTGAATGCCTTCACGATGTCTGGCGGGTAAGCCTAGGCTGGCGTTGCTTGGCCCCAATAGTTGAAGCCGGCCCATTTCGGTGAGTTGGGCAGGTACATCGTATCGAGGTGGTCGATGCGATAGCCTGCCCCGCTTATCAATGCCGGGATGTCGCGGGTGAGGTGGCAGCCGCCGCCGATCACGGACCAAAACGGTTCGATGCGCGCCTGGGCGCGGGCCACCGATGCATCCGGCGCGTGTCCATGCTCGCAGAACAGGAGCTGGCCACCCGGCTTCAGCGCCGATTTTGCCGCCGCAAGGGCGCTGATCGGGTCTGGGATGGTGCACAGGGAATAGGTGACAAGGACGGTGTCTACTGAGGCGGGTCCTAGCGAGAGGGCCTCTGCGGTTTCCTGCAGGATGGTGACGGGGATTGGCGTGGCATTTAGCGCTTTGGTGGCGCGCCTTAACATGCCGCGCGAGGGTTCAAGGCCGTAGATCTGAGTGACTTGGCGTCCTTGATAGAACGGCAAATTGTGGCCAGCCCCGAAACCCAGCTCCAGCACCACACCACGCGCTTGGGGGACTATTTTTTCGCGCTGTTTGCGGATGGGTCTTGCACCGCACGCGCAGCCGATCAGGCAAGGCAGGACATAGCGATCGTACAGGTTCATAACGGGAGCCTAGCACCGTGCACGTCGTGTGTCAGCGACGGGCAGTGTGATTGTCGGTGACACGGGATATGTCCGATTTTTGTAGCAAGCGATTTGTCCGGTGTT
>JBMOEW010000016.1:0-61564 GCA_049314555.1 Caulobacterales bacterium
TTGCTTCGCACCGTCTTGACTTGCACTAATTGAAGCCGGCGGCGCTCGTCTCCCGGGCGCGCCGCAGCGGCAGCGTGCAAGATCCCGGGGTTCCCTTCCTCCTTTGAAGTAGACCATGGCCCAGCGTTGGCCCTCCCGCTTCGTGATCGGCGTGATCCGGCTTTATAAGGCGACAGCGTCTCCGGCGCTCAGTCTTTTGAGCCGCTGTCGGCATTTGCCGTCTTGCGCCGATTTTACATGTGACGCGGTGGCGCGGCACGGCGCGTGGGCGGGAGGTTGGATGGGCTTGGCGCGCATTTGCCGGTGCCGGCCGGGGGGCAGCTGGGGCTATGATCCAGCACCCCAGGCCAGATCCGAAGCGCGCTGGTATGCCCCCTGGGGCTATGGCGATTGGCGAGGGGGATACCGCCCGCCTCCTGAGGAACAGCCATGATGCGTTTGATAATGGCGATCGCCGCCGCGCTCAGCCTAGGCGGGTGCGTGCAGATGACGATCGATGAAGAGACGGTGTTTGCGCCGCCGGAGCGGGCACACGATACGGTGGCCGCCAGCCAGGCGGAAATGCAGCGCCGGTGGCTCGAGATCGTGGATCCTGCCCTCGCTGAGTTCGTTCGCGTGTCCCCCGACGACATAACCGGGGGCGTCTTTGTTCGATTTGCAATTGACCGGCCGAGCTGGACTCCGGTGGAATACCTGCTGCGGGATGGGTTCTGGCCGGCCCCACATGGTCAGATTGCCTACAGCCGCTTTAGTGCGCTGCATCGGGCGGCTGACGGGCCGCTCTTCGTGATGTGCCCTGGAAACGCGGGGGACCGCTACAATTCAGCGGATATGTACGCCAATCGCGGCCTGCAATGGGGCGAGGCGGTGGTGTTTGACTATCCGGGCTATGGCGACTCCACGGGTGAGGTTAGTGCAGCTGCCTTCGAGGCAGCCTTGCCAATTGTGCGCGCGCAGGTAACGGCGCTGGCGGGCGACCGGCCCTTGGTGTTCTGGGGGCACTCGCTGGGTGGGTTCGTCTGTGCGCGGATGGCTTCGCAGACGCCGGAGGCGGCCGCACTGGTTCTGGAGACCACCGCGCGGGATGCGGCTTCCGTGGCGGCGGCCTGGACCCCCTGGTACGCCAAGCCCATCGTGCGGGCCAATATCGCTCCAAGCCTTGCGGGCTATGACGTGGCGGCGGACGCGGCACGCTTTGGCGGGCCGGTATTGGTGATCGGCGCAGGCGAAGACTCGGTGCTCCCGACACGCCTGGCGCGCGCGCTCGCGGCGGACCTGGAGCGCCGAGGCGCGCCGGTCACCTATGTCGAGTTTCCCGATGCGTGGCATTGGAACGCGCACACGCAGCCCAATTTCCGCTCCGCCCTTTCCCCCTTTTTTGCTTCCCTGTCGCAGGACTGAGCCATGATCACGATCTCCTTTCCCGATGGCGCGCAGCGCCAGTTTGACGACGCCGTCACGCCCTTGGCGATCGCCGAGAGCATCTCCAAGGGCCTGGCCAAGAAGTGCGTCGCGGCCAAAGTGGACGGCGGCTGGTGGGATTTATCGCGCCCCCTTGAGGGCGATGCGAAACTGGAGCTTGTGACGCGCGACAGCGCCGATGGGCTGGAAGTGCTGCGCCACGATGCGGCGCACGTGCTGGCGCAAGCGGTGCAGGAGCTGTTTCCTGGCACGCAAGTGACGATCGGCCCGACGGTGGATGACGGGTTTTACTACGACTTTTTCCGCGAGGAGAAATTCTCCACCGACGATTTTGAGAAGATCGAAGCCCGGATGAAGGCGATCGTAGACGCGGACCTGCCGATCCAGCGTGAAGTGTGGAATCGCGAAGATGCAATTTCTCACTTCAACAGCATCGGCGAAACGTTCAAGGCCCAGATCATCGACGACATCATACCCGAGGGGGAAGCGATCACGGTCTATCGCCAGGGCAAAGATTGGAAAGACCTGTGCCGGGGGCCGCATTTGCCGAGCACGGGGCGGCTCGGCAAGGCGTTCAAGCTGATGAAGCTGGCCGGCGCTTATTGGCGGGGTGATCCAAAAAACCCGCAGCTGCAGCGCATCTATGGCACGGCCTGGGCGGACGAAAAGCAGCTTGCTGAGCACCTGCATCGCCTGGAGGAAGCTGAGAAACGCGATCATCGCCGTATTGGGCGCCAACAGGGCCTGTTCCACATGCAGGAAGAAGGCCGCGGCATGGTGTTCTGGCACGAAAAGGGCTGGACACTGTGGCGGGTTATTGAAGCCTATATGCGTCGCCGTCTCGATGCGGCTGGATATCTTGAGGTGAAGACGCCGCAAGTGCTGGACCGGGTGTTTTGGGAAAAGTCCGGGCACTGGGAAAAATACCGCGAAAACATGTTTGTCTGTGAGACGGTCGAAGAAGAAACGCTGTCGCTAAAGCCGATGAACTGCCCTGGCCATGTCCAGATCTTCAAATTCGGCCAACGCAGCTACCGCGAGTTGCCGATCCGGATGGCCGAGTTTGGCGCGTGCCATCGCTATGAACCGAGCGGCTCATTACATGGCTTGATGCGGGTTCGCGCGTTCACGCAAGACGATGCCCACATCTTCTGCCGCGAAGATCAAATTGAACAAGAGGTCGCGGACTTCATCCGACTTGTGCGGGTTGTGCATGGCGACTTCGATCTAACAGCCAGCCATGTCGCGCTAGGGACGCGTCCAGAAAAGCGCGCCGGAAGCGAAGCGTTTTGGGATAAGGCAGAAGGGATGATGGCGAATGCCGCGCGCATGGCGGGGATCGAGCCGGTTATCGCTGCGGGCGACGGGGCCTTTTATGCACCGAAGCTTGACTTTATCGTGAAGGACGCAATCGGGCGGGAATGGACCTGCGGCACAATTCAATTGGATTATGTTTTGCCGGAGCGACTTGGGGCGGAATACGTCGGCGAAGACGGCGCAAAGCACCGCCCTGTGATGCTGCACCGGGCGATCTTGGGATCGTTTGAACGCTTCATTGGCATTTTGATTGAGAATTACGCCGGCACTTTCCCGCTTTGGTTGTCGCCGGTTCAGGTTGTCGTAGCGACGATCACAAGTGATGCTGATGATTATGCCGCTGAAGTGGCCTCGCGTTTGCGCGCGGCGGGGCTGCGGGTGGACCTCGATCTTCGCAACGAGAAAATCAACTTCAAGGTGCGCGAGCATTCGTTGGCGCGAACGCCGGTGATTGCTGTGGTTGGTCGCAAAGAAGAAGAAGAACGCAAAGTGGCGCTGCGCCGCCTTGGCGGCGAGGCGCAGGTGTTTATGTCCTTGGACGAGGCGGCGGCACTCTTGAGATCGGAAGCCTTGCCGCCAGACCTTCGGGCCTAAGGCGCTTAGATGTCGAAGGCTTTCGGCAAAGCGGCTTCAGCGATTTGTGCACCTGCTGCTTTGCCGATTTCGGTCAATCTGGCGCGGTTTGCCTTTTGGGCATTGTCCATTCGCAGCAGGTTTCTGATTTGCCCGTCGGTGTAGGGGAGGCCCAAACCTTGGGTGAGGCCTTCGCCGCTGATGGGCGGGTCAAAGCGCTCGAAGGACAGCAGGTTTGACCCGCTCAAGAGGGTTTTTTCCAAGCCGCCAATTTCTGTATTGATTTGGAATGGCTGGGTCGGCGTGGACACGGCTTGGAGCATCGTCACCGCTGTGATGGATGTTTCGTGAATGAGGGCCTGGAGCACATCAACGGCTTGCCGAGCTGCAATCTTGCCCAGGAAGCGCTTTGTGTCTTGGGCCGGGCGATGATAGCCGGTGCCAAGACTTAGGATGTAAAGGTTTTGATCGCCGGTCGGCCAGCTAATCCCAAGTTCGACCGCGGTGCTGTGGATGAATGCAGCCAATGAGGGGTTGTTCTGGCCACCCATGGCACCGTCCAGGAAGAGCCCGGTGTCGCCATTGCCAATGTCCAATCTGGCAGGCGCGAAAAACGATGGGGCGGCGGTGGATGCGCGCACGAGGCGATTGAGTGGGCGGAATTGGTCGTACTTCCAATAGGGGGCCTTTGGGTTGTTCGACAAAACCCATGCCGATCCGGTATCGACGCGCTTGCAGGTGATGAGCAGGCCTGTTTTGAGGGCCACGGAGTTCAACGTCAGCGTGCTCAACCGGTCTTCGAGGATGGATTCCAAGGCTGCGTGATCAAACTTGGACCAGAAAAACTGACCTGCAAGGCGCGGTTGCGAAAACACCGTTGGTCCGACTTCGTCATATAGGGACTGAGCGCTTGCTACCGAATTGCCCAATGCAAGCCAAGTCGCAATGATTGACCCGGTGGAAGTGCCTGCGATCAGATCGAAATAGTCCGATAGAACAAAGCTCGCTTGCTTTTCGGGGGGCTGACGGTTGCGCAGCAGCTCTTCAACGCGTGCCAACATCCCGAGGGTAATGAGCCCCCTTATGCCACCTCCGTCGAGGCTCAAAATTCTTTTCGGGCCTGGGCCAAACAGGTGGCGGTCACGGTCCTCATGAGTGTGCATGTGCGGCTCCCCCTCGACACCTAGCATTGCATGCGGGTGATACTAAGCGATCGGCCGGCGCACATCCACCGCGTCGAGAGGGATGCAAACAGGGGCTCATGGGCGTAGAGTGGCCCATGAATGACAAGCTGCTGCAACTCTGGGAGTTCTCCTCCTACCTTGTGACTGTTTTGGGGTTGCCGGTGGCGCTCCTTGCGATCTGGCGCGAAATGCGGGCCGAGCGGCGCAATGAACTCAAAGAAATCGAACAGCGCGAAGATGAAATTTACGTCCAACTCTCGCAGCAGTATTCGGCGTTCTTGGGGGCAGTGCTCGCCAATCCGGACCTTGATTTGTTGAGCGAGAGTGTCGACCCAGCATCGCTGACACCTGTCCAGGCGCAAAAGAGACGGGTGTATTATGAAATGCTGATTGCGTTGTTTGAGAGAGCCTTCATTTTGCTGCACGAACCTGGCGCTAAAGGTGGTGCCGCACGTCGCTGGCAATCTTGGGCTGACTATCTGGATTGGTGGCTGAAAAAGGCTGACTTTCGCAGTTATGTGCTGGCCAATCTGGACGGGGAAGACGCTGCGTTCGCTGCTTATGTGCATACGACTGTGCGTTAGTGGCAGGTCACTCTAGAAATCCTGCGAAAAGTGCCGAGATCTGCTGAAAGGCCGCTTTACGAGACTGGCGGTCAGATTGCATGATCGCGGTTCTGTCATAGGAGTAAAGGGCGTGGACCCTAAGGCATCCCGCGAGCGCGCCCAGCGCGTGGAGCCGGACGTGCGTGTCAGCGCGATCGTCGTGACACGGCATACGGGGCAGCCGTTGGAGTTGTGTCTGCGCAGCCTCATGGGCGAGCCATGGATTGACGAGCTGATCGTGGTGGACAACGCCAACCCCGCTGCCGTTTCTTCGGCTTTGCGGGCGTTACAGGCCGATCGGCGCGACGTAGTCTTGGTGCAAGGTCACGGCGATATCGGGCGAGCGGCGGGCCTCAATCTTGGTGCTGCCAAGGCGCGCGGGCGGTGGCTGTTGTTTTTGGATCCGACCGTGGTGGTGCAGCGTGGCGCGGTTGAGCGCATGGTGGCTGCGGGGGGCGGTGCGCGTTCGCCGTGGATTATCGGTGGCCGCTTGACCGACACAGATGGGCGCGAGCAAGGCGGCGCGCGCGGCGGCGCGCTGACTGCTTGGGCGGCTGCGTCAATTGCGCTTGGCTTGCCGGGCACGCAAAGCCCACCGGCGAAGCGCTTGGGTCGGAAAGTTCCACCAGACAGTTTAATGGCGGGCCAGGATCCGATCCGGGTTGCAGCGGTCTCTGGTGCGCTGATGTTGATTCCCAGGTCTGATTTCAGCGAACTCGGCGCGTTCGACGAGGGATACGCGACAGACGGTCAGGATCTGGATCTGTGTCGGCGTGCGGTCGAGGCAGGCGGTGCGGTTTTGCTGCAACCGGCGGCCTCCGGTGTGAGGTTCAGTGCGGCGCGAAAAGCGGCTAAGGGACGACGTGAGGCGCAGGGGCTTGCACGATTTGCAGTCAAGTCGGCGCGCACGCCGGCGCAACACATGTTTGGCGTGTTTGCGCGGCCGATCCTCTGGGTCTTCTTATTCTGGCGCGGGCTTGTGCGCCGGGTGCCGCCTGCGTCTGCGGAAGGCAGCTAATTTTTCGCAGCAACGACTAGACGAACGGCGTTTTGGTGCCATCTCTGGATGTGGAAAGCGATCCATACACTCGCTATGGTTTGGTTCCGTTTGACTGGAGGATAGCCATGCAGCCTGGTTCGTTGGAACCTGTTCGTCCTATTCGCGCATTGCTGCGTGGGCTTGAAGCTTTGGCTGTGTTGTCAAACAGCCGTGGCCTGACAGTCACCGAAACGGCGCGCAGGGCTCGATTGCCGCGAACCACCGCCTATCGAATCTTGGAGACTTTGCGGGCTGGTGGCTATGTCGCGCGCGACGAGGACGACCGCTATATTCTGGCCGCTGAAGCAAGCGCCGCAGCCAATGGCGCACGCAACGATAAGACCGATCACGCCAACGCGGCTTAGTTTGGCCTGAGCTCGATCCGGCCTGGCTGAAGAACGGTTTGATCGCCGTTGGAATAGTTCAGGCCGGTTACGGGCGGTCCGACCGAGGTGAATACGAGGCCGCGTGCTAAAAGGCCGTCGTTCATTGCGGCGAGCGACTCGGTTGTTTCATTTACGATCGCCACGTCGTCTGCCTGTGCCAGGTGCGCCGCTTGCTCTGCAGACATTAGTCGCACATCCGTTTTTGTCTCAAATACGAGGCTGGTCTCGCGATACCCCACGATAATCACTGTGCCGCTCGGGGCATCTCTCCAATCAGGAATTGCGCGGGAGAGGGCGCGTTTTGCCTGGTCGCTTACTAAGAGTTCGCGGGCCTCTGGCAGGAGCCGTTCGCGAAGGCCGTAAAGGCTCACGAAGCCCGTCGCTAGGAGCATGGCGAGCATTGTTGCAGCGGTGCGGGAGGCGAGAAAGCCGCCCACAGCGACAACGATGCCCACGCCTCCCACCAGTGCCGCTTGGACGGCCCGGCGCTCGTCAGCGATGGCATCGCCAGGCATGTAAGTGGCAATTGCCGCAGCGATGGCAATCAGACCAGCGCCAGCCAGCAAAAACACGCCTGCAGAGGCAAGGCGCTTAGGCCAAGGTTTTGCGACGACAGCAAAAAGGGCCATGCCCGCGAGGAGGGCGATGGCAGGATACGTGGGGAGCGTGTAGTGGGCGAGCTTCGTGGGTAGAATCTCAAATACAAGCCACGTCGGGATAATCCAAGCCAGTAAGAAGCGCGCGCCCGCACTTTCGGGCTCTGCGCGCGGTGATCGGACTGCCGATGCCGCTATTTTCGCTGCCGGCAGCAAAAGCGCGGTGGCAGGGAACAGAAGTAAGGGGGCCAGCAAGAGGTGATACCCTGGGGGGCCCGCGTGGCCTTCGTGGCCGCCCGCGACTTTCGGGCCGAGGTCACCGCCCAAGGCCTGGGCGAAGAACGTCCCATCTGTGGCCAGTCCAATGGCGATCATCCAGGGCAGAACAATCACACTCGCTACAAGTGGCCCGGCCCAGTGCCCCAGGGGCCGCAACCAACCCCATCGCCTTTCCCAAAAACAGAGGGCCAAAACGGCAAGCCCAACTGTCATCGCGGTCACCGGGCCCTTGAGCAGAATGCCCGCGCCAATCGCTGCCCAAACACCGATGGCTGACCACTTTCCACCATGGCCCACATACAAACGTGCCAGGGCCGCCATCGCCAAGGCCGTAGCGCCGCAAAGTGCCGCGTCCGTCTTGGCGATCATGCCTTCGGTTGATGCCAAAAGACCAACGGCGAAGACTGCTGCGCCGGCAAAGGCCGGGGTTCGCCCGACGAGGGAACTGCCCGCCCAAAAGGTGCCAATGACGGCCGCACAAAGTCCGAGCATCGATGCCAATCGATAGCCCCAGATCTCGGTTGTGGTGGTTAGGCTTGCGGTCGCGGCTTGAATCCAATGGATTCCAATTGGCTTTTTGTTGCGCGGTTCGTCCTGCACAAAAATGCGCACATAGTCGCCCGTTTCGATCATTTGTTTGGTGGCCTGGGCGAAGCGCGCTTCGTCACGATCGAGGACGGGAATTGAGCCCATACCCTGGCTGGCAGCGAAGATGGCGATGAGGAGCAAGGCCAGGATCGCAAAGCGTGAGCGCGCGAGCCGATCTAAGGGGTCGTGTTCGAGCAAGGAGGGCAGAGGGCGAAATGTCATCGCCAAGGTGCATAGCGAATGAGGGCTGCGTTGTCTTGAGCGGCTTCAGGGGGCGAGGCTTGTTGCCTCAGCTGCAGCATCCCTACTGCGCGCGATTTGCACAAACAGGTTTCCTCGCCTTGCAATCCTGTTCTAAGACGGCGCGGCGGAAGCAATTTCTTCCAACTAGGCTAGGGTAAGCTTTGTCCGGCGCAATTGAATTTAGCATTGTGGTTCCCGTTCGAGACGAGGCTGGTAATGCGGCTAACCTTGCGCGCGAGATTGCGATTGTCATGGACGGTCGGTCGTATGAAATGATCTTCGTCGATGATTGTTCGCGCGATGACACCCGCGCCGAGCTGGCCGCAGTTTGCCGGAGCTTGCCAAATTTGCGGGTCATTGGGCATCGAGCCAATGCCGGTCAAAGTCGTGCGGTGCGGACGGGTGTGCGGCATGCCCGAGCACCGATTATCGGGACACTCGATGGCGACGGACAGAATGATCCCGCAGACCTTCCACGTCTCATTTCGGCGTTAACCCGCGCTGATGCCCCTGCCAGCATCGGAATGGTTGGCGGGCGACGGGCAAAACGCCAAGATGATTTCGGTAAGCGGATCAGTTCAAAGGTCGCCAATGCTGTTCGCAAACGGATGCTGAACGACGGGGCGGATGACTCCGGCTCCGGCATTAAGGTTTTCAAGCGGGAGGCGTTCTTGGCGCTTCCCTACTTTGACCACATGCACCGCTATATGCCTGCACTGATGATCCGCGAAGGCTATACGGTTGAGTTTATCGATGTTAACCATCGGGCTCGCGGTGCAGGCCGTTCCAAGTATACTAACCTTGGGCGTTTGGCGGCTACGGCCTCGGACTTGTTTGGTGTCATGTGGTTGCGTAGCCGGGCTCGCGATCCGCAAGGGGCAGATGAGGTACTATGAGACGGCAGTCAGACGTTTCCGAACTCGCAATTCATGCTGAGGCGCATCGGCGTCAGCGGGGAGGGGCGGGTCGTGCTCAGAAAGAGGGGGCCATGGCGGTCATTTTTAGTATTTTCCCGCTCATTCTACTTCCTGTGGGCATTTACGCGATTATGGGCTTTGCGGCTGGTTCAGATCCAGCGGCGTTTCGCGCCGGCCTAGAGCAGATTTGGTTCCACGTGCCGATGGCATCGCGCGAGGACAATGTCGCAGGCGCAAATCAAATCGTGCAATGGGCAGTCACACGCGGTGACGGGCTGGTTTTGGCTGGCTTGTTACTCTTGTTTATTGAGTTATTGAAGTCCACCTCCACCGGGACAGCGGCGATCTTCAATCACGCGCTTTCAATGCTCGTGTTTATCATTTGCCTGGTTGCGTTTCTGCTTCACCCGGCGTTTGCCACCACAACCTTCTTCTTAATCATGACTATGTCTTTGTTGGACGTGCTGGCCGGTGTTGTGGTCACGATTATCTCGGCCAGAAGAGACGTGGAATTTGGTAGCCAATAAGGGGAAACGGCCCTTACAAACACCAAAGGCCGAGGCAGAGCGCCAGCGTAAAGTCTAGCACACGGCCCAAGGGCCACTGCTGACGGGCCGGGATCATGTGCGGGTGTCCCGAATTATGCCAACGCGACGTTGTGTGACGTTTGAGTTGGCTCGGTACGCGCGCTGAACGGCCGGTGCCGGGGTCAATTGGGCGGCCACTTGGGCGGCAAAAGCAAGATTATGGCGGGGTGCGGCGGCGTCTGAAGCGCGTCGACCTGCAGTCTGCGTGAACCGATCCGTGGCCCGGCGACCGCCGGGAATGGGCGGCGCGTTCAAGCGAGCAGGGGCGCGTCGATCGTACATGCGCAAAGACATGCAAACAACGCGCCGGTCTGGAGCGGGTGGTTTGTTTACGGTTTGCGGGTTCGCGACAGTTGATCCAACTGACGCTGCATTGCTTCCATCTGTGCGCGAAGGGCCTCTAAACTGTCGCTGGTTTCGCTGCCTTGCGTGGTTTCTTTTTCACCTTCAGCTTCGCTGCCTATGGGCGGAAATGCACCAAACGGCGTCCACATGCGCATTGCTTGTTCAAACAAGACCATGTTTTGCCGCGCTTGCTCTTCGAAGGCACCTGCCGCGAGGTTCGCGCCGAAGGCTCGATTCATTTGATCGCGCCAACGGTCTTGGCCCTTTGCAAAGGCCTCCATACTCATTTCGAGATAGCCTGGCAGGAAGCTTTGCATTTGGTCGCCGTATGACCGAATAAGCCGCCGCAGGAAGGGAACCGGAAGGAGGTTTTGCCCGCGATTTTCTTGTTCAAAGATGATCTGAGTTAGCACCGATCGTGTGATGTCGTCGTTTGTTTTGGCATCTTGAACGATGAAGTCGGAGCCGTCTCTTACCATTTGGCTCAAGTGTTCTAACGTTACATATGAGCTGGTAGACGTATTGTAGAGGCGTCTATTCGCGTACTTTTTGATGACAATCTGCTCTACCGCGGCGTCTTCCCCGCCTACAGGAGCGGATTCAGATTTCTTGACCACGGAGACTGTCCTTCATTGCTGGTGCAGCCCGCGCTGCACTGCATATAAGATCACCCGAATATGGCCGCATTGCAAGGTGACCGGATTGTGCTAATGCGCAAAAATCGCAACAAACTGTCTTGGTTCGCCTTTTATTTTGGCAGTCGATCGGGCATGAGTCGGTGTGGTGAACGCCAACGCGTTGCATCCCCGGGGAGATCGACTGAATGACCGCCATTGTGATTGCCGCCGCCGCTCGCACACCTGTTGGCAGTTTCAATGGTGCCTTTGCTTCGGTGCCTGCCCACGAACTGGGACGAACCGCGATGGCTGCGGCGCTGCAACGGGCTGGCCTTGAGGGCAGTGATGTTGATGAGGTTGTGCTTGGGCAAGTGCTGACGGCCAACCAAGGCATGAACCCCGCCCGACAGGCTTCCCGCGCGGCGGGCGTGCCTGACGCAAGCCCAGCCTGGAGCTTGAACCAAGTTTGTGGGTCTGGCTTGCGTGCTGTGGCTGTGGGTATGCAGCAGATCGCCAATGGCGACGCACAGATTGTCTTGGCAGGCGGGCAGGAGAGCATGAGCCTTAGCCCGCATGTGGCACATCTGCGGGCTGGCCAAAAAATGGGCGGCCTTGAGTTCGCGGACTCGATGATCAAAGACGGCCTGACCGATGTGTTTTTTGGCTACCACATGGGTATCACCGCTGAGAACGTGGCTGAGAAATGGCAGATCACGCGGGAAGAACAAGATGCGTTTGCGACCGGCAGCCAAAACAAAGCTGAAGTTGCTCAAAAGGCCGGCCGGTTCATCGATGAAATCGCACGGGTTACAGTCAAGGGGCGCAAGGGCGACACCACTATTGACCGTGATGAATACATTCGCGCTGGTGCCACTTTGGCTGATGCCGCAAAGCTGAAGCCGGCCTTTAAAAAAGACGGCACGGTCACAGCCGCGAATGCGTCTGGCATTAACGACGGGGCTGCGGTTTTGGTGCTCATGACCGAAGCCGAGGCCAAGCGCCGCAACATCGAGCCGTTGGCGCGGATCGCTGCCTTCGCCTCGCGCGGATGCGACCCTTCGATCATGGGAACGGGGCCAATCCCCGCCTCGCAGGCGGCGCTAAAACGGGCCGGTTGGGCGGTCAAAGATCTGGACCTGGTTGAAGCAAACGAAGCTTTTGCGGCGCAGGCCATTGCGGTCAACAAAGACATGGGTTGGGATCCCGAGATCGTGAACGTCAATGGCGGGGCGATCGCCATCGGCCACCCGATTGGCGCTTCCGGTGCTCGCGTGCTCACCACGCTGCTCTACGAAATGCGGCGGGCCAAGAAGTCCAAGGGCCTTGCCACATTGTGCATCGGCGGCGGCATGGGCATCGCTTTGTGCGTTGAACGATAAGGCCAAAGTCCGTTGGCAATCGCTCACTCAAAGCACAGGCTTGGGTGCGTTTTGGCGCAAAATCGTGCGATCAGGGTATGTTTTGGTGAAACATACCCTGTGCGCTGCGTTCCAAGGAGCGGTATTGCGTATGGGCCTGTTGCAGTGCACATAATGAGACGTTCGAGCGGCTTAGCTGCTCTGATCTAGGTAACTGTCTTCATGAAGCTCGTCACCGCCGTCATTAAGCCTAGCCGTTTGGATCCCGTGATGGACGCCCTGAAAGAGGCCGGCCTGTCTGGCATGACTGTCACAGAGGTGCGGGGTTTTGGTCGGCAGCGCGGCAAGACGGAGGTTTATCGCGGTGCGGAATACGAAGTGAAGTTGCTGCCTAAGGTGAAAGTGGAAGTGATCGCTGCAAAGGACCTCGTGGATGCGGCTGTGGATGCCATCACGCAGGCCGCCCGCACCGGAAAGATCGGTGATGGGAAAATCTGGGTTGTGGACCTGGAGAGCGTTGTGCGAATTCGCACCGGGGAGCGGGATGCGCAGGCGGTTGGTGAGTGACGGCTGCGTCACTTTTTCTGTAGCAAGAATACAGCTTCTTCAGCCATCCAGTTTGCGACCCAAACGCTCTTGGCGAAGGGGGCCCCCGGCACACCGTTGCTAATCGGAATGGCGCGTTCGATCAGCAAGCCTTGCTCTTTCGAGAGTTCGGCAAAGTCGCGCACGGTGCACAGGTGAAGGGTATCGCTGTCATACCAGCGTCCGTTTAGGGGGCCGGGCGTTGGCATCCTGCCGCTGGTCAGGAGGCGCAAGCGCTGTTGCCAATGGCCCACATTTGGAAACGAGATGATCGCTCGTTTTCCGATCCGAAGAAGTTCCGTAAGGACGTGGGGAGGGCGGCGCACGGCCTGGATGGTTTTTGACAAAATTACATAGTCAAATGCGGTGTCTGGATAGTCGACGAGATCCTTGTCTGCATCGCCTTGAACCACGGAAAGGCCGCGCGCAACACAAGCGTTCACGCCGGCTTGCGAGAGCTCCATGCCCCGCCCTCGCACGTTTCGTTCGCGCTGCAAAAGGTCAAGCAGCGCGCCATCGCCACAGCCGATGTCCAAGACTCGCGATGCTGGCTCTACCATGCTGGCGATCACCGACAGATCTGTACGCCCGCCCTTCATCGGCTGGCTCCGATCGCGAGTTGAAGGCCGCGGGCAGAAGCTGCCGAGTCGATAAAGCCAGTGAGTGCGGCCTCAAACTGGGGCTCTTCGAGCAAAAACGCGTCGTGCCCTTTGTCGCTTTGGACCTCAACGAACGAAGTATCTGTCCCCGACGCGATCAAGGCGCGAACGATCGCCCGGTTGTCTTCGGGGGGATAGTGCCAGTCTGAGGAGAACGCGAAGACACAAAAGCGCGTGTTCGATCCCAAGAACGCTTGCGGCAAAGTCCCGCCAAAGTCTTGTGCCAGATCGAAGTAATCGACTGCCCGCGTGATGTAGAGATAGGAGTTTGCGTCAAAACGGTCTGTGAAGCTTTGCCCCTGATGGCGCAAATAGCTTTCCACTTGAAAGTCTGCATCGAAACTGAACGTGACCCGATCGCGTTGCTGCAGGGCGCGATCAAACTTTTGACGCAGCGCCGTTTCTGACAGGTAGGTGATATGGGCGGCCATGCGCGCGACCGAGAGCCCCTTGACGGGGCGCGTGCCGGCAACGTCGTACTCGCCGTCCTTCCATTCGGGGTCTGCCATAATCGCCTGACGGCCCACTTCGTAGAACGCAATGTTTTGTGCTGAGTGGCGGGCTGCAGTGGCGATGGGCACGCAGGAGAACACACGATTTGGATAGGCTGCCGCCCACTGCAGGGCCTGCATGCCGCCAATCGAGCCGCCGATGACGCAAAACAGGCTCTCGATGCCAAAGGCTTCGATCAGCATGGCCTGCGCGCGCACCATGTCTGACACCGTGATCATTGGGAAACGCAGCCCATAGGGCTTGCCGTCAGGCGCGAGGCTGGCTGGGCCGGTGGAGCCCATGCAGCCGCCCAGCACGTTTGCGCAGATTACAAAGAAGCGATTGGTATCGATCGGTCGGCCTGGCCCGACGATCCTTGGCCACCATGCGGGCTTGCCTGTGACCGGGTTGGGGCTGGCTACAAACTGATCGCCGGTCAGCGCATGACAGACCAGAATTGCATTGGAACGATCGGCGTTCAGGGTGCCGTAGGTTTCAAAAGCAATCGTGAGCGGCCCGAGTTTTGCGCCGTTGGACAATTGCAAAGGCGCTTCGACTGGAAAAGTGAGGGCGCGGACACCGCCGTGCGCGGTCCATCGTCCTTGGGAGGGAACTGTCTGAATCATTACGCGCAGCATACCGTGCTTGGCGAACGAAACACCCCCTTTAAGGGTAAGACTTCTGAAAACCGCAAATCGGCTCTAAGCTGGTTTGGTGACAAATCCAGATTCCCCCGACCGCGAAGCGCAAATCACCGCAGCCCGCGCTGAAATCGATCAGATCGACATGCAGATTCTTGCAGCGATCGGACGACGGATGGCCCTTGCCGATGTGGTAGCCGCTGCAAAGGACGCCGCCGAATCCCCCCTTCGCCCAGCCCGTGAAGTGCAGTTGCTGCGCCGACTAATTGAAAAGCCACCGCCCGGCATGGAGCGAGAGGTGGTCCTGTTGATTTGGCGCGCCTTGATCGGCGCCAATTTGCGCCGGCAGCGGCCGTTGGAAGTGGTGATTGCGGGGGGACTGGATGCTGTGCGGCAGTTTGATGCCGCGCGGGCTCACTTTGGGCCGACGATCAAGATTTCGCGGGAGCCGGACGTGCGCACCGCTTTGATCAAAATCGCTGAGTCGCGGGACATCGCTGGCATTGTGCCTTGGCCGGGCGCTGCGGGGCCTGGCGCTTGGTGGGGGATGATGAGTGAGAGCCGGTTTCACGGCGTGATGGTTGGTGCCGCGTTGCCGATGATGGCGCAGGAACCTGAGTTCGCCCTTGTTGCGAGCGGATTACGGCTTGCTCCGGCAGGGGAAGATCGAACCCTTTTGGTTGGATTTGATCAGAGATTTAGGCTGACGCGTGCCCTTTCGGAAGCTGGATTGACGGGGCGAGAGACCGCTCGCGGTGCCAATCATGCAGTGCTTGTCACGGTTGACGGATTTTTGGCGGCAAATGATCCGCGTCGCGATGCATTGGCGATCGCAGGGCTTGACGGCGTGCGCGTTGTGGGGACGTTCTCCCAGCTTTAGCGACGGTGCGATCATTTATGCCTGTGCAACCGCTTCCAGCAATTTTTGGCATTGAGCCGTACAAGGGTGGCGAGTCTTCGCTCGCTGGCTTTGAAAAGCCAATCAAGCTTGCTTCTAACGAAAACCCCTTAGGGCAAAGCCTGCGCGTTCGAGACGCTCTTCTGGAGGCTTGGCGCACGCTGGAGCGTTATCCCGACGGGCATGCAATTGCGCTAAAGGCGGCCATTGGTCAGCGTTATGGCATTGATCCCGCTCGCATTGTTTGCGGTGCGGGTTCTGACGAGATTTTTCAGCTGCTGGCAAGGGGATACCTCGCACCGGGGGACGAAATCGTCCAAAGCCAATATGCGTTTTTGGTCTACCGATTGGTGGCGCAGCAGTCTGGCGCCGTGGTCCGAACGGCCGCTGATACTGCCTTCACAGCCGATGTGGACGCGATGCTCGCGTTGGTTGGGCCTAAAACAAAGATCGTTTTTTTGGCCAATCCGAACAATCCAACCGGCACCTACCTGCCTTATGCTGAAGTCAAACGGTTACATGCGGCGCTTCCGGAGACTGTCTTGTTGGTTCTGGACGGTGCCTACGCTGAGTATGTGGACCGAAATGACTACGCCTCAGGCATCGAGTTGGCGGGAGCCTTCGACAACGTGCTGATGACCAGAACGTTTTCCAAGATTCATGGATTGGCAGCGTTGCGGTTAGGGTGGGCGTTCGGGCCCCAAGGGGTGATTGACACGTTGAATCGCGTGCGGGGGCCTTTCAACATTAACTCCCTGGCCCTTTCCGCTGGGATTGCCGCCATTCAAGACGTGGCTTTCGCCGATGAAAGTGCACGTTTCAACTCGGCTGAGCGCGACCGCTTGTGTGACGCCCTAGAAGAGATGGGGCTGAGATTTACACCAAGCGTTGCCAATTTTGTGCTGGCTCACTTTCCGCAATCCGCCGGTAGGACTGCGCTAGACATGGATCGGCATTTGCGATCCCGTGGTCTGATTGTGCGCATGGTTGGATCTTACGGCCTGCCAGACGCACTGCGGCTCTCGATTGGAACGCGTGCCGACAACGACGCCCTCATTGCGGCTATGCGCGCGTTTCCCGGGCTTTCGGCATGACTTATTGCGTTTCGGCGGTTTCTGGAACTGAATAGACCTCACCGAGTTCGCGAAGCCGGTATGGGCCCAACGCTCCGAACGGTGTTTGCGCCTGCATCAAGAGCACCCCGTCTGCGGCTGTGAATGTGGCGTCCAGGCTTTCCAGCGCTCGCGCCAAAAGGGGGCCAAACGCGCTGGTTCCAGCATCGCCCAAAAGTGCCGTCGGATTGGTGAGTTCGAGCGACAATCGTCCCGACCATCGGCGTGCAAAATCCAGTGCAACTTCACCGTCGCCACGGGCATTGACGCTGCCCCATTGGAGATCCAGTGCTTCGACGCGCGCTGCGCCTCCGGCCGCCCGCCACGGTTCTAGCGGGCTTGGCGCGGCTGCAGTCATCAAGGCTTGGGCATGGGTGAGGACGATGGCGGCGCGGACTTGGCTTAGGTCTTCGCCGAGGCGCTCGAAACCTTGCACGGGCGCGGCAAGGCCAAAGTCTTTGACGTCGAGGCTGAGTTGCCAGTCTGTTTGATTTCGCGGATCTGGGCGCAAGCCAGCGACAAAGCGCGCAAGCGTCACCCCGCCCGATTCGGCACCGGGAACGGCAAGGCGCACGCCTGTGCCTTCTATTGTCAATCGTTCCAAGCTTTTTGAGCGCGTTTGCGAACTCGCATGCAGGCTGGTTGCGGTGAGTTGTCTGTCGGTCCCGCCATGCAAGCTGTAGGTGATGGGCTCGGGGGCGGTGAAGTTCAGGTGGCTTGGGTCGAACGGGCTGATTGCAATGAGCAGTCTTGGCGTTGTGGCTTTGAGCGCGCCGTCATTGGACCTCAAGGCGAAATCAGAGGCCGTCATTTCCAGTCGAAACGGAAACCCTGAGGCCGCGATGCGCGCAAAGCCCGGTTGGCCTGTTTGTGACGCTTGCGCTTGGCTCCACGCATTCAACGCTCGCGTCGCTTCTTGGCGCAAAACGAACCAGTAACCGCTCCAGGCCAGTGCCAGTGCAACCGCAATTGCCCATGGCACAATCAACCCCCAGCGACGCGGTTGGCCGCGTGGCTTTACGTCTGTCATCCCCCAAGCTCCCTCGCCAGTGCCGTCGGCGGCAGAGGTATAGCGCGATCAAGCAGCCCATTGGAGGCAGATTCGATGCGTTGTTCCAATTGAGCCATAAAGTCCGCACGCGTCAGACCGGGCGGGATTGATGGCAATACGCGGACGGTGATCACGCCGGGCCGGTACCCGTGTCCCTTTGCCGGCCAAACGACGCCCGAATTGAGGGCCACTGGCGTAACAGATACAGCCAAGTCTTTGTAAAGGGCTGCCACGCCTGGTTTATAGTCGGCCGGCGCGCCTGGCGTCGTGCGCGTGCCTTCGGGAAAGATTACAATTTGGCGACCCGCTTCGATGTGGGGCCTTGCCGCGCGCAGCATGGCCTTCAAGGCACTGGCGTGGGTGTCGCGGGCCACCGGGATCATTTGCATCCGCATCGCAAACCAGCCGTAGACGGGTGCCGAGACCAACTCTTGTTTGAGCACCATGATCGGTTGGTGGAAAAGTAGGAACGGAAGGATGGTGTCCACCATCGCCTGATGCTTTATCGCGATAATCGCTTTGTTTTGGGGGATGTGTTCGCGCCCCTCGACAACAATAGTGATGCCCATAATCCAGCGCGCGCCAAACAGCGCTGTGTGTGCCCATGCGCGCGCGACATCCAAGGCACCTTGGCGCGAAAAGGCAGCAATCGGCGATCCCAATATCCCAACGACGGCGATCGAGCCGTACAGCCAGACCGCGAACGCCAACGCGCGCAGCGTGTTCATGCCTTCGCCTCTTGATCTGCATTCTCAGACCGCAAAAGATGGATAATGCGCTCGCGGGTCGAAACGAAGAGGAATTTTGCGTATTCAACGCCAATACGACCAGCTGCCGCTGGATCGGTTACCCAACTTTCCGGATCTGCCCAGGCAGTCTTTACGGGGTAGGGTGTTAGTCGGCTATTTGGCATCGCTAAGCGCAGTTCAATAAAGCTACGAGGCATGTGGTAATCGTCAGTCACCACGAAAAGGTGGGTGTAGCCATGCTTGCGGGCCCAGGCTGCGGTTTCGGTGGCGTTGCCAAGCGTATCCAGGGCTTCGCGTCCAAAATCGACGCAGCAGCTGGCGAGATCGGGCTCGATTTGTAGGCCCTCACGCAGTTGGGCGTCTGAGAGGTCTTGATTGACCCCGGAGATGAGCAGGCGTTCACCGCGGGAGGTCCTTAACAGTTCCAGGCCCACATCTAAGCGGCCCTGGGTGCCGCCGGTGAGGGCGACTATTGCTTGTGCGTTTGTGGTTGCCGGCGGCTCGGCCAATGTTTGGACCCGGTTGGTAAAGTCCAAGAACCCCAAAAGCATTGCAATCAAGAGCGCCAGCGGGATGCCCAAAAGGACCAGGCGGCGGGCATGCTGCATAACGGAATAGCGCTTGCTGCTCATGGAGTTGGCTGCTCTATCGCAAACGCCTGCGAGGCTGCTGCCCTGGCCCCCGCACGGGTGAAGACCGCGCTGACAATTGGAGTGGACGCCAATATCGTAAGTGAGATGGGATCGATAGGCAAACTTACAGGCAAGAATGCTCCATATAGTTCTGGCGCAATAGCCTGAATGGCAAGGGCAAGGCCAACGACGCCGAGCACGCCCGCCAATCCGGCGCCAAAGCCTGCGCCAATGGCCGGGCCAGAAACTCTGGCCAGGGCTTGGGCGCGTGTTGCGCCCAAGAAGGCCAAGACCTGCGCCGGATTAGCGCTGCGCGAGATGCCCAATAGCGCAATCCATCGTGCCACGAGCAGCAATGCGATCGCTACGATGCTGGCCAATACCAAGGCGGCAAAACGCGCCTGTTGCGCTTTGGCCATAGCGTCGCGAACAGGCGGGCCTGGGCCCGCGATTGTTACACTTAGGCCTAGATCGGCAAGCGATGCCTGGAGGCGTTCGTCAATATCGCTCGGTGAATCGCCGGCCAATGTCACGGCTACCAAGCCTAAGGGATCGAGGGGGGCTTCGGCCGCTTCCGGTGCGTCCCTTGTATTGGCCACGGCGGCCAGATCTGTGAATTCGATTGGTGTCGCCGCGGTGACGGCGTCTTGTTTTTTCAACGCCTCCATAAGGGCTTCCAAGGCTTCCCGACCGATCGGATCAACTAAGCGTACAACCCGCTCGGATGCGCTTTTCTGAGCACGGGTCGCTTGGAATTCTGTGGCTGCATGGGCAAATACGAGAACGCCAGCGGCGAGGGCGAGGCAAACCGCAATCGCTCCAGTGGCGATGAGGCCCGGACCGCGAAAAATGGCTGCGATCATACGGCCTCCTGGGGGATCTTGGCTTCCAGCCTTAATCTTGCGTTTTCAATTCGCCATCTTGTGGCAGGAATTCCTGCCGCAATTTCGTGGTCTTGACTAACGATTATAACCGCGGTTCCAACGCGTCGCATCTCTGCTAGAATGCGCACAATCCGCAACGCAGAGTCTGGTGCGAGGCCGGCAGTAGGCTCGTCTGCAAGGATCAAGTCTGGTTTCGCAACCAAAGCGCGGGCCAAGGAAACGCGTCGGCGTTCGCCGCCACTCAGGGCTGACACCGGCGTATCGGCAGCGGCAGCGCACCCCACAAATCCAAGAACCTCTGCGACGTCATTGGCGTAGTCGCGGTCCTTCACCCCAGCAATTGCAAGCGGAAGTGCTACATTCTGTGCCGCTGTCAGGTGTTCTACGAAGATGGGTGATTGGGCAGCAACACCTATGCGTCTGCGAAGGCGCGCTTTGCGGCTTGGATTCAGGCGCTCCGTGTACACGCCAAATAGGGCGTAGCGCCCCTGCGATGGGTGCAGGCGGAGCCGAAGCAAATCGATCAAGGTCGATTTGCCGGAGCCGGTTGGGCCCGTTACGACTGTGACCGCGCCGGCGCGGGCCTCAAAGTCCGCCGCTGATAATGCCTCTAGTGGACCATAGGTCACTGTTGCTTCCCACAGGCGCACAGCGAGGCCGGCGCGTATGAGGTCTTCATCGTGGGCGGGCGGGCGGACCATGGTCTGGGAATCTCTGCTTCTGATCGACGTTCCACAAGAACTCTTTTACCCGCCTTTACGCCACGTTTACGATATTCAGGCGACAAGTGGACACGTTCAGGCGAATCGGCCCAACCAATAACCTAGGGGTTGGTGAAAATGTGTGACCTGGCATTATGATACTCACGTGTGCATCCTGCGAAACCCGCTACTATGCGGATGATGGCCTGATCGGGCCAAACGGGCGGTCCGTGCGTTGCGCGGCCTGCGGCCATACTTGGTTTGCTGATTCTCAGCTCGTTCTGGAGCCCGGCGAGCAAAATGGGGCAGCAAAAGCCCCCGGACTGACCCGCGACCAAGTTGAGCGGATGCGGCGTCAGCAGAGCGCAGCTAACGGTCCTGCTCCTTCGGCTGCAGCTCGTTTCCGGCAACAACAGGCTGAGCGCATGCGCAAGGAGCGCTGGCGGGCGTCTCTTATGGCATGGGGCGCAACAGGTGCCGCCATGGCTGTCACGGCGACGGGAGCCGTGATCTTGCGTCAAGATGTGGCTGAGTTGTGGCCCAACTCGGCGGGCGCGTTCACGGCCCTTGGGCTTGATGTCAATGTGTACGGTCTGGAGATCATGGACCTGCAAGTGAGCCGCGAATTTGATGGTGCAACACCCGTCGTTGTCGTTTCCGGCGAAGTTCGTAACATTGGCCGGGACGACAAGACCGCTCCACCGCTGCGCCTGACCCTGAGAGACGAGCACTCGAACCCGGTTTTCGAAATCGTCCAGGCAATGACCTATTCCCAGATTGCCGCTGGTACGGCCATTCCGTTCTCGGTTCGGCTTGAAAATCCGCCGACAAATGCTGTGGATCTGGAGGCGAGCTTTGCTGCGCCCGGTGAAGAGGCAGCGACTGTGCCGGCCGGGGCGGTTAACAGCCCGGCGGCTGCCGACCCGACCCTGGAGCTTAACGAGGAGCATCTCGCGCCGGAGATCGGCGAAGAGTTGGAGCCGCACGCGATGGCCCCCAGCGGGTTTGGTGATCGTTTGATGCCTTACTCGGAGCCGTCTGACCAGCTTGGTTAATCCAGCTATACCGCTTTTGAAGTCTAGGGCCAGCGGTGCTTCCGCTGGCCTTTTTCTTTTGCGACGTTTGGATTGACGCGGTGGCGGGAGATGTATCGCTATCGCCAAAGACGTGGTTCTGTGGGGACGGGGCGTTGCGCTGCCGGCTGAGGGCGTCCCACGCGACTGTGCGGGCGGCGCGGTCGCTTGTGGCGTGTGCGGAGAAATGGCGATGTCAGTTGAAGCGTGTCTCGTTGTGGGGGCCGGGGTGGCGACCGGTGGGGCTGTGGCAAAGCGGTTTGCGCAGGCTGGCTATGTGGCGTGCATGGCGCGACGTCAGGGCGACAAACTGAACGCTCTCGTTGAAGAAATCGTGGCCTCTGGCGGCAAGGCTCGCGCGTACAGTGTCGACGCTACCATCGAGCAAGCCATGATCGACTTAGTTGATCAGATCGAGACTGAAGTTGGGCCGATTGCGGTTGCCGTTTACAACGCCGCAGTCGGAGCCATGCACGCCATAACGGACTTTCCAGCTGACGTTTACGAGCGGGTTTGGCGTATCAATACCTTTGGCGCTTTCTTGATGGGCCGCGAAGTGTCCAAGCGGATGGTGGCGCGAGGCGCAGGGACCATCATTTTCACGGGGGCTACCGCTGCTCTTCGGGGAAAATCTGGCCTTGCTGCTTTCGCTTGCTCGAAGCATGCGCTCAAAGCGCTTGCGCAGAGCATGGCGCGCGAGCTGCAGCCGCAGGGAATCCACGTGGTCCATGTGGTGATTGACGGTCCGATCGACACACCGCTGATCCGCAAGCGGATGCCGCAGGTGTTTGACGAGCGGCCCGCGGACGGTGTGTTGCTCCCTGACGATATTGCAGAGTCGTATTTCCAATTGCACGCTCAAAGGCGCAGCAGTTGGACTCAAGAAACCGAGTTGCGCCCTTGGAAGGAAGTCTGGTGACCGGAGTTCATTTGACATGACAAGGACAGTGGAATTCTTTTTCGATTTTATGAGCCCTCCCACATATCTTGCTTATACCCAGATGCCTGGGCTGATTGCCCGCACGGGGGCGGTTGTCATCTGGAAGCCAGTGTACACGATTGGCTTGCATCAGCTTACGGGCAACCAGTCGCCGATCCTTGTGCCTGCGAAGGGGGCTTGGATTGCGAAGGACTTGGCGCGGTATGTGAAGCGGTACGGGATTGAGTTTGTTCCGAATTCCCATCAACCGGTCAAGGTGGTGCCATCACTGCGCGGGGCAATCGTTGCGCAGGAGCAGGGTTGTCTTGGCGACTACATCTCCGCGATATTTAGCGCCATGTGGACAAAAAATCTGAATATTGGGGACCTGACTGTACTTAGAGAAATCTTGGTTGGCGCAGGCTTAGATGCAAGCAATATTCTCGGGGGGATTGAAACGCCCGAAGTCAAGGCGAAGCTTGTGGCGAATACACAAGAGGCTGCCACAAGGGGCGCCTTTGGTGCGCCATCCTTTTTCGTGGGCGACGAACTGTATTGGGGGCAGGACAGACTACCGTTTGTAGAAGAAGCACTTCTCGCCGGCTGATTTTTCGACGTCAAGGATTGGCCGCCCTCTTGCCGGCTAGGCAAAGAGCCTATCTGTGCAAAAACTGGACGTCTAAACGGCTGTTCATTTTCGCTTGGAAAGTGCATTCGCTCGACGGTTGGATTTGGTCTCTTGATTAACGGTTGTTAGGGGCTGTGTCCCGGTGCCTCGATGTAAGTTATGCGAGGCAAAAGGCCGACTGCTTGTTTGGTAGCTGGGGATTACTGTGGGGAGCGGGCTGGCGCGCATGTTGCTACCGGCTCGGTGAGCGCAGCCAATGATAGCGAACCTGCAGGCCCAGGTGTCAATTCGGTGCAATCTTCAAAAAAGGCCGGAGTTACTGTCGCGGCGGTTCAGTTGGGGCTTCAAAAGCCGGAGTGGATCTTCGCAAATCGCGCGGTGCGTCCTTGGGACGATGCCCATTTGCATGTGTGCAGCGAAGCGACGCAGCGCGGCCTGAACGTGTTTGAGGGCACAAAAGCGTTTTGGCAAATCGATGGCCGGATGGGCATTGTCGCGCTTCGCGCCCCCTATGATCGCCTGCACCGGTCTGCAGGGCTCATGCACATTCCTTTCGACGTGAGCTATGAAGCTTGCGAGGCGGCTCACTTTGATTTGATCAATTGTCTGGCTCGACCTGACTCAAACATGTGGTTTTGTTCGACGCTGTTCTTAACAGAGGGGCGCTGGGGCGTTGGCGATAAATCTGATTTGGTGATCGCTGGTTACCAAGCCAGCAAAACGGCATTGGCCCCGATGCAAACAGGGATCGCCACGTGGCGGCGCAATCTGGACAATTCAATTCCGTGGCGTGCCAAATCCAGCTGCAATTACATCGTTGCCCGCTTTGCGAAGATTGAAGGCCGCGAGCGTGGCTATCCAGAAATGATTCTTTTGAATGATGATGGCCGCGTTGCTGAATTCATAGGCTCTGCATTGCTCATGGTTCGGGGCAACGAGGTCGTGACGCCTCCGGTCAGTGAGGGCGCGTTTGAGAGCATTACAGTGGACCTCATCGAGGCGATTTCCCTTGATATGGGGCTGAAGTTTTCGCGCCGATCGATCGACCGTACCGAGTTGACGGTGGCAGATGAAGTGGGATGCTGCGGCACGCTGAACGAGGTGACGCCTGTCAGGTACATTGACACGTTTAAGTTTGACGAAGCGAAAACGTTGCTAGCGCTGCGCGATCGGTATCTTGACGCATGCACAGTAAGGGACCGACACTCTGGCGTCGTTATGTCGACGACTGAAGTTAAAGCTCAACCGTTCCAAAGGTGATCGGCCCCAGGCGTTTTGGTACAGTAGGGATGTTTAGCCTTTGTGCTTCAAGGGGCTGAAGGCTGGAAGTATTGGCGGCTTGTCCCAATCGGCACCTCGCGCCTTCCCTTAACTGCCGCTAAATCGATCCAACAGTCTTTGCAGATACTCTCGCTCTTCGCGTGATCTGCGTTGGTCCTGTGCGCGTCTGCGCAACTCGTCCATGATCGCGCGCGACCGGACTTGCTCTTCGCCGGGGGACATGTCCAGGGTGTCTTGGTTCCCCTCTTCACCGGATGGAAGTTCCCGGCCCAGTGGATCCAAACGCCCGCTTGAGGCATTTTGCGGCGGTTGTTCTGGAGCGTCGCCGTCATTCGATCGCATCTCGTTGATGGCTTGTTCTGCGCCTGCACGTAAGCGCTGCATCGCTTCGACTTGTTCTGCTGCGGCCTGCTCAAACGCGCCCCGCTCCAGGGCCTCTGAAGCGCGTTGCATTGCCTCTTGTGCTTGGTCCAGGTCTTCGTTTTCCCCGGCCCCGGCCCCTTCGGCTGCGCCTTGTGTTTCTTCAAGTCTTTGTTCCAAGTTTCGTTGACGCTCGGCCAGCTGACCTCCAGCGCCGCCGGATTGTTCGCCTCCATCTGCACGCCCGGAGTTGGCTTCGCGCTCTGTTTGGTCTTGCAACGCGCGTTGCTCGCGCATGGCTTGATTGAGGCCTTCGACGGCGTCGTTGCGCTCGGCTTCGCTTGCCCCGCCATTGGGGTTGATGCCTGGACCATCTGCCAAGCGAACTTCCATGTTCTGCAGCATTTGAGAAAGTTGACGCAAAAGCTCCTGCGCTTCGCCCATGCGTCCTTCCTGCGCCAGCCGTTCAACTTCTTGCAGCATTTCCTCGATATCGCTGCCCGTCATCGCGGTTTCTTCGCGGGTGTCTTCTTCGTCAGCACGCCGATCTTCACGCTGTGCTTCGGCTATAAGCGCTTCCATATAGTTTTCGGTGGCTTGGCGAAGGGCCTGCATCAGGCGTTCAATTCGCTCTGCACTTGCGCCGTTGGCCAAGGCGTCCTCTAAGGCGCGCTGGGCTTGGAGGAGGGCGCGTTCTGCATCCGCGGATGAGCCGTATTCTGCCCGCAAGGCAACTGCCCACAGAACCTCAGCGGCGGCGTCCGTGTCTTCAATTTCGCGCGCACGATCAAGACGTGCTCGTGCGAATTGGAGCCCCATAAGGACAGCAAGGTCTGTGAAGTAGCCATCGCGTGGTGCGAGGGTTAGGGCATCAAGCATGCGGGCCGCCCGCAGGATCGCTGGCGGTGCGCGTTCCAATCGGGGGTCTTGATCGTCCGTTTCGATCATGATGCGCTCGTAGCCGAGCAACCAGTCGCCGGTTGGTTCCAGGTAAATCTGGCCACCTGGAGCCGGTTTTGCAGGCGCATAAGGCCGCCGTTCGTGCAGGATGGTGCGGCGTATCTCTAGGGCCGCAAGGGCAATTGGCTGGAGGAAGATTTTCTCCGGGAGTTCAAGCCGGACGGGCTCGCTCACGGCCTGTTGCCCTAGTGCATCACGCACGAAGAGGCGCATTTCAACTTCCATGCCCGCGAAGGGGTGCTCGGCAAAGTCGACTTCTGTTTCGCCCGTTGCGGTTTTGGGGTCTCCTGCGGGGCCATCGATGAGCGTCTCGCGGGGGGGCGCTGTTGCAAGACCTGGAGGAGGATCCACGGGGGTTAGGCTCACCCCGAGGGCCCGAACGCCGTAGTCGTCTTTCGCATTCCACGCGATTGTTAATCGTTCGCCGTCAGCTGGCTGTGGGGGTGTTGCAAAGCTGGCGGAAGGCGGGGCGTCTGGGGCGGGTTCTATGCGCCAATGCGCCACCGTATTGAAGCGGACCAAGCGCAGGACGCCTGGGCCCGGAATAGCTAGATCTGCTTCCCATGCGCCATCAGCGGCATGGGTCATTCGCACTTCCAGATTGGCACCCTTGTCGGGATCGAACCGCAAGATCGGAGCTCCTACTGGCCCGGTCAGGCGCATGGTTACTGTTACGGTTGGCGGAGTCTCAACGGTTCGGCCTTGTTCGCTCGTCAACGAAACCGGGGGTGCGCCAACATAGTCTGCGGGGGTAGCCCAGGCTTCAAAAACCAAATGCGTATCGCCAAGCAGAGGGCCTGGGCTTGGCATGAAGGCGCGGGCAACACGGTCCGGTGCCAGGTCGCCGGCGAAAAGGGTTGTTGCGGATAAGGCGATCAAAGCCACGTATCGCAGGCGATAGGGATCTATTTGATTGAGTTTTGGAGACCTGGGCTCGGCCCGCGCGGTTAGCGCATCATGTTCGGCGTGCGCGCGAGCTGCCTGCCAGAGGGCGATGCCATAGGCGTCGAGGTTGGTCGGGCGATCGTCCAAAACGTCAATTTGAGCCGGATCGAAGGCGTTATCCGCCGCAAGTCGACTGCGTGCCTGCGCGTCTGTGACTTTGCGCCAAGTCCGCGCGGCCTTGACGACGATTGCGAGCAGGCCAAGGCAGGCGGCGACGCTCAAGACGGTTTCAAGAAACGCTGGCAATTCCTGAAGGAACCCGCTTAGCGCGACCGACGTCCACAAAGCGATGGCGATGGCGGGCCACAGCAGGCTTTCTGCAAGCCGTTCACGGATCATGTACGCGCGTGTGCGCGCGATCTCTTTGGCGAGGGCTTCAAGGGCGAGGCTGTGCAACATCGACTAGCCCGCCTTCATCCAAGGCGGCAGCCGTTCATGACTGAGTTGTTGTTCGATGTCGATCCGGTCGCGAACCACAGCGAACTGATCACCGTTGACGAGCACTTCGGGGACAAGCGCGCGCCCATTGTAGGTGGAGGACATGGTGGCACCGTAGGCCCCTGCCGTCATGAAGACCGCCAAGTCCCCAGCGTCCATTGGTGGCAGCAATCGGTTTTTGGCAAATGTGTCGCCGGTTTCGCAGACAGGGCCGACCAGATCGAAACTCTGGCGGGCTGCCCCCTTTGGTTCTT
The DNA here is from genome assembly GCA_049314555.1 of Caulobacterales bacterium. Taxonomy (GTDB): domain Bacteria; phylum Pseudomonadota; class Alphaproteobacteria; order Caulobacterales; family Aquidulcibacteraceae; genus REEB509. Next base: position 27,319 of record JBMOEW010000016.1, read on the forward strand.
TGACCGGGATCAGTTCGTGGAAGGCCTCATACATTGCGGGACGGATCAGGTCGTTCATGCCGGCGTCCAAGACGATGATGTCGCGATTGGGCCGCGGTTGGTGGCGGATGACGCGGGTCAGGAGGATGCCAGCGTTGCCCGCAATCAAACGGCCCGGTTCAAAGCTGAAGAGCACATCAAGATCGCCCAAGGTGTTTTCTACCACAGCGGCGTATGCTGCTGGTGTTGGCGGGTCATGCTCTGCCTGATAGGGCACGCCAAGCCCGCCGCCCAGGTCCAGACGCGTTACGGTGTAGCCAGCGGTGCGCAGCTCCATCGTCATTTCGCGCAGGCGCAGAAATGCCGAGCGAAGGGGGGATAGGTCTTTGATTTGGCTGCCTATATGGACAGCCAGGCCAACAGGGTTGAGGTGTGGCGATTGGCTTGCTTGGGCGTACAGGGCGAGCGCATCTGCCACTGGCACGCCGAACTTGTTTTCCGCAGCCCCTGTCGTGATCTTGTCGTGGGTGCCGGCGGCGATATCTGGGTTCACGCGAACTGCAATCTGCGGCTTTGCCCCGCTTGCTTGGGCAAGCTCGGCCAGCATTTCGAGTTCCGCATGCGATTCCACATTGATCTGCCCGATGCCAACACCGAGGGCATATTGGAGCTCTTGTTTCGTTTTGCCCACGCCGGAAAAGATCATGCGACTTGCCGGAATACCGGCCTTCAGCGCGCGGGCGATTTCACCCGCCGAGACGGTGTCTGCGCCTGCCCCAGCGGCTGCCAAGGTTGCCAGGACTGCCACATTGGCATTTGCCTTTACGGCAAAGGCAATATCGATGTCGCGGGGTGAGAAAGCGGCGCGAAAAACCGCGAGATGGCGCTCTAGAGTTGCCGCCGAGTACACATAGACCGGCGTGCCAATCGCCGAAGCGATGGCTTCTAGGGCCACGTCTTCGCAATAAAGGTGACCCGCGCGGTATGCGAAGTGGTGCATTAGGATGGCGGCAATTGCTGCGGGTTCTGGCGGCTTTGGCTTTCTTGGCGCTGGCGCTGAGCGTCTTCATCCTCGTCGTTGCTTGGTGGTGCACTATCCTTGCCCCACATCGGAGGCGGACGTTGGAGGTCTTCGCGATAGCCACAACCCGCAGTCAGAAGGCCGGCTGCTACTGCAGCCAGAAGCGCGATTTTCTTCATGTGTCCGTCTCCTCGTTGGTCTGCAGCTGGGCCCGCCAGCGGGCAATTTGTTGGCGCACATTGCGTGGGGCCGTGCCGCCATAACTCTGTCTGGTCTCGACGGCTTGCTTCACTGTTAGCAAACTTGTGGCTTCGGCGGTGATCCGCGGTTCGATGTCTTGAAACACCGCCAAGGGTAAAGCTGCCAGCGTGGTTAATCCGCGTTCCTCAGCGGCTTTGACGGCCGATCCCGCCACATGATGGGCATCTCGAAACGGCATTTGAAGCGCTTGAACCAGCCAATCGGCGAGATCAGTTGCGGTGGAAAAGCCGTGGTCAGCAGCTTCTTCCATGCCAGCGCGATCGAACCGAACGCTTTGCATCATGCCGGACATGGCGACGACGCAGAGCTCAAAGGCGTCAAACGCTCCGAAGGTGAGGTCTTTGTCCTCTTGCAAATCCTTGGCGTAGGTGAGGGGGAGCGCATTCATAATGCTCAATAACGCGCCTAGATTGGCGGCAATGCGGCTTGCTTTGGCGCGGATGAGTTCGGCTGCGTCAGGGTTGCGCTTTTGGGGCATGATAGACGAGCCGGTCGACCAGGCGTCTGAAAGGCGTGCAAACCGAAACTGTGGGCTCGTCCACAGGATCAGCTCTTCAGCAAGCCTGGATAAATGCATTGCAGCGATCGACAGCGCAGACAGGGCCTGGAGGGCAAAGTCGCGCGATGATACGCCGTCAAGCGAATTTGCCGAGGGGGCCTCAAAGCCAAGAGCTCTGGCGGTCATGGCGCGATCAATCGGGAAGCTCGTTCCGGCTAACGCCGCTGAGCCCAGCGGGCAGGCCTCGCGGGCCATCGAGGCCGCCGCCGCTAAACGCATCATGTCGCGTTCCAGCATTTCGACGTAAGCCAATAGATGGTGGCCCAAAGTGATCGGTTGCGCTGTTTGGAGATGCGTGAAGCCGGGCATGATCCAATCAGCAGTTTCGTCCGCGCGTTCGACCAGGACCAACTGTAGCGCTACGACCATATCGCCGGCCGCGTCGCAGGCTCTGGCAGTCCAGAGTTTGAAATCCGTTGCGACTTGGTCGTTGCGGGAGCGTGCCGTGTGTAGCCGGCGCCCTGCATCACCGATGCGCTCAGAGAGGCGCGCTTCAATGTTGAGATGGATGTCTTCCAGCTCGTTGGTGAACTCGAAGGTCTCGGCTTCGATCTCTTGGGCAATTTCACGCAGCCCAACTTGTATCTTTTCGCTGTCCGCGCGCGAAATCACTCCACTTGAAGCCAGCATCGTGGCATGGGCAATGGAGCCTTCGATATCTTCGCGCCACATGCGCTTGTCCACATCGATCGAGGCGTTGATCGCTTGCATTGCAGCATCGGGCTTGGCGGCGAAGCGACCGCCCCACATTTGTTGACCAACGGGCTCGTTGCCTTTGGTTTGAGCTGGCGACTTGGAGGGTTTTTTGTCAGATCCGGACGACATTGGACTTTCACGTGCTCCTGCGCGGGCGGCCACTACGCCGCTTGCGGGCCGCATCGCACTTTGGCTGCTCGGCCTTGGGGTCTTGGTGTTCGTTTACGTGCTTTTTGCCGCGACGTCCAAGCCTCAAGACGCTGGCCTTGGTGCCTATGCAATGGGCGCTATGCGTTCCTTGTCTTTGAGCAGCGAAGCTCCCCCCCAAACATCAAGGGGGTTTCAAGGTGAAAACGGCGCTGCTTATACCTTGGCAGATTTCCGCGGGCGGGTGCTGGTGGTGAATTTTTGGGCGACCAATTGTGCCCCTTGCCTGGTGGAGATGCCCACGCTTGGTACCCTAGCAAGGCGGTTTGATGGGCAGGAGGTGGCCGTTGTGGCCATCAGCTTAGACAACGCAACCGACACTGATAAAGCCAAACGGATGCTCTTGGACCTAAGCCAGGGCGCACTTCACTTCTATATTGATCCCACAAGAGGTGTCGCGTTGGACAGTCGCGCTGGGGGCATGCCAACGACCGTCATATTTGATCGCGACGGGGTCGAGCTTGCCAGACTGACCGGGGAAGCTGATTGGAGTAGTCAAGAGGCGTTGAGCCTGATTGAGGCCATCCTAGCGGAACCCTGAGAGCGCCAATTGCACGCGTGAGGCTTGGGCCAGAATTGTTCGCATGGGCGTTGGTGTTTCTGGCGCGGAGTCTTGAGGCCATAGCGCAATCAGGGCGTTTAGTTCACGCTCTGCATCGCTAAATGTCTTCGGATTTTCGGCGCGAAGGCGGGTCGCGTCTTTTAGCAGTGCGTCGCGGGCGGCGAGCGCTGCTCCCAAGCTGTGCTGATATTCAACGGGGTCTGGTCCTTCCGGCGTTATCACGTGACCGTAGAGCGCTGTGGACACATCGACCAATCGGCGCGCAATCAGACTTCCAGGCACTTGCAACCTAACTTGTTCTGCATCCATGGCCGCGATTGCGGCATTGAGCGTGCGGCGCACTTCGGCGGCCGGAGCGCCCTCTATGCCGCCGGTCGCGGCCTCGCGTGCCAAAGTCGGGTTCATTTCGGCAAATTGACCAGGTGCGGTGTCGTAGACCTCCAGCAAGCCTTGGCCCATAAGGACGCCGGCGTGCGTCAGGTCTGGTTGGGTGGACAGCCGTTCTGCAACCAGAAAGAAACCCTTCAGATGTTGGATGCGCACGGCGGCGCGCTCGTTTCCAACAAGGCCGGCGTAGGCTTCTTCCATGCCAGCTTCACCGTGCTCGGCACCTGATTCCCCCGCTTCGCCCGCACCCGAAGCAGGTGTTGTTGTTGCGGCAGTTGCTGCTTCGCCGGCTTCCCCGGCCTGGTCAGCGGCTGCTTTTCCGCTCGATTGCCCAGCTTCTCCAGCTTCGCCACCAGGTTGACAGGCAACGACCCCGAGCAGGCTTGAACCAGCGATGATAACAGTCCAACTCCGCCACGCCTTTGGCATCAACTCGATCATCACCGACCTCATCGCTTTCAATGCGGGCGCACCCTGGACGCACTGCGAATAATTCGCAATAAGAACTTCATGATGCTGATCCTCGACGATGTTTTGACGCAGGACGACGTGGCGCTGGTGCGGGAACGTCTTGACGGTTTGAGTTGGGTGGATGGCCGGGTGACGGCAGGTGCCGCAGCACGCTCTGTTAAAAACAACCTCCAGGCCCAGGGCGATGACGACCTTCGCGCCCTTCGAAGTTTCGTCAAGGATGCCCTTGATCGACATCCGGTGTTTGCCAACGCGACGCGTGTTAAGCGTATGTCGCCGCTGCTGTTTTCGCGATATGAGCCCGGCATGGCCTATGGTGCGCACACTGACGATGCGCTGATGGGCCCGCCTGATCGCCTTATGCGCACCGACTTGGCGTTTACCCTCTTCTTAAGTGACCCCAAGACGTATGAAGGGGGCGAACTCGCGATCGAGACTAGCCTTGGTCGCCAGATGGTAAAGCTGCTTGCGGGGCAGGTGTTTGTCTATTCTGCTGGGACGATTCACCAAGTCATGTCGGTTGTGAGTGGCACGCGGTGGGCGGCTGTCGGGTGGGTTGAAAGTTTGATCCCCTCTGCAGAGCAGCGAGAAACACTGTTCCAAGTCTCACAAGCTCGGGCGGAGCTTGCCGCCAACGGAGCGACACAGCAGGCGTTGCTGCCGCTTGATCAAGCTATCTCTAACCTCATACGAATGTGGGCGAGGCCTTAAGGCCGGCGCAGTACCAATCGGGCTGCAACCATCGAAGAAATCGCACCGATCGCTGCACCGACACCTGCGCCAACTATTGCTGGCAGCAGTTGCGCTTGGAACATCACGGTGTCGCCCTGGAAGAGCCCGCCTAGGCCCCAAGCGAGGGGCCACGCCAGGCCAACGGCACCCCATCCCCGCGCACCGCGCAGAGCGATCGATTTGAAATTGGTTAGACGCCCATGACCAAGCCGGCTGCGTATTTCAAGTCCAGTCAGGCCGGTCGCTGCCAAAACCGGGGCCAGGAGGGGGACGACGTAGATTTGCTTTTGACCATTTACCGCCATCAGGAACACTTGCAACAGCGCTAGCCCAACGACCAAAACGATGGCCAGACCAATGCCCCCCCATAAAAACTGCGGCGTGCGTAACTGCCAGGGCTGGGGCGCTTCGCTTTCCACGTTATGCCAGGTTATCGGGGGCCGGAGGTGTTGCCGGGAGCGGGTCCCGTACTGGGGGTTTTTCAAAAACCAACATCGAAGTGGCGAGCCCGCAAACCAGCGCGAGAGGTAGCCCAATCATAAGCGCCAAAGGCCAGAGCGAACCCGCCATATCCTGGTGGTAGCCTGTGGTGCCGGCGGCACCGGAAAACATGGAAATCACCGTTGGCGCACCGAAGGAAAAAGCACCGCCAAACACCAGACAGAGGACCACAATCTCGCGGCGGGCGCGGGGAGGCCTGCCCAAATTCTGCGCCCAGCGTGCTCCGACGAGGCCGGCTGCTGTGGTGAGGATAATCCCGGTGGCGATTGCCAGTCCAAATCCAAAGCTTACGCCCAACAGCAAAATCGGCACGAGGGAAAGCAGCGTTGCGCCTGCCACCCACGCTTGTGGTTGCCTGCGCCAGCGTAACGGAGGAAAACGGGGGGCCGGATCAATATCGATCGCAGTTTGAACGGGCTCGGTCATCCCCGAGGTCTAGCTGAAAGCCGCGTCGCTCGCCAGGGCTGCCGGGTTAGCGTGTTGGAACCGGCACTTCGCCGCGGTAGTCGTAAAACCCGCGTTCGGTCTTGCGCCCCAACCAGCCCGCTTCAACATATTTGACGAGAAGCGGACAGGGCCGATACTTGGTGTCGGCGAGGCCTTCATTGAGGACCTGCATGATCGACAGGCAGGTATCGAGCCCTATGAAATCGGCGAGTTCCAAGGGCCCCATGGGGTGGTTGGCACCAAGGCGCAGGGCTTTGTCGATGGCTTGAACCGTGCCCACGCCTTCATAGAGGGTGTAGACCGCTTCATTGATCATCGGGATCAATACCCGATTGACGATGAAAGCGGGAAAATCCTCAGCGTTTGCAACGGTTTTTCCGACGCGGCCGGTAAATGCCAGCGCCATTTCGTAGGTTTCTTGATTGGTCGCCAAGCCGCGGATCAGTTCGACCAGTTTCATCATCGGCACGGGGTTCATGAAGTGGATGCCGATGAAACGTTCAGGGCGATCGGTGGCCGCCGCCAAACGTGTGATCGAGATCGATGAGGTGTTGGTGGCCAAATAGGCTTCGGGCCGCAGGATCGGCCGAAGATCGTCAAAAATACCCTTCTTGACTTCGATCTTCTCCGAAGCGCTTTCGATCACAAGATCAACGACCGAGAAGTCCGCGAGTTTTCGAGCTGGGCGGATACGTTCCAGCGCAACAGCCATGTCGGCGTCCGAAATCGCCCCCTTCGCCGCTTGCCGTGCCAGGTTTCGCTCGACTTGCTGCAGGGCTGCATCGACGCGGCTGCTGTCCAAATCATACACGACCACATCGAAGTGCGCGAGGGCGGCCACATGGGCGATGCCGTTCCCCATTTGCCCAGCGCCAACGACGCCGATCGTGCGTACGTTGGCCAGGGGGTCCGCGCCGGTAGCGCGGGAGGTCATTGAATCAGCCATAGTGGCCCTTTCGGATCCAAACGGGTTTCGCAACCGCAACATAGCTCATTCTGCGGTTGCGAAAAAGCTCGCAATGCCGTGTGCCCATCGGCTCATAGGCCAGCTTTGGTCAACGCTGCCATCAACTCCGGCACTGCGACTTTGTAGTCTGCTACCAAGCCATAGTCCGCGACTTGGAAAATTGGTGCCTCTTCGTCTTTGTTTATGGCGACGATAACCTTGGAGTCCTTCATGCCAGCCAAGTGCTGGATGGCTCCAGAGATGCCGATGGCGATGTACAACTCAGGCGCGACCACTTTGCCGGTTTGGCCAACCTGGTAGTCGTTTGGCGCATAGCCTGCGTCGACTGCCGCACGTGATGCACCAACAGCTGCACCGAGTTTGTCGGCCAAGGGATCGATGACGGCTTTGAACTCTTCAGACGAGCCCATTGCGCGGCCCCCAGAAACAACACGCTTTGCTCCAGCCAATTCGGGTCGGTCTGACTTGGCGATTTCTTCGGCAACAAAGGCAGCCTTGAAGGGGCCCGCGGGGGCGGCAATCACTTCAATCGGGGCTGGCCCGCCAGCGCCTGCTGCTTTGAATGCAGTCGGCTGAACCGTCAGCACCTTCTTGGCATCGGTAGCTTTAACCGTGCTCAAAGCGTTGCCGGCATATATGGGCCTGACAAACGTGTCCGGCCCTTCGACCCCGATCACGCCCGACACTTGCATCACATCCAACTTGGCAGCGATGCGCGGCGCTATGTTCTTGCCAGTGGTAGACGCGGGGAACAGGACGGCGTCATAGCCAGACATCAGGGGCGCGATGAGGGCTTCCATGGCTTCGGCGAGCTGTTTAGCCAACGGCTGAGCGTCTGCGTGCAGCACCTTTCGAACACCGGCTATGGCAGCTGCTGCCTGGGCTGCAGCGGCAGCGTTTTGGCCCGCGACCAACACGTCAACCTGCTCGCTCATGGCCAGCGCTGCAGTAACCACTTTGCTGGTGGCTTCCTTGACGGTGGCATTGTCATGTTCGGCAACGACTAGAACGGCCATTAAATCACCCCTGCTTCGTTCTTTAGTTTGTCCACAAGCTCATCAACGGTTTTGACCTTTATGCCGCCTTGTCTTTTCGGAGGCTCGGTCACTTTGAGGACTTGAAGGCGCGGTGCAACTGAGACGCCGTAGGTCTCAGGGGTGGTGACGTCGATGGGCTTCTTCTTGGCCTTCATAATGTTTGGGAGGCTTGCGTAACGCGGCTCGTTCAAGCGGAGGTCTGTTGTCACAATCGCTGGCAGTTCCATCGCGAGGGTCTGCAGGCCGCCATCCACTTCACGGACGACGGTGACCTTCGTGGGCTCTAAGGTCATTTGTGACGCAAACGTTGCTTGAGGCCAGTCCAACAGAGCCGCAAGCATTTGGCCGGTTTGGTTGCTGTCATCGTCAATCGCTTGCTTGCCAAGGATGACAAGCTCAGGGCCTTCGGCTTTCACGATCGCAGCCAGGATCTTTGCGACAGCCAATGGTTCGACGTCGGTTTCCACCTTTACCAGAATGCCTCTATCGGCCCCCATCGCAAGGGCGGTGCGAATGGTTTCCTGGGCTTGCTCGGGCCCGATCGATACGGCAATGATTTCCGTTGCGGCACCCTTTTCCTTAAGCCGCACGGCCTCTTCTACGGCGATCTCGCAGAATGGGTTCATCGACATCTTGAGGTTGGAGAGATCTACACCGGACTGATCCGGTTTCACTCGAACCTTCAGGTTATAGTCGAGCACCCGCTTTACGGGCACGAGTACTTTCATCGCTTAACACCCCTGATCGAAAGACCTGTTGGCTATGGAAAATTTCGCCAGCGTCTGCAATCCATTGCTGACATTTGGTCCGGACACTAGCTGTGCGGTTTCATCCGCGTCAATGAGGCGTGCGCGCACGTCGATGAGCGGTGCAGCGATTTCTGACGTGCCGGCTTGATTTGCTGCGGGTAAAATAACGGCGGACAGCTCTCAGGCTGCGCTAAAAGGGTAATTGTTGGAGGTGGTTAACTTGTCTGGGGTGAGGCGGAGATTTCTTCATTTGGGCCTTGCGGCCGGACTTTCTGGGCTCAGTTCAGCATGGAGCCGTCCCTTGAGCGCTATAGAGGGTGAATGGTCGGGGGTATTGGCTGCGGGTGGCATGCAGCTCAGGCTGCGTTTGGTGATCGGGCCCGGGGAGCAGGCCACTCTCTTCAGTCTCGATCAAGGCGGCCAAGCGATCGTCGCTGATCAAGTGGTTATCAGCGACGGCTCGGTGCGCCTGCGCTTTCCCAGCGTTCGTGGGCGCTTTGAAGGGAACTTAAGCGGGGAGACACTCACTGGGACGTGGACGCAGGGTGCCGGGGTGCCACTGCAATTTGTTCGTGGCGCGGCTCTGCCACCGGTTGAGGCTTTGTCCAACAGCCGCCTGTTAGCTCTTAGGGAGCAATCCGGCGCGCCTGGCATTGCTGCGGCGGCTCAGCACCGAAATGGGCGGTCCGTGGCGTTGGTAAATGGCCTGAGGCAGATTCATGCCGCGGCACCGATCGCGACCGACGATCAATGGCATGTGGGTTCGATCACAAAGTCGATGACCGCGCTTCTGGTTGCAAGGCTTGCGGAGGAGGGCGTCGTTGCTTGGGACACACCGCTTTACGAAATGTTGAGGCAGGCAGTGCCCGACATGCTTGGTGCTTATCGCACCGTCACGTTTCGCCATCTGTTGAGCCATCGCTCCGGGCTGGCTGCGAACATCCCGATGGACCAGTTTGTGCGATTTCCCCGCACTGAGGTGGATGCCCGCGCGAGCCGAATTGCCTATGCTAGGATCGCGCTCGGCGCAGTTCCTGCGGGGCCTCTTGAAGCTCATTTCGAGTATTCCAATAGTGGGTACATTGTAGCGGGAGCGATTTTGGAGGCTGTAACGGGGGAGCCGTGGGAAGTCCTTATCCAGCGCCACGTGTTTGATGTCTTGGGGCTGGCCAGTGCGGGATTTGGCGCGCCTGGCAGGCCTGGGGCTTTGGATCAACCTGTGGGCCACGCTCAAGGACTGTTGCAGCTGCGGGCTTATCCGCCAGGGGGCGCGGTCACCGATAACCCGGCGGTTTTGGGCCCGGCGGGCCGTGTTCATATCAGCCTGTCGGACCTGTTGGTCTATGGCGGTGTTCACCGTGACCGGACGTCCTATCTGCAACCGGCCGGCTGGGACATGCTTCATACTCCCCCCTTCGGCGGCGACTATGCGATGGGGCTTGTGCGCAGGTCCGACGGCAGCCTTTGGCATAATGGATCCAACACGCTTTTTTATGCCGAGCTGCTGATCGATCCTGCCGGCGGCGGGGTGGCGGCGGCGGCGGCCAATTCAGGAGCGCTCGAACGTGTGCAACCTGCGGTCCATTCAGCTGTCACGCAGGCGATGGTTGCGGTTGGCTGAAAGCCTAACGATTTGCGCCAGGCGTCCAAAGCACATCGCTTCGGCCTTCATCGTTGGCGATGCGGGCGGCGCAGAACAAGTAGTCTGACAGACGGTTTGCATAGTGGAGCGCCGCTGGTGCCACTTTTTCTTGATCCGTGTGCATCAATTGCGCAATCAACCTTTCAGCCCTTCGGGTCGTGGCGCGGGCAACGTGCAAGTGGGCTGCAAGTGCGCTGCCCGCAGGCAGGATAAAGGACGTCAAAGGCAGGAGGCGGGCCGTCATCGCGTCAATTTCGGCTTCCAACCTTTCCACTTGGCTCGGTTGGATCCTAAGCGCTTCGAAGGGCAGAGGGGTGCTGCGTTCCGGGGTGGCGAGATCAGCTCCCAGATCGAAAAGGTCGTTCTGGATGCGCTGCAACGCCAAATCGAATTCACCCTGGGCGTAAAGGCGAGCCACGCCCATGGCGCTGTTGGCTTCGTCTACAGCTCCGTACGCTTCTACACGCACAGACCATTTCGGCACCGACTCGCCCGTCGCGAGGCGCGTCAGGCCTTCATCGCCGGTTTTGGTATAGATTTTATCGAGCAGCACCATGGCTTAGCCACCTAGATTTTGATGCGCCCACACCGCGGCCATAAGAACGACGATGGCGATGGCTTGCGCCACCACTCGTAAGCGCATGGCTTTGTTGGACCACGAACGACCGAAGTCGCCCCCGCGAAATAGGGTGTAGATGCCAAAGGCGAGCGCTACGAGGACCGCAAACATCGTGGCGGGGATCAGGAAATCGAACAGACTTTGCATGCCCTACATATAGGTGTTTTAGCTCGGTCAGGCCAGGACCTTGGATGTCGTGCCCTTCAAGGGCGCGGTTGCAATCAGAAGGACCGTCACAGCCGCATCATTTTGTATCTATGCAGGTGCACGGAGCGGCTCTGCGGATTTGGCACTGATGGTCGGCCGGCAATTTCGGATAGCAGATTCAGCGAACGCGTTCAATGAACGCGCCATCTCTCTCCTGAGGGTCCGATGCCGTCTGTTTCTGCTGAAGAGCTGATCCGATTACGCGCTGAGCTCTCTGACTTAGCACAAATGATGCGCGACGTAAGCCAAGACGGCCGGGCGCTCGCGGCTGAGTTGGCCAATACCATCAATGCGCTGGTGTCTTTGCAGGGCTTCGCTATCGAGGACCGATTAAAGGCCGTCATTAATCGCTTGGATCAGATCAATCGCAACGTGGCTTAAGGTCGTCCACCGCTAGCCGCCAAGCAACGATTGGTCGCGGTCTGGGCGAAGCGGTGATGCAGCGAATCTGTATACCGTGGTTGCATGGATTTTTCAGTCACTGCTCCGCTGTGGGGCCTTTCGCTTGTCTGCCTTTTGGCAGCCGTTTGGTTTGCTTTCGAAGCGCAACGCGCGAATGCTGGGCGTGCGGCTGCGCAGAGTGAAGCTGCTGCGGCCAAAGCCGAGGCCACTTTGCTGCAATCGGCGATTGTTGAGCGCGATGTGGCGCTCAAAGAGGTGAAAGAGCTATCTATTCGTTTGGCTGCCGCGGAAAGTTCGGGCGAGGCGCGCTCGATTGCGGCGCACGAACGCGAGCAAGCGCTGATCGATTTGCGCGCCGCGGTTGAAACGAGTTTCGGGGCTCTGGCTGGCGATGCCCTGGCCAAGAGCGAGCAGCGGTTTTTGTCGCTGGCAAACGAGACCTTTCAAAAGCACCAAAGCGCGGCGGCCGGAGGGGTCAAAGAGGTCATGACCCCTGTGCAAGAGGCCTTCACGCGCCTGGCGGAGAGTTTAACTGCGCTGGATAAGTCCCGCCTGCAGGATACGTCCGCGCTGGGTCAACAAATGCGGGAAATTGGGGTCGCCTTGAAAGAGACGCAGGGCCTCACCGGAAAGCTCGTCAATGCGTTGCGCGCTGCTCCCAAAACACGGGGCCGATGGGGGGAGGAAACTCTTCGTAACGTATTGGAGTTGGCGGGGATGACCGCGCACGTGGACTTTCACGAGCAGGCCACCGTGGACAACGATCAAGGCGCAAAGTTGCGCCCTGATGTTACGATCCGATTGCCCGGAAACCGCGTCATTGTTGTTGATTCAAAGGTTGCTTTGTCTGGTTATCTCGATGCGATGGATGCAGTTGATGAGGCCGGACGAGAGGCTTGCCTAAAGAAGCACGCCCAGCAACTGCGCGAGCACGTGCGGCAACTTGCGAGCAAAGACTACTGGAAATATGTGCCGGATACCGCAGACTTCGTTGCGCTGTTTGTTCCTGGCGAGAATTTCTTTGCGGCCGCAGCCGAGCGCGACCCGGAACTGTTTGAGTTCGCGATCCGTAATCGGGTGATTATTGTAACGCCGGCGACGCTCATGGCTCTCGCCAAGGCTGTGTCTTACGGATGGCGGCAGGAGGATAGCGCGCGCAATGCTCAAGAAATTGCCGCCCTTGGACGCGAGTTGTATCGCCGGCTTGCGGGGATGGCCGACAAGTTGACCGGCCTTGGCAACAGCTTGGAAAAGTCGGTCAAGAGCTACAACGAGTTGGTGGGGACCGTGGAGGCGCGGGTCTTGCCGCAGGCGCGCCGGTTCAAAGAATTGGGGGCGGGCGAGGAAGACGAAATTGCGCGCATCGAGACGTCCGATATCGCGCCCCGCTTGCCAACCCCGCAGGGGGAGTTGTTGTTGGGTGAGCTGCCTGCATCGCCTCCGCGTGCGTCGAAGCGGAACTAACCTAACGGAAGGGGCTCGTCAGGCGCGTTTGCCGCCTCTATTGGTAGGCCATGCTTCACACTCGCAATCCCAACACCTTCGCCAACGGCCCTTTAGATCGATCCGGCCATCGGCGAAAAGACGCGGCGTGGCTTGAAGCCGCCGCTCAGGACGCAAGCTCGCTTGTTTGTGCGTTTCTTGGTGACAAGCCATTTTTGCAAGAGGCAGCCAAAGGATTTGCGGCCCAATGGCTGGCGCCGCAAGCGCTGGCGTTGGCAGACAGAGGCGCGCCAACGCTTTTCCTGGGGGTGGAAGCGGGCGGTGCTGCCGTCTTTGCGATAGATTTGCCACGCGGTTTCGAACTCGGGGGCTCTGTGCTGGAGGGGCTTGGGGACTTTACCGACCTTCGCATGGCTGCTGCAACGCTTAGCGATGACGATGCAGCAACACTGGGGTGCGCAAAGGCTCTACTCGATTGGCATAGGCGCCATCGGTTCTGCGCCAATTGCGGAGCGGGGAGCACCGCTTTGGAGGGCGGATGGAAGCGTGTTTGTTCTGCGTGCGGCACGGAGCATTTCCCCCGGGTCGATCCTGTGGCCATCATGCTTCCGGTGCGGGGCGATCGATGCTTGCTGGGTCGCCAGAAGCGGTTTCCACCTGGCATGTATTCTGCGCTCGCTGGTTTCGTTGAGCCGGGCGAAACTGTCGAAGAGGCGGCGGCGCGGGAGGTTTTGGAAGAAGTCGGCCTTGTTGCGACCAGTGCCCGCTACGTTGGGGCGCAACCCTGGCCATTTCCATCGCAACTGATGATGGGGCTGATCGTTGAGGTGGAAGCCGGCGATACGCAGCTGGAAGATGAGATTTCAGCCGTGATCTGGCTGACCAAGCAGGAAGCGAAGGCGGCATTGACCGGAGGCGTGGATACGCCGTCCGGTCGTGTGTTTGCTCCGCCGAAACTGGCCATCGCTCATCATCTCATGCAAGCTTGGATTGCTGAGGCTTGAAAGCAGACCGCGGTGGGTTCGCTTGTGGCGTTGGTATAAACGCTCGACCCAGCTCACCCAATAGTTCCAGCACTTCGTTTCTGTGAATAATCAGAAGGGTGAGTGTGCTCACCCAGATGGTGACTGCCGCAGCGAACAAGCCGCCCCCGTCGTTGTTGGGATCAATTCCGAGCGGCGTGAACAAGTGAAAGCTTACCGCACCACTCATGACGGCGAAGCCAATGGCCGCACCGAGGGCGTTAAGCCGTTTCAGGTTGGGGAGCAGGCCAACCAGCAACAAAGTTGACGCCACGAGTTCTGCAGACCCAATCACGTATTGGCTGAAAAGGCCTGTTTGTGCGAACAGGCCCTGAGCACCAAATGTGGCGGCCCAGGCATTGAGCTTTCCAAATATAACTTGGGTTTCGATTGCGTTCGTAAATTTGAAGCGAAGGCTATCCAAGAAAACGATTGATGCAAAAAAGGAAACGGCGGGCGTGAAAGCTCTTCGAGCGAAACTGAGCATTTTACTCTCCTCTTAATCGTGCCGGCGGCAAGCCGGGTGGTTATGATCAAGAGTTCGCTGCGGGCGGAGCGATGGTTACGTTACCAGCGCAAAAACCGCGATCCGACAATGGCACCCAAGGCGGCGCAAATGCCGATCGCAACGGCGTACCAGGTGGCGACGAATGCGACGGAGTCCACTGGGCAATACATGGCGTAGACAATAGCCCCGACACCTCCAGCTGCGGCACCGATGGCCGCCCCCGTCAATTCCAGGCGCGTTGGGGCGAGGCTGCGCGCCAGCCAGGTTAGGGCAACGGCGGTCGGTACCGCCAAAACCGGAATTGCGACGAGGCACCAAGGTATTCCCCCGCCGGTCCAGGCGTGCATGCGCTGTGACGGATCTTCTCCAGCCAATGCGATGAGCGCCGCGACAATTGCGGTTCCCGTGGTGCCAACCAACGCTGCCAATCGCCATGCCAGAGGCATCCCGGGTCGGGCAAGGCGCAAGAGGACCGGAAGGGCCGCAGCCAAAAGCGCCGCTGAAAAACCAGCCTTCAAAAGAACAGCAACAAAGTGACTGCTGAAATCGGGGCGTAACCCCAACGTGGCAATCAGCAAAAGCAGCCCTCCGCCAGCGCCTGCGCTTAGTGCCCAGATCACTCGTCTGGCTAAGGATGCGGCTTTGGTCGGCTGCAGATCGTGCGACAGGGCGTCGATCAGGTCGTCGGTCTTCATCGATCTCTCTCCTGGACCATCAGCGCAGCAAGCGTCTTCAGCCCGCGGTGAATGGAAACTTTGATGTCACTTTCGCCATACCCGGTGCGTGCGGCCGCTTCCTTCACAGATAACTGCTCCAACTTGACCAGCCTAATGGCGTCTTGTTGCTTGGCCGGAAGGCGTTGCAACAATCGATCGATATCGTGGCGGGCGTCGGCCGCGTCGTCTGACGGCGATGCAGCGGCCAGTTCGCCAATGTCGTCGATGGGAACGGCTATGCCGCGACGTCCTCGCCGCCGAAGATGGTCGATGAGCCGGTAGCGGGCGATCGCGTAAAGCCAGGCAGTAACTGGATAGCTTTGATCGTAGGACTCTCTGCGCGTGTGCACGGCCAAAATCGTTTCCTGCAAAAGGTCTTCTGCGTCTTCTGGGCTCGATCGCAGGCGGGAGCGAAGATAGGAACGCAACGATGGCGTGATCGCCTGCAAAAACGCCCGGTGGGCAGCTGCATCGCCGGCTAGGCCGCGCAGCATCAGCGCTTTCAATCGTTCTTCATCTGCCACCATGCTTCCGAACTCCCCAAGTCCTCAGTACGCAAGCAGGCGGTTCCGGTTACATTGTGATCGCCTTTTGAAAGGCTTGCCTTGCAGTTAACCGCTCATAATACGCTGCGATCACTGGCGGGAATTGCTGGTCCAATTTCTGAAGTGCCCCCAGATACAGTGCATATCCAATGGCGATATCGGCCATCGTAAAGTGCCCCGCACAGAGCCATTCGCGCCCATCTTCAAGGTGTTTTGCAAGCCAACGCAGACGGCCAAGGTAAAACTTCCCGTAGTCTTCAACCGCTTGGGCGAGTTGGCGTTCTGGCGGTTCCAGGGTCGTGTAGCGCAGCCGGATCGCCAACGGAAACGTGAGCGTTGCATCGGACTGGTGAAGCCAATTCAGATAGTTTCCATAGTCGGCGTGATCAGCTGGAACCGACAAGGCCTGTGGGGCGTAGCGGTCTGCAAGATACTGGCAAATGGCGGCGCTTTCGGTCAGCTGGGTTGTGCCATCGACCAGGAAAGGGACGGTGCCGAGTGGATTTATCCCCAGATATTCTTTGGCGAAGACTCTGGGCGGAAACTGCCATTTGACCAGCTCGTAGGCCATGCCGATCTCTTCAAGGGCCCAGACTGCGCGGACGGACCGTGAGCCAGAACAGTGATGCAACGTTATGGGCATAGGGGCCTTCCTAATTGCACGGCGAGCGTTTGGGCCTTGCGCCTGCGGTTTGCAGCCCACGATAGGGCAATTGACGACCACCTCCAGTGTGCGACCGTTCGACGCCATTCGTCCAGCTTGCTACACAAGGGTGCCGCTACACCTTGCCCTTAGACCCGAATACAGGTCATAAGCGCCCGTTCTTGTGTAAGATCAGGCCATTCCAGGGGCGGAAAACGAACAATGAGCGACCTTCGATTCAACGCGATCGCCGGCACTGTGTTGGCTTCCCTGTTGGGGGTATTGGCTCTGAACGCGGGCGCGGGGTATCTCATTGCGCCCCATTATCCCGAAAAGGCCGGCTACATGCCTGATGTCGAAACTGGTGGTGGCGGGGCGGGTGCCGAAGCGCCGGCCGGTCCACCGGATTGGGGAACGATCCTTGCGGATCCTGCCCAGTTGGCGACATTGGTGGAGCGTGGCGACAAGCTTCACGCGGTCTGCTCAAGCTGTCATTCGGTCGAGCCGGGCGGTCCGAACGGGACTGGACCCCTTCTTTACGACGTGTTTGGGCGGCCTTCGGGGTCGCATGCCGGCTTCACGTATTCAGCGGCTATGGCGGCGTACGGTCAGCCGTGGTCGTACGATAACCTTTACGCCTTCTTAGAAAGCCCGAGCCGCTACATCAGTGGGACGTCGATGGGCTTTGCAGGCCTTCGCAAAAGCGAAGACCGCGTAGCCTTGGTGGCATATCTGCACTCGCTGTCGCCGTCGCCAGCTCCGTTGCCGGCGCCCAGGCCAGCAGAGCCCGCTGCGGCTACAGGGGAGGAGGGCGCTGCTGCTCCGGCCGATGCGGCTCCTGCGGACGCGGCGGCACCGGGCTAACTTAGACGGGACCTGTCTTGGGGAGCGAGACGTGCTGGTCCAATTGGGCGGCACGCTCAGAGATCATGTCGGCAAACTTTGACAGATAGGCTTGGCCCTGCGGAGTCCGGGCGACAAGCACGCTGCGGGCGTCATCCGGATCAGGGGCCCGCACAGCTAGCCGATATCTTTCCAAGGCATCGATAGCGCGGGTCACGGCCGGTTTTCCGAGATTCAGCGTGGCAGCCATCCCGCGGACCGTGTGTGGGCCTGGCAGAAGATAAACAGTCATCAACACCGCCAACTGGCGTGAGGTTAAGTCGGCCTCTTCGTCGCGGACCGTCATGACGGTTACGTCCCGCCACAAATCCAATGCCTGCCGCCGGTCTAATTCCAAACCCATCGCTGGCCCCCGTTTCAGGTTCGATATGAAGAGTCGTCACCTGATTTGGGGGTGGGGCGCAAGTGGAATACTAGATGTTGTGTGATGCCCGGTTGGGATAACGCGTACGGAGTACATGCCAACAGGCGCGGATGGCTTGCGCTTCGCCCCCGGTCGGACGTGCAGCGCGGTCTTTGGGGGCCCAGGCGTAAACGTCAAAGTGCGCCCAGGACTTTATATCCACAAAGCGTTTCAAAAACAGGCCGCCATAGATTGCACCGGCCATCGCTGCGTCGCCGGTGTTTTTGATGTCGGCGATCGGGCTGTCCATGTCTGCATCATAGGCCATCCACAACGGCAGTCGCCAAATTGGGTCCGCAACCGCGCGACTGCCAACAGCTAGATCTGCCGCCAAGTCGTCGTCGTCGGTGAACAGGGGAGGGAGGTCAGGTCCGAGCGCTGTCCTTGCTGCTCCCGTCAATGTCGCAAAGTCCAAGAGCAATTCCGGCTTGCCTTCGCAGGCAAGGGTGAGGGCATCTGCCAAAATCAAGCGCCCTTCAGCGTCGGTGTTATCAATTTCTACAGTTAGCCCTTTGCGGCTTTTGAAGATGTCGCCCGGTCGCATGGATGCGCCCGAGATCGCGTTCTCAACGATCGCCAAAATCACTTCCAAATGCACCGGCATGCCGGCACTCATGATCATTTGTCCAAGCGCCAAAGCATGGGCGGCACCGCCCATATCCTTTTTCATAATACGCATTCCCGACGCGGGCTTGATGTCTAGACCGCCACTGTCGAATGTGACGCCCTTGCCCACCAATGTGATCCGCGGTGCGCTTGGATCGCCCCAGGAGATTTTGACGAGGCGGGGAGCCTGGGAGGCGGCTCGACCGACTGCGTGAATGAGGGGAAAGTTCTGGGATAGAAGGTCCTCGCCTACTATCGCCTCGAAAGCAGCGCCATGCTCTTTAGCGACCTCTTCTGCACTCGCATGCAAAGCGGCCGGCCCTAGGTCGTCGGCCGGTGTGTTTACAAGATCTCGAACCAGGTAAACGGCGCGCGCAATTCGCTCGACTTCCGCCATATCGACGGTTTGTGGTGGCGTTAGGCGCGGGCAGGGCACTCGTCGCGCTCGGTATCGGGAAAATCGATAGCTACCAAGGGCCCAAGCGATGGCAGCAAGTTCCATACCCATTTCACTAGGTGTTCGACGGAGCGTGTAGGTGCCATCAGGCAGTGCCGACGCGAGGACGCCATGTGCCAGGACTGGCAAGGACTGGGCGACGCCGAAGATGACCCGTTCGATGGCTCCATCGGGGCCTGGGACAGACAGCCAGCGTCCGGGTTGGGCTGAAAAATTTAGGGCGGCGGCGAAACCTTGGCCTTGTGGCGTCAGTTCGCGGCCGTACTCGGACCATTCGTCTTGCAGCACTGTGTCGATCGGGATGGCAGCCACGTCCGCTGCGGTGGCGAAGGGAAGATTTGACATGGCCCACATCCTGACAAAAGTAATACAGAGTTAAACGTTTATTGACCGCCGCGCTTCAGCCTCTGCAAGTCCTATAAGGAAGGTTTTGCAGATGAGCCACGCACTGCGGGTCGGATTGCACGTCGCGCTTGTCATAGGATTGGCCGCGTGCGCAATTGGCGGCGACGGGGCGCCACGGGCTGGCGCTGGACTAGGCGAGAACGGCCAGAGATCGAGCACCCCATCTGCTGTCGAGCCTAACGCTGCGATCAATGCGGACGTACGCGCCGCTGCTGCCCGTCAAGACCCGTTGTCGCAAATGGCATTTTGGGCGCGCGAGGTTGAGGCCCATCCGCAGGATGTGGTTGCACATCGTGCATTATCAGAAGCTTTGCGATTGGCGGGTCGCAACGATCGTTGCATTCAAGTTTCGCGCGACGCACTGCGACAATTTCAGGACGATCCGGCGCTGTCACGTTCTTTGGGACTTGCGCTGCTTTCAACAGGACGAGCGCAAGACGCGCTGCGCCCTTTGGCCATTGCTGCGGGCAACGACGGACAGGATTATCGCACGCGCTCATCGATTGGCGTGGCGTTTGATCAACTGGGGCGAAGTGATCAGGCGCGAATGGCTTACCAAGAGGCTTTGGCCATTCGTCCGGATGATCCGGTTACCCTCACAAATCTTGGGGTTTCGTATCTGCTCACTGGCGATGCAGAGCAAGCTGAACAGGTCCTGCGCCAGGCCAGCGCTTTGCCGAATGCGCCGGCGGAAGCGCGTCAGAACCTCGCAATAGCGCTAGGTCTTTTGGGGCGCGTTGAGGAAGCGGAGCAGTTGGCTCGGGTTGACCTGCCGCCTGCTATGGCCGCTGCCAATGCAGCCTATCTGCGGGGCTTGTTCCAAGACGAGCGGCGCTGGGGCGACCTGCGGGAATCTTTGCAAAACTGACTACCGGCATGCGGTCATGAAAGAGCGCCGAAAGCTTGGCTTCCGGCGCTCTTGTTTTTTTGCTCTTGCAGAAATTCAGCGGTTCATCATTTGGAAGATTTGGATCATCGCCGGGCCCATGATGACGGCGAAAAGCACGGGCAGAAAGAACACGATCATAGGCACGGTGAGCTTTGCGGGAAGCGAAGCGGCCTTCTTTTCTGCCTCCGACATGCGCAGATCGCGATTTTCTTTGGCCATAACACGAAGTGCGCCACCCAACGGGGTGCCGTACTTTTCCGCTTGCACCAATGCCATGGCGAAGGACTTAACCCCGGGGTGGTTGGTTCGCTTGGCCAAGTTTTCAAAGGCTAGGCGTCGTTCGGGGAGATACGAAAGTTCGGCGCAGGTCAATTGGAATTCTTCTGCGAGCTCAACCGATGCCGGTGCCATTTCGCCGCCCACTCGATTGAGGGCCAGTTCGATCGACATGCCCGCTTCGACGCAGATTAGGAGCATATCGAGGCTGTCTGGAAAGGCCCTCATTATGGCCTCTTTTCGCTTCGCTGCGACGTTCGAGACGTAGATTGATGGGGCGTAGAAACCCACTACGGCACTGCCAACAATCGCAATCAAGTTCTGTTGGAAGTTGAACCCGAACCGATCACCAAAATCCAGCAATACAAGGTAAATGAAGGTGCCGATGGTGAGGCCGATCGGCAGAGCGAAACGATAGAAGTAGTAGGTTGTCACGGCCGCAGGTCCGCGCATCCCAGCGCGCGCGAGCTTGTTGGCGAGGGTGTCGTCGTTCAGGTATCGATCCAGTTTCAACCCGCGAACGACATTCTGCATCATCTGGCTGGCGTCTTCGCGGACCAGCCTGTGTTCCTTGTTGTCCATTTCAGCACGGCTCTTGCGTCGCATCTCTTCGCGACGCTTGGCGACCTCCTTCAGCCGTGCCCCCATGCGGTTGTCCATGAACATCGGTGACAAGATGGTCCAGACCGTGGCGAAGGCCGCGACTGCTGCCAAGATCATCGCGACGTTGCGCGGATTGGTGATCCACTCCCAGATATCCATGGCCCTAGGCCCTCATTAGAACTTGAAGTTGACCATTTTCTTCATGACCAAGATGCCCGTGGTCATCATCACGGCTGCACCCAGAAGGATCACTTGTCCGGCGGTTTCGGTGAAAAGCAGCGTCATGTATTCGGGGCGAACCATGTAGACGAGGCCCATAACGATAAATGGCAACGATCCGATAATCATCGCCGACGCTTTTGCTTCTGAAGAAAGCGCCTTGACCTTTTCCAGCATCATCTTCCGTGCACGGAGAACTGTCGAGAGATTGCTCAAAGACTCTGCCAGGTTGCCGCCGGTTTTTTGCTGAATGATCAGCACGATGTTGAAGAAGTTAACCTCGGGCAGAGGCATGCGCTCGAACATCTTGTTCAGGTTTTGCTCCAATGGGACGCCCATCGCCTGGCCGTCGACGAGCGATCGAAACTCGGACGCAAGGGGTTCTGGGCTTTCTGCGGAGATGATCCGCAGACATTGGTTTAGGGGGAGGCCGGACTTTACGCCTCGGACAATGACGTCAATTGCATCGGCCAGTTGGTTGGTGAACTTTTTGGTGCGACCGTTGACGAGAAAGCCTAAGACCCACCTTGGCAATCCAAAACCGCCAATGAACGCACCAATGGCTGCTCCAATCATCGAGCCCTGGATCAAGAAGCCAGCCAGGGCGAACACAGCGCCGACGCTGCAGGAAATTATCCAAAATGTGCCTTCTGAAATCTTGAGACCGGCTTGCTCAATGCGGCCGCGAACGGATACCTGACGCTTGCGGGACTTCTTGGATTCGTTGGCCAGTTCCTTAAGCGCCTCTTGGGTGTTGAGGCGGCGCCGAACAGCGGAGGCATCTGCTGCATGGCCGGCTGCTTCGGCTTGTTTCGCGGCTGAGCGCTGTGCCGTCGAGCGAAGTCGTCTGACGCCTTGTGCGCTCGCGTTCTCCGGCTGCAATCCGAGAACTACGCCGCCGACGGCCACAATCACGAGGATGACCGTGAGGATAAGCCCAAGGGTCATTATGCACGCTCCGCTTCGTCAAGGGCCGCTGCAAGTTCACGCTCTAGTCCATAATATCGGGCGCGCTCCCAAAAGCGCGGGCGGCCGACGCCAGTGGAACGATGGCGGCCCTGAATTCGTCCGTGTTCGTCTTCGCCGACAATATCATAGACGATCAGGTCTTGCGTTACGATCGTATCACCTTCCAGACCGAGAACTTCCGTGACGTGGGTGATGCGCCGTGAACCGTCGCGCAGCCGTTGCGCCTGCACGACGACATCTACGGAGGCGACGATGATTTCGCGGATCGTTTTTTGGGGGAGCGTGAAGCCGCCCATCGTGATCATGGACTCAAGACGTGACAGAGCTTCGCGGGGGGAGTTGGCATGGAGCGTGCCCATTGACCCGTCGTGGCCGGTGTTCATGGCCTGAAGCAAATCGAACGCTTCGGGGCCACGAACTTCGCCCACGATAATCCGATCTGGGCGCATCCGCAGACAGTTCTTGACCAGGTCGCGCATCGTAACTTGGCCGGATCCTTCCAAATTCGGCGGGCGTGTTTCGAGCCTTACGACGTGCGGCTGTTGCAATTGCAATTCTGCGGCGTCCTCACATGTGATGACACGCTCGTCTGGAGCAATAAAGGCCGTCAGGCAATTGAGCAGGGTGGTCTTGCCGGATCCTGTACCGCCGGAAATCAGCGTGTTGCACCGTGCCGCGCCAATGATTTGAAGCACTTTGGCACCCGCAGGTGAAATCGATTGGAAGTCGACAAGGTTGGAGAGCTTGAGCTTGTCCTTCTTGAACTTCCGGATGGTAAGGGTTGGGCCGTCGATGGCGAGTGGCGGGGCAATCACGTTCACGCGAGAACCATCGGGGAGGCGCGCGTCGCAGATAGGACTCGACTCGTCGACACGACGACCAACCTGCGAGACAATCCGTTGGCAGATATTCATCAACTGCCCATTATCGCGAAAGCGAATGGGCGTTTTCTGGACCTTTCCGCCCACTTCGATAAATACGGTCTGAGCCCCATTGACCATGATGTCTGCAATGTCGTCGCGGGCGAGCAATGGCTCTAGCGGGCCATAGCCCAACACATCGTTGCAAATGTCGTCGAGCAGGACTTCCTGCTCCGAAATCGACATAACAACGTTCTTGATGCTGATGATTTCGGCCACAATGTCGCGAATTTCTTCGCGCGCGCTCTCGCTATCAAGCTGTGCGAGCTGCGCCAAATCGATCGTCTCAATGAGAGCGTTGAAGATTGTTGATTTGATTCGATAATAGCTGTCTGAACGAAATTCAGGCTCGCTCGGCGGCATTGCCGGGGCAGGGGCTTTCGGCAGGGAATTGCGTTCGGCGGGAGCCTCTGAAGTACTGCGCGCAAGCGGAGAACCGTCTACCGGAGGCACACTCGAAGGAGAGGCGGAACTGCCTTGAGGTCGTGCATCAAGTGGCGTGGACGAGCGCTTGCCAAACATCAAGGATCACCGTTTCAAAACGCCAAACCTATCGAGGAAACCCTTCGGCTTTGCGGCCTGAGTTTCGCGACCGGTTAGCCGCGCAGCAAGCGCTGCGATCTGGTGGAATGCCTTCGATGCCTCTGCCGCTTGGCCAAGCATTTCGCCGTTATTTGCGGCCGCACCAAAGGCAGCAGGATCAAAGGGAATTTCGATGACGACTGGCGCGCCGACGTTGTCTGCGAAATCCTTCGTGGGGATCTCGGGACGTTTCGGCACGCCGATCATGTTCAAAACGATTACAGGTGGGGCGTCGTTGGGACGGACTTTCGTGGTAAACTCCACGATGTTCTTGGCGTTGCGAAGGCTGGCCAAGTCAGGGCTTGCAACGATGACGATATCGTCCGCGCTCGTGACTGTTGGCAACATCCAGTTTGCCCACGAATGGGGCAGGTCTAGGAAAACGTGAGGTCCGGTCCGGCGAACTCTGTCCAGCACCATGCCAATCGCGTCTGGGTCAATATCCAAAGCGCGATCCAAGCGGGCAGGTGCGGTGAACAGTTGAAGGCGCTGCGTAGGGCGCGTCATGACGCGTTCGAGGAACACTTCGTCCACGCGGTCTGCGGCGGACAAGGCTTCCTGGATGGATTGGCTGGGGTCTTCGTTGAAATCCAGCGCCGCTGTTCCGAAGGGCAGATCCAGATCGACGAGGGTTGCGTTCGCGCCTTGGCGCTCTGCGACGCACCACGCCACGTTGTGAGCGACACTGGAGGCCCCAACGCCGCCCCGCGCACCCAAGAACGCTGCAACGCGTCCAGCGAAGGGCTTGTCAGGGTCGGTGTAGAGCGCGCCGATGGACCGGATCAACGCTACGGGCTGCAACGGCGTTACAAGGTATTCGCTCACGCCAATCCGCATGAGGTGGCGGTACAGTTGAATGTCATTGGTTGCGCCAATGATCATCACCTTACAGTCACCTTCGATCACTTCCGACAGGCGCTCCAAGGCTGACACGAGAGCCCTCGCCGGCACGACACTGTCGATGATCAGGAGGTTCGGGCTGGGCTCGCCAGCAAATCGCGCAATTGCCGCTTCGATTCCACCCAGTTCAATGCTCACCTGGGCTTTGCCAAGGCGACGATCTCCGGCGGATGTTTGAATGAGGCGGGCCACTTCATGGCGATCACACGTAGCGTGAATACGGATGCGAGGCACCGGTTGATCGGCATCGCGTATGCCGCCTTCGGACAATGCCGGCTCCGCCTCGTTCATGCCCGAGGTATCTCGTAGCGCGGTCGTCGTGGGGGCGGTGTCTCTCGATCTGCTCAGTGCTGCTTGGGGTCTGGCAGCGGTCTGCTCGGCTGGCGAGGGCGCTGACGACAAGCCGGGCTCATCAGAAACCAGGCCAAAGAAGTTCGGATCGGTCTGGCCACGCTGAGAGCGTCGCGCTCCCATCACAAGCGCGTCGTCCATCGAAGTGATCTGAGCGTCGGTTGCGACATCGCCAAGGAAGATGCCCTCTTCCAGGTCTGCCACACGCCATACAGAGTCGGTCTCGTTCTTGCGCATCTTCGGCGTCCTTATTCGACAGCGTCACTGATGGCGACACGCTCATCGCTTGAGCGGGCAGCATGGGTGGACTGTCCAGTCCGGTACCGGTCAAGCACCGCGGCGCGGCGTGCGGCATCTCTTGGGGTCTCGTCGCGTGGGGCGAGGAGGTCGTGCGGATCTTCGATCATCGCGGCGAGGTTTGCGTTGTTGGCGCAGCCAAAGCTCTGGTGGGGCTGGTGGCGATTGGCCATCAGATCTTGTTCCCAAAGTGGGCGGCAATCTGGCGCGATCGCTTCATAGCGACTGAAGCTGACAACCACTGGCGCTGCATCTGTTCCGGATGCGTCGTAAGTGGATCCTGCGATTGCCGCGAAGGGGACGCCAGCCTCAACAAGGACCATGCGCGTTTCCTGCGCGACGCGGGCAGCCGCGTCAGCGTTACTGCCGCCGGATGGCGCACTCATCACCAGCGGCCCATGACCCGAAGCACGATAGGCACGGCCGAACGTTACGAGGCTTGATCGAGCCTCCGCGCTAAGTCCGACATCGGCGTCGCCGACTGCGATGTCAAACCGCTCGCCTGTTTGTTCAACGCCAATACGGTGCTGATCGGCGTACGTGGGGGACGGGGGGCCCGGAGGTGGCTCAGCGCTTGTTGCACAGGCGGCAAGAGATGCTGCGAGGCCAATGCCTGCAATGAGGGCGAGGGGGGCGCGTTGCGTCATAGGTAGCGGCCTCACTGGATGATATGACCGTGGGGACCCTGCAGGCGACGTGGCTCGCCGTTCGGATCTGTTGGGGTAAGATAAAGGGCGTTGAGGCGTCCCATCAGGATCGACTCGCGTTCGCTGGGGTTGGCAAACCCATCTGCGGGCGTTCGGAGTCGGTCGGGGCTTGTTGGGCGCACGAGATATGGCGTGACAATGATCACGAGTTCGGTTTCGTTGTTGATAAAGTCCCGTGAACGGAACAACGGACCGAGGATTGGGCTATCCATTGCTCCGGGGATCCCCTCGATCGCGTGGCGCGTGCGCTCTTGGATGAGGCCCGCCAACACCAAAGCGCCGCCCGAGGGCATTTCAACCGTTGTTTCTGCGCGCCTGACCTGAAGCGCGGGGATGGTGATGCCGCGCACAACCTGAGAGGTGTTGTTCGGGCCGGGAACGACTGTGTCACCCGTGTTAATGGCACCTTCGCTTGTCAGTTCACTGACTTCGGTTGAAAGCTTCAGCGAAATGCGCCCACCTGTGAGGACGACTGGCGTCACGGCCAAGCCCACACCGTATGGCTTGAACTCAACGGTCAACGCTCCGTCCTCGGATGCTACGGGCACCGGGAACTCGCCGCCAGCCAAGAAGCGGGAGGCCTCACCCGAAATTGCGGTTATGTTGGGCTCGGCGAGCACTCGCAAAAGGCCCGCCCGCTCAAAGGCTTCGATTGACGCATCAACCTGGCTCGAAGGTTCTGTGACGCCGGGACCGTTTGTAACCACATCATCAATCGGGTCAGCGGTGCCGCCGTTGTCGAACTCATAGCCGCCTACGCCTGCAACGGTGGGGGATTGGGTCGAGGCATTGGGCCCAGGGAAAACCACGCTCTCAGGACGGAGGATTGTATCTACAACGCCTGCGGACGCCTGCAGACCGCCCAGCGCGCGACCAGCGATTGAAAAGCCGTTTTGCGTAGCAATCTCGACCATGACATCTTCAGGGACGAGCGCGTTCAACATATTCTGAGCGTTGACGTTGACACCAAGCTGGCGCACCAACGTGCGGCTCATCTCCACGATCCTTACGCGGACCATAACCTGCTCTGAGCCCTCAACCTGCAGAAGGTTGACGATTGGCGCTGGCTGAGCAGCCCCGCCGCCCGCGCCAGCTGCAGCGTTTGCCCCGCCGGCCGACCCGCCCGCGGCACCGGTTGCGGTGATGAAGCGTGTAGCGATCTGAAGTACACGCTCTGCCTCTGAGGCGCTGCGGACAGAACCGGTCAAGACTAGCGAGCCGTTCACGGCTTCGGCACGGGCACCACTTTCGGGGGCGTGGCGGCGAAGCAAGTCGTTGAGTGGAGCTACGTCGGGCTCGACACGGATCTCGATGTTGGCAATTTGGCGGCCTTGCGCGTCGAAGAAGAAGGCGTTGGTTTGGCCAAGGGCGCGGCCGATGACGTAAACGCGCCTGGAAGTGCGCACCACAGCGTCGGCAATGCTGGGGTTTGACAAGAGAATGTCGCGCGCATCGTAGGGCAGGTCGATGATGGCTGCTTTGTTCAGGGGCAGGATCAAAGAGGCAGCGTTCGCGTTATCGCCGCCCTGCGTGATCGTGAGGGTCGGGGTTTCAGCGGCCTGCGCGTAACCCACTGTCGGCGTGCCGGCGATCGCGACGGAAAGAACGGCGGCGAGGGCTGTCTGAAGCTTCTTTGACATCACCGCGCCCCCACCACTGTTCCGTAAGCGTGCACCCGGACAGGGGGCACCTCTTCAGAGCGTTGCTCCAAGGCCTCAGCCTTCCAGCGCTGGGCGGACGGCACATCCATCTGTGGGGGCTCTGCCTCTACGCCGCGCAGAGCCAAACGAAGAGTCCCCAACTCGGATGCCAACGCAATCGTGCGGGCGTCGCGCTGAGTGAGCTCTAGAACGGCTGTATCGGCGCTGATCCGTTCTGCACCTTCTTCGGTATCCACCGGGCGGCTTTCAGGCCCGACAGTCAGCACGCGGACATCCTCAAGGATGACGTCACTCAAGACCTCGTCCTGCCCTTCAGCACCGCTGCCTTCGCGGGTGGTTGTCAAGATGACATCCACACGATCGTTCGGCTGAATAAATCCGCCGACGGAGCTGACCTCTGAAACTTCAATGGCGACGGCGCGGTAGCCTGGCGGCAGTTGCGCGGCCAAGACGCCCTGAGCGCCCTTTTGGATGACGGCCCCTTGAATGACTGGCTCGCCCGCAGCGAAGGCGCGACGCGCCACCGCGCCAACGTACTCGGTCAGCGCTTCGGGGGAGGATGTTTCCTGGACGAAACTGGCACCAATGCTTGCAGCGGAAAAACCGCGCCACTCAAGATCGGATGCCTGCAGCACCGTTCCCTGCGGCATGTCACGCGTGATGACCAGGACTTGCTGTCCTTCGACGGCGACCGCTTGTTCTGTTGGTGCAGGGGGCGGCGCCGTGAGGTATAGGCCCGTAAATACAGCAGCAATGGCGGCTAAGGCGGCGATGGCGAGCACTATAAGCTGACGCGGCGACATAATGCGGCTCCGGCCGTTCGAGAATGAGTAACCCACCCTCTCAAATCATGCGTCTCGCTAAAGCACTGTTAACGACAGTCCGCCAGCCAGCACGGCTTGGGCAATCGGGTTCAGGTGCAGCACGCATAGCCCGGCTGCTGCGATGGCAACCGCGTAGGGCGCACCCTTCTTTCGGTCGAGGAGCCGATTTAGAAACGAAGGAAGGCGTTCGTTTGGCTGGAAATAAGCGCGGGCCAACAAAAGAACGACAGCAAGGACGCCGCCCGCAATTGCCATCCACACGAAAAATGGCCAGAAGGAAAAGGGGCCAAACCAGGCGGCTGCGGCAGCAATGACCTTCACGTCTCCACCGCCCAACACTCCGACCGAAAACAGGCCAATACCAACGACCAAAATCACCGTTGCAAAGCCCATATTCCAGCCGATCGTTGATAACGGCAGGCCGGCGTAATACGCAGCGATTGGAAAGGCGACCGCAATCGCTATCGAAATCCAATTCGGGATCGTCATGGTGGCGATGTCGTTCGCCGCCGCCAAAACCAACAGGCCGGCAAACACAGCGATCAACGCGGCGGCGATCAGCATAGGGGCCTCCAAGGGCTCAGACGCACCCAAATAGCCGGGATCGCCTGCCTCTCAAACAAAGAAGCCGCCCGAGGGCGGCTTTTGAGGTGAGACGAGGAGGGGCGACGCGTTTGCGTCGCCCCGGTAGTCGCAAGAAGGGATTAGGCCTTCGGAGCCTTAATCGCTTTTTCAATTGCGTTGAATTGGGTTTCGATCGTGGTGCCGAGGGCGGTCACGGCCGAGATGATCACGACGCCGATGAGGGCGGCGATCAGGCCGTACTCGATCGCGGTGGCGCCATCTTTGGACTTCAGAAAGCGGCGGAATTTCATCAACATGTTCAGTTCTCCTGTCGTCGAGTGCATTGCTGTCTGCCTGGTTGGCGCCGACGCACTCGACGGCCTGTCCAGACACGAGAGCAAATACCTGATGGTGACTAATAATCGGTGTAAGGAAATGCGAAAATTCAAACAATTCGTAGTAAATGAGAATATACTATGTTTGTTTTTGGGGTGCTGACTATTGCGAACAATCGTCTTGCTTGGGTGAGGGGCGTCGGCCCTGGGGTGCTGGCTTGAGGTGGATAGTGCTTCTGCCACTGTTGCGAGCTTCGCTGTGGGGAAAAACAAAGAAGCCGCCCGAGGGCGGCTTTTGAGGTGAGACGAGGAGGGGCGACGCGTTTGCGTCGCCCCGGTAGTCGCAAGAAGGGATTAGGCCTTCGGAGCCTTAATCGCTTTTTCAATTGCGTTGAATTGGGTTTCGATCGTGGTGCCGAGGGCGGTCACGGCCGAGATGATCACGACGCCGATGAGGGCGGCGATCAGGCCGTACTCGATCGCGGTGGCGCCATCTTTGGACTTCAGAAAGCGGCGGAATTTCATCAACATGTTCAGTTCTCCTGTCGTCGAGTGCATTGCTGTCTGCCTGGTTGGCGCCGACGCACTCGACGGCCTGTCCAGACACGAGAGCAAATACCTGATGGTGACTAATAATCGGTGTAAGGAAATGCGAAAATTCAAACAATTCGTAGTAAACAAAAGTAAACGTAGCTTTTGCGCGGAGGTCTGGTCTCGGGGCGTTGCGCCACGAGCGTAAAGGAAGCTGCAACCATTCGGCGATATGCGATGGAGCCTGTAGAGTATGGTTGTTAGGACGTTCCAATGCGTGTGCTGGCTTTGTTGATCGCGGTCGCCGCGGTGGGTTTTGCTCCAGCGCTTGCCGATGGCGGAGGTCCTGCAGCGCCTCGCGTGCAACGGGCGGCGGCGGTGCCGGCCTCCACTCTTCAGATCCCGATTGATACCGCCCAACCCATTCGGCTCTCGTCTGCAGCACGCGGCGTCGTGGTTGGGAACCCATCAATTGTTGGGGTCTCGGTCCAGAGCGACCATTTGCTGTTCATGACCGGGCGCAGCTATGGCTCCACCAGTGTTACTGTGGTCGGTGAAGATGGCGTGACACTTTATAATGCCCGCGTGACCGTTATTCCGGATGAACGCGATTCTGTGGTGGTCACCCGCGGCGCGGAATCTACCAGGCTGATTTGCACGCCTGTGTGCCGTCCGAATCCGGACATTGGAGATTCCAACACGACCTTTACGCAGGCAACTGGGCAGGCCAACTCGAGGTCACAAACGGCTCGGTCTGGTGGGCAGTAGGCCGATCGGTTAACGCCGGTTTACCTCGCTTGCAGGGCAAATCTTCAAGCAATTTCTGAGATGTGTTCCAGACGCTTCGCGCGTTGCGCCGAGCGAATGGAGACCAGCGATGAATTCGCTCTTTAGCCTCGGCCGACTTGGGCGGAAATTGCGGAGCTTCGGCAAGCGCAAGGACGGCGCGACTGCGGTTGAGTTGGCGCTCATCGCCGGTCCATTCTTTTTTACGCTGTTCGCTTTGGCCGAAGTTGCCTTGATGGCAGTGGTCCAAACCAACCTTGACTTGGCGATGGCGGATACGGCGCGCCGGATAAGAACCGGCGAAGTTCAAACGCAAGGGTTGAGCGCCGCCGATGTGAAGAATGATATCTGTGCAGGCATGTCGCGCATTATGGCGGTCAATTGCGGTGCCGATCTTTTCATCGACATCGATCGCTTCTCGGCCTTTCAAGAAGTGTCAAATCCGGATCCGTCCGAAGACGGTACGCTTGATCCGGGTGAGTTCGGCTTCAACCCGGGAGCTCCAAGTGATATCATTCTGGCGCGCGGATTTTACCGCTGGAAGGTATTCACGCCTTTTTTTCAAGACATCTTTGGGACGATGGGGAATGGTCAGCGGCTGATGGCGAGCGCCATCCTGTTTCGCAATGAACCCTTTCCAAATCCGACGCCAGGCCCGTGATGTTTGCGCTGATCTCAGCAATCCTGGGCCGCTTTGGCGTTAATCGGTCGGCGCAGGCCGGCGTCGAGTTTGCCTTGATCGCGCCAATGATGCTCATGCTTCTGTTTGTGTCCTTTGAGCTCACCGACACGTTGGGGGCGGTCAAGCGTGCTGAAAACACGGCTGCGTCTTTGGCAGACGTTGTTTCGCGCGATGTTATCGTGACTGACGCTGAGATTGATGACGTGTTTGAAGCCGTTCGCTGGCTGGTTTGGCCAGGCGATGCCACCGCTGTGAAAGTGCGTATCAGCAGCCTGTTTGTGGATGATGACGGGCAGGTTGAAGTGGTTTGGAGTGAAGGCCGCGGAATGTCTGCCTTAAGCGTCGGCGCGCCAGTCAGTCTGCCTGGCGGCTTGCGCCTTCCGCAGTCGGGCATTGTAATGGTTGAAACTGTGACTTCGTATCGCCCGCCGCTCGGCCTTTTCTCGGCCGTGCCATTTGAAATCAGCAAGACCGAATACCGCCGCCCACGCGTTGTGGATCCGGTTGCACGCGCAGCAAGCTGAAATTGACATCGGAAAGCCGTTGACGCCTGACCAGGGACGCTGTTCACCTGCGCGATGCCTCGTACACTTACTCCCCACGCCGCCGTGGATGCCCTTGCTGTCGCCTATGATCGTGCAATTGGAGCCCTTCGAGACGCGATGTCTCGCTATATCTCGCAGGGCGTTGAGCCGACGCCAGACCAGCGTGCGCTGTTCCGCTACCCGGAGTTGCGGGTGCACTATGATGGGCGGAGTTCAAAGTGGGGGCGCGGCGGACGTTCCTATGCGCAACTGATTTGGGCGGGGGACTACGCGGCGTCAATCACGCAACCCCAGGCTTTCCGTCCCTATCTGGAACAACAGCTCGCGTTCTTAACGGAAGACTACGGGGCGCGGATAAGTGTTGGGGTGAGCGAGTCTGAGATTCCGTATCCGTTTGTATTGGACGGGTCGCAAGAACTGGATGCCGACCGGGTGCGACCTGCCGATCTCGCGCGCCATTTTCCTTATCCGAAGCTTTCGAATGTCGGCGACGCAGTGATCGACGGCGAAAAGATTATGCGGCCCGATGGGGCGAGGCCCTTGTCGCTGTTTGAAGCGCCGCGGATTGACATGTCGTTGAAGCGGATTGAGCACTATTGCGGCACGCATTGGCAAGACGTGCAGCCGTGGATCTTGTTCACCAACTACCAACGTTATGTTGAGGAGTTTGTGCGTTGGGCCGCTGGAGTTGTGGCAGCAACACCAGGGGCCATTCTGTCATGTCCTGGCCGCGTTCGCCTGGAGCATGGTCAATCAGAACAAGCAATTGCGCAGGCTGCCTTGGATGCGCCTTGGCGAAAGTTTCAAATGCCCGCCTACCATTTGGTGCGGCCGAACGAACGCGGCGTTACCCTCGTCAATATTGGGGTCGGGCCGTCCAATGCAAAGACGATCACGGATCACTTGGCGGTGTTGAGGCCGCATTGCTGGATCATGGTGGGGCATTGTGGCGGGCTTCGAAACTCGCAGCGCATTGGCGATTACGTGTTGGCGCACGCATACTTGCGACGGGACAAGATCCTGGACGACCAAGTGCCGCTTGAGATTCCGATCCCTGCTATTGCTGAAGTGCAGGTGGCGCTTCAGCGCGCTGCATTGGAGGCCTCGGAGGAGGGGGCTGAAAGCCTCAAAGCAAGGCTTCGCACCGGGACGGTCGTTTCATACGCGGACCGAAACTGGGAGTTGAATTTCGCGGATGAGCGCAAGCGGCTCTCGCAGTCGCGCGCGATTGCTGTGGACATGGAGAGCGCTTGCATCGCAACGCAGGGCTTTCGGCTTCGGGTGCCTTATGGCGTGTTGCTGTGCGTTTCGGACAAGCCATTACATGGCGAGATCAAGCTTCCGGGGGCGGCGGACAAGTTTTATGAGCGCGCAATAGGGGCGCATCTCCAGATCGGCATCCGGACAATTGAGCTGTTGCAGGAGGACGTCTGCGCCCTCCATTCGCGCAAGCTGCGTAGTTTTGACGAACCTGCTTTCCGGTAAAGTTCCGTCGCGTTGTTCCGGATTGGTCAGCGGTCACTTCGCCTCGATCTTTCGGGCTAGATTTCGGCCCAACGATTGGGCTGGCCTTTCTACAAACTGATGGAGCACGGCCGTTGCCACGAAGGGAATTGTCAGTCCCAAAACGATGGCAATACCCACCGCAGACAACGAGTCATGCCCGAATGTTGCCGCGCAGACAATCGTAATCGCAAACACCAACGGTTGGTGGGTCAAGTATAGAGCATAGGACCAATCGCCAAGCCTGACGAGCGTTGCTGGTGGCCGCAGCATACCGTGTTGGTCTGCGTGGACGGCAGCAGCGACCAGCAGGGCGCTCGCTGGCCCGCAAGCGAGCATCCGCGTCCACTCGTTCCAGCCGGTTTCGGTGACATACCAGGCCCCCGCGAGCAGCCCAAATGCAGCAGCCGCAGCCGCAAAG
Source organism: Caulobacterales bacterium (assembly GCA_049314555.1). Lineage (GTDB taxonomy): Bacteria > Pseudomonadota > Alphaproteobacteria > Caulobacterales > Aquidulcibacteraceae > REEB509. The sequence goes on from JBMOEW010000016.1 coordinate 60,981, forward strand.
GCGGCAATTCTGGGATTGGCAATGCCCTCTTGCTGGGGCGACATCACCAGGGCGACAGCCGCTCCCATCAAGAAATTGAGCGAAAGCGGATTTACTATGACGTGCAAAACCGGCCCAGTATCCATACCGAAGTGAAGGGCCCCGCCGATTATTGCCAAAGCCCAAACGCCCAACAAAGGTCCAAGCCATTTCTTGGGCGCAAGCAACAGCAAGCCAAACACGAGATAGAACCAAAGCTCGTAAATCAGCGTCCATCCTGGGTTTAAGTAGGGATCTTCGTCGGCCGGAAGCAGCATTATTGACTGCCAGATGCCAGCGCCGCTGGTGTGCGCGGCCAAAGCTGGCAAGGCCGTCGTCATGATGACCAGCATAACCAGTGCTGCCCAATATGGCGGATAAACCCGGAGGGCTCGTCGCGTCCAAAAGGCCACCGTAGCGCGGGGGCCCGGTTTGGTGTTTCGCGTCGTCCAAACCATGATGAAGCCGGACAGGACAAAAAACAGGTCCACGCCAACCCACCCCAGACCGGTGCCTGGTGGTGTCCATCCTGGTCCGAAGTACAGGTCAATGCTGGTGGCAATATG
>JBMOEW010000017.1:0-61552 GCA_049314555.1 Caulobacterales bacterium
GCGCAGCATCGATGGTCAGCGCCAGTTCGGCCGCCTGCGCCTCCCCCTTTCCGGTTAGCGCGATGGCAGACACCTCAAACGTGCGCCCCCCCGCATTGGCAACACTCTCCGCGTGCCGATAAAGCCAGAACGCTTTGCCGTGAGGGGTTTCCGCGCCAGCACCATTCATTTCCGCCGCCGCGCCTTGTATCCAGCTTTGCCCCCACTGGAGCGGCCCTTCGGGGCATCGGCGCGCATGCGCTCGTCCACCTCCGCGTTCACCGTCCCTTGGCGCGCCAAGGGGTCATCCGCCAATACCAACTCCGTTTCCTGCAGCCGCTTGATCTCGTCGCGCAGCCGCGCCGCCGTTTCAAATTCAAGGTCGGCAGCGGCCGTGCGCATCTGCTTTTCGAGATCGGCGATCACCGCCCGCAGATTGTGGCCCACGTAAGCCTCGCGCGGCTCCGATACGCCCCGCCCCCGCTCCGCATTGCGCTTGAATCCAAGTGGGTCCTTCGGATCAATCGTCAGGCTGTCCTTTTCAAAAACGCTGTCAAGGATATCAGCGATGCCAGAGCGCACCGATTGCGGCGTAATCCCGTGCGCCACATTGTAGGCCGTCTGCTTTTCGCGACGTCTTGAGGTTTCCCCCATCGCCCGCTCCATCGAACCGGTGATCCGGTCCGCATACAAAACGACCTTGCCGTCGACGTTGCGCGCCGCCCGCCCAATCGTCTGTACAAGGCTCGTTTCCGAGCGCAGGAACCCTTCCTTGTCCGCATCCAGAATACCGACAAATCCGCACTCCGGAATGTCCAACCCTTCCCGCAGAAGGTTAATCCCAATCAGCACGTCAAACACCCCCAAACGCAAATCGCGAATGATCTCGATCCGTTCGACAGTGTCGATGTCGGAGTGCATGTAGCGCACCTTGATGCCCTGCTCGTGCATGTACTCGGTGAGATCTTCCGCCATCCGCTTGGTCAGCGTCGTGACGAGCGATCGCATCCCGCGCTTGGCCATCGCCTTGCATTCGTCGATCACGTCATCGACTTGGCTTGCCCCGTCCTTGGCCACAGGCCGCACTTCAACCGGCGGGTCGATCAGCCCGGTCGGACGGATCACCTGTTCGGTATAGACCCCCCCGGTTCGCGCCATTTCCCAGGGGCCAGGCGTTGCAGAAACATGGATCGTCTGCGGCCGCATCACGTCCCATTCTTCAAACTTCAAGGGGCGATTGTCCAAACACGACGGCAAGCGGAACCCAAATTCCGATAACGTCCGTTTCCGGTTGAAGTCGCCGCGATACATGCCCCCGATCTGCGGCACGGTGACGTGGCTCTCGTCGGTAAAGATCAGCGCGTTGTCGGGGATATACTCAAACATGGTCGGCGGTGGCTCACCCGGCAACCGCCCCGTCAGATAGCGCGAATAGTTCTCGATCCCGGCGCACGAACCGGTCGCCAGCATCATTTCCATGTCAAAGTTGGTGCGTTGCTCCAGCCTTTGCGCCTCAAGCAGCTTGCCCTGGGCATTGAACACCTCCAGCTGCCCCTTCAGCTCCGCCTTGATCTTGTCCACTGCCTGATTGAGCGTTGGGCGCGGCGTCACATAGTGGCTGTTGGCATAAAGCTTTGCGGCATCCATCGACCGCGTCTTCTTGCCCGTCAGCGCATCAAACTCGACAATCTGATCCACCACATCGCCAAAGAACGATACCCGCCACGCCCGATCTTCCATGTGCGCGGGAAACACCTCAATCACATCGCCCCGTACACGGAACAAGCCGCGCGCAAAGGCCTGGTCGTTGCGCTTGTACTGCAATCCAACCAGCGCCCGGATCAACTCTTGGCTGTCGAGTGCCTGGCCGCACTTCACCGTAAACGTCATCGAGGTATAGGTTTCCACCGACCCGATACCGTAAATGCACGAAACCGAAGCCACGATGATCACGTCATCGCGCTCCAAAATGGCGCGCGTTGCGGCGTGTCGCATCCGGTCGATCTGCTCGTTGATCGAGCTTTCCTTCTCGATATAGGTGTCCGTACGCGGAACATACGCCTCCGGCTGATAGTAGTCGTAATACGAAACGAAATACTCCACCGCGTTGTTGGGAAAGAAGCTCTTGAACTCCCCATAGAGCTGCGCCGCCAGCGTCTTATTCGGCGCTAAAATCAGCGCCGGCCGCTGCACCGCCTCAATCACCTTGGCCATGGTGAAGGTCTTGCCCGATCCAGTCACCCCCAACAAAACCTGATCCTGCTCGCCCTTGTCGACGCCCGCCACAAGCTCGGCAATCGCGGCCGGCTGATCGCCCGCGGGCTCATAAGCGCTCACCAGCTCAAACCGCTTGCCGCCTTCAAGCTTTTCCCAACGCCGGTCAGGCCGGTGCGGCGTCCAGACAGCCGCGTTCTGGTCGAACACAAAAGGAGCGGAGACGTCCGAAACGCCGGGGGGATGAGTGGCCATGGCCAAAACTTAGGGCCCCTCACAGCGTATGGGAATGGCCTTCGACTTTTTTCCGCTAGACCAATCAGTCTAGCCCCCCTACCCTCCCTGAAGGAGCCCCTCAAATGCAAACACCGCCCGACGGCTTTATCCTCCACGATCGCAAAAGCCCGGTTACGGATGCCTGGGCCCCGCTTTGGTCGCGCCGCGCGCCCGGCAACATCGAGATCGGATTTTTCGTCCAAACCGCCCACTGTAACGCCCGCGGTCTGCTGCACGGGGGCGTTTTGGCCGCGCTGGCAGATAACGCTATGGGCATGTCCCTGGGTCGCACGGTTGTCCAGGCCGACGCCACCACGCAACGACCCAACATCCTCACCACCAGCCTCAGCCTGGACTACATCGCCTCCGCAAAACCAGGCCAATGGGTGTGTATCACCCCCCGGGTTCTGAAGGCGTCTGGGTCAAGCGGCGTTGTCGACGCCCTGATCACCAGCGACGGCCAAACGATCGCCAGGGCCAACGCCAGCTTCCGCATCAAGCGCGAGGACATCCCATGACCCCGGACACTGAAGCCTTCGTGCGGTTGGCCTTTCAGGCGCAACAGCCCCTGCGCTGGATCGGCGCAGAGCTGATCCGCATAGCCGACGGCGAAGTCGAAATCGCCTTTCCGATGCGCGAAGACCTCACATCGCTCGGCAGCGGCATGGTGATGGGCGGCCTCCTCGCCACGGTGGCAGACGTCGCTGCGGGCCTTGCCATCATCTCCCGCCTGCAACCGCCCCGCCCCGTGATGACGATAGACTTCACCTGCCACCAGATCGCCCCCGCCAACGGCGAACGGATCGCCTGCGTGGGCAAGGTGGAACGGATCGGCAAAACCATCGCCATCGCCAGCGCAGAGGCGTTCAGCGAGAAAGGCCAAGACCGTCGCCTGTGCACGCGGCTCACCGCCACGTTTGCCATCCCATGACCCCAGATCCCACAGCCCGCGCGCGACTGATCGCAAGCGCCGTGCAGCTGTTTCAAGCAAAGGGATACGCGGGCGTTGGCATCGCGGAGATTTTGGCAGCCGCCCACGCCCCGAAGGGCTGCCTGTATCATCACTTCCCGCTTGGCAAAGAGGGCTTGGCGGTGGCCGCGGTCGAAGCGATCGCAGAAGAGATCGATCGCCATCTGCAAGCGCAGCTTGAAGCAGGCGCAACCCAGGCAGCGATCATCTTAGGCATCGCCACCGCCACCGCGGCCTGGCTTACAAAAACGCACTGCCAACAGGGCGCGCTCATCGGCACGATAGCCGCAAGCCTAACGCCAGAAACGCCGGACCTGCGCGCGGCTGTCGCCACCGCCTACGCCCGCTGGCGCACCAGATTTGCAGCAACAAGCAAACACCCAGAAACCGCCGAAGGAGACGCTCACGCAACCCTGTGCATGCTGGAAGGGGCGATCATCATGGCCCGCGCCGCAGAGCAGCCGGAGTTGCTCGTAAAAACCGCCCGCGCCTGGGTCGAAAATCGAATGGCGCGAGAACCCACGCCCGCCTAGTAAATGGCTTCAGGCCCCGCATGCTTCATGCCGCGCTGGAAAGCCCCCGCTTGGCCAACGCATCAAACGCCACCAAGTCCGCGACCAACGCTTCCAGTTCCGCAAACGGCACCATATTCGGGCCATCGGACGGGGCCTTGTCCGGGTCCGGATGGCTTTCGATGAACACCGCAGCCACCCCGATCGCCACAGCGGCCCGCGCCAAAACCGGCACAAACTGGCGCTCGCCCCCAGAGCTGTCGCCCTTGCCGCCGGGTTGCTGCACCGAATGCGTCGCGTCGAACACCACTGGCGCGCCAAAGCCCTTCATGATCGGCAACGACCGCATGTCCGAAACGAGCGTGTTGTAGCCAAACGAAGCCCCCCGCTCGCACGCCATCACATTCGGATTGCCGCTGGCCGTGATCTTGGCGATCACGTGCTTCATGTCCCACGGAGCCAAAAACTGGCCCTTCTTCACGTTGATCGCCCGCCCGGTTTCAGCCGCCGCCACCAGCAAATCGGTCTGTCGGCTCAAGAACGCCGGAATCTGCAACACGTCGACCACCGCCGCCACATCCGCGCAATGGTCCGGCAAGTGCACGTCCGTCAGCACCGGCACCCCAAGCTTGCTGCGAATTTCTTCAAACACCGGCCCAGCATAATCGAGCCCTGCCCCGCGCTTGCCCGAGATACTGGACCGATTGGCCTTATCGAAACTGGTCTTGTAGATGAAACCGGCGCCCGCCCTGGCGAACACGCCCTTCAGCCATTCCGCGGTTTCCAGCGCATGTTCCCGGCTTTCCATCGCGCACGGGCCGCAGATAAAGGTCAGCGGCAGGTCGTTGCCAATGCGCACATCCCCAGCTTTGGCCGACAACGTGATAACAGACGCGGGTTCAAGGCTCATGGCGGGCAGCTCCAACAACACCAGCCAGATAAGCCGCGCGCCGGTCCGTTGCAATCGTAGCGACTGCAGACGCATGGCTGGCACAGTGATGACGAAATGGTAAGTGAACGACCGGTATGATGGTGCGGCAAGGATCGCAAATGGACGCCCCAGGACTGCAAACACCGCTCGCCGTCGACATGGACGGCACACTTTTGAAGACCGATGTGTTCTTCGAAAGCCTGGCGTCCGCCCTCTTCAAGAAGCCGTTTTCCACCATGGCCCTATTGCCGACCGCGCTTTTTGGCCGCGCGCCCCTCAAGCGTGCCATGGCGGTGCTTGGCCCGCTAGACATCGACAGCCTGCCCGCCCGTCAAGACTTGATCGTTTTCCTGCAAGGCGAACGCGCCGCCGGCCGTCCAGTGCATCTGGTCACCGCGGCCGATACCGAACTCGCCGAAAAGGTGGCGGCACGCTTTGGCCTCTTTGAACGAGTGTATGGGTCTTCGGGCAATCGCAACCTGAAAGGCCGCCACAAGCGCGCGCTTCTGGAAGAAGAATTCCCCGACGGCTATGCCTATGCGGGCGATAGTCCCGCAGACATCACCGTCTGGCAAGGGGCCAAAAGCGTGGTGCTGGCCGGCGCAAACAAAGACACCAGCCGACGCGCGGAGGACTTGGGTTTGCCCGTGGAGCAAAAGTTCGAACAAGATCCCGCAGGCCTGCGCGCATGGCTGAAGGCACTGCGGTTGCACCAGTGGATGAAAAACCTGCTGGTTTTTGTGCCGCTGCTGTTGGCCCAAGCCTACACTGAGCCCCCGGCCGTGCTGGCAACCCTTCTGGCGTTCTTGTGCCTGGGCCTTGCAGCGTCCGGCTCTTATGTCCTCAACGACCTTGCAGACCTCGCTGCCGACCGGGCCCACCGCACCAAGAAAAATCGCCCCTTCGCCTCAGGCCGCTTAAAAGTGGCCCATGGCCTCGTCGTTGGTCCGGGCCTGGTGGCGCTTGGCCTTTTGGGGAGCCTGTTTGTCAATTTGGCCTTCGCGTTTGCGCTTGCGGTCTACATCGTCATCACCCTGTCCTACTCGCTGCGCCTAAAGCGCGTTGCCCTGCTCGACACCACCGTGCTCGCCGGCCTCTTCACCCTGCGTTTGGGCATGGGGGCCGCCGCCGCCGCCGTCGCCTTCACGCCATGGTTGTTCACCTTTTCGATGTTTTTCTTTCTGTCGCTGTCCCTGGCCAAGCGACATGTGGAAATCTTGGGCAAGCGCGCCGATGGGGCCACTGGCATGCTCCCAGGCCGCGGCTATTTGGTAGACGACTGGCCCCTGACCCTGGGCCTTGGCCTGTCTGCTGCGGTCGCTTCGTCCCTGATCCTGGTGCTCTATCTGGTGGAGGACGCGTTCCCGCAGGGCCTCTACGCCCACCCCTCACTGCTTTGGGCGACGCCCCTGCTCGTTGGCCTCTGGTTGATGCGCGTCTGGCTGTTGGCGAGCCGCGGCCAGCTTGACGACGACCCCGTCGCCTTTGCCATCAAAGACCCGCTCTCGCTAATCCTCGGGGCGTGTGTGGGAGCGTGCTTTGTTGGGGCGAGCGTTGCCTTTGCCCCAATAACCTCAACGCTTATGCGTTAAAAGACGATGGCGCGCTGGGATCGCCCCAGGCGATGAACGCCTGCGCCCGCTCGCAGGGCGCATCCGCCCCATACACCAGCGCCGCGCCGCCCGGTTGGTGCATCACACCACCCGCCGCCACCACTAACGCGTGCCCGGCCACGACGTCCCACTGCATCAGGCTGCACAGCCGCGGATACACATCCCCCGCTCCGGCGGCCACCCGCGCAAACTTCAACGAAGACCCAAGCCCCAGCCGATCCCGAATTTTGGGTGAGGCAAGGAACGCCGTCGTTGGCGAATCCAAATGGCTCCGGCTGACAAACGCGATGAGGCCATCGGCCGGTGCAGCGCGGGCATGCACTGGCAAAAAGCCAGTAAAGTCCCCCTCGCCTCCAGCCACGGCCGCGCCCTGCCACGCACCAGCCCCCACAACCCCAAGATAGGCTTCGTTCAGCGCCGGCGCGACGATGGCACCCAGTACAGGCACGCCGTCCACCACGAGGCCAACGTTGACCGTGTACTCGCCCGAGCCCGCCAGAAAGTCCCGCGTGCCATCAAGGGCATCGATCACAAAGAAGGTCCGCCCGACCGGCCCTGCCCCGCCCTTGGCGCAGTTCTCTTCCGCCAAAATCGGCATAGCCGGCATAAGCGCTTTCAAGCCCGCCCAGATCAGGGCCTCCGCTGCTTCGTCTGCCAGCGAAACCGGCGAACGGTCAGGCTTTTCCCGCGCGCCACAGCAGCCAGGGTCCATCTGCTTGATCAGCGCGCCGGCTTCGCAGGCCAGCGACAACACCGCCCAGCCCAACGAAACCAAGCTTTGTTGGTCAAGCGCCAAGGGGGCCACAGCGGAGGGACGCGAGTCTGTCACAGCCCTTAAATGGCCCGTTCCCATCGAATGAGCAACCGCCAGGTGGGGTTAATGCGCGTGCTCGTGGCCGTGAACGTCCACCATGGCCACCGGCGTCGCCGACAGCGTGCGTTCCGCCTGCACCCTGTGAACAATGGCCTGAGCCGAAACAACCCCGCCATCGTGCCGGTGCGACATCACCAAAGCCGCGTTCGCGGCCAGGCAAACAACAGACGCCGCAAACAGGATCGGCAGGCCCCGAGCGCCCCGCTTTTGCCGCGACACCAGCTCCAGCCCGCCCCCAAGCACCACCAGAAACGCCGAAACCGCCAAGATCACGCCTTCATAGGCATGAAGCACCGCATGAACCTCCAGCGCAGTGTGCTGCAAGGCGGAGAGGCCTAACAAGCCAATCGCGCCACTGGTCATCAAGGCGAGCGCCAGCGGCACCCCACAACACAGGCTGTGGAAACCCAGCACCATCGCGTGCGCCACATGGGCAGACCGCGCCGGATCACGGTCTGCACGCGCGCAGTCGGCCGGGCGGTCCGCCGCTTCAGTGGGTACGTTATAAGATAACATGGCCGGCAATCTACCCGCCCGAAGCGAATCGTCAACCCGGATTCGCGCGCCCGCCGCGATTATCGGTCACGCAAGCTCGGCCATTTTTAACTTGCGTCCGGCCGGGCATTGAGCGCAAGCAAAAGTCGGGGGAGACTCTGCAATGGACGTTCTCATCAGCATGCTTCGCGACGTGATCTTCGCCGTCACGTTTGGGTGGCTCGGCATGACGCTCGAAGCCCGCAGCGATGGCGGGATCAATTCAGGCCGGCCCGAACCCTCCGTTACGAAAGCATGCGACACCCAAGACGAGCGCTCCGGCAGCTGCGCCGGCAACAGGGTCGGCTTCGACGTTTCGGTTTGCGAAAACCCGTCCTAAGCGAAACCCAAAAAATTTGCCCCTTCGAAGCTGCCCGTTATCGGAGCATCAAGGGCTTTCTGCTATGTCCGCCGCACAAACATTGATCACGGGGCTTCATCGCGCCTGACACGTGCTCAAGGCTTTGTCGATCGCCCTTGAATAGTCACACTCTTCAAGCTTTCGTTATGCAAGAACGGTCCTCGAACTGTAGAGGCGCGACCGCGCCAGGTTCGGGCGACTTGGCTGAAAGAGGACGCAATGCCCCGCGCGCCCATGACGGAAGTTGAGTTCGAGGACCTGAGCAGCATCGCGCTGAACGCCCCGAACACGCCGACGCGGGCAAAAAACCCTGGTGCCGCCATTGGTTGGATGGCCCTGGTCGTGGGCTGGCTCTGGGTATTTGGATCTGGTGCCACAATACTTGCCCTGGTCAGCCTCGAGACCATCCTTGGGCTTTCGCCCTTCCAGTGGGCAGCCATGATCGCGGGCATTCTGTTGCCGGCCTTTATGGTTTGGTTTGCTGGTGCAGCGGCCCAAGAAGGGGCGCGCGCCCGCGCCGACGCTGGGCGCCTGGCCGATGCCGCCGATACGTTGATCAACCCCGCCCCCGCCGCCGAAGCCGCCGCCCGGCGTTTGGCCGTGGCCGTGCGCGGCGAAATTTCCGCCCTAGACCGCGCCATCGATGGCGCTCTTTCCAAGCTTCAGTCGGTTGACCAGCTGATCAACGACCACGCCCGCCGCGTCCAAGACACTGCGACCATCGCACAGCAAGGGGCCGGCGAAATGGTCTCCGGCCTCGATCGGGAACGCCAAGTCCTGATCCGCATGACCCAGGAACTGGAAGAGCAAGTCACCGCGATCGGGGCCGCGATCAATCGCCAAACCCGCCTCATCGCCGACGCCGCCCGCACCGCCGAAGCCGGAGTGCGCGCCGCCGATGAAACCCTGGATGCGCGCCTGTCGTCGTTTGGCGCGGCAGCAGCCCTGATCTCTGATCGCACCCGGGCGTTGTCTGCAGCCGCCAAGGAAAGCGGCGACAGCGCCAATCGCCTTGAAGGGGCCCTCCATGGGGCGCTTGAGGTTCTGGCCAAGGCCACCACCCTGACAGACGCCGCGCGCCGCAACGCCGACGAAGCGTCTCTCGCCGCCAATGCCACCGCTGGCGCCGTGCGCGAAACCACCTCGCGGGCTGTCGAAGAGGCCCGCCGCGCCGCCGAACACATCCGCAGCCACGCCCCACAACGCACCGCGGCCTTTGCCCCCACACCGCCCGCGCGCCCGCTAGATCCGCGCCAAGACGAGCCGGCCGCTCCGCCAGCCCCGCCGCAACGCTCGCGGTGGAGCAATCTGTTTGCCCCTAAGCCGCGCGAGCAGCAGCCCCCGATTGCACCGCCAGAACAGGCGTTCGAGCGTCCAGCCGCCTACGCCCCAGAACCAGCGCCTGCCCGCCGCCCGGCCCCAGAACCGTTGCCAGAACCGGCACCAGAACCGTCAAACGTGCGCCCCCTCTTCTCCGAAGATCAGCGCCCCGCCCGCTCCCCTCGCATTGACCTCGATCCGCCAGATCGCATGCGCGAACGCGCGGTCGAAGCGCCCGCCGCCCGTGCCGTCGGCGGTGACGCAAACGGCTGGACGTGGCGCGACCTGCTCGCCCAAGTGGACGCCGCCGAATCCCAAGGCGCGCCCCCTCCCGCCCGGGCAAGCTTTGAACCGCAGCCAGAACTCCGCCCCACGCCAAAAACCGCCGCCGCGCCAATGCCGTTGGAAGAAAACGACGCCATCGCCCGGCTCGCCCGCAGCGTTGGCGCCAGCGCCCGCAACGCCGATCAGATCCCCGCCGTTGGTGTGGTGGAGGCCGCTGGCATTCGCTTGCCAGAGGTGTTTTCCATCGCGGCCCTGGACCGGATCGCCCACCGCGCCCGCAACGGCAGCCAAGCCCGTCGCCGCGCCGTCAAGGACGCGGCCGGCGAGGCGGTTGCCCGCTTGGGGGCCTACCTGGCTGAAGACAGCCACGCCCGGCAAGAAGCCTCTGGTTTCTTGAACCGCGAAGGCGCGCGAATTGCTGAACTCCTTGGCCGCGGCCGCGCGTCCATGAGCTCAGAGGCCACCCGCGCCTTCCTGCTGCTTGACGCCGCCGTGGGCTGAAACGCACCGGGTTTCGCGCGAAAGGCGAGTTTCTCCTTGGCATAGCCGTTGCACCCATGTGGGGCGAACGGAGCCGGCTGTCTTCCCCATTTGCTCTTGGGAAGGCGTCGGCCCGGCCGCGAAACGCGTGTGGAGCCAATGCCATGAAGGATCTAGATACCCCCGATATCGATCTGCGAGAGATTGATCTGCGCGACATTGATCTGCGCGACATCGACCTGCGCGCCGATGATGCGGAAAGCGAAGACAACAAGGACCAGAAGTCCTTTTCCTGGATCGGCCTCCTGGGCGGCTTGACTGCCCTTGGTTGGGCAGCCGGTGCCTGCGCCGCCGCCATGTCCTACTTTGGCCTTGATATCCTGGCTGAGCTGCACCCAGCCCTCCAGGCAGGCCTTGCCGCCATCGCCTTTGGTCCTGCGATTCTGATTTGGCTTGGGGCCTCCGCCGCCGCCGAAGCAACCCATGCCCGCCGCTTGGCGATGCGTATGGAAGCCCGCGCCGCCAAGACCGTCACGCTCACCTCAGAAGACGAGGAAGCCGCCCGCACAAAGCGCCAAAGCGTGGCCCTGCGGTCCGAAATCGACGACCTGAACGCCGCGGTTGAAGAAGCGCTAAGCCGTCTCGGCGAAATTGAAATCAACGCCAGCCGCAACATCGCAGCCTTCGAAAACGCGATCAGCGTTGGCGGCCAAGGCGCCGGCGCCCTGAACGCCCTGATGGAACGCGAACGCGCCGCCATGACGGCCCTGAACGCGGAGTTCCGCTCCGAAACGGAGACTTTGGCCCGCAATGTCTCGCGCCAAATCCGCCTGATCCAGGAAGCGTCCAAGCTGTTCAAATCTGAAACAGCCAACGCCGAAGCCGTCATGACCGACCAGGCGCACCGCTTCAACGATGCAGCAGAAGCGCTTTCAGAGCGCACCGCCGCCATGCATGCCGCCGCCGACGCCGCTGAGCAAGCCTCCGGCCGCCTCGACGACAGCCTCTCCAGCGCGCTGGAAAACCTGAACCAGGCCACCTTATTGAATGACGCCTCCCGCGACTCCGCCGAAGCAGCAGCAGCAGCAGCAAACGCCGTTGCCGGGGCCGTTCGCGAAAGCTCGGTGCGCGCCGTCAACGATGTGCGCAAGGTTGCCCAAATGGTGCGCGAAGAGTCCGCTGCGATCGAAGACGTCGCCAGCGCCGCGTTGGCCCGCCTGCGCGAAGCAGCCGATGCCGCCCGCCTCGCCTCAGAAGACAGCCAAGCCGCCGCAGATCGCCACGCCAGCGCCATCGAAAAGCGCCTTGGGGCCCTGGCAGAAACCGCCAAGGTCGCCCGTCGTCAACCAGCACCAGCAACCGTCCGCACACAGGCCTTTGTTGAAGATCAACCGATCTCCGCCGCAGCCGGCAGCGGCCGTGCATCCAGCATGAGCTTTGCCAAACCAGCGCCAGCCGCCTCTCGGTTTGCCAATCGCTTTGGCGGCGACGCAGACTGGAACAATCTGTTGCCAGATGATCCAGACGCGTTGCATCTCGACGTTGCCAACGAACGCGGCAACGATCCGTTCGGCCTCAGCGAAGCCAATGATCCAGACGCAGCCCTTGTCCAAAGCGCGCTGGAAGTGTGCTCCGCAGCCGGCATTCGCCTCAGCGAAGCCCTGGGCCCGGAGGACATGGAACGCATCGCCGGCCGGGCGCGGTTTGGGGCCTCAGCCCGCCGCCGCGCCGTCAGCGAAGCAGCCCCGGCTTCGGTCCAACGGCTGAACCGCCATCTTCGCCGCTCGCCCCAGGCCAAGACCGTGGCGATGGAATTCCGCGCCCGTCCAGAACTGGCCAAAGTCAATCGCCGCGGCCAAAACGCCGATGTGATCGTGGCCTACCTCATGCTGGACGCCGCGTTGGTGTGATCTGACGCAGCTTCATAAAGCGAGCGCGCGATGTCGGAAGCGACGTCGCGCGCAAGCGATTCTAGCGCCGCAGCCGCAAGCCCGGTCGAACGCTCCGAAAGCGGAGCAACCCGGTCAAACGGCAGCGTGGCAATCAACTCCCGCGTGCGCGTTTCAACAAGCCGCGCTGTACCGCCCATGTGCGCTTCCAGCCGGCCATCGTGCTCGTGGATTTCAAACGCTGCGATATCCCACTGGATTTCATAGTCCGCGCGCACCCCGCTTCCGGCCCGCACCCCGCCCCGCACAAGGCCCTGCGCATCCAGCGTGTCCACCAGCAATGCCTGCAGCAGGTCAGGCGTGCGCCCGGCCCACTCGACCTGGTCCACGTACGCAATCACCCCGTTGGTGCGCCAAACCATCTCCGCCCCCATCAGGGCGCGCGCACCATTTGGCGCGGCCACAGCCAACACCAGAGACGAGGGTTCGCTCCGTACACCAACAGGGCTCGATGCCGCAGACATGGTGTAGATCCGCGGCGGCTTTGGTGCCTCCGGCAACACAGAAACGCATCCCGCCAACGGGATCAGCGCCACAACAAACAGATAACGAACCGCGCTCATGGCCGCACCTCCACCGTCGGTCGCGACTGGTCAAACACAAAGCCGTAGGGATCCTCTTCCACCTCCCCCGCGAGCCGCTCCAGCGCAACCGAAAGGCGGCGAATGTCTTGCGCTGCAAGGGTCATCTCCGGCAGGGTCTGCGCGTTGACGGTGGTCGCGGTGTCTTCCAGTTCCGTCATCAAGTCGCGCGCGCTCAACACCGCGACGTTCAAGTTAGAAACCGCCACCTGCGTCTCTTCTAGAACCGCCGAACTGCGCGCATCCAGATTGGCGAGCCGCCCCTGCGCATCGGTTGCCAACACGCTGACCGCCTCACTGCCCTCCCGGATCGCCCGCGCCGCCGCAGCAGCATCAGCAATCGCTGCGCGGTTTGCCGCCAACTCTGAAGAAACCGCGCTCAGGTCTCGCAGCATCTTCGAAACCGCATCGATGTTTTCCTCCGTAAAAAGACCTTGCGCCGCCGCCAGCGTTTCGCTGGCCCGCGTGGCAATATCTTCACCGGCCATGAAAATCTCCGCCAACGGATCAGGCAGCCCGCGGATCTGCGGAACAGGTTGTCCAAGCCCCTGGCGCAAGATCGGCGCGGATGGCGTGCCCCCGCTGAGCTGGATCAAGGTCACGCCCGTTAATCCGATCTGCTCCAATTGCCCAAGCGTGTCGACTTTCACCGGCGTGGTGGCCCGCACCCGGACCAATGCCAAAACGCGATTGGCATTGCGCGGATCGATCGTCAGCTCTTCAACTTCGCCCACCTTGATCCCATTGAAGCGCACCTCGCCGCCATTTGACAGGCCCCGCACGGCCCCCTCAAACACCACCTCATACATCGAGTATTGCGTGCTCCATGAGGCCCGCGCGAGCCACATCGCAAACAGCATGATCAGCGCGGCACCAACGATCGCCGCACCGCCCAACAAAACGTAGTTTGCCCGGGTTTCCATAGCTCTAGCCCTTCATCCCTTCTGCGCCCGTATGCGCAGCCCGCCCGCGAGGGCCGGAAAAATACTCAAGCAACCATCCAGTGGCATTGGCTTGCACATCAGCGAGCGCGCCAAGCGCCGCGATCTTGCCCCCCAAAATCACCGCAACCCGGTCCACCACCGCCGAAAGCGTGTCTTGGTCGTGCGTGACCAGAAAAACGCTCAATCCCAGATCATCCGTCAGATCACGCACCAAACGATCAAAGCTCGCAGCTGTGACAGGATCGAGCCCAGCGGTCGGTTCGTCCAGAAACAGAAGTTCCGGATCAAGCGCCAGCGCCCGCGCCAGCGCCACCCGCTTGCGCATGCCGCCCGAGATTTCGGACGGCTTCTTGTGGTGCGACTGCGTATCCAACCCAGACAGGCTAAGCTTGATGTCGGCGATTTCGGAGATGAGCATCGCCGGCAGATTGGTGTGCTCGCGCAGCGGCAACTCCACGTTTTCCTTCACCGTGAGCGTTGAAAACAAGGCCCCGTCCTGGAAGAGCACGCCGATCCGTTTGGCGAGCCCCTCACCTTGCTCGCTCAGCGGCTTGCCAAAAAGGCTAATCGATCCCGCATACGGATGATCCAAACCAACAATCTGGCGCAACAACACAGATTTTCCGCACCCAGAAGGTCCAATAACGCCCAGGATCTCGCCGCGCATCAGGTCAAGATCGAGGCCCTGGTGCACCACATGGTCGCCAAAGCGCGTCTCAAGCCCCCGCACCTGGATCACAGCCTCCCCGCTCATAGGTCCATCTCCAGAAACCAGAGCGCAAACAGGGCATCCAGAACGATCACCAGGAAGATCGATTGCACCACAGACGAAGTCACCCGTTTGCCAAGCGAGGCCACGTCTCCGCCCACCGCCAACCCGTGGCGGCACCCCACAATCGCCAGCACCAGCGCAAACACCGGTGCCTTCGCCATTCCCACCCAGAAGTGCTGCGAAGGAACCGCCTCCTGAATGCGGAAGAAAAACATCGTGGGGCTCACGCCCAACTCGCCCCAGCACACCAGCATGCCGCCAAACAAGCCCGCGGCCACGGCCGCAAACGTCAAAATGGGCGTCATGATCAGCATCGCGATCACGCGGGGGACCACTAAGGCCTCCATCGGCTGAAGCCCAAGCACCCGCATCGCGTCAATTTCCTGACGCATCTTCATCGAGCCGATTTCAGCGGTAAACGCACTATCGGTGCGCCCGGCCAGCAACACCGCGGTGATCACCACCGCAAACTCGCGCATCACCGAAAACGCCACAAGCTCGACCGTAAACACGCTCGCGCCAAAGTCGCCTAAGATCCGCGCGCCCAGATAGGCGATCACCAGCCCCACAAAAAACGACAGCAACATGATGATCGGCAAGGCATTCAGCCCCGCATTCTCCATCACGTTAACAACCGTAACCCAGCGGATCTTGGCCGGCTGCACCACCAAGCGCGCCATCGTCGCCAGCGTCTGCCCAAGAAACGACAGCGTATCCAGCGCCTCGATCCAGACCGCTTCAACGCCACGCCCAATCCGCTCTAGCACCGCGATCAGGCTCACTTCCCGAACGGGCGGTGGCGGGCAAGGCTGCGCTGCCGAGCGCGCCGCCCGCAACAGCCGCGCCGCACTCGCATGCGTGCCAACAACGGTTAATGGCCGGTCTTTATTGCCACACGGGCTGGAGCCCCGCAGCGTGCGGTCGATCAGATAGGCCCCCGCCACATCCAGATGCCCAAGCCCAGACACATCCACCTGCGCCCGCGCCCCAAGATCCAAGCCAGCCGCTCGCAACGGCTCCTCCAGCTCACCGATGGTGGCGACTGTCCAATCGCCCGACACCGACAAAACTGAGACTCCGCCATTCTGGCTGAGCGTGAATGCGGCCACAGCCGCCATGGTCTTGCTCCGTTTCGCGCTTCCACCAGCGCGCGACGCTCGTTCTACAGCCTAACCCCGAACGGATTGCAAAGACCTTCAAGTGTTTGGCGCAAATGAGGTTAACCCATGTTCACATTATGCGCGCCGTGCCTGCCCCGATCCGCGCCTCTTTGGAGGCCAAATAGATCAGAAAGCCGCCGCCAGCGGCCAGCAGCGCCATGACGCCGTAGCCCATGCCGCCCACAATGTCGTAAAGCACCCCCGCCCCTAGGGTCGACAGCCCCAAAAACAAACCAGATGCGAGGGCTGCGTAAATGGTCTGCGCCACACCGGTCACCGCCTCCGGGGCCTCGCGGTGAATTATTCGTAATGCGCCCACATGAGCCGCGGCGAACGTGGCGGCGTGCAACAGCTGCAAAGGCCACAGCGCCCAAATCGGCGGCGCAAGCGCCAATGCAGTCCAGCGCAGCACGCCAGCGGCCGCTCCCAAAAGAAGCAACGTTTCCGGCGCAACTCTTTTTTCGATCCGCACGAGGAAGAACAAAAACGTCACCTCTGCCGCAACCCCGATCGCCCACAAAAACCCGATGAGGCCCGCCGGCACCCCCTGCTGGTCCCACACCACCGAGCCGAACGCATAGTAAAACCCGTGGCTGCACTGGATCAGCCCCGCGCCCACCACGACATAAAAGAAGCGTTTGCCGCGCATCAGCGAAAGGCCTTTGCCCAAGCGCTCGCGCACCCCCATCGGCTCCGTCAGCACCGGCGCGGGATCGGGCAGCAGCAATAGGGTTGTTACTACTGCCGCCGCATACCCCGCAACGATCCACCACGGCGCGATGCCAAGCCCGTAGCTGGCCACCACGAGGCCGCCCACGACGTTGGCGGCGATAAACGCTGTGGAGCCAACCCCGCGAATAACCCCATATGGCATCGGCCCACTTCGACCAGCCCGCAGCGCCATAGACTCCATCAGCGGCATGATCGCGGCCGAAGCGCTCGCCGCCAGAAAATAAACGACAAACATGGCCCAAAAACCATGCATGAGAAAAAACACGGAAAACCCGACCAGCGCCGCAAATGAGAAAATCAGGACCGGCGTGCGCCGGTCCGCGAACCCATCGGCCCATGCCGCCAAACCAGGCCCGACCGCAATCCGCATGAGTTGCGCGGAAGCCAAAATCGCGCCGATTTCAACCCCCGAAAGCCCCCGCGCGTGCGCCATCCACGGCGCAAGGAAAGGCAGCGCCATTCCAAAACCGGAAAACAGCGCCATCAGCACAAGCGTAACCCGCGGTGCAGGCAAAGAAGTGAGCGGTGCGTTGATCATCACACGGGAGGAAAGGAGGGCCAGGCCGCGCAAGTCAAACGGCTCCAACAAGCCCCTCACCCTGAACCAGCCTGCGCCGGCTTGCAACCGCGCCCCCGAACGGGCACGCAGGTTTTGCCAGATCAACACGCGTGCAATCGGCACAACGATCAGCGATAAAGGCACATGGCAAGCGCCTCTCGACTGTTCTTTGTGGCCGCGATCAGCGGGTTTTTGTGCGTGGCGTTTGGTGCCTTTGTGGGCCATCGGCTGCAGGGCGCGCAGGCCCTCGCCTATGCGCAAACCGGATTTGACTATCAAGCGCTCCACACCCTTGCAGCCATCGGGGCAGCCCTGCTGGCGCGCACCGGAAGCCGCACCGCTCTCAGCGCCGGATGGCTCTTCTTGTTCGGCACAGCTATATTCTGCGGGTCGCTCTATGCGATGGCGCTAGGTGCCCCTCGGGTTTTGGGCTTTGCCACCCCGATAGGCGGGGTCAGCTTTATGGTTGGCTGGGGTCTTCTGGCGCGCGCCGCCTGGTCATCGGGCAAAAGTTCAAACCAGGACGCCAAACAATGAACGCCACCATGCCACCACGCCACTTCATCCAAACCAACACCATTCGCATGGCGGTTTATGAAGCAGGCCCGCTCGATAGCCCCTATCCTCCGATCGTCCTGTGTCACGGCTTCCCCGAATTGGCCTACTCCTGGCGCTGGCAAATCCAAGACTTGGCCAACGCCGGCTTCAGGGTTATCGCGCCAGACCAGCGCGGCTATGGCGATACAGACGCGCCAGAGGCTGTCGCGGCCTACGACCTGACCGAACTCACCGCAGACCTCACCGGCCTCTTGGACGCCAAAGGCATCGAAAAAGCAGTGTTCTGCGGCCACGACTGGGGCGGCTTTGTCGTGTGGCAGATGGGCGTGCGCCATCCGGGCCGCACCGCCAGCGTGATTGGCCTGAATACGCCCTTCACCAAACGCTCCAAGATTGATCCGATCGAGGTGTTTCGGCAGCGCTTCGGCGATGACATGTACATCGTGTTTTTCCAGCAGCCAGATCGCGCCGAAGAGGTCTTTGAAGCCGATATCGACAAGACCTTCCGCTTCTTTATGCGCCGCAGCGATGTCACGCCCCAATCGTTTGAAGCCCGCCCCTCTAGCCGCCGCAACTTGGCGCTGCAGGACGCGCTGCAACACTATGATCCGGCAACGGACAAACACCAACTCTTGACGGATGCCGAACGCGCCGTGTTCGTGGAAGCCTTCGCCCACAGCGGCTTTCGCGGCCCGGTCAACTGGTACCGCAACTTTACGCGCAATTGGCACCAAAGCGCGCATTTAAGCGACCACGTTGCCGCCCCGAGCCTGATGATCATGGCTGAAAATGACGTGGTCCTGCCGCCCTCCGCCGCCGACGGCATGGAGGCCTATGTGCCCAACCTCGAAAAGGTGTTGATTAAAGGATCTGGGCATTGGACCCAGCAAGAAAAGCCCGCCGAAGTCAGCGCCGCCATCATCGCCTGGATGCACAAGACATTCGCACCCGCATAAACATGCCGCCCACCAACACCCCACGGCTTGCCCTTCGCGCCCGACAGGCTAAACCGTGCGTTAGGTCAATCTCGGCGGCCGCCGGAACGAGCAAGGACCCGACCACCCGCCCATGAACGCCCCTGTTTCGCCCCCGCGCCGTGACCTCTTCCCCCAAGTCGAGCCCTTTCAGGCCGAGATGCTGCCCGTCAGCCAGCGCCACACCCTGTACGTGGAGCAATCGGGCAATCCCAAGGGTCTGCCGGTGATCTGTTTGCACGGCGGTCCCGGTGGCGGCGCGAGCCCAGAGATGCGCCGCTTCTTTGACCCGGCCCGCTACCGCGTCATTCTCTTCGATCAAAGGGGCTGTGGCAGATCCACCCCCCACGCCGAATTGGAAGACAACACAACCTGGCATCTGGTGTCAGACATTGAGCGCATTCGCGAAAGCCTGGGCATCGAGCGCTGGCTGGTGTTTGGCGGCTCCTGGGGATCGACCCTGGCCTTGGCCTATGCCGTGACCCACCCTGAACGCGTCGCTGCCCTCATTCTGCGCGGCATTTTCCTGCTCACCAAGGCCGAGATCCGCTGGTTCTACCAAGAAGGCGCGAGCCATATCTTCCCGGAAGCCTTTGAGCGCTTTCGCGCGCCGATCCCGCATGCCGAACGCAGCGATTACCTGGCCGCTTTTCACAAGCGCCTGGTCGGCAGCGATCGAAACGAGCGCTTGATCGCCGCCCGTGCCTGGGGCCGCTGGGAAGGCGAAACCATTTCCTTCGCCGGCCCATCCGCGATCCCCAGCCGCTTCCACGACGATCGCTTCATCGAGGCCTTCGCCCGCATTGAATGCCACTATTTCATCAACGGTGGCTTCTTTGAGTACGACGGCTGGCTGCTGGACCAAACCGCCAACCTGCGCTCGATCCCAGCCCAGATCGTGCATGGCCGGTATGACCTCTGCACCCCAATGTCGTCGGCGTGGCGCTTAAAGCAGGCTTGGCCGCAGGCAGACTTAGACATTATTCCAGACGCCGGCCACTCCAGCCTGGAGCCGGGCATTGTCGATGCCCTGGTGCGCGCCAGCGAACGCTTTGCCCGCCTGCCCGCCTGGGCTTGATCTACCCAAAACAAAACGGCCCCGGCTTACGCCGAGGCCGATCTTTGTTGTGCCGGCACAAAGGCCTAAGGCGTTGTCGACACCGCGGGCGGTGCCACGGGCAAGGTGTAGTGCACCCCAGCCCCCGGTCCAAGGTCGATGTTGAAGAATACCCACGCCATCGTCATGATCAGACCAAAGATCAAAAAGAAGAACGAATAGGGGATCATCGATGCCATCAGGCCGCCGATCCCGAAGTTCGGATCCCACCGCTGGCAGAAGGTCAACACCAGCGGGAAATACACCATCAGCGGCGTGATGATGTTGGTCACGCTATCGCCCATCCGGTAGGCCGCGGTGCTCATTTCCGGCGAAATGCCAAGCAGCATCAGCATCGGCACCAGGATCGGAGCCATAAAGCCCCACTTGGCGCTCGCCGAACCAACAAACAGATTGACGCTGGCAGACAACACAACCACCGCGCCCAGCAGCAGCGCGATTTTCACCCGGTCATTGCCTTCGGCAACGCCGGTCCCATCAAGCCCGAAGGCCGTCTTGATGCCTTCAGCACCATGGATGGCCCCAATCGCCCCCAGATTGGACCAATTGAACATCACCACAAAGTGCGCAGCCATGAACGCCAGCACGATGTAGGGGCCCAGATCAGCCATCGCCTGGCTCATCATTTTCACCACATCGCGGTGCGACTTGATCGATTTGGTGGCCGCACCAAACAACACCCCACACGCCAAGAACAGCACAAAGAAATAGGCAATCAGCGAGTGGAAAAACGGGTTAAGCGGCTGTTCGGGCTTTCCGTTCGCGCCAATCCCGGTTTCGTTGTAGAGCGGCGCGCCGCGCTCCGGGTCGATGGTTGCCCAAATCTGCGGAACTGTCAGCAACACCCACACCAGCGTGATGGCCAAAGCGGCCCAACCGGCATTGGCGAGGCCCTTGCCCTCTGCCGCTGAAACAGACGCCGCATCCACATCCACCGGTGCCCCCGCCAAGGGCTCCCACTTCCCAAGCCGCGGTTCAACAATCACATCCGTCACGAACCAGGCGATCGGCGTAAACACGATCGCCATCGCCGCGATGAAAAACCAGTTGCCGGCGAGGTTTGCGGAATAGTTTGGATCGATCAGCTGTGCCGCAGGCGTTGTGATGCCCAGCAGCAGCGCATCGAGCTGTCCCGGCAGCAAGTTCGCCGAAAACCCACCGGCCACGCCTGCAAACGCCGCGGCGATCCCTACGATCGGATGGCGCCCAGCCGCGGCAAACAACACCCCCGCCAGCGGAATGAGCACGACATAGGCCGCATCAGCCGCCTGGTTGCCCATGATCCCCATGAACACCACGATCGGCGTCAAAAGCCCCTTGGGCGCATCCTTCACCCCGGCCCGCATGAACGCAGAAAAGAAGCCAGAACGCTCCGCAACGCCCGCCCCCAGCATCACCACTAGCACCATGCCGAGCGGCGCAAAGCTGGTGAGCGTCTTTGGCATATCGACAATCAATTTTTCGAGATTTTCCGAGGTCAGCAGGCTTTGCGCCCGGATCGCCTCCCCGTTGGTGGGGTTCACAGCGCTCCAACCCAGCAAAGACCCGATCACGCTCACCACCATCAAAATGGCGAGCAAATACACAAAGATGAAAACCGGATCGGGCAGCTTATCCCCCGTCCGTTCAATCCAGCCAAGGATTCCCCTGGTCCGCAGGCTTGGCGATGCGGCAGCTTCGGTCGACATGCAATTCTTCCCCGAGTGTCAAACTTTGCGACGTTTTGGCGCAAGCTAGCATGCGTTGGCCGCAAAGCGAGACGCCGCCTGCAGATCGGCGCGCTATATGGTGGGTATGCACGCCTTTGCCGAATTACTGGACAGATTGATCTTAACCCCCGCGCGGTCCGCCAAGCTGGACGCGCTGAAGGTCTATTTTGCCACCACCCCAGACCCAGACCGAGGCTATGCCCTGGCTGCCGTCGCCCAGGACTTATCGTTCAAGAACGCCAAGACGAGCTTGCTGCGCGAACTGGTTGAAAGCCGGGTAGACCCAACCCTGTTTGCTCTTTCCTATGATTATGTGGGCGATTTGGCCGAAACCGTCGCCCTGATCTGGCCCGTCCGCCATGGGGCAAACCGCGCCCCAAGCCTCAGCGAAGTGGTCGAAGGCCTCCAGGGTGCCAAACGCCAAGACGCCCGCTGCCTGATCGAGGCCTGGCTCGATGCCCTGCCAGCCACCGAACGCTGGGCCATGCTGAAGCTGGTCACCGGCGGCCTGCGGATCGGGGCCGGCGCGCGCCTCGGCAAGCAAGCCCTGGCCGATTGGGCGGGTTTACCGATCGAAGAGATTGAGGAAGTCTGGCACAGCCAAACCCCGCCTTACGAAGCGCTGTTTGCCTGGGCCGAAGGGAAAGCACCGCGCCCCGCCACAAGCGCCGCTGCCCGCTTTCGCCCGGTGATGCTGGCCCACGCCCTGGAAGAAGCAGACCAAGAGCGCCTGGACCCAACGGCCTTCGCCGCCGAATGGAAATGGGATGGCATCCGCGTCCAGGCCGTGTGCGAATTCGGCGAAAAGCGCCTGTTTTCCCGCGCAGCTGAAGATATCAGCGCCGCATTCCCCGATGTCCTTTCCGGTTTGGCGTTTGACGGCGTGGTCGATGGCGAGCTTCTGGTTCGCGCTGAAAACGGGGCCGTCGCCCCCTTCAACGACCTGCAACAACGCCTGAACCGCAAACGCCTCGATCCAAAGCTCCTCACCCGGTTTCCGGCCTTCATCCGCGCCTATGACCTGTTGGCGCAGGATGGCGAAGATCTGCGCCCGCTGCCCTTCCGCGACCGCCGCTCCCGGCTGGAGAACCTACTCGCGCGACACTCAAGCTCACGGCTCGATCTGTCCCCTTTGGCCCTCGCCCAAAGCTGGGCAGACCTGACGGACCTGCGCGCCGCCGCCTCAAACGTCGCCGCCGAAGGCCTGATGCTGAAACGCTGGGACAGCACCTACCAACAGGGCCGCCCAAAGGGCCTGTGGTATAAATGGAAGCGCGACGCCTTCCTCGTGGATTGCGTGCTGATGTACGCCCAACGCGGACACGGCAAGCGCAGCTCGTACTACTCCGATTTCACGTTCGGTGTTTGGAAGGAGGCAGCCCTCACCCCAGTTGGCAAAGCCTACTTCGGCTTCACCGACGAAGAACTAAAACAGCTCGACAAGTTCGTACGAGACCACACGGTCGAGCGGTTTGGTCCGGTGCGCGCTGTTGAACAAACTTTGGTGCTGGAAGTGGCGTTTGAGGGCCTGCAACGCTCGACCCGGCACAAGTCGGGCGTCGCCATGCGCTTCCCGCGGATCAGCCGGATCCGCTGGGACAAGCCTGCCACAGAGGCAGATCATATCGACGCCCTGGAGCGACTCCTGCCAAAACCCGCCTAGTCCCCTTCTCCAAGGAGAGCCCCCATGGCCGCCCCGCCAACGCCGTTGCTTGGCCCCCAAGACCCGTTCAGCCCCCAAGCCCTCTGGCTGCGGTACGGCGACGAGGTGATCACCCTGGCCGTCAACCTCACCGCCGCGATCGCCATTTTGCTGTTGGGGCTTTGGCTTGCCGGTCGGATTGCCAAGGCGGTCAGGCGCTTGGCGCTCAAGAGCGATCGTGTCGACGAAACCCTGGCTGGTTTCCTGGCGCAACTTACCCGCTATGCAATCACAGGGTTTGTGATCCTGGCCGTGTTGCAGCGGTTTGGCGTTGAAACCACCTCGATTGTGGCGGTGATTGGCGCGGCCACCCTGGCGATTGGCTTGGCGTTGCAGGGCACGCTCTCAAACGTGGCGGCCGGCGTCATGTTGATCCTGTTCCGCCCCTACCGCCTGGGTGATTTCGTGGAAGTGGCTGGCGCATCGGGCCAGATCGAAGACGTTGGCCTGTTCACATCCACGCTGAAAACCCTTGACGGCGTGGTCGTGACGCTGCCCAACGGCCTGTGCTGGGGCGCACCCATCCGCAATTTCAGCACAAACCCAGAGCGCCGCGGCGAACTCGTCATCGGCGTGGCCTACGGCACCAATCTGGATCACGCGATCGGCATCATGCACCGCGTCATTGCCAGCGACCCCCGCGTCCTGCCAACGCCTGCACCGGTGGTGCGGGTGGTCAAACTGGGGGACTTTGCGGTGGATATTGCCGCCTACTTCTGGACGGCCAATAGCGCCTGGTTCCTAACTCGCCTCGACCTGTTGAAGGCCACCAAGGAGGCCTTCGATGCCGCCGGCTTAGCGATTCCCTTCCCCACGACCTACAATTACGAGGTCCGCCTGCCAGACCAAGCCGCAGCAAAGCCCCCCTCAGAAGCCTTGCCCGATAAGGAAAAACCTTCAACCTTCCTAGGCGACGCCGATGGTAAATGACAGTCAAACCACGTCCGTTAACAAGCAATACACGCCCATTTGCTATGCCACCCAAGATATTCTCGAACGGCGAAACAGCGCGTGGCATGATGGCAGCCGAAAACGACCCCTCCTATCTGCTCGTCTGGACAGCGGGTGCCGCCCGCGACGGCGTCCTGTCCACAATGCGCGGCCTTGGCCTGGCCCCGGTCCGCACCGCCAACACGGCGGTCCAAGCATTTTCTGATTTGGCAATTGTGCGGCCCCGGCTCATCCTTGTGGAAGCCAACATGAAGCGAACCAACGGCTTGGTTTTTTTGCGGGAACTGCGCGCCACCGCGATCGATAACCGAGACGTGCCGATTATCCTTTGCGCGCCAAGACCCAACGAGCAGATGGAAAACGCTGCCCGCCAAGCCGGCGCAGACGGCGTGATTTTCGGCCCCCCCACCCCCGCCGCCATCACCTTCTGGCTCACGTCCACCGCCCCCGACGCCCGCACCCTGGTGGCCGACAGCCGATATCACGGGCCAGATCGCCGCCTGCTCGTCCACACAGACTTGGAAACCGAAGAGCGCCGCCACGCAGAGCCCGAAGCCCTCGCCGCCGCCATGGCCCGCGTCGCGATTGCCAATGCCGATCCGATTGTCCAAGGGCTGGGACGGGCCATGGAGCTGGTTTTGGAATGGAACGAAACCGGTTCCGAAGATTGCCTGGTGGACAGCCTCGAAGGCCTGCGCCGCCTCGCAGACATTGCCAAGGGCCGCTCCGACGCTGCCCTGCACCGCGGCCTGGATGCGGCCCGCCATCGCATCGAAGCGGATATGGGGTCCTGGGACGCAGACCACATCGGAATGCATGGGTCGATCATGGTTTTGCAAGATTTGGCCGCCCGCCGTGCAGTCCAGGCTCACGCGAAGGCAATCTAAAGCCAGACTCTAGTTTGCGAAATCGTAGCTAATCTTCGCTAAGGTCGGCGTTGCGCTGAAGGTGCCCCCTCCAGCGCCAGGTTTGCGGCCACCCCGTCGCGCCTGTCGTCCAGGCAGCAAGGTATGAGCGACGCAATGACCGCCGCGAACGCAAAATCCGTAAGCCTGTCGGCCCTCGTGGTCGATGGCTCAGACTTTCACCGCAGCATCGGCGCAGACCTGATGCGCGCGGCGGGGGCAGAGCGGGTTTTCCTTGCCGCCAACGGCGACGACGCGTTGCGCATCCTGGCAGCCTCTCGCCCCACCATTGTTCTATGCGATTGGGCGATCGCGCCCATGCCCGCCTTGACCTTCGTGAAGCGCGTCCGCGCCGGATATGACGGCATACAGCGCAACACCACGATCTTGATGTTGGCCTCGCGCGTCAGTGTCGCCGATGTTGAGGCCTCCCGCGCCGCAGGCACCGACGCGTTCCTCGCCAAACCCACCTCAATTGGCATCGTCAAGGAACGAGTCAAAGCGATCTTGGCCGATCAGCGCCCCTTCATCGTCAGCCCAACCTACACCGGCCCCTGCCGGCGGCGCAGAACTAACATCGACTACGCGGGACCCTTGCGCCGCATGACAGACCCGGCATCGAGCCCGGGCGAGGACGACAATGATTCCGGTCTAGCCTTCGCAAAGACCTGCCTGGCACGCCTGGCCAACGCCATCTCCGAAGTGCGCCCAAGTGACATCAACAGCGCCCAATCGGTGCTCGCCCGCGGGCTCGAATTGCGCTCGGTAGCATTGGACATCCAAGACGCCCACCTCGCCCAAGGCGCGATGGAGTTGCTGCGCTATGTGGAAGGCTTGGGTGCAACCCAACTCTTGAGCGCACAAGCCCTTACCGTGCACGTGGAAGCGCTCAATCAGCTGGCCCACGTTTCACGGGCAAGCACCAAAGAACGGGTTCAGCTGGTTATCAACCTGCGCAAAATGGTGGATCGAAAACTCGCTCAAGCGGCGGCCGTGTCTGCCTGATCTGGCCGCAACACCACTTTGCCAATCACCGCGCGCGACTGCAGCAACCCCATGGCCTCAACCACCCGGTCAAGCGGCAGCTCTGCGTGCACGTGGGGGCAGATCGCACCCGCTTCAGCCAACGCGTGCATCGCGGCGCGGTCCTCAATGCCCCGCTCCGGAAACCGCCGCGCATACTCCCCGGCCCGCACCCCAACCAGAGAAAATCCCTTGATCAGCGGGATGTTAGCCGCGGTCTGGCCAATCCGCCCACTGGCAAAACCTACGACCAGATATCGCCCCTCAAACGCGGTCAGTCGGATTGCTTCGTCAAACACGTCGCCCCCGACCGGATCGTAGATCACATCAGCCCCGCGCCCGTTGGTCGCCGCCAGCACCGCGTCGCGAAAGCCAGCCGCGCCAACGGTTTCGTGGGCCCCAAAGGCCTTAAGAAACGCGCGCTTTTCAGGGGTGGAGGCAGCAGCAATAACCCGCGCCCCCATCGACAACCCAAGGTCCACACACGCCAACCCAACTCCGCCCGCAGCCCCCAGAACCAAGAGTGTTTCGCCGGCCTGTAACTGCCCGCGCCGGACCAGCGCCACCCGCGCCGTATGATAGACCGCCGGATAGGCCGCCGCTTGCGCAAAACCTAAGGGCGCGGGTTTGGTCAAAAGGCTCGCCACGGGCACCACAGCGAATTCCGCAAAGCCCCCAAGACGCATCCCGCACACAACGCTTTGCCCAAGCTCAAACCCGCGTCTCTCCGTGCCCGGACCAAATCCGGCGATGTCGCCCGCCACATCCAATCCCGGCGTAAACGGCGGATCCGGTTTGAATTGGTAGCGCCCCTGGCACATCAAGATATCGGGAAAATTGATGCTTGCCGCA
Organism: Caulobacterales bacterium; assembly: GCA_049314555.1. Taxonomy (GTDB): domain Bacteria; phylum Pseudomonadota; class Alphaproteobacteria; order Caulobacterales; family Aquidulcibacteraceae; genus REEB509. The sequence goes on from JBMOEW010000017.1 coordinate 26,838, forward strand.
CGGACCCGGATCAGCGCTTCACCGGGCCCTGGGCTTGGCGTTGGCACCGCGCGCACCTCAACGCCGGTAAGGTCTGGCGTGATCGCATGACACACAACCGCGCGCATCGTCATGCGCCTGACTGCGCCTGCGCGGTCCGCTCCAGGCCACCGAGTATAAAGTCAGCGCAAAACGCCACGGCGCGTTCAATTTCGTGCGCGCCCCGCGCCAGCATGGAATCCCCCACTTCTTGGGCGATCCCAATGCAGGCACAGGCCAGATAATCGGCATCGACCTTGGGCGCGAGCCCCCGCGCGATGACATCTTCAATGCCCTCGCGGACCTCTGCGTAGACGGCTTCAAGCTCGGGCGTGTGAAACGGCCGTATCGAGGGCCCAAACTGGCTGGGCGGCAGGCCCATGGACTCCTCAACCCGAAACTTGAAATACGCCAAAAGCGCCATCCGCAGGTAAGACTCAAACGAGGTCGCTTGCTCGCGAACGGCCCGCAAAATCGGTCGAAACCGCCGCGCACCGTCGTCGGCAAGGGCCTGGAACACCTCTTCCTTGGACTTGTAGTAGTTGTAGAACGTACCCGAAGCCAACTCCGTGCGGCGAATGATATCGCGCACCGTGGCCGCCTCATACCCAATTTCAGCAAACACCAACCGCGCGGCAGCCAGGATCGCATCCCGGTTGGCAGCTTTGGATCGTTCCCGTTTTCCAGACGAAACGGTTTCAAGGTCGGGATCAGTAGACATCAATGCTGGCCGATAACACGGTTTGCTACCCAAAACCAAACGCAGACGGATCCCTATCCAGCCTGGGAGAACGAAAGCGTGCCTGCAATCTCTGCGCCGCGCGCTTGGACGGCTTGGGCAAGCCGTTCTGTCAGTTCCCTTTGCATCATGCCGTCGCCACCTTCCACCGTAACCTCCAACACCCGATCGGCGAGCAGAACTGCCATCCCGCCATGCGGCAACGCGCACACACCCTGCAGCATAGAGGTAACCTCGTGCGCACCCGGGTTCGCCTTGATCCGCGGCACATCCGGCCGCCCCGCGCCCAGCATCGAAGGCGCATCCCCCCGACACAAGGCCACATAGCGCACTTCAGGGGCCCCAGACAGCAACGGCAAATGCACAACAACCTGCGCCACCGCCTGCACCCCACCTGGCCCCAGCGCCTGGATGCACGTCACCACGTTGTCTTCCACCAGGTCCGCGCTCAAGGTTCTGAAGTAGGGCCTTTGCGCCACCGCTGTAGCCAACGCTGGCGTCAAGATGGAACAGGGCCGGTCAAACGCGCTGGTCCCTACCAGGCCAAGCGGAGGTGCTGAAGGCGCACGCCCACAAGACCCCACCGCACACATCAGTGTAACAGCCGCCCCAACCGTAAACAGCGCGTGTGCGTTCATCTGCAACGCCCCCTGGGCCATGCCAACCTCAGTGGCAGCCAAGTTCACCCAAAACGCTTGGCCGCAAAACGGCTAGACCGCTTTCAGCGAAAGTGGAGTCCGGTTTCTCGTCCGAAAGCGGTCTAAACTTATGATTTAGCGCATTTTCGGACACAAAACCGCAACGACACTTTTGTTGAAAATGCGCTAGTACGCAAGCCGCATCCCGATTGTGCCATAGGATTCGCCTTCCGCGTCCGCCCGGTGGCCAGGTTGGGCCCGATACCCAACCTCGCCGTGCGCCGAAAGCCGCCCCATGGCGAACGCATCAATCCCAAAGCGCGCATCGATTTCCCGCCCGGACGGCGTCGCCGCCACCAGCCGCCGGTCAAACCAAAGGCGCTGATAGCCATACGCATCCGCCATCGGCGTCAAAGCCCAAAGCGCGCCCCGCTCAATCCGCATCGGCTGGCGCAGCGAGGCATAAATCCGCCCCCCGGCTGGCGCTCCAAACACTTCAAACGCCAAGCCACGCTCCAATTCAAGGCTGGCGGTGGAAGCAAACAGCGCCTGCGCCACCCCCAACGAGGCCCCAGAGCTTTGCCCCACGCGGGTGGCTTCTACGTTCGCCGAAAGCCGCCAGCCCTCCCCAAACCCCGCCGAAACCCCAAGCCCGGCAAACGTCGACGCACTATCGATGCCGCCGCCCCACCGCCGAGCAACCACCAAGCCGGCGATGCCGCCGTTCTCAGCACTCACGCCGACCGTCGCGCGCGCCTCAAGCCGATCCCCACGCCACAAAACGCCAAGCGCGCCGGCCCGGCGTTCAACGTCCTCCATGCCCCCGCCAGGGTCAAACGAACCAGCTTGCGCCGAAAGGCCAGCCGTGAAGCCAGCTGCCAGATCCCGCTCCAACGAAAACCCGATGTCGCCGCCAGCCATTGCCAGATTGGCATTGAGCGCGTCGGTCCCGCCAAGGCCCTGTGTCAGGGTCCCCCGCGCCACCGAAAGGCGCATGCCGTCACCCAAAGCCATCTGCGCCTGAAACTGCGGCGTATGCTGATCAAGCCCCGCGCGCGCCGCGGGCAAGCCCGCCGGCAATCCAGGCTCGGCCGGTGCAAACTGCAAAGTCATAGCGCCCATGGCCTGGTTCGCCGTTTGCCAGATCGCCGGTGCAGCATCGGGCAGCGCCGAACGTGCGGCCTGCGCCCAGTGGGCCGCATAATTCACGTCAAACGATCGCCCGTAATCATCAAACGCTACGCCCTGCAAACGATCAGACAGGGCAATCGCATCGCCAAACGCTGGACCGCTAACCCCAAGCGACCCCGAAAGCGGCAACAGCGCGCCAGACGCGCTGGCCGCCCGCAGCGGCCCGACCGGCTGGAACGCCCGGCCGATGTTCATCCGGCCCCAGCCCCAAACGGTGTCAACGCCAAGTTCGCCCGCATCGGTGGAAGACTGCAACAGCAGCGAGACCGTTTGCCGCGAGGTCAAACCGGGGAAGGCCTGCAGCAACAGCGCCATAGCGCCAGCCACGTGCGGCGCGGCATAGCTGGTGCCGCTGACTGTGCAAATCGACAAGGTGGTGCTGCAGGTTTGAAACGCTGGGTCTGTGGGGCCTGGATTGCCCGCATCCACCGTCCGCACCCGCCGCCCGGGTGCGGACAAGTAAAACTGCGACGTCAGCCCCGCCCGCGCCGAAAAGCTCGCCATAGCGCCGGCTTCATCGTGCGCGCCCGCCACCACAACAAGCCCGTTTGAGATGAACGGGTTGGCGGCATATTGGGCCGGAAAGTTGGGGTTATCCTCCGAATCGTTGCCGGCAGAGATCACCACAATCACGCCCGCGTTGGTCGCATTGCGCAGGGCGGTTTCAAAGGTCGGGCCGGAAGGATCGTTGGACCCCAAGGACAGGTTCACAACCCGCGCGCCCTGCCCCACCGCATAGTTCAGGGCCCGCGCCAAATCCGTGGTCAGAAAGCTGCAGTCCGTGCCGCAGTTGTCGTTCTGCTCCGCGCGCACCGCAAGGATCGTGGACTCATAAGCCACCCCGACCGTGCCGCTGCCGTTGGAGCGCGCAGCGATAATGCCAGCGATTTCAGAGCCGTGCGTGCCAGCGCCCTCCAAAAGGCCCCGACTGGCGACAATGTCGGTGGAGGCGGGAGAATAGGCAGCCGCGAGATCTGGCTGGTCAAGATCAGCCCCGTCGTCGATCACCGCCACGAGTATGCCCTGGCCCGTCGCACCAGCCTCCCATGCTGGACGCACGTTCGACTGCGCGAGCCCCCAGTTCTGGGTGAACTCCGTGCTGGTGACCGAAGGAATGCCACTGACCGGCGGGGGCGGGGGCGGCGGAGGAGGGGGCGGCGGCGGTGGAGGCGGCGGTGGAGGCGGTGGTGGCGGCGGGCTCACGATCGGACCAGGATCGGCACCACCGCCCCCGCCGCCGCCACCGCCGGCACAGGCCTGCAACATCATCGCCGAAATCACGGTTGCCACCAAAATCGCGGCAATCTTCAAGCGCGCCATCACTTTCCCCAAACCAACACCGATACCCGCAACTCAGAACCACGCCCCCCACGTCCCGGTTGCTCCGGCGATCGTGGGAAGTGCGTAGCCATTTTCGCCGAGGCGTTACCCTAACCCCTCCGCCAAGAACCGCTCCGCAAGGGCGCAGTGCGCGGCAACGCCCCGCGCCATCATGTTTTCATTCAAGGTCATCTTATTCGAGTGGCAAGCGCAGGCTGTGCGCCAGTCCTGGCCCTCCGGGCAAACGCCCATGAACACAAACGCCCCCGCAAACCGTTGCAGCACATAGGAAAAGTCCTCTGCGCCCATCACCGGATGCGCCTGCGTCATCCAGGTTTCTTCGCCAAACGTGTCGCAGATTACACTTTGCGCGAAGGCAAAGGCCTTGTGGTCATTGACGGTGACAGGGAAACCACCCGTGATTTCCACCTCGGCGCTGGCCCCATGCGCCTTCGCCACATGCTCCGCCACGCGCCGGATCCCCTCCTGCGCCTTCGCCCGCGACTGTTCGGAAACCGCCCGCAGCGTGCCCAGCATATAGGCACTTTCCGGGATCACGTTGTTGGTCGTGCCGGCCTCGATCTTGGCGATGGTGATCACCACCGGATTAAACGCGTCGATCTGGCGGGTCACAAACGTTTGCAGCGCCTGCACGATCTCGCAGGCAACCGGGATCGGATCGATGGTGTGCTGCGGCATCGAGGCATGCCCCCCCGCCCCGCGCACCACAATGTTCAACACGTCAGACGAAGCCAGCATCGGCCCTGGTCGCGAGCCAAACATCCCCGCCGGCGCGTTTGGCATAATGTGCAACGCAAACGCGGCATCAGGCGAAGGATCGTCCAAAAGGCCGTCCTCCAGCATAAACCGCGCTCCGTGCCAGCCCTCTTCGCCGGGCTGGAACATAAACATCACCCGCCCGGCCAGCTGGTCGCGCCGCGCACACAAAAGCTTGGCCGCACTGGCGAGCATCGCGGTGTGGCTGTCGTGCCCGCACGCGTGCATCGCCCCGGCGATCCTGGACTTGAACGGCACGTCCACATCCTCCGGCATCGGCAACGCGTCCATATCGCCCCTCAGCAACACCGTCCGCCCTGGCTTTGCCCCCTCAAGGATCGCCATCAACCCGGTGGTGGACGGGCCCTCGCGAAACGTCAAAGGCAGGCCCGCCAAGGCGGCCTTCACTTTGTCTGTGGTTTTGGGCGTAAACAAACCCAACTCCGGCTCTTCGTGGATCGCCCGACGCAGCGCGATCGTTTCCGGCTGCAGCGCCTCCGCCGCCGCCAACCAATCACGCGCAACCTTGACCGGTGCATTCATGTGGGCTTCCTCCCCTCATCGTGCCAAACTTCAGGCTCAAACCCTAGCACGCCGGAACGCGCCCGCCATGGCTGAAACCCAGGACCCCACAATCCCCCTGTTTGCCCGCATGAAAGAGATCTCCCGCGCCATGTTGCAGGGCGTTCCCCATGCCAGCGCGCTGGGCTTTACGATCACAGACATCGCCCACGCCAAGGCCTGGGGCTTAGCCCCTTACCGCGAAGACTTGATCGGCGACCCCGACACCGGCGTCATTGCCGGCGGTGTGATCATCGCGCTTCTAGATAATTTGTCCGGCGTTGCCGCCATGGCCGCGCTGGACGAGCCCACCTCCGTCGCCACCTTGGACCTGCGGATCGACTACATGCGCCCCGCCGAACCCGGCAAAGAAATCAAAGCCATGGCCCACTGCTTCCGTGTGGCCCGCAGCGTGGCCTTCGTGCGGGCCTGCGCCTATGAGGAAACGGAGGACGACCCCATCGCCCAATCGAGCGCGGCATTTATGCTGGGCTCGGACGGTGGCCGCCGCCCGAGCGCAAACCTCAAAGACGCAAAGCCAACGAAACGGGCCCCCAAATGAGCGCCCCGCCCACAATCCCCAACGAGCGCATCGTGCAGGCCCTCGATCGCATCCCCTACGCAAGGTTTCTGGGCGTGCGTGCCGAGCTGCACGGCGATGAAGTGACCCTTGTTCTGCCCTTTCGCCACGACCTGATCGGCAACCCGATGTTGCCGGCCCTGCATGGCGGCGTGGTCGGCGCGTTCATGGAACTCACCGCCATCGCGCAGGTGAGCCTGACGGCCAGCGTCACCGCGCTGCCCAAGACAATAGACATCACGATTGACTATCTGCGCTCCGGCAAACCGCAAGACACATACGCCCGCGCCCGGGTGGTGAAGGTGGGCCGCCGCATCGCCAATGTGTCGGTGGAGGCCTGGCAGGCCGAACGCGCCAACCCGATCGCCGCGATGCGCGGGCATTTCCGCATGCGCGACCCGGACGGCCCGGCGGAGGGTTAGGCGCGGGGAGGGCTTCGCCCTGGCTGAACGGCATGACGCGCGCTGCGCTTTGGGGTAAACTGCGCCGATGAGCCCCACGGACCTCTTGGCCTTACCGCCCCACGAACGCCTCGCCTTGATCGAGGCACTGTGGGACAGCCTGGGCGAAGCACCGCCCTTACCCGCTGCGCAAGCGGCGGAACTGGCGAACCGCTTGCAGTCGTTCGCGCAAGACCGGCCAGCGGCGGTGACATGGGACGCGTTGAAGGCAGAGTTGGACCAACACCCGCGGTGACGGCAGCAATAGCAGAGCTGTTTGAAAAGCGTTCAGCTTGAGTTACCCTACCCCCTATGACAACGATCACAACGCTTCCGGGCGTCCGCTCTGGCCGGCCCATCATTGAAGGCACGCGCATCACCGTGGCGGAAGTCCTGGAAATGTTTGCCGCCGGCATGACGGAGGCCGACATTCTGGAAGCGTTCCCGAAACTGACGGCGGAGGGCGTCCGCGCGGCCTTGGCTTATGCCGCGACGAATTTTGACCACCCGGTCGTGACCGCTTGAAATGCCTTATCGATTCCAATCTGCCAGCGGCGCTGGCAGATTGGCTGCGCAGAGAAGGCGCCGAAGCGGACCATGTCGATGTGGTCCTGCCGCCGTCTGCGCTCGACGCCGCCATCTGGGATTTGGCGCGTAGCAGCGGAGCTGTCATTATCACCAAGGACAGCGACTTCCGCGATCGTGCGAACCGCGAAACCGGCGTGTCGGTGATTTGGGTCCGCAGCGGCAATCTGAAACTTAGCGTGTTTCTCGCTTGGTTTGCGCAGCGGTGGCCCGCGGCCCTGGAGCTGGCAGACTCTGGCGAGCGCGTCATCGAGATGCGGTAAAGAAAACAGCGCCCAAAAGGTTTTGTCATGGGGGCTTAAGCCCCCAGCACAACCAAAGCGCCTACCCGACCGTCGTTCTCTCACAACTTAACAAATCACAAATCACAACTTTAAAGCGTCCGGGAAAGACGGAAGCCTAAGTTGCCGAGCCGGCCCGACGGTGCGCTCCTGTCCCGGTTCGCCGAGCGAAGGCTCTGCGGACTGCCGTACCAAGAACCGCCGCAGACCACACGGCTCGAGCAACCTCCGGTTGTGTTTGCGGCGCCGTTGGTCGGGGTCAGATCGTAGGTGCTGTTTTAGCAATCCTGTGTCCACTCCCAGACATTGCCCGCCATGTCGGCCAGCCCGAAGCGGTTCTCACGCCCCGAAAAGCCCACCGGGGCTGTGAAGACATAACCGTCAGTGCAGGATGCGACGGTCCAGTTTGAGAAGCGCGACCGCGCCGACTGATCCGCCCCATTGGCGTAGGAACACAGATCGCTCTCCCCATCCCCCCACCAAAAGCGGGTCGTGCTCCCGGCCCGCGCGGCATATTCCCATTCACTTTCGGAGAGGAGCCTGTAGAGGTCGCCGTTCACCTTGCCGTTGATCCACGCCACATAGGCTGTCGCGTCTTCCCAGCTGACGCACACCACCGGGTGATCGCCTGTTTGGTCAAAGCCAGGGGCTTGCCATGTAGCGCTTTGTTGCTGTTCCCAACTGCCAGCGCTGTTGGCCGTGTAGCAGTTGCCGCCGATCGCGCGGCCGGTCTCGCGGGTGAAGGCGGCATATTGAGCCCGCGTCACTTCAAACCGGCTGACGGCGAAGTGCTGCACAGTGACCCGCAACTGCGGGCCCTCATCACTGCCGCGCCCCTGCTCGCTCGAGGGGCTGCCCAAAGTGAACGTCCCGCCGGGCAGAGCCACCATTTCCGGACAGTCCGTGCATTCGGTGAAGCGGCGATTGGCGATAGCCTCGCCGGCAAGGGCTGCCCGCAGGGCGGCAGCAGCACCGGTCACTGCAGGCGGCGGCGGGGGGGGCGGGCTGCACGTCGCGCTGTTCACAAACGCCTGCGCCTGAGACCGGAAGCGCCCGTTGGGATACCGGCGTTGATAGTCCCGCATCTCTGCACAGGTGTCGGCGGCGGCGAACACATCGGCCTCCACGTCCCGCACCGGCGGCGGCGGCGAAACCGGCCGAACAGACGGGCTGACAGGCGGGCTCACAACAGGCGGTAGCGGCGGCGGCGGTGCAGCAAGTCGGGCTAATGCACTGCGCGCGGTCTGCGCCTCCGGCAGGCATTGCTGCGAGGCCGGAAGCCCCAGCAATCGCTCCAGCGCTGCCCGATCACTCCGGCTAACGGCAGCAGTCACCTGGTTATAAAAATTGCCGCAACGCGCACTCGATTGCGCCACGCTGGGGCTCGCCTGCACCAACAGCGCGCAAAACCCGGCCATCGCCACCGCCGCCAACATCATCCGCATGGCGTAAACTCCGATGCCGCGCCGTCCGCGCCCTGTTTGAGCTGCAAATTGGCCCCGCTCCGGCGCAGAAAGGCCCCGTCCGCCAGCGTCACCCACCCGTCTGCCACGCCCACCACCGCGATCCCGTCGCGGACCGTGCCGTAGCTCAGCGCAAGGCCTGAGGGCTCCACGCTCACCACCAACGCCCCCGCCTCGCAATCACCCAGGCCCACCTCGTTCCAGCGGCCGACCAATTCCAGCGCCGCCTGTCGGGGCGTCAGGTCTGGCGGCGCGGCTGGCGGTGGCTCTGGTTTCGCCACCCAGGCAAACGGCCCAGCAATCCCTGCCGCAACCAAAGCGGAAGCCAACAGCGCGCCTGGCCCCGCGCCTTTGCGCACCGTCACGCTGCCGGCCTCTTCGTCCGCCGCGTTCAAACGCTCGGCCAGCTTCTCCATCTTAAGTGCCAAGGGATCGGTGTGGTTGGCCCGCGCCCATGCGAGCAAGGGCGCAGAACCCTGGCCCAACGCCTTGGAATAACTCGCGATGCCCGGTCGGCCGGTCAGCTCGCCAATGCGCTCCAGCACTTTGATCCAGCCTGAATGATCGTCGGCGAAGCCTTCCTCAAACAGAGTTTCATAATGGGTGGCACGAAACGCGATCGGCAACTCGCAGGATGCCAGCTGCGCTGCCGCCAACACGCCGCGCTCCTTGCCGATACCAGCCTCGTTGCGCACCCATTCGCTTTCGACCGAAGCCGGCGACCACAGCACCAGCACCGCCTTTGCCTTCTTGATGGTGCTCTCAATCTCGCGGTCAAAGCTTTTGCCCGAAGGCAGGCGCGCATCGAACCACACATTAAGGTTCAATGCTTTGAGTTTGTTGGCGATCCGCTCACAGCGTGCCCGCTCTTCGCGCTTATTAGGAGATGAAAACGTCAACCATGGTTCCCCGCCTCACGGCCACCCATGACGTTTTCGTTAGCAAAGTCCATGACGCGCGTCACGCCACTGGCACCAAGCGCAAAGCCTAGTCGGCGATGGCCGCGCGCAGGTCTGCGTCCAGGCTCGCATCCGCCAGTTCAACCGAAAACTGGGGCTGCCCGCCCTGGAAGTCATAAACAATTAGGCTAACCCCCATCTCCACAAACGCTTGTTTGTAGGGGTCAAGCGTCGCGCCCAAGGCATCCCGCGGCGCCGGCAGCGCGATCACCCGGGCAATCCCCAACGCGCGCGGCGCGATCAACGCCAAATGCCCGAGCGCCTTTTGCAAATCGTCCACGTCCGCTTCGGGCCGCACCTCAAACACCACGGTGTCTTCGCCCCGGCTCATGGCAAGGTCCGCCGTCAAACGGCCGAGCGCCACAGTGTCCATCAAATAGCCAATCTCCGTCAGCCGCTCAAACAGCGCCCGCGTGACCTTGGCCGGTGCCCGATGCTGCCGCGCCACGTTGGGCGAAATCTTATAAATGTCAGCCTCGTCCGCGCCGTCCTGCTGCGTCGCCAAAGACGCCATCTTCTCCACATGCCCCTCAAACCGCGGATGCAGCGCCGCAAGGCTTAATAGCGCGTCCGCGCAGCCCGGATCGTTCACCGGCCCGATCAGCACATAGTCCCGATCCGACACATTCGCCCGCTTGACCCGCGGTGCCCCAGCCAGGCGGCGGAACGCGTCGCGCACATCCTGGCGCTTCAATTCGTCCGCAGCGATCAACAAGAAGGCAAGGCCCGCCTCGTCCACCGCCAAGGCCACCCGCTTGCGGTCCTTCATCGGCTCGGCGCGTGATACTTCGATCCGCACCAAGTCCTTGTCCCGCTCAGACAGGGCAACGCCCAGAACCCGCGTGTGGCGGTCTTTTTCGACATAAAGGTAAACGTCGTCCCGGCGCGAAAAGCTCGCTCCGCTGGCCCCAGGGCCGTTGCGGTCGTCCTTTTGCCAGGCATCCGAGCGCCCGCCCGCCCACGCCTCAAGCGCAGCCTCAAGAGCATCGAACGCGGCATCCAAAGGCGCCTCAGCGTCGATCATGCGAAGGGTCATGCACCAAAACCTTCCTATATCCCGCGCGATAAGGGCCGCAGGCGCACCAACCGCACCAAAATGCACATGTCGTGCCATTCTGGAGCGATCTCAAGCGCCGTGGTGAATTGGGCACCGGTTTAGGGCCGCATGGCAGCCCACGCTTCGCTCGCCGCGCGATGCAAATGCGCATGCCGCCCCGCGATCACCCCCACGTCGCGCCCATACCCACCGCCCAACACACAGGCCACCGCAACCCCGGCCCGCCGGCATGCAGAAATCACAAACCGCTCCCGCGCCGCAAGCCCCGCATCGCTTAAGGCAAGCAGGCCCAACTGGTCATCCCTGTGCGGATCAACCCCTGCAACATAAAACACCAACTCCGGACGAACGCGCTCCAGCAACGCCACCAAAGCCTCGCTCAACTGCGCCAAATAGGCCGCGTCCTCCAGCCCGCTCTCCAGCCCGATATCGAGATCGGATGGCGGCTTGCGCGACGGATAGTTTTTCTCCGCATGCATCGAAAAGGTAAACACCCGCGGGTCATCGGCAAAGATCAGCGCGGTGCCATCGCCCTGGTGCACATCAAGGTCCACCACCAGGATCTGCGAAACCCCTCCCCGTTCCAACACATCAAGCGCGGCCACTGCCACGTCGTTGAACACACAAAACCCCGCCCCACCATCCCGCGCCGCATGATGGCTGCCCCCCGCCGTGTTGCACGCAAGCCCATGGCGCAACGCCAACTCGGCCGTCAACAGCGTGCCCCCGGTCGCAGCCCGCGCCCGTAACGCCACAGCCTCAGTGATCGGCAAGCCAATCCGCCGGGTAATCATCGGCGATACGGTCTGGCTCATCACCGCATCCACGTAGGCAGCATCATGCGCCCGGATCAGCGCTTCGCGGCTGGCCAACGTCGGCTCATGAAACCCTTCGGGCGCAAGCCCCTCCGCCACCAATATCTGCGCCAACGCCTTGAACTTTCCCATCGGAAAGCGGTGCTCCTCCGGCAACGGCGCGTCATAGGCGGGGTGATGCACGATCGGCAGCGCCGTCGCTTGCGAAACTAAACTCACCTAAGATCAAGCCCCACGGCATCGCCAACGGTGCGCAGTCCTCTCACGTGAAGCAGCGCTTTCAGCTCCTTCAGAATACGGACAATCAAGCCAGGCCCTTGCAGCGCTAAAGCCGAATAAAGCTGAACAGCGCTTGCCCCGGCCTTCAGCTTGGTGAATACCGCCTGCCCGCTGTCAATGCCCCCGGCCCCGATCAGCACAAGCCGCCCCCGTGCCGCGCGCGCCGCGCACCGCAAAGCAGCCGTAGACAGATCAAACAAAGGCGCCCCAGAAAGCCCGCCGGCCTGCGCCTTGTCTGCGCTCACAAGGCTTTCAGGCCGCGCCACAGTGGTGTTTGAAACGATCAACCCGTCCAACCCATTTGCGATGGCTTGCTCGACAATCCCAGCGATAGCCTCTTCGTCCAGATCCGGAGCAATTTTCAAAAACAAGGGCCGCGCACCGTGCGCCACGCTGGCCTGAGACCGCGCCTGTGCCAACCTCCCAAGCAGGTCTTGCAGCGCGCCTCCTTCCTGCAACCCCCGCAGGCCCGGCGTATTGGGCGAAGAGATGTTGGCGGTGATATAGGAGGCATAGGGCCACGCCGCCAAAAGACCGGTCACATAGTCCTGTGCGCGGTCCTGGCTGTCCTTGTTGGCGCCCACGTTCACCCCAACGATACCACCTCGCCCGGCCCGCGCCTTCAACCGCGCCAACGCCGCTTCAAGCCCCTTGTTGTTGAAACCCATGCGGTTGATTACGGCACCGTCCGCCTGCAGACGAAACAACCGCGGCTTGGGGTTGCCTGCTTGCGGCAGCGGCGTGATGGTGCCGCCCTCCACAAAGCCAAACCCCATGCCCAACAGGGCGTCCACCGCAACAGCGTTCTTGTCGTAGCCCGCCGCAAGCCCGATCGGATTGCTCAAGCGCAAACCCGCAAGCTCAATCTCCAGGCCCGCGCTCGCCCGCTGCGACACCCGAGGCGCAAGCCCGGCCTCAAGCAGGCGCAAGCTCAGATCGTGCGCGTCCTCCGCCGGCAAAAGCCGCAACCCCGCCGCACCGATATCGTGGATCATCCCCACCGCATCACCTCCGCTGGCAGCACGTGCGCCCCCGCCTCAGTCATCGCCAGTGGTGCCGCCTCAATCACGGTCTCGAACGCAAGCACATCATACAAATGCGGAAACAACGCCCCGTCCCGCGCCGGCTCCCACTTCAGCGCAGCAGCAGGCATCCGCGTCGGCTCCAAGGCCACCAAAACCAGATCCGTTTGCCCGGCATAGTGCTTGGCCAACGTACCCGGCAGCTGCGCGGCAGTCGAAAAGTGGATGAACCCATCGGCCTTGTCCGCGGCAGAACCGTCAAACACCCGTAGGCGGCCGAAGGCCTCCCAAGCCTCCCGCGTTAGCACTTTGAAAATACACGCCATGGCGCAGACAACGATCCCAAGCGGCAAGTTTAATAGGATCAAGAGCAACCATATAGGTTGATTTTCCTACCGCCCAAGTGTACGCAGACCACCTCACCGGGTCCAGTCGGTGTTGGCAGGCAAAGGACCGCGCATGCACCATCAGGCCATTTGGCGCGCCATCGATGCGCTTGCTGCCCGGCACGGCTTGACCGCCTCTGGCCTCGCCCGCGTGGCGGGGCTCGACCCCACAACCTTTAACAAGTCCAAACGCGCCGCCGCCGATGGCAAACCCCGCTGGCCTTCGACAGAGAGCTTAGCCCGGGCGCTGGACGCGGTCGCCACAAGCTTCGACGAATTCGCAACCTTGATGGCCGGTGATGCGGGTGCGACCGGTAGAGCCATCCCGATTATTGGCCTTGCCAAGGCCGGCGCCGATGGCTTCTTCGATGATCAAGGCTTTCCAGTTGGTGCCGAAGAAACCGTGCGCTTCCCGGGGCTCGGCCAGGAAAAAGTCTACGCCCTCGAAATCATCGGCGACAGCATGGAGCCGGTCTTCCGCGAAGGCGATGTGGTCATTGTGCAGCCGGGCGCGGCCGTTCGGCGCGGCGATCGCGTGGTGATCCGAAGCCGCACCGGCGAGGTCATGGCAAAGGCGCTCGGCCGCCGCAACGATCAGTCGGTGGAACTCCTGTCGCTCAATCCGAGCTACCCCGCCCGCGTCGTGCCCACCCAGCAAATCGATTGGATCGCGCGGATCGTTTGGGCCTCACAATAGCGCAGCCACCGCCCGCGATGCCGCCCGCGGTCCCTGGGTGTCGAGGATCAACCGCACATCGCCAGCCTGAGTAACCGCAAAGCGCTCAAAAGCGTCACGCGCCGGCGCAACTTCGGCCCGTCGCAGCAACGCCTCGATCAAATCCTGATGCCGGCGCGCGTCCAGCAACAACAGCCCCCCCGCGTACTGCATCAAAATCGCCGGATCATTTGGCGCAAGCTGAAGCGCCCGATCAAACGCCGCAATCCCATCCTGCAAACGCGCGCCCATGGTCATCGCGCCGACCGGTCCCCCACGCCGCAAGACCTCCAGATGCCACCCCCCAGACAACGCATTGGCCCAAGGGTCGTTGGGTGCCCGTGCCAAGGCCTCGTCGATCAAGCGACGCCCTTGGCCCGCAAGCCCCTCCCGCAGCGCCTGCGGGATCGAAAGGCGCTGCGCACGCATCCCAAGCGCCGTTGCCAATTGCAGCCGCGCCTCGACTGACTGCGGCTCCCGCGCCAGTGCCGATTCCGCATTCCACCGCGCCCGTTCGATCCAAACCATTTCGTCTTGGTCGTTGCCGGCCAGCATGCACCTGGCCAAAAGCGCCCGCGCCGCCAAAGCGTAACCAGAGGCCGAACTGCTCGCCTCCCCCGCCGCTGCGGCCTGCAGGAACGCGCCTTCAGCATAGAGCCGCTGCGTCGCGGTTTGCGCTTGCGCCAAGCCACCGGGCACCAGCGCCAACCATGCCGCCAGCACTAGATACAGCACGCGCCTGGCAGTCGCCGACATGTTTCGCCCTCGCAGGAGTGGTCAAGCGTCAACTTAGCGCCCAATCTTGCGACGTAAAGCCGCAAACGCGTCTTGCCAAGGAAGCAAGCTTTAGGCCTTGAGCGCCAGATCAAAGGCCCGGACCGCCGCCGCTGGCCCCTCGGGATAGTCCCAAACCCCGGCCGAGACCGCCACAAAGTCCGCCCCAGCGTCCGCTAGCGCCCGCGCGTTGGCGCTGGTGATCCCCCCGATCGCCACGCACGGCACTTCCATCAATTCCTGCCACCAGGTCAAAATTTCAGGCTCGGCAAAGGACTGCGGCACTTTGGTCCCGGTGGTGTGGAACGCCCCAAACGCTACGTAGTCCGCCCCCGCCTCCGCCGCCTCCATCGCCAAATGGCGCGAGTTGTGGCAGGTGACGCCAACAATCTTGTCTGCCCCCAAAATCCCGCGGGCCTGCCCATAGGACGCATCATCCTGGCCCACATGCACCCCGTCCGCGCCGATCTTGGCCGCCAGGTCAGGCCGATCGTTAACCAAAAACGCCACCCCAAAAGACTGCACCAAAGGGCAAAGCCGCTCCGCCGCGCGCAGGATCACCCCGTCGCTAAGGCTCTCGCCGTCCTTTGGTTTCATCCGCAGCTGAAAGCACCCCACATCACCGGCTTCAAGCGCGCCGGCCAACTCGACAGCGAACCCCTCCAACGCAAAACGTGGCGGACTGATCAAATATAAGCGTGTGGACTGACGATCCGACATAAGATCACCCCAACCCAAAACTAGCCAGCCCGCGCCAAACTGGCGGTGATCAGTGCTGCGGTTTCGTGCGGTCCGAAAATCGCGGCGAAAGAGCCAAATCGCGGCCCCTGCTCTTGGCCCAAAAGCACCTCGTAGAGCGCCTTGAACCAGTCCCGCAACGGATCAAACCCGTGGGTTTTGCCGATCTCAAACACAACGGCCTGGATCGCTTCGCCATCGGTTTCGCCGGCATCAAAAGCCAAAAGCGCTGCGCCCAACGCCTCCATCGCCGCGCGCTCTTTGTCCGTAGGCGCACGGAACGCCTTGGCCGGCTTCACAAAATCCACGTAGTAACGCAGCGCGTTACCCACCAGTTGATCAAGCAGCGGCGAACTTTCTGGCGTGGCCCCCGGCGCATATTTGGAAACAAATGCCCAGATCTGCGATTTGGTTTCAGCGTTGGCAGCACTTACCAGATTCAACAACAGCGCAAACGAAACCGGGCTGCCGTACTGCGGCGGATGGCCATGGTGAATGTGCCAAACCGGGTTTTCGATCTGCTCCACCAAGGGCTGACGCACAAACGCATCCAAGTGCGAAAGATATTCGTCCACCGCTTTGGGGATCACATCAAAGAACAGGCGCTTAGCGGTTTTCGGCTTCTGGTACATGTAAAGCGCAAGGCTCTCCGGCGTGGCGTAGGCCAGCCACTCTTCCACCGAAATGCCGTTGCCCTTGGACTTGGAAATCTTCTCGCCGCGCTCATCCAAGAACAGTTCGTACACGAACTGAACCGGCGGCTCCACACCTAGCGCCTGACAGATCCGCGAATACACGCCCATATTCGGCTGATGGTCCTTGCCAAACATTTCAAAGTCCACGCCAAGCGCAGCCCAGCGCATCCCGAAATCAGGCTTCCATTGCAGCTTTGTGCGCCCACCCGTGACCGGCGTGGTCACGTCCGTGCCGTCCTCATCCACAAATGTGATCGTGCCGGCCTTAGCGTCAATCGCCTTCATCGGCACATACAGCACCCTTCCGGTGGTGGGGCTAATCGGCAGGAAAGGCGAATAGGTGGCCCGACGCTCTTCGCCCAGCGTTGGCAGCATGATGGCCATGATCTGGTCATAACGCTCCAACGCCCGCAACAGCGTCACATCGAAGGCCCCAGACATGTAAAGGTCGGTCGCGGATTTGAACGAGTAGGAAAAACCAAACCCATCCAAAAACGACCGCAGCCGCGCATTGTTGTGATGCGCAAAACTCTCGTGCGTGCCGAACGGATCCGGCACTTGGGTCAGCGGCCGCTGCAGGAACGGCTCAAGCGCCGCGCGGTTTGGCACGTTGTCGGGAATCTTGCGCATGCCGTCCATGTCATCGGACACGCAGATGAGTTCGGTGGGGATCGCGTCGTTGGTCAGCGAACGGAACGCCTGGCGCACCATCGTCGTGCGCACAACTTCGCCGAACGTGCCGATGTGCGGCAGCCCTGAAGGGCCATACCCCGTTTCAAACACGACCGGCCCAGAAACGGGCTTTGCTTTGATCCGCTCCAACAGCAGGCGCGCCTGCTCAAATGGCCAAGCTTTGGCAGCAGTGGCAAGCAGCGGCAGCGGGGCATCAGTCATGTTCAGGGCCATTCATAAATTCGTGACACGCCCTTCGCGCTTTACAGTGCGCTGCGGGCTTTTCAAAGCGTCTGCTTGGCGCCAACTCTGCGCTATGTTGTTGATCCTCATGCGCCATGCAAAGGCCGTCCGTCCAGAAGATGCCCGCTCCGACGAAGCACGCGGCCTCACCCCCCAGGGCCGTCGCGACGCAGCCCTCACCGCCGCCCATATGCGCGAGGCAGGTTTAGAGCCTGTCCATGCCCTTGTTTCGCCCGCCGAACGCACCCGCCAAACCGCGGCGATCGTAGCCGAAACGTTCGACCAGATGGCCGTGCAATTCGTGCCCACCCTTTACTTGGCCGAGCCTCGCACAATACTGCAGACCGCCTTGAACAAGCCGCGATCATGCCTCCTCATGATTGGCCACAACCCAGGCCTCCACGAACTCACCATCGACTTCCTCGACCAGGCTCATGATCGCTCGAAGCTCGCCCGCGATCTGCGCGAACGCTTCACTACGTCCTGCTATGCGGCGTTCACGCTTTCCGGCGAAACCGTTACCGCGCCCGGCCCCGCGCTGCACGACGCCTTCACCCCCCGCGACTGAGTGGCACGTTTCGCCCGCACGGTGTAATTCGCAACCCGTGCGCGATTGTCCGCCCTGCGGTTCGCCTGCGCTAAAGGCCTTATGGGCTTTGATGGATTGGTGCCGATTGCCTCGGCGCAAATAGATGCGGCTGGCGCACTGGCGGCTGAACAACACCTGTCCTCATAGAGGCCAGCGTGGTCTGCAGCGCGCGTGATCACCGCCGGTGAGGCAGCCGCGGCGATCGTCTGCACGTGCGCTTTGGCGCTGGCCCTTTGGGCGGCCCCAATCGCCACGCAGGCGATCATCCACGCGGCGGGCTTGCTGGCATTTCTCGCCATCATCGCCATGCGCCTGATGGCAGCTGCCGCAAGCCTTCCCCCCGCGCCAAACCCAAGCGGCACCGGCAGGGACCAGTCCCCGTCTACACCATTCTGTGCCCGCTCTACAAAGAGGCCGCCGTCGCCCCAGACCTGATCGCAGCCCTGAGCCGCTTGGACTAACCGTCAGACAGGCTGAATGTGAAAATCATCCTGGAAGCCGAGGACACCGAAACGCTCCGCGCCATCTGGCAGGCAGGCCCGCCCGCGTGGGTCGAAATTGTCATCGCCCCACCAAGCGACGTGCGCACAAAACCAAGGGCCCTCAACTACGCCCTCGCCAAGGCCCGCGGCAGCTTTGTGGCCGTGTATGATGCCGGAGACCGCCCAGACCCGCGCCAATTGCGGGCCGCCTTGGATGCCTTCGCTGAGGGCGGAGCCACCCTTGCCTGCGTCCAAGCGCCCTTGTTGGTCGACAACGCACGCGCCTCCTGGATTGCCCGCCAATTCGCGGCCGAATACGCGATCCAGTTCAAGGTCATCCTGCCGTTTTTGGCCCGTGCCCGCCTGCCCCTGCCCCTCGGCGGCACCTCAAACCACTTCCGGATGGAAGCGATACAAGCCATGGGCGGCTGGGACCCCCACAACGTCACCGAAGACGCAGACATCGGCTACCGCCTGTCCCACGCCGGCTGGACCCACCGCCTAATCACGCCGCCCACCTACGAAGAAGCCCCTGTGACGTTCAAGGCTTGGCTGAAACAGCGCACCAGGTGGATCAAGGGCCACATGCAAACCTGGCTGGTCTTGTTGCGCAATCCGCGGTGCCTGCACCAAGAAATGGGCGCGCGTGCATTCTGGGCGATGCAAATCATGCTGGCCGGCGGGATCTTGGCGTCCTGCGTCCACGCCCCCTGGGCCGCCTTCTTGATCGCAGCTATCGCCTCCCCAGCGATCGCTGTGCAGGCTGCGGATTTGACGCTGTCCCTTTTTGGATATTGCACCGGCAACTACGCTGCGCTTGCAGCGGTCGCCGCCACCAGAGACCTCTCAATCCTGCGCGCCCTGCCCACGATGCCGCTGCATTGGCCCCTTGCCACGATCGCCGCGGTGTACGCGGTCATTGAGCTTATCATCCGGCCGCACTATTGGGCCAGGACCACTCACGGTTTGTCTGTCCGCGCCGAGCCCCCATGCCACAAGACCTGCCCTTCGGCCTCGCCCTCATCGCCGCCAGCGCGGGTGCCTATGCAATCTGTGTCTGGCGTGGCGGTCGCTCCGCCGATCCGCTGAAGCCACGCATGATCGATTGGCGCACCTTGAGCGTCATCTGCGGCGTCGGATTCTTCTTTGCCGTGCTCTACACCCTCGCCACCTTCAGCCCAATTCTGCCGGTCAACCGCTAACGTCGGCAGGTTGACGTTGACGCAAACGGCCACGCCGCTAGCTTGTGTCACCTTGCAAGCCCAAATCAGCCTGACCCGGGGAGGCGCACCAATGGCCGATGGCCAATCCGCAAACGACACGTTTCGCACAGAAGTCCGCACCTGGCTGGAAGCGAACTGCCCCGCCTCGATGCGCACCGAAATGGCGGAAAACCAGGTCGTCTGGGGCGGCCGCAACGCCAAGTTTCCCAGCGAAGATGCCAAGTCCTGGCTGAAAGCCATGGGCGAAAAGGGCTGGACCGCTCCAACCTGGCCTGCCGAATACGGCGGCGGCGGCCTCAACCCGGAACACAACCTGGTCCTTCAGAGCGAACTGCGCCGGATAAAGGCCCGCCCGCCTTTGTTTTCTTTCGGCCTTTGGATGTTTGGCCCGGCCCTTCTGGAATACGGCAACGAAGCCCAGAAACAGGCCTACATCCCAGGCATTGTGAAAGGCAAGATCCGCTGGTGCCAAGGCTACTCAGAACCCGGCGCCGGCTCAGACTTGGCCAGCCTACAAACCAAATGCGAAGACAAGGGCGACCATTATCTGATCAACGGCCAGAAGGTCTGGACCAGCTACGCCAACGAAGCAGACTGGATGTTCTGCCTCGTGCGCACCGATTTCACGGTCAAGCACGAAGGCATCAGCTTCATCGTCTTTGACATGCAGTCCCCCGGCGTCGAAACGCGCCCGATCAAGCTGATCTCCGGCTCATCGCCGTTCTGCGAAACCTTCCTCACGGACGTCAAAGTCCCCAAAGACCAGCTGGTCGGCAAGGTCGGCGGCGGCTGGGAAATCGCCAAACGGCTCCTGCAATACGAGCGCCAATCCATTTCCGCGAGCGGGTTTGGCTCCGCCGGCGGCCCAGGCCTGGCTGACATCGCCCGCACGCATGCCCCGATGGAAAGCGGCCGCATCACAGACGGTGATTTGCGCGCCCGCCTGTCCAAGCAAATGATGAACGACCGCGCCTTCAACCTCACCGTAGCGCGCGCCGCTCAAATGGCAAAAGCCGGCCAGGGCGTGGGCCATTTGGCATCGATGTTTAAGGTCGCCGCCGCCACCGGCAACCAAGAAAAGACCGAACTGATTTTGGAAGTGATGGGCACGCAAGGCCTAGGCTGGGACGGCGATGGCTTCGCACCGGCCGAACTGAAAGCCACCCGCGATTGGCTCCGCGCCAAAGGCAACTCCATCGAAGGCGGCACCACGGAAGTCAATCTCAACGTGCTCGCCAAACGCGTTCTCGGCCTAAGGGATCACCAATGAAACGCTTTTTCTTAGTGACGGCATCAATTGCCCTGTTGGCCGCCACAGCCTGTACCCCTTCGCCTACAAGCACCACTGACAGCCCCCCCGCTGAAACCGATACCCTGCCCGAAGGGGTCTGGTCGGAGTCCAGCAGCCCCGGCGAAACCACCCTGGTGTTTAGCCCCACCGAAGGCCTTCCCATCGCCCTGGTATGCAACGGGAATACGCAGTCCCTGCTTGTAGAAACCGCCGATGCCTCCTTCGACAGGCATGAAGATGCAGCGGCCGCGACCCTCTACCTCGGCGATTTCCTGGTGGAAGGCGAAACCGTCCGCATGGGCCTCGGTGAAGGCAGGTACCTGTACCAGATGTCCACCGACCTGACCGGCGAAGTGCTCATCGGCCTCACTAGCGCGACCGGCCTGCGCCTGATCGCGGGCGACGCCTTCGTCGAAACCGGTGCCCTTGATCCAGCCCAGGCCCGCGCCTTTGCCGAACGGTGCGCCAGCCTGAAAACGACAGCGCCTCCTGGGCCATAGGAACCATCGCCATGTTTGCGCTCACCGAAGAACACACCCTGCTTCAAGAAGCTGCCCGCGGATTCGTGCAAGATCGCATGCCCACCGCCCACCTGCGCGCCCTGCGCACCCGCGGCGAAACGGCCGGCTTCGATCGCGCCCTCTGGCAAGAAACCGCCGCGATGGGCTGGGCCGGGGTATTGATCCCAGAAACCTTTGGTGGTGCGGGTCTGGGCTATCTTGGATTGGGCCTGATCCTGGAAGAGATGGGCAAAACCCTGGCCCCCTCGCCTTTGCTGGGCACCGCCTTGATTGGCCCCTCAGCGGTGTTGCGTGGTGGCTCCAACGCGCAACAGGAAAACTGGCTCCCAAAACTCGCCGCTGGGGAAGTGACGGCCGCCCTCGCAATCGACGCCGGCGCACATCATGACGCCAAAGCCTTGGCCTTCACCGCCACCGCAGCGGGCGATCAATTCCGCCTCAATGGCCACGCCCCCTTTTCCCAGGAAGCCCAAGCCGCCGATCTTTTGCTGGTGGCCGCCAACACCCCGAACGGCAAGCGAGAGTTGTTTTTGATCCCGGCCACAGCGCCTGGCGTCGTGCGTGCGCATCGCTCCACCGTGGACGCCCTCGGGGCCGCAGCGATCACCCTGCAGGACGTGACCGTTGGCCAAGACGCACACCTCGCCGAAGGCTCAGCAGATCTGCTCGATGGCGTTTTGGATTGCGCCCGCATTGGCGTCGCGGCCTATTTGTTGGGACTTTCCACCGCCGCCTTCGAAATGAGCGCAGAATATCTGAAAACGCGGGTCCAGTTCGGCCAAGCGATCGGCACCTTTCAGGGCCTACAGCACCGCGCCGCAAAAATGTTTGTCGACCTTGAGCTCACCCGCAGCTGCGTCATGGCAGCCCTCGCGGCCTTGGACGCCAACGACAAACCGGAGAAAATCGCAGAGCTGGCCTCCCTGGCCAAAGCCCGCGCCAGCGATACGGCTCACGTTGTCACCAATGAAACCGTCCAGATGCATGGCGGGATCGGCATGACCGACGCCCATGATGCAGGCCTGTACTTGAAGCGCGCGCGGGTGCTGGAGGCACTCTATGGCTCCGCCAGCTTCCACCGCGACCGCTACGCCACCCTCGCTGGAATTTAAGGCCGGTTAGTCCACCGGCACATAAATCTCAACGCGGATATCGCCGCCGAGCGTCTCGCCGCCTGGGCTGGCCACATAAACCTCCCATGGGAGCCCACCCCCGCGCCGGTTGATGCGGCGCGTTTGGAGATAAGCGTCAAGCTGGGCATAGGTATCTGCCATCACCGCGCGCGTGCCTTCATGCACCACCCGCGCCATCCGCCCGGAGGGGGTCTCGCCCACTTCTACACCGGCAAGCACGATCGGCGACGGCCCAGAATAGATATAGCCCACCCGAAACTTGAAATAGTCGCCGTCGTCCTGCGTCGTCACCACCACGCGATTGCGGCTGTCTGGCGTGAGCTGCTTTTCCGTCAGGAACGCATTGACCGTGTCTTCGGCCAGTTGCATTGCCTGCGCCACCTGGTCGGGCTCGCTGCGCGCCGCCTGGGCCGTGATTTGAATGTCGTCAAACACATAGCGCTGCGGATCGCGCGACACGATCTCCACCTGAAGAGCGCCAAAATCGACGGTTGGCAACTCGTCCGCCAGGCGTTGCAGCTCTGAAAGGCCTGCGTCCAAATCCTCTTTGATTGCGCCCGCGATAACGAGGTTCATATACCGGCAGGGGATGTTGACCCACCCCGGATCACACGCACCGCTCACCTGCCACGTCATCCGCGTGCCTTCACCAGCCGGCTCAACCAGGAAAGCGCTTGCAAGCCGCGCACGCCCAGACAGATCCAAAGTGCCAGCGACCCGCTCGTTGGGTGTCATTTCCAACACCGTCATCGCGCCATCGCCCACCGAACGCTTGGTGGAACGCCAGCGCATCGACTGGCCAACTTCGCCGTCCTCGCCAGAAAAGAGATACTCGGCTTCAGGGTCCAACGCCCGATACGGCGACCATTCCTGCACAAGGCGCAAATGGCTCACCAGCGTGTAAACAGTGGCTCGCGGCCGCTCGATCACCACGCTGGAGGACACCTCAAGCGTGTTCTTCAGGAGAAAATGTCCGACGCCGGCCAGCGCCGCAACACCAACCACCACAGCCAAAACCAGGCCCAAAACCCATCTCATACGCGCACCTTCTCCGCCCCCGAAAGCCGCCTTAATCCCCTAGCATCGCCCTCGTCGGCCCGCCACCGGCCCGATGCAGACGCGCGTCAGTTCCGCGCTCTTTCGTCAAAACAGCGAAAACGGTGCAAGACTTGGGCCAAAGGCGCAAACCCCGGTCGGGCCCGCTCATGCCGCCGCCGCATGCAGCTCCTGCACCAGCTCCGGCGCAAGGCCAAGGCGTTGGCTAAGCTCGGAAAGATAGGCGCGCTCAGCAGGCTGATCCACTTCAATCGCCAAAATCGAAGCCGCATACACCTGCGCCGCAAGACCCGGCGAGCCCGCAGCCTCCGTCACCAGGCCATCTGTATCGAGCGGCCGCGCCAGCTCTTCAAACAAAAAGGCCTGCTCTTCGTCCGTCAGGCTCACAACGCCGAGCCGATCAAACAGCCGCGCACGCTCTTCGCTGTCGATTCGCCCATCGGCCTTGGCCGCGTTAATCATGGCCCGCAGAGTGAGCTTGGCATTCCCGTCGCCCCGTCCCTGCGGCAAGAACCCGGCCGGGGCCGGCTCAATCTGGCGCGTCTCTGGCGGCGACATGCCCGCCTGTTTGGCTTGGTGGCGCTTCCAGGCATAATACGCAACGCCAGCGATCGCAGCCATGCCACCCACTTGCGCCGCCGCCCCCGCAAACCGCGGGCTGGCTTTCCCAGCGAGGATTCCCGCCAACAGCCCCCCAGCCCCCGCCATCGCCAGATTTCGCGCGCTGGGGTCTGTTTTGAGCCGCTCGGTCAGGGCCTCCGCCTTGACCTGCAAAGCGTGAATGATCTTGTCAGCGTCGATCATGGGTCAAGTCCCTCCCCATCACGGCGCTCGTCGAACGCCACAAACTCATGTGCAATACAGCGCTCAATCATGGTCCGCCAGACGGGCTCAGCGATCGCCCAGCTCAGGCCGTTCTCCCAGGACTCTTTTTGCACATTATCAAGCACTTGTTGGATGCGGTCTTCGTCGCGCACGAGGCCCCGGTCAGGTTTGATCCGGGCTGCGGCATCCATATAGCCCTGGCGGCGCGCGATCAGGCGCACCAGCAATCGGTCCACTTCGTCCACGCCTGCGCGGACATCGACCATGGTCTGGCAGTCCTCCGGCGCATGCGCCTGAAACTGCGACTGGGAAAAGCTAACGTCGTCCATGGCACCGATGTGGACGGCCAGCGCCTGGAAGTCCAGCGACTGCGGCGGTCGGCCTCAGTCGCTGGCAGCTTTATTCCGGCAATCAGCCAGCGTCGGAGCCGGCACTTTCGCCAGCGGTGGCAGCAGCGTCAGCCGCGCGTTCGACCGCACGGGGGTCTTCGATGCGGTCCAGCGTGCGAAACTGGCAGCGGTTGTGGTCCACCACCGCATAGGAGAAACGGTCGATGCTGTTTCCCCCGCCCCCAGACACCAGCGCGATATCGTTCTCCCACCGCAAATCCCGCGCGCAAGGCGCATAGAGGGTTGCCCGATACCACCGGTTGACCCCGACCCGCAGGATCAAGGAGCCGTCCCGCCCCACCCGGTAGCTGTCCACCTGGCTTGCGCCAAACGGAATGCGCGCATCTTCTTCAAGCACGGTATAGGTGATGGCCTGCGCAGATGGTGCCGCCGCCGCTGCCGTGGCGTGCTCTTCAGCGACCGCAGGCGCACCGGCGCAAAGGATAATGCCGAAAGCGGCCAACAGCAGATTTTTCATGCTTCGCCTCCTGAAATGTGCCCCGCCATCAAACAACTGATGTCTGGATTTGACTATACCACGCGCCAAGATGAAGCACACATGAATCCGAGATGAACGATTTGTTATCCGCACAATATATCGAACCCCCATGCACCCTACAAAGCGCTTAGCCTTAGCCAACGCCTTGGACCAGATCGTCCTTGAACGCAGACAACTCCTGTCGGCTGCGGTGATGGTGCAGCATGGCAAGGCTCAGGTCTTCACCCACGCGACCGGCCAAGCCAATGGCCCTCACGGCCCCCAGCGCGCCTACACCTTGAGCACCAATATCCGCTTTGCGTCAGTCTCCAAAGCGGTCACCGCACGCGCCCTCTGTGTGCTGATGGTTGAGGGCAAGATAACGCCCACCACCGCTATCGTGGAAGTTCTTGGCCCCGCATATCGCCACCCTCTGTACCCAGATGACCCGATCACAATTGCCCACTTGTTGACCCACACAGCCGGGCTAAGCGACGCCGCAAGCTATTACGTGGACCCGCCAGACGGATTATCCGCCTTCGTCACGAAAAACGCACCTCAGATTTTCACCCCTCAACGCCCTGGCACCTGGTTTTCCTATTCCAACCTTGGCTTTGTGATCGCTGGTGCCTTGCTCGAAAAGGTCACGGGCAATCGCTTTGACGAAGCCATCGCAAAGCTTGTCTTGGACCCACTTAGCATCAGTGGGCGCTTCAATTGGCTTGGCATGTCGCTGCAAGCTCGCGCCGCAAGCGCGCCGGCCTGCCGGCTCACCGCGGCTGGATTTGAGCCCCAGATAGACCTGGCCCCGCCACCAGATGGCCTGCACGACCGCCATGGCCGCCCGTTTGATTTATCCGCCTACAGATTGGGGGAAGACATCAGCCTTTTCTCCGCCCACGCCGGCCTCAGGATGAACATGCACGACGCCCTGCGGCTGGCAAGCGCCTTGGCGGATGGCTCACCGGCAGCGCGCTTGCAAAGCGCACCCCACTGGCACTTCCAGCCTGAACCACCAAACGGCGACGACGTCGAAGGGCTCTTCACCGGCTATGGCTACGGCGTCCAAAGGCACGCGCCATCGCCCTGGTATTCCGGGTCCCTCGTCGGGCACTTCGGCAACGCCTTTGGCTTTGCCGGGGCGGTTTGGCATGATCCCGATCGCGACCTCGCCTTCGCCTACGCGCTGAATGGTTTGCCCGCAAAACCAGGCCCGTCAGATCGGGAGCACTTTTACGGCCCCACCGAACGGCTGATCCTCGCCCACATCGACGAGGCGTTCGCCCCGCGTTAGGTGCCGCTATCAGACCGGCTCACGATGGCCGCGGTCGCCACAAGGTCCAACAGCAACGACATCGTCGCTTGTCCTGAACCCTCATTCGGCTCCAACTTCGGCCGCTTGAAATACTTCAAAAGCAAGGACGGATTGATCTTCGAGATCGAAATTTGGCCCATCGTCCAACTGCCAAACCGCCGCTCCGAGATTTCCTCAAACGACAAAAGACGGATGTTGCGATGTCGGTCATCGCGCACGATGGCGTTGTAAAGCTCGCAAACCTCGTCACGCCCGCCTTCCAAAACCTGGATAAACACAGACTCAGACGCACAAAGCAGCCCCGTGACCCCGAGCGCCGGATTGTGCCTGCGCGACTGCGCCAAGATATCGTCCAACAGCTGAGCGCTCATCGGCACGATGGCCTCGCTAGAATAGAGCAAACGAACCAGCATCGAGAACCTCAGTCCTTAAGGTTGATCAGCGAAAGGAACTCCCGCCGCAGCGGCGCGTCCTTCAGGAAGGAGCCACGCATAGCGCTATTCACCATCTTCGTCGCGTTATCCTTGACCCCGCGCCAATGCATGCAAAAGTGGTCCGCCTCCATCACAACCGCCAATCCATCCGGGCGCACCTTATCCATCAACAACTCCGCGAGCTGAGTAATCGCCTCTTCCTGGATCTGCGGCCGAGACATGATCCAGTCCGCCAGACGCGAATACTTCGAAAGCCCGATCAAGTTCGAATGCTCGTTCGGCACCAACCCGATCCACAATCGCCCCAGGATCGGGCAAAAATGGTGGCTGCAGGCGCTGCGAATGGTGATGGGCCCAACAATCATAAGCTCGTTGAGAGACTCGACGTTTGGAAACTCCGTCACGGCCGGCGGGCTGACGTAGCGGCCCTTGAACACCTCAGACAGGTACATTTTCGCCACCCGCCGCGCCGTATCGTGCGTGTTGTGATCGCTCTCGATGTCGATCACGAGGCTTTCGAGCACGGTCTTGAACTTGGCCGCCACCTCGTCCTGCAAGGCCTCCAATTCGCCGGATTGGAGAAAAGCGGCAATACTGTCGTTGGCGTGAAAACGCTTGCGCGCCTTCACAAGCCGCGCCCGGATCCGCGCAGAAACCGGCTCCTCTTCTTTAGGTTTTTTCGGTTTTGGATCGTCCATACACGCGCTCCCAGGGTGGCGAAGCGTAGAGTGTTCCACGCACGAACCAAAAACACCACAGGAACGATCGCCGCAGGCGAACTATTCGGCAAGCAAACCAAATGCCGCCAAGCGTGTCCGCGCATCGGCGGCCACAACGCTAGGACCGGCCCCCGTTGCCCGCAGGGCCTCACGCGCGGCGGAAATTTCGGCGAGCGCTTGCGCCCAGATCGGCGGGAAAGCCCGCGCCAGCTGCGCGCGAGCCACCCGGGCCGCCGCCGGACTGGCCCCGCCCGTGCCGGCAGAAAGCGTCAGCAAACCCCGCCGCTCCACCGCCGGCGTATGGAAATCGCAGTACGCCAACACGTCTTCCACGTTCACCAAAACCCCCGCCGCGCGCGCAAGGCCCGCTAGGCCTGCGGCCACATCCGGTTCCAAGTCCGCGATCCAGATCGCGTGGTAGGACGCAATCAAATTCGCTCCGGGAAGCCCAAGCTGTAACGATCCTGCGGCGCTCTCTGCAAGTTCCGCTATCGGATCATCCGACCACACATCAGGCTCAGCCCGCCCCGCGCGCAGCCACGCAAGTCGCCTCACCGTCAACTCAGATCGCCCGATCAACGCGATCCGCGCATACTTTGGGTCCAAGTGGATGGGGATCATGCCGCCTGCGCCACATCGCGAACGCCAATGGCGCTGCTGGCAACCTCGCCAATGACCAGTAACGCGGGCCCCGCACCAAGCTGCGTCGCAAGCGCAGCAAGCTCCTCAAGCGTTCCCGCAACAATGCGTTCGTCAGCACGCGAAGCATTTTCGATAAAGGCCACTGGCCGAAGCGCCGGAACACCCAAAGCCAATAGCGCGCTACGCACGGTTTCGGCCTGCTTGGCCCCCATGTAGACAACCGCGGTCTCCGCCGCCGCCGCCGCCCGTGCCCAATTTGAGCCCTGCGCTTGCCCCTTTCCAACCGTCGGCGTCACAAACGTCACGGACCGCGAAACCCCGCGTTGCGTCAAAGACACCCCAAGCGCAGATGCCCCGGCAAATGCCGCACTCACCCCAGGAACGCTCACTACAGGAATGCCCGCCGCGCGGCATGCCGCGATTTCTTCGCTCGCTCGTCCAAACACGTGCGGATCGCCGCCCTTCAGGCGCACAACAACGCTGTGGCGCAATCCCAAACGAACCAAAAGCCGGCCAATCAACCGTTGGTCAACGGAAGGTCGGCCAGCGCGCTTTCCTACGTTGAACAGGCGGGCCTGCGAGGCAAGCGCCAGCACCTCAGCGCTCACCAACGCATCATGCAAAACGACGTCAGCACGCTCCAAAAGCCGCACCGCCCGAACCGTCAACAGGTCAGCCGCGCCGGGTCCAGCGCCAACGAGATACACCGTCCCCGTCACGCCGCATTCTCACGCAACCGGCCAACACCAAGTTCATCCACCAGCCTGTCCCGTTCCAAAAGCTTCGCTTGGGCAGCGCGAACGGCCGCCGCTCTGTCGCGGTTTGTGGCCGCCGCCAACCCCGAGGCGTAAACCGCCGAAAAGCTGCCCAGCGCCGCAAGCGCTGGGGCCAAAGCCTGATCGCCGCGCAACGCAAATTCGTCAAACCCAACCTGGGCCAATGCAAACAGCTGATCCGCCGTCACCGCACCCACCGCGCGCAGTCGTCCCTTAAATCCGAACCGCTCCCGCAAAATCCGCGCAATGCTGTAGCCGCGCCCATCGTTGATCCGGTGGATATCAACGCCAATCAACGCGGCACCATCCAAGTTGCCGCGCAAGCGCTCCAAATCATCTGTCGGCTGAAGAAGGATGCCGGCCGCCTGGTTTGGCGCCTCAAGCCAAGTGTCCAAAGACACAATTGGCCCGCCCTCAAAGATCACAACCGTTGGCGCGGCTGGAGATTTCACCCCAGGAACGATCCGCTTGCGGCTATCACCCTGCCCCTCATTGGGCGGCACACGGACAGTCACGGCACTTGCACTTTGCGCTTCCCCAGTCACGCGGGGAACAGCACTGCCATGTATCGATATCAAGAGGCTCATACCGGTTCGCCTTCTGCTTCACTCAGACCTGCAGTAAACCCCTCAAAGCCAAGCCGTTCGACGGTATCAATGAACCGCTCCCGGGGCTCGCGAAGGGCAAGATACGTTTGTGCCAACTGTTCAATGACGTCTGGCACATGCTCAGCACGCACAGCCTTGCCGATCAGGCGAGCGAGGCGTCCGCCCTTGTCCGACCGACCGCCCAACAGCACTTGAAACCACTCGTCGCCGGCCTTCTCCACCCCAAGCACGCCGATGTGCCCAACGTGATGGTGTGCACACGCATTAATACAGCCGGACACATTGATATCGATCCGGCCAAGGTCCTGCTCGTACACGGACAGTTTGTCTGCGATCGCCGCCGAAAGCGGGATCGATTTCGCATTGGCGAGGGTGCAGAAATCGCCGCCGGGGCAGCAAATAATGTCTGATGCCAACCCAATGTTTGCCCGCCCCAGGGAAAGCGCGTCCAATTCGCGCCAGAGCGCCTCCAAAACGCCCCGCTCGACATGCGGCAACACCAGGTTTTGGTGATACGAAACCCGCACTTCGCCAAAGCTGTAGCGGTCTGCAAGCGCGGCCACCGCGTCCATTTCATCCGCAGTCGCATCACCCGGCGCGATCCCTTCGCGCTTCAGGCTGATCGTCACCGCCGCATAATCCTTATGCCGATGGGCCACCACATTTTGCTTCATCCAGGCCCGAAAGCGCGGTTGGGCCGATCGCGAGGTCTTGGCAGGCCCCGCTGCATCCACCAACGGCGGATCCACAAAGTGGCCACTCACCCGCGCCAAGGCCTCTTCCGAAATCGCATTCGGCCCACCTCGCACATGCTCCCAATCGGCCTCGACTTCCCTGGCAAACCCCTCCGCACCCAGAGCTTCAACCAGGATCTTGATCCGCGCCTTGTAGATGTTGTCACGGCGGCCAAACCGATTGTAAGTCCGCAGCACCGCTTCCGAGTAGGAAAGCAGTTCACTCCAATGCAAATCGCGCTTGATTACGCTGGCTAAACGCGGCGTGCGGCCTTGCCCGCCGCCCACCTTCACCACCAGCCGGACTTCACCTTTTTTGTCCCGGTAAAGATCAAACGCCAAGTCGTGCACCGAAGTTGCCGCCCGATCTTCCTTGGCCCCATTGAACGCAACCTTGAACTTCCGCGGCAGATGGGCGAACTCCGGATGCAGCGTTGACCATTGCCGCATCAGCTCTGCATACGGACGAGGATCGACCAATTCGTCCTTGGCCAGCCCCGCAAAGGCATCGGTTGTCACATTGCGCACACAAGATCCGCTGGTCTGGATCGCGTGCATGCTCACGTCACTCAGCTCGCCAAGAATGGCAGGCGCATCCTCGATCTTGATCCAGTTGAATTGAACGTTTTGCCGCGTGGTAAAGTGGCCATAGGCTTTGTCGTATCGCCGCGAAATCGACGCCAAACGTCGCAACTGCAGGGACGACAACACCCCATAGGGAATAGCGATCCGCAGCATCGGCGCGTGCCGCTGGATATAGATGCCGTTCTGCAGCCGCAGCGGCTTGAAGGCGTCTTCGTCGATAGATCCTTGAAGATAGCGCTGCGTTTGGTCGCGGAATTGCGCCACCCGCTCCTCAATAATCAAACGGTCAACGGCGTCGTAGCGATACATGGCGGATCCCGAAAGCAGGCAAACTTACCCGCTCACCGCCCCCACACACATAAGCTGCAGCTAAACTCAGAGTTTAGATTTCACCCCGCCTCGAAGCCCAGCCCTTAGACCGGCACGGTGATGTGCTTGCCGCCGAAAACCGCTTGCCAGTTCTCGATTTCGCTCACCACAATTTCGTCCGCGGCATGCGCCAGCTCAGACACCGGCCCATAGTCCATCTCGCTATCCGCAGCCTTCAACAGCAACGAAATCCGCGCATGCACCGCATCGAGCTTCTGCGACGTCACCTCTGAAATCGCCGCAAAGCGCTCAAAATCGCCAAAATAGCGAATGCCGGCAATCGCCCCGCCGAAGGTTGGCAACATCACGCCAAGGAAGGTGAAAACCTTGGACATCTCCTTCAACGTACCCTTGTCCAGCCCGCCAGCCCATACCGTCGTCTGAAGGCACAAATAAATCGCCACCGACAACACCGCGAGCCGAAACATCCATTCAGACAGGGCATCAAGATTGTGATGAACCGCCGTCAAGCGCCGCGCCTTGCCGTGGTGATAATCGCGCTGCTGGGTCACATGCGTATCGAGCAGCGTTTGCAGGGCATGGCGCAAATACGCCGCGGTCACCTTTGTTCGGGGCAACCCCACTTCGCGCAGAGCATGTCGCGCATACCACTCCGGCCAAGAAGTTTCAGCCCCCTTGGGCCAGCGCCCCGGCGGCCGCGCCGCTCCAAGTGCCAAAAGCAGCGGCGCATGGCGCAAATACTCCGCCACCCGTCGCGTTTCAAACCATCGCCCGTGCCAGCGCTTCTTTTGACCTTGCCACGTGATGATCAAGATCAACGACAGCAGCACGAATTCAAACAGGGCGAAGGCCCACTTCACGTAGGAATCCGCGAACGGAAAATAGGCCATCCCCCCAACGATCGCAAACGACGAGAGGAAGAAGTTGATCATCATCCCCCCGCGATAAGTGTCGGAAAGGGCGGAAGAAATACCGTCTGCCCACGCAAATCGCGCCAACACGCCGGCACCGATCTTGGCATCAAACGAAGCATCCGCCCCCGGAAGATCGGTCAAGGCCTTCATGACCCCTGCCCCGCTCCCGGTTTGGATGGCCTCCGGCGGCTCATACGTCTGGCGCAAGGACCGAAACGGGTTGCTCCCCTTCACGCCACCAAACAAAGCCTCCACCCGGCGATAGGCATGCCAGCTGGCATTGCTCGTCGCCCGCCACCGGGAGACCGCAAGCGCTTGCACGCCTGGATGATCACCCTTGGAAGGACCAGATTTCGCATGGTCAGATTTCGAATGATCAGCCTTTGAATTTGGCTCCATCGGCCGCAGAGCCTGGCGCACCAGCGCCCCCAATTGCTCCAACCGATCCGCACCCGGATCACTCACCCGTAACGAGGCCAGGGCCTCAGGCGCATAAAGGATCTGCCAGTCCTCCGGCGCGGCCGGGTCAATCCACACCACAGCCGCCCCGTGCTCCAGCGCGCGCTTGATGGTGTGCCCGGTCCCGCCGACAAACGTTGTCCGTGCCCCGTCCCAGATCGCAATCATGAAGTCAGACTGTTCGATCACGATCCGCGCGGCCAAGGCCACCCGCTCCGAAGAATCGGCGGAAAAAACCTCGTGCGCAATCACCGCGTTGGCGTCTGCAAACGTGGCGAGAAACAGTCGCTCTATGTCCGCGTCGTCGTCCGCCAGCTCAAACACCTGCGCCTGTTCACACAGCCCACGGATCGCCCCAGCGCGAGCCAGCACCTCAGGATCGGCAGCGCCATCCCCTTGGATCAATCGCAACGCGTCGTCCGCGCTGCGCGGGGCCGCATTGATCGCCAGGTTCAGCTCCATGCCAAACGGCAGCGGCGCAACGAGGTCCCAACCGCGCTTCAGCGCCTCGCGCGCCACCAGCTGATCGGCACCGTCGGCCAACATCGAATGCATCCGCACCGGCGCCAGCGAACCCGCACCAAACGGAACTGGCTCATCGGCAACGGCCAGAGCGATGACATCGAGCACCCGCCCCACCGTCACCTCGATCGCCGCAAGGTTTGCGGTGTAGCCCGCGTGGGCGGCGCGATGCCCCGTGATCCCTAGGCTAAGCCGAATGCGGGGCGAGGCCGGAGCGGCTAAGGGCAACGAAGGTGTGATCATGGATTTGGTTTCAGCCCAACCAGGTTCGAAGGGATGTTCATCGTGTCAGCCAGGCCGTCAACTGGGCCTGGCGACCAACATAAATCGAGCAGGAAGTGAGTGTTACAGTCCGCACAGGGTGTTTAGGGGCTTGGCGCAGAAACGTCGAGCCGAGAAAATGCGCCAGGGTCTGCCTCAACCCGGGCCTGCGTCAATCTGTGTCAACCTCGGGTGCGTCGTTCGAGCAGGAAAGCCCAAGCTGCGCGCCTCAAACCCTAAACCCGTACTTCTCCCACATCAGGGTCTTGACCTCTTCAGAGGGCTCTTCGCCGTAACACGAAGCGATCACGCGCCCATAGTCGCAAAGGTCAATAATGCCATCGCCTTTGATAGCCTGCAGAAAGGCTCGTTCGCGGATCGGCAGAACCAGCAAAAAATAGTAGGCCCAGCGACCGGTCGTGTCTTTGGCCTTTAACTTGTGAATCAAATGGCCGCGGCTGGCGATGACCTGCTCTGTGTAGCTGCGTTTGCGGGGCGGGTGTTTTTGCGTCAACATAGAGGCTTGGCTAGCCAACGTTTGTGGCCAACTTTTGATCGCGGCGCCCGTTTTCTGCCGCGCCTTGGCAACAACCCGTGAGTAGCCGCAATCACCTCAAACGCTGGCACAAACAGGCATGCAAATCGCCGAAGAAACGCAAAGCACAAATTACCCGCCACGACCTTTTCTGATCCGTAAGATTGGATAAGGTGGAAAAAAGGGGGAAACCGATGGCCAATACTCTACCCAAATCCATAGTCGCAAAAACGTTCCTCGCAACGATCGCGGTCTGTGCCGTGCTCGCAGGCTGCAGCCCGAAGGCACCAGACAGCGCCGAACACGCCGCCACAGCGCCGGAACAAGCGCAAGCCTCCGCAGGGCCTGCAGCCACCAAGCCGCAGGAAGTTGGCGCGTGTGTCGACACCGCCGTGACCCTGGTTGGGCCCCGCCTGGAAGGCGTGCCAGACAGCGGCAGCGCCATCGAATACGCCAACGGCATGGCGCAGGTGGACTATAGCGTTGTGCCGGCCATCGCGAATTCCCAGGTCGGCGATGCGGTGCGCGTTTGCCTCGTGAGTGTGCCGGAAAATTGCCCCCCAGGCGATGACAGAGGCCGCGTCTATTCCGCCACCAATGCAAGAACGGGCGGAACCTGGACAGCCCCGGATAGCCAGCACATGTGCGGTGGGGCGTAAGCCACCCCGTTTGTTGAGATGCTCGCCCTGACCGATTGGAGGACTGCAGGCATGAGAACCGCGATTCAAGTCGCGGTCATTGCGATGGCATTGTCCGCATGCACCCCAGAGAGCCCCCCTCAAGCAAACGTCCCGCCAGCGCCTCAACCGCCTCAAGCGATGAGCGAAGAGTTTAGTGAATGCACGTGGGGCGAAGTCCGCGCCGCGGGCGTCTCGGTCTGGAGCTTCGCGTGCCCAGACCGACGCCTCGTTGGCGACGAGACCCTCCCCGGTTTTCAGGAGGAGTC
>JBMOEW010000018.1:0-60854 GCA_049314555.1 Caulobacterales bacterium
TCGCCGTCAAGGGGGCGCGGTCCCCGCGCCGGCTATCGCCGCTGCGCCCCTTGACCGCGCTTGCGCCGGCCGGCGTGAGGTTGGGACGATGTCAGGCCAGGGCCTGGCATGGTCTGCTGAACGACAACATGCGCTTGCTGATGCGGCTTAAGTTCGCGGTACTGGGCAGAACAAGCCGCCGCCGAAATGCCTCGTCCGACCAAAAAGCATCAGGCCTTCCACAGGGACTGGAAACTGGAGGCGAGCTTGCGCTTCAAGGCCGTTGCTGGCGCTGACGGCCTCGATTGCAACCCCCGGCGTGGGAAGGCCAGATTCCACAAGACTCCGCCGCAGATCAGCCGCTAATGCCGCGCTCGCGTTGGCGCGGCGAAAGTGTAAGTTAGCGCGGTAGGGCGTAAGGCTCATCCATTCCTTATTCGGGCCCAGCAGCGGGTCGTCGGTTGTCTCGAACGCCGGCGCAAGCGACAGTCGACCGGCGGGGCCAGCGCGCAGGTCTGCAAAGTCCACAAGGACACGGCCGAGCAATTCGATGTTCTTGGAGTCAGGTTCCGACGGCGAGCGCGGCGACAAGACGTGCGGCGCAATGACAAGCAGCCGACTGCGCGGCCCGTCAAACGCGTAAGCTAAGTGGCGATGTGAGCCGCTGCGGGCTGGCGTCCCATCAGCTTCGTGGCCGGAGAAGAATGTCGGTAGCGTTTTGCCCCCAAGTATTGCTTGCGCGCGGGCCATGATTGCGCGCCGCAATGCGCGGGTCAGCACTTCATGGTTCGGTGTCCCCCGTCAGCACCCGTGAGACATTCCTAGCCGTTTCGCGAAGGGAGGATTTCTGGGCCATCGCGCCCGGACCTCATTGAAGCGGGCGGACGTTTGGAGTGTCAAATGGTCGAGCGCTGCGTTTTTCCGGGCCATCGCGCCCGGACCTCATTGAAGCAAGCTGCGCTTCTGTTGCCAAAGCGTTATGCTCAGGAAGGTTTTTCCGGGCCATCGCGCCCGGACCTCATTGAAGCAGGTCGCAGCCCTCTCGGCTTAGCCACATGGCAAGGCGGGTTTTTCCGGGCCATCGCGCCCGGACCTCATTGAAGTACGGATGCGTCGAATTACGAACGCGGCGGGCTAAGCTGGTGTTTTTCCGGGCCATCGCGCCCGGACCTCATTGAAGCGATCCTGCAGGTGATGCATGACGGGCGCACCCCACCCTTATTCCGGGCCATCGCGCCCGGACTCAATCGAAGAGTTTGGGCTGGCCGCGCATCTCGATTGTCGGCGCTGACGATACACATGGCGAACCCCGCTCACCGCTTCCGCCCTTCAATAATTGCGGAGATGATCGCGTTGATCCGCTCTGCTACGTCGCGCTTCTCGTCCGTGTAAGCGTGGCGGGCGTAGACGCCGATGATGCCCGGTGTTTTGTGTTGGGTGAGAGCGCGGATCGCATCGAGCGGTGCGCCAGCGCGTTGCGCCAGTGTGACGGCGGTCCGGCGCAGATCATGGAAGCGCCAGGCGTCGATGCGGGTGAGGGCTCTTCGCGCGCGGTCGGCTGCGATTTGGGCGGGCGTGAGACGTTTTCCGTTTTGTGCTGGTCGCCCGTAAAGCTCGCGCCGCAATTCCTCCATGCCGTTGGACGCGCCCTTGTAGGACCTCATGCCTTCGGAGCCGACTCCGAAAACATACGGACCCTTCATGCGCGGTCGCGCGCGCAGGATTTGCACAGCCAGCGGCGCGAGCGGCACTTCATGCGCCTTTCCCGATTTCATGTTGTCGCGCGGAATGCGCCACACGGCATTGTCGAAATCCAAATCGCTCCAGCGCATCGTTTCCAGCGATCCCAGCCGTTGGGCAGTGAGCAAAGCGAGCCGCGCCAAATCAGCCATCTGACCGCCCGCGGCCCAAACGCCGCGAATTTCGTCATCGCTCAGAAAGCGATCGCGCGGCGGTGTCGCGCGCGGTGGGCGAATGCCGGCGAGCACATTGATTTCAACCAAGTCACGGTCGGTCGCCCAGCCCATAAAGTGGCGCAATGTCGCGTATAACATCCGTCGCGTCGTTTGCTTGCCCTGGATCGCGTCAATGGTCGCCATGAGTTGGCCACGACGGATCGATTCAAGTTGCAGCCCGCCAATGGCGCGCTCAGCGTAGCGCTGGAACAGCCGCCGTTTGTCCAAGACGGTGCTGGCAGTATTTTCATTGGCGCAAAAGCGCAGATAGTCGGCGAACGCCTCAGAGACGGTCACGCCGGCTCGCCGCGCTTCGACTTGCAGCTGGACGCGCGGATTGAGGCCTTCGGTGACCCGGGCGAGCGCTTCATGGGCGCGTTTACGGGCATCTGCCAAGCTCAAGGTCGGGTAGGGGCCGAGCTTCATGGCGCGGCGGCGCGGGTCGCCAGGCAAGCGATAGAACAAGCGCCAACTGCGAATACCGTGTGTCGTTACCCTCAGCTCCAGCCCAGGGGCGCCGCCGACAAAGGCCGATTGCGCGAGCTTTTCGACGGCAAGCGCCGATAGCGCTTTGGCTCGAACAATTCCGCGTGCGCCCTGGTTCATAATCGTCCGTCTCCGGAGGAATTTTGGCCGAAACCGTGGTGCCAAATGGTGCCAAATCGTCCCGATTGGGCGCGAATGCGCATGGTTACTCGCGAACGCTATTCTGCCAAAAAAGCTATGAAAGGCAAGGTGTTGAAGGGCCATGCCGCGAACGGTGGCGAACGGCGACGGCGCCTATTTTGAGCCGCTTTTAATCAGTAGGTCCCGGGTTCGAATCCCGGCGGGCTCACCAAGTTCCGCTTCCGATTTCGGCCGCCGTCGGTTCCCGGATTCGCAGATTGGGGCATCACCCACCTTACCGGGCGCGGTCACGTCGCCTACGCCGGACGGGCCAATGTCTGCAGCAAAATCCCGCCCCGCGCCTCGGCTTTTGGCTTCTCGACCGAAGGGGCGTCCGGAAAGGCGCGGAGCGGCGGCAGTGCCTCGGCAGCCCACTGTTGGGGCGCTGCGTGCTGCAATCTCCTCATCACCGAGAGGCGACACGCCCGCCGCCAACACGTTTCCCGGAGGTGTGCGGGCGATCGCGCAAGACGTGATTTTCACGCAGGGCTTTGTTGCGACGCGGCTGAACGTCCTGGCTACAACACGGGCACAATCGCCTGCTTGAAGCGCGGTTCGAAGAATGACGATCAAGCGGTATCTCGCCCGTCGCGGGTTCATTGTTGCAAGTGCAGCCCTGGTCACGGGCTGCGCGACATCGCCTAGTCCAACTGGTTGCCGCAGATTTTGGGAAGCGGTAAGGACGGCTCCACGACAAAAGCGGAGCTCACCGCATTGACATCGCCAACCAGAAAACCAGCCCGATCCCGTAAGCCTTACGGCGACGCGCTCGCCGCCCACGTTGCCGATCTTCTCGATCGCGGCGGCCGCGTGTTCTGGGGCTGGAATGAGCATTGGATGCTGAAGAAGGGCGATCTTCTCGTTTACGAGCTGCTGAGACCGGCGCGCCAGGAGGTTTTCGCTGCCCCGGATAAAGCGGCGTTCGCCGCCTGGCTGGCCACGCAAAGCCCGCGCACCCTGGCCGACCATGTGCGCCGCGCCTGCAATGAGGATGGCGAGGTCATAACGCATGCAGACCTGGCTGAGTCGGTCGCCAACAGTGCCGGCGTCAATGACCCAACGCCTTATGGAGGGGAATTGGCGAACGCGGTTGCCGACGCGCTCGACCGCGGCGTTCTCGTAACTTATGGGCACCGCGACTATTGTGGGATGGGCCTTCAACGACGCGGCGAGGAATATCACTACAGCGAAGTCTTTGATGGCTACTTGCGCGGCGGCCGTGTGTTCCAAACGCGCGCCGCGTTCGTCAGTTGGCTCGCCGAACAGAGCGATGACAGTCTATCGGGTCGTGACGGGCCTTTGCCTTTTGAGTGGGACAACCAGCGGATCACCCGCGCACGTCTGCTTGAAGCGATCACGACGCCCACAACCGTCTGGGGCAGCGCCTGACGCCCGCGCGCCGTTCGTTCTTGGCGTCAAAAAGGACGCGGCCCAACCACAACACAATCTGCGCTGCATCCTCCACGCCAGAGATGCTCCCACCTTTGCGTCCCACGGCATCTGGTACCCGCTACGCAGACGAAACCAGCTGGCAGCCAATGTCCCCTTTGGCGATTGCTGCCGGTTCAGCTGGCCTCGTAATCTTCTTCTAAATGTCTGGAGGTAGGTTCGGCTGGCACCCGCAGCTGAACCCACAAGTCGGCGGCACTTCTCACCGGGTCAGGCGGCTGGAAACTGGCAAGAAAGCAGCTGTTGAGGCCTCCGCTGTCGACCGAGCCTCCTTTGCCCCTAACCGGCCGGAGCGAGTTGGCAGCCAAATGACCGGTGTCAGGGGCATTTACTCGGCGGCGCCCGCGAACCCTTGTCGGCGTTCACGTGCGGTGGGGATGGGCATGTTTGCCAAGGCCTTTCGACTCTTTGTGTCGTCAACTTTCCAGGACTTCGGCGAAGAGCGCCGTCTACTCCAGGAGCAGGTGTTCCCGCGCTCGAATGGCATTCACGGCGATAAAGCCACCGGTTTGGCCGGGGTCAACCTCTCCTTCCAGATGTCGAGTTTCTGTTGCGGCCGGCGGCCAGCGCCGCATTCACAGTTCGGGGGCTTTTTTCTCCGGTCACGATTTCTTCAGTCGGCTCAATCAACAGACATTCCCGTCCCCGCAAATTCCGGCCTCCTCAAAACACTGCCTCGATGGCAACGCCAACAAGTCGCGGCTCTCCGGGCAAACCCACAACGAGCCCGGAATTTCCCGCCTGGGCGGTGACTGTTTGCAAATACTCCGTGTCGAACAGATTACGGGCGAAAAGACGCGCGCGCCAACCCGCATTGGAACGAAAGCCCACGCTCGCGTGAGTGACGCCATAGCCGTTGATGACAAGCGCACGTGACGCCGGGCCGTCACCGGTGGTCTCGGTGCGCGCCTGTGTGTCAATCAGAACTGTCGTTTCGCCAGAAACCCCGGCAATCGTTAGCGGCGCGCGGTACTCAAGCCCGAGCGAGAGCGCCCGTTCTGGCGTGTTTGGCAAAGGGCGTCCGGAAAGATCGCAGACTTGCGTGCCGCCAGATATCCGCTCAAGGGGACAGGGCCCGTTGGCGTAGGAGGCATAGCGCGCGCGCGTATAAGCAGCTGACCCCCGCACGGTCAGGGTGTCGGTCAGCCGCCACTCGGCATCCATTTCCGCCCCGCGTACGGTCACTTGCGGAATGTTGGCGAGGTAGCCGCGCAGGGCTCCCGGTCCAGTATCGACGACATTGGCTTGAAAGTCTGCAACATCGGTCGCGTAGGCGGCGAGGTTGACTTGCAACCGCCGCGCAAAGAGTTCGGATTTCACGCCCAGCTCGACCGTGGTGTTGCGTTCCGGGCGGATGACCGCGGTAGGCAGCGCTGGTTGGTTGGCGGCATTAAGGGGAAGGCCTGCCATGTTGATGCCCCCAGATTTGAAACCGCGCGCGAGGCTTGCATAGACCATCACAGGATCGTTCACGTCGAACGCAATATTGGCGCGGCCAGAAAGGCTCTCGTCATTGTCCCTCGCCCGATAGGTTTGCGGGCGCAGGACCGACAATTGTGCGGCGCGTTGCGCGGGCGTTGGGTTTTGCAATCCGCCGAACACGGACGTTGCGTAGGTTCCGTCTTTGTGTTCCCACGTGTAGCGTAAGCCCGCGGTCAACCGAAGGCGTTCATGTGCGCGCCACGTGCTCTCGGCGAACACGGCATAGCTTGAAGACCGGAACGAGGTGTGTCCAATTGATCCGTACCCGTCGAGTAGCGTCGGCGGCAACGCAGCGCTTGTGCCAAGCAGCCAATAGGTCGCGTCCGGCCCATAGACCGTTTCAGGCTGACCAGTGAGTTCCTGGCCAAAGGCGTAAAGCCCTGCCACGTAATCAAAGGCACCGCCGTCATCCGAAGCTAGGCGCAGCTCCTGACTGACTTGATCTTGACGCGACGGGATGCGTTGGACGCTTTGCACCCGCACGCCGGTAAAGTCGCGATCATTGGCTGCTGTCCAGTTCCAGTATCGCCAGCCGGAGACGCTGGTTAGTGTCGCACCGCCTAAATCCCAGTCGGCGATCGCGGTGACACCGCCCTGATCGGTTTTCACCAACAGCGGCGCATCGATGTCGCTTAGGCGGTCAAAAGGATTACGGCTCGGCGGGGTGTAACCGAGGCCTTTGGCAAGCGCCTCGAATTGGCGTGACGCGGGGCGCTGCGTGGCACCGGTGCGCACATAGACTTGCGTGCAACAGACGGCATCGAAATTACTCCAATCGCCAATCAGCCGCAGTTGGAAATCTGGTTTGGGGGTGAACAGGAGCTGCACACGCGCAGCGTCGGTGTGCTGTTCATTGAGGCGTGCGCCGGAGACGACTTCGCGAAGGGATCCATCGCGCCGCGTAACATGGCCGGAGACGCGGGCGGCGAGCAGGCCTTCGGCCAGCACAGCGTTCGCCATGACGCGCCCCTGCAGATAGCCATCGTCGCCCACGGAGAGTTCGACACGCCCCTCATTTCGATTGGTCGGTGCAGCGCTGATCAGGTGAACAGCGCCGGCCGTCGTGTTTTTGCCGAACAGCGTGCCTTGCGGGCCCCGCAGGACTTCAACGCGGGCGAGATCCACAAAGTCGAACGCAGCCGCCGCCGGCCGCGCGACATAGACCTGGTCCATGTAGAACCCCACGCCGCCTTCAAGCCCGTCGTTGGATTGGGCGACTGCGACAACACTTGAACCGAGGCCCCGGATGGTCAGAGCGGTGTTGCGGGGATTGGCGGAGCTATAATTGAGGCTAGGAACGCGCGTGGCGATGGCTTGCGGATTGTTCAAATCGCGCTCGGCGATCTCTTCGTCGCTGAGCACAGCTATAGAGCCCGGCACGGCTTGCACCGCCTCTGGCCTCTGCCTGGCCGTGACGATGATGGCGTCCCGCTCCGCAACGCCCACTAGGTCTGGGTTCTGCCCGAGAGCAGGCGAAGGGGCTGCGAAAAGCGACACAGCAGCAGCGGTCAAGGCAAATGAATGTTGCGTACAAGACATGCCTCTCTTGTAATCGCCGCGATGCGAAGCTTTCAAGGTCGGCGGGTCCGTCGCGCGTGGTGACCAGCGCAAACGAAACCTCCGCACAGTGTCGTTCTTGGGCTAGGCCTTGCGGGTTTGGGTAACGCTCACCTCTGCGCCTCGATGTCGAGTTTCGATTTCGGCTGTTGCCGGCTGCCGGATTCACGGGTTGGGGCAGTGGTCGCCGGTTAGTCGGGCTTCAACCCGATACCAAAGCGGCCAATCATTTATCCGTTATTGTTCCGCGATGTCGGTCCGAAGCGTCAGTCCCACTGCAATACAGGCCTCTATCTGCCTCCGGCTCTGCGATTACCATAAGATTATCGTTGCCCATGCGTCATCAAGAGTTGAGGTGCGGGGGTTATGAATGGCAGACATTTATCTCCGCAATTGCAGGGTCCGAAATTAGAGCCCGAAACTGTCCTTGAGCTTGTACCGCGTTTCCCTAGGCTTAGCTGTTCGAACGGCGAGATCGGTAAGGTGTGACAGCACGGGTCCAAAATTCATCCAAAGTGTGCCGTCAAAGTGCCGTCAAAGGCGATCGCTGTGAACGATCGGCCTTGGACGGCGCTGGACGTCACGCCGTTGAAAATCAATGATTTTCGGATTGTAGCGGAGGGCCCTGGAAGGGGTTATGGTGCCTGGGGCCGGAATCGAACCAGCGACACGCGGATTTTCAATCCGCTGCTCTACCAACTGAGCTACCCAGGCTTTGGCTGCACACGCAGAGGGGCGGGTGTATAGCGAGGACAGCGTGTTGTGTCCATCTCTTGCGTGTGACTCCGCTGCTGTCGCCTGCGCTGGCGGCAGATACGCCGCATTTGTGCCTTGTCGAGGCTTTCTGCTGCTGGCGTGCGACCATTAGTGATGCGTCTTTTATGTTCAAGGGCTTCCATCGGGGTCGCGAACCCATAAGTAATGGGGGCAAGGTGTGTGATGAGGGCGTGCCATTTCGGAGTCTGCCGAATCGGCCCGTTCTCTTGGTCACCTTAGCGCGCAGGATGAGCGTATGACTGAACGGCGATGGGACGAGGATGGCGAAAACGGCGATACCGAACGCGGTGTCGACGTCAAGGCGCGTCCAAAGACCAAGAAGCCCTCGCTTTATCGAGTGTTGCTGCTCAACGACGATTACACGCCGATGGAGTTCGTCGTGTTCGTTTTGGAGCGGTTCTTCAACAAGTCGGTAGAGGAAGCCACGCGCATCATGTTGC
The DNA here is from genome assembly GCA_049314555.1 of Caulobacterales bacterium. Lineage (GTDB taxonomy): Bacteria > Pseudomonadota > Alphaproteobacteria > Caulobacterales > Aquidulcibacteraceae > REEB509. The sequence continues at coordinate 8,306 of JBMOEW010000018.1, forward strand.
ACGTTCACCAGACCGGGGTGGGCGTGTGTGGTGTCTTTACCTACGAGGTGGCCGAAACGAAGGTCGCACAGGTGATGGACTTGGCGCGGCGGAATGAACAACCGCTGCAGTGCATAATGGAAAAGGAATAGCCCCGTGGCCACTTTCTCACGGACCCTGGAAGCCACCCTTCGCCGCGCGCTCGCCCTGGCCAATGAGCGTCGCCATGAATACGTGACGCTGGAGCACTTGCTGCTTTCGCTCATCGACGACGATGACGCGAGCCAGGTCATGACGGCCTGCAAGGTCGATCTCGCCAAACTGCGCACAGGTCTTGAGCAGTATCTGGAGGAGGACCTCGACAATCTGGTGGTTGAGGATCGCAACGGGGAAGACGCCCGGCCGACGGCTGGGTTCCAGCGGGTTCTGCAGCGGGCCATGTTGCACGTGGACAGCTCAGGCCAGCGCGAAGTGACCGGGGCCAACGTGCTTGTGGCGCTGTTTTCGGAGCGGGAAAGCCACGCCGCCTACTTCCTGCAAGAGCAGGACATGACCCGCTACGATGCGGTAAACTATATCTCCCATGGGTTGGCAAAGCGGCCTGGGTCTGCGCAACAGCGTGCGCCGCGCGGGGCGTCGGAGGAAGACGGCGAGCGCGCGGTGAAGCAGGGCAGCGAGGCGCTGGCGGCTTACTGCGTGAACTTGAACAAGAAGGCCAAGGAAGGCCGGATTGACCCGCTGATTGGGCGCGAGGCGGAAGTCCTGCGCGCGATCCAGATCCTGTGCCGCCGGCAAAAGAACAACCCGCTCTTGGTGGGCGATCCGGGCGTGGGCAAAACCGCAATCGCCGAAGGGCTCGCCCGGAAGATCATCGAAGGCCAAGTGCCTGAAATCCTGCAAGACGCCACCATTTTCTCGCTGGATATGGGCGCGTTGTTGGCGGGCACGCGGTACCGCGGGGACTTTGAAGAGCGCCTCAAGAGCGTGATGAAGGAATTGGAGAACCACCCCAAGGCGGTGTTGTTCATCGACGAAATTCATACTGTGATTGGGGCAGGGGCCACGTCTGGCGGGGCAATGGATGCTTCCAACCTGCTGAAGCCGGCGCTGCAAAGCGGCCAGCTGCGGTGCATGGGCTCCACCACCTACAAAGAGTATCGCCAGCATTTTGAAAAAGACCGGGCCTTGGCGCGGCGCTTCCAGAAGATCGACGTCAACGAACCGTCGATCCCCGACGCCATCAAAATCTTGATGGGGCTGCGGCCGTACTTTGAAGAGTATCACAAGGTCAAGTTCACCGACGACGCGATCAAAACGGCGGTTGAGCTTTCGGCGCGGCATATGGGCGATCGCAAGTTGCCAGACAAGGCCATCGATGTGATCGACGAAAGCGGTGCCTCAATGATGCTGCTGAAGCCAGAGGAGCGCCGCGAGCTGATCGACGTGGAAGACGTGGAAGCCGTCGTGGCGCGGATGGCCCGCATTCCCACCAAGTCTGTGTCAAAGAACGATGCGGAAATGCTGCGGTCTTTGTCGGCGGATCTGAAGCGGGTTGTGTTTGGCCAGGACCCGGCGATCGATGCTTTGGCGGCTGCGATCAAGATGAGCCGGGCGGGTTTGCGTGAACCGCAAAAGCCGATCGGATCGTACTTGTTTGCGGGTCCGACAGGTGTTGGTAAAACCGAAGTTGCGCGATCGCTTGCCAATATCATGGGGATTGAGCTGTTGCGGTTCGACATGTCTGAGTACATGGAGCGCCACACGGTTAGCCGCTTGATCGGCGCGCCTCCTGGATATGTGGGCTATGACCAAGGTGGCCTGCTTACGGACGGTGTGGACCAGCATCCGCATTGTGTGTTGCTGCTGGACGAAATCGAAAAAGCGCATCCGGACCTGTTCAATATCCTGTTGCAGGTAATGGACCACGGCACCCTGACCGACGCGAACGGCAAGAAGGTAGACTTCCGGAACGTGATCTTGATCATGACCACAAATGCGGGCGCCTCCGATGCTGCCAAAATGAGCATCGGGTTCGGGGCCGGCAAAAAGGATCACGAGAACGAAGAGGCCATCAAGCGGCTGTTCACGCCGGAGTTCCGCAATCGCTTGGACGCTGTGATCGCGTTTGGCGGGCTGTCTCAGGAGATCGTGCGCAGCGTGGCGCAGAAGTTCATTCTGCAGCTTGAGGCGCAATTGTCTGAGCGCAACGTGACGATCGAAATCAGCGACAAGGCGGCCGATTGGTTGGCCAAACGTGGCTATGACGAAGCGTTTGGCGCTCGGCCAATGGCGCGGATCATCCAGGAAAAGGTCAAGAAGCCGATGGCCGACGAGCTGTTGTTTGGGGATCTCCGACACGGCGGCTTGGTGAAGATCGATCTCGATCCGAACGACGATGACCAGCTGGCCTTCACATACTTTGCTGAGCCGCCACCTGCTGCACCTCCGCAGCCGCGGCAGGCAGAGGAAGTCTGACGAAAAGCGGGGGCGGGGCCAGTCGGTCCCGCCCCTTCGTCTGCGTTACGGCAGTCGGCTGAGGGAAAAACGATGACGGGCTTTTGAGAAGCGCGCTAAATGAGCCATAAGCTTTTCTTGGACCGGACATTTTTTGAGGAGCCATGCCATGACCGCGGGGGACGACAACGGCCCGAGTGCCGGCCAGCGCCTGCGGGAGGCCTGGCGCGGTGTGGCCAAGCAGAAATCTGAATTCATCTTGAGCCGCGCTTGGGGGCTGTTTACCGATCCCGTGGGCGAATGGACCCAGATTCGAGACGAAAAGACCAGCATTCCCAGTTTGTTGCTGGGTTATGTCACGCCGGTTGCGGCGGCGCCCACGTTTGCGGGGATGCTGGGCCAGCTGGTGTTTGGCGAAGAAGTGGGCGGGGAAAGGGTGCGGCCGGAGTTCCTGGACGCCTTCGCCAACGCGGTCATCACCTGTTTGTCAGTGATCGCGCTGGTGTACCTCATCGGCCTGTTGATCAATGTTATTGCTGAGCAGTTTGACGCTGATCGCAATGAGATGAACGCGCTCAAGGTTGCGGCCTTCACGCCCACGCCTGTGCTGGTGACGGGGCTTGCGGCCATCTATCCGCCGTTGTGGTGGGTGGGGGTTGTGGGGCTCGGGGCATCGGCGTTCTTGCTCTATCGGGGGTTGCCGATCTTGATGCGGTGTCCGGAGGAGCGCGCGCTTGGCTTTTCAGCGACGGTCACAATTGTGGCGCTGATTGCGTTGGTGTTGATCCTTGCGCTGTCGGGCTGCGTGATGGGGGCTGGCTAGCCGCCATGCCAGTTGGGTTGCCACTGCGGCTGGTGCAATCGGCCATATCGCTGAAGAAGGCTTTTGGGGATGGCTGAAGGCGCTTCACCTCCGGCCAAGGCGGCTACGACCGAAGACGGGCTGCTGCTCGACCTTTGGTATTTCGCCGCGACCTCACTTGAGTTGAAGCCGGGCTCCCAATTCCGACGCGAAATCCTTGGCGAGCCGATTTTGCTTGGGCGGGGGCACGACGGGCGCGTGTTTGCGATCCGCGATGTCTGCCCTCATCGCGCGGTGCCTTTGTCTGCGGGACGGCAAGTCGACCATGACGGGCAGCCGACGATCGAATGTCCCTACCACGGGTGGCGCTTTGGGGCCGATGGCCAATGTAAGCACATGCCTTCGCTGCTGGCCGATCAGCCCTATGAGGTTGGCCGTATTCGCGTGCGCCGCTGGCCGGTGCATGAGGCCGGCGGCGTTGTGTTTATCTACTTCTCCTCGGATTCTCGCTTTGACGGTGAACCCGGCTTGCCCCCGCCCAACTTTGGCCTGGACCTTGGCAAGCCGAAGTTCGTGGTTCAGCGGATTTTTGCGTCGCACATGGACAACGCGGTTGTTGGCCTGATGGACCCGGCCCACGTGCCCTTTGTGCATTCGCAATGGTGGTGGCGGCCGCCAAGCACCGGTCTGAAGGTCAAAGAAAAGCGCTTTGAACCGCGTGATCTTGGGTGGGGGATTTCCAAGCATGCCCCTTCGGGAAACTCGCTTGCCTATCGCGCGTTGTTTGGTGGGGCGGTGACCACCGAAATTGTGTTCAAGCTGCCGGGATATCGCTGGGAGGTTGTAGAGAACGCGTCTGCTACCCTGTTTACGCTGACGTGTCTGACGCCAGAAAACGCCCAATCCACGCGGATCACGCAGATCACGTATTGGCGCAATGCGCCGTTGCTAGACGTCTTGAAGCCAATCCTGGTGCCGGCGGCGCGGGAATTTCTGGATCAGGATGGCCGCATGGTGGACCTGCAGAACACCGGCTTGAAGTATCAGCCCGCCATGATGTGGATTGATGATATCGACGTGCAGGCGAAGTGGTATCACAAACTGAAGCGGGAATGGGTGGCCAGCCGAGCTGAGGGACGGGCGTTCGCAAATCCGATTGAGCCCACCGCGCTGCGCTGGCGCAGCTAATCTTCCTTCTGCCAAACCTTTGCCTTTGCGAGCTATGCTGGATTAGCCAGGACACACCACGCTCCCGCGCCGGATGTGCTAGGCTTGCCACAGAATCGCATGCCCATTCGTGTTCTCCCCCCCGAAGCCGTCAATCGAATCGCTGCCGGCGAGGTGATTGAGCGCCCCGCCGCCGCCGTGAAGGAGTTGGTGGAGAATAGCCTTGATGCGGGGGCAAAACGGGTCGTCGTTTCGATTGAGCGCGGCGGTCTTTCTTTGATCCGCGTGGAAGACGACGGGTGTGGATTATCAGCTACAGATCTGAGCTTGGCGGTCGAACGGCATGCCACGTCCAAGCTGTCTGCCGATGACGCCGGGCAGGTGGATTTGTTGAACATCGCTACGATGGGTTTTCGCGGCGAGGCATTACCGTCGATCGGGTCTGTGGCGCGTTTGACGATTGCGGCCAAGACCAAAGACGCAGATGCTGCGTCTGCCATTTTAGTCGAGGGCGGGGCGGTTGGCCCTGTGCGGCCCGCGGCCTGGGGCGCATTGTCTGGGCACGGGGCGCGGATCGAAGTCCGGGATTTGTTTTTCGCGACGCCTGCGCGCTTGAAGTTCATGAAGTCGGAACGGTCAGAAACCCTCGCGGTGGCCGACATGCTGAAGCGCTTGGCGATGGCGCGGCCAGATGTGGGGTTTTTACTGGAAAGCGATGGGCGGGCGCTGCTGAAGGTGTCTGCAGAGCCAGACCCTTTAGGGGAAGGGCGCAAGCGACGCCTGGCCGCCATCTTAGGGGCTGACTTCGCGCCAAACGCCATTGCCTTGGATCAAACCCGTGGGTCTGCGAGGCTAACCGGCTTTGCCGGGCTGCCCACCTACCATCGCGGCACGCGGGAATTTCAGCATTTGTTCGTCAACGGAAGACCCGTGAAGGACAAATTGATCGTTGGTGCGGTTCGGGCGGCCTACCAGGACTTGTTGGCGCGGGATCGCCATCCGGTCGCAGCCCTGTTCATCGACCTTCCTTGCGAGGAAGTGGATGTGAACGTCCACCCGGCCAAGACCGAGGTGCGCTTTCGCGACCCTAGCTTAATCCGCGGGTTGATCGTTGGGGCGTTAAGCCACGCGCTTGCGGGCGCGGGGCACCGGTCTTCGACAACAACGGCGGAGACGGCGATTGGCTTTGTGCGGCAGGGCTTTGGCTATGGCAGGCAAGAGCGACCAATTGCGTGGCGACCGCCAATGGAGTCGCAGGGAGCCCTTGCTGCATGGGGCGTGGCGGAGCAAGGGCTAGAAAGCTACCAGGCGATCGCGGTGCCGCATGGTCGGGTCGAGCCTGCCGCTATGCCGATGTCGCCGGCGGCTGGCGACTTGGAGGCGTTTCCGCTGGGCGCGGCACGGGCACAGGTCCATGAAACCTACATCATTTCGCAAACGCAGGATGGGATCATCATTGTGGACCAGCATGCCGCTCATGAGCGCTTGGTCTATGAGCGGATCAAAGGGATGCTCGCCAATGGCGGGGTCAAACGCCAAGCGCTTTTGATCCCAGACATCGTTGAAATGGACCCGGCGGAAGCAGAAGGGCTGTTGGCGCGGGCCGAGGAACTGGGTGAGCTCGGCTTGGTGATTGAGCCCTTCGGCGGCGGTGCGATCTGCGTGCGGGAAACGCCGGCTCTGCTCGGCAAGATCGATGCGGCGGGCCTGTTGCGCGACCTTGCCGACGATCTGGCTGAGTTGGGCGACGCCCATGCCCTTAAGGAGCGGCTGGAGGAGGTATGTTCGTCGATGGCATGTCGCGGTTCGGTGCGCGCCGGGCGACGGCTTTCCGGTGACGAGATGAATGCCCTTTTGCGGCAGATGGAGGCGACGCCGTTTTCTGGTCAATGCAACCACGGCCGACCGACGTATGTGGAATTGAAGCTGTCGGACATCGAAAAGCTGTTCGGGCGACGCTGAATGAGGAAGCTGCTTGCGCTTTTCTCTGGATGGCTTGTAACTCAATCACCGCCTGATGGACATCTCTTGTGAGGGCGAAACCGGAGGAATACCTATGTCTTTGAAGGCCTTACTTACGGCGAGCGCAGCGGTGTTGGTTTTCGCTTCGACCGGGATCGCCGTTGCGCAGAATTTTGAGCTTGATCCCAATTATGGGACCGTTGAGCTCACCGCAGGGTTCACGCCAGACCCATTCGTAGCCAGCGTTGACTCAGGTGGCCCAACCAATGCCGCCAGCGTTGGATGCACTGGCTTTGTGACCGACGCGCCAGATTATCGGTTGAACTATACCGCCGGCTCGTTCCCACTGGCGATTGGGGCGACGTCGTCCAGCGACACGACGATCGTGGTCAACACGCCGGATGGTGAGTGGGTGTGCAACGACGACTACGACGGTTCGCAGGGGCCAGACCCGCTTGTGGTGTTTTCAAACCCGATGTCTGGACAATACGATATTTGGGTGGGTTCCTTCACCGAGGGCGATGTTCAGCCCGCTCAATTGATCATTACAGAAGTGCTTGAATAGCGCGGGCACAGTTTCTGTATGCAGTTTCCGGAGGGGCAAAGGGCATCGGCTCTTTGCCCTTTTCTTACAGGCATCACACCCGACTAATTCGAGCGTAAACGTAGCGTCTGGCTTGCCAAACGAGCCCAAAACCGCTCTGTTCTGGCTGTGGCGATGGGACGCCCGATCGTTTTTTAGAGTGAAGGGAAGCCCCTATGCGCTTGGCTCATACAATCGCTGCATCATTGAGTGCGATCGCACTTGGCCTCACGCCGGTTTCGGTTTTGGCACAAGACCTTAGCCTGCCGGCGACTTACGGCGAGACCGCCCTTGAGGCTGGTTTCCAGCCGGACCCGTTCATGGCGCAAGTGGATGCTGGCGGCCCGATCAACGCGGCGCAGGCGGTGAGTGGGTGCGCTGGCTGGATCGCGAATGCTCCTGACTACCGGATCATGTATGCTGCCAATGGGCTGCCGTTGGCCTTTACTTCGGTTGCCGATCAGGACTCCACGCTGGTCATCAATGCGCCGGATGGCACGTGGCATTGCGACGACGACAGCGGCGGCAATGGCAACCCAGCCATTGTGTTCCCGCAACCGATGTCGGGCCAATTCGACGTGTGGGTGGGTTCCTACGTTGAAGGTGCGGTGTTTCCGGCGGTTTTGGGCGTGACCGAAATCCTCGAAGGCGGCGCGGACGGCAGCACTGGCGTGCAGCAGTTCGCCGGAGCCCCCGGCGCTGACCAAGGCGGTTCTTATGGGACGGTTGACCTTGTAAGCGGGTTTACCCCTGATCCGTTCCGCGCGCAGATCACGTCGGGCGGTGCGCAAGACGCAGCAAGCCTTGTGAGTGGCTGCGTGGGTTATATTGCGGACCAGGCCGATTATCAGGTGAACTACACGGCCGGCAGCTTGCCGTTGGTGTTTTCGGTGTCTTCCATGGGCGACACGACGCTGGTCGTTTATGCGCCTAACGGGCAGTTCTATTGCGACGACGACAGCGGAAACGGGGATCTAAACCCGTCGATTTCGTTCCAGGCACCGATGTCTGGGACGTACATGGTTTGGGTGGGTTCTTATGCCCAAGGGGAATTTCACAACTCGTCCTTGTCTGTGTCTGAACTCTACAGCGAGTAAGGGCTGGGGTGGGTGGGGTGTGATTTGACCGCACCTGATTGGCTAAAGTCGAACGAAAGAGGCCCCGGCAGTACTGCCGGGGCCTTTGTCTTCCAGGGCACAGGTTCCTACCGAACGCAAAGCAGATCTTCGATCACCTCGCCATTGCGGCCCGCCGGAACGATGGAAAAGTATTGGCTGCGGTTGAACCCTTGGCGGCGGCAGAAGTCGTCTGCTGTTCGATCGGCGCACTGGCGGCCATAACCGCCGCGTTCGCAGGCGAGAAGCGCGCGGCCGCGAAAGCCCGGTTGCGCGAAGAATGCCGCGGTGCGACCGCGGGCACTCGGTTGTTCGGTGCCGCCGCCGAAGGGTGGCTCACCGCCGCCATAGCCCGGGTATTCATCGGGCTCGACCGGGCGCGCTGACGAAATCTGATTGTTCAGGCCCAGGCTTGAGAGGGCGCGAACTTCGCCTTCAACGATCTGGCACCGATTGTAGTTCATGTCTGCGCATACCCACCAAGGCCCATCGGCGACCAGGGAGCGGGCACGGTCGTTGAAGCCTGAGTTGGCGAGATTAAGGGTCCCTTCGCGCAGCTCAAAGCGAGCGCCGGACAGGTTTGCGCCTTCAAACAGGACAAGGCCCCTGCGGGAGGGACGCGACGGGGCACCCCAGCCCGGATCGCCACCACCCCAGGTGTCAATCCTGCGGATGGAAGAGACCCGCGAGCCAATGCCTAATCGGTTGAGGTCCGGCTCGTCGCGATCCACCGTCACGCATCGACCCAAAAAGCCTTCATCAATGCACAACTGCCAACTGCCATAGCCGACAACGCGCACGGATAGGGCCGCGTCGTTGAAACCGGCCCCTTCCAAGTTGACGACATCAGAGGTGAAAAACCGCCGTTCACCCCCGAAGTGTTGTTGGCTGTAGAGCTCGATGCCGTCTTGTCCGCGTTGAGCGGCGGCGGGTACTTGCGCCAATGCAATGGCTGCAAAGCCAGCAGCGGCGGCAAACAGGGCGAGGGGCCAGCGGGCCATGGATGATCTCCTGATCGTGACGGAATAATCCTAGGCGCTGCCTCCTGAATCAACGCCAAAGCCAGCGTTCATGCTGGCTTCATGCCAAAGCTGCGTTTCTACAACGCGACGGAATGCCATGGTGATGCTCGCGTCGACCGTGCTAGCATTCTGGCTTGGGCGTGCAGCCCGAGCTCGGACAGGGAGTTTACGGCATGTGCCAGTATCACGATCATGCGCTGTTTTGCCGTGATGAAACCGGGCCCGCGGTCAATGCGGATGCCGTTCTTGCTGCCTCCGCTGCGGGCACCGTGGTTGATGTGGGCAAGATGCACCGCCGCGACCTTTTGCGGGCGATGGCCACGGGCAGCTTGGTGATGTTGGCACCTGCGTGTGCCACCAACCCAGAAACTGGCCGCAGCCAGTTTGTGGGCCTGGCCAGCGACCAGATGCTTGCGGGGATGGCTCTGCAGTCCTGGCAGCAACTGCGGGCTGAAACGCCGGCCTACAACAATCCCCGGGCTCAGGCTCGGTTGGCCAATGTTGGCGGGCGAATTGCGGTGGCTGCCAATCGCCCGAACGACCCCTGGGAGTTCGTGGTTTTCGATAGTCCAGAAAAGAACGCCTTCGTCTTGCCTGGCGGCAAAGTAGGGTTCTATCGCGGTTTGATGGAAGTCGCGGAACGCGATGACCATATCGCGTCGGTGCTTGGGCACGAGGTTGGCCACGTGACGGGGCGGCATGCGGCGGAGCGCTTTTCGACGCAGTTGGCCCTGCAAGGCGTGATGATCGGGGCCCAGGTTGCCTCGCAGGACATGGACCCACGCACCCGCGGCATTGCGCTGACGGCTTTGGGTTTGGGCGCGCAAGTGGGAGTGCTTTTGCCGTTCTCGCGGCGCGACGAGTTAGAAGCAGACCGGTTGGGCGTCGATTACATGCATACGGCCGGGTACGATGTGCGGGAGTCGGTGCGTTTTTGGGAATTGATGGCGCAAGAGGGTGGCGGTCGCCGGCCGCCTGAGTTCTTGTCCACACACCCAAGCCCGGAAACGCGGATGGCAGAGTTGCGGGCCTACATCAATACGCGCGGTTACGCGACAATGTGATCAAGGCGTAGGCCGAGCACACCTTTCCAACGGCCTTGGTCATCCCATCTCGTGCAGTGATTACGCAGCAGGAGGTTTCGTGTCTAAAGTCCATCGATCGGGTGTGCCTTACCGGCTTTCGCGACGTCTTCTGCTGGCTGCGCTGGGATCGGGGACCGTTGGATCGCTCGTCACCGGTTGTTCTGAAAACGCGTCTACCGGCCGAAGGCAGTTCGTGCTTGTGTCTGATGACCAGCTTGCGCAACTCGGGCAGGAGGCTTGGCTAGACCTGCAAAGGCAAGTGCAGAAGGTCCAGGGCGGGGCAGCACAGGCGCGCCTTGAAGCGATCGGGCAGCGGGTTGTGGACGCTTCTGGTCAAACGGGGCTGAATTGGGAGTTTGTCGTCTTTGACAGCCCCGAAGTGAATGCCTTTGTGCTGCCTGGGGGAAAGGTTGGCTTTTTCCGTGGGCTTATGGAGTTGGCGCAGTCCGACGACGAGTTGTCTGCGGTTATGGGCCATGAAGTGGGACACGTGCAGGCACGCCACGCTGCCGAACGGATGAGCCAACAGTTGGCCGTACAGTTGGGCATGCAGGTGGCAACGGTTGCACTTTCTGAGGAATACGGCAGCTGGGCCGACGAGATCGCCGGGGCTTTGGGCATGGGGGCGCTCTACGGTGTTATCCTGCCCTATTCGCGACAACATGAATTTGAGGCCGATCAGCTTGGGGTTGGTTTGATGGCGAAGGCCGCCTTTGAGCCCCAGGCAGCAGTCACGTTTTGGCAGCGTATGTCTGCTGAAAGTGGGGGCCAGGCCTTACCTGCTTTGTTGTCCACCCATCCTGCGAGTGAAGAAAGGCTCGCGCGACTGACAGAGGTGGTGGCAGAACTCATCTGATTGGCTTGCGCTGGGCGGTGGGTTTAGCTAGCTTCCGCGGCCTTGACGTGTGCCGCCTTAGCTCAGTTGGTTAGAGCGCTGGATTGTGGATCCAGAGGTCCCTGGTTCGAGCCCTGGAGGCGGTACCATTTCCCCAAATAGGCCAAGCGGTAGTGGGCATCCGTTGAACGGCCACGCGCGGTTTGCAAGCCAGGCCGCGGCGGCGCGGGGGTGGAAATTTGCGCCTTTAGACGGCCCAGACGCCTACGTTTTCGAAGTGCGCGATGGGGACCGGCGCTGCGTTATTGCTGCTGGTTCGGCAAGCCCCTATGCGCTGAATTCTGCGGCCGCGATGAGTTTGGCCCGCGACAAGGGGTTTGCGGGCCTAGCGTTGACCGCCGCGGGCGTGGCCACGATCCCTGGCCAATTGTTCTTTGTGAGCCCACGGCATGCGGCGTTTCGTACGGCTGGGCAGGAGCCGGGGGACGCGCTGGTCGCTTCCGCAAAGTTCCGCTACCCGGTGTTTTGCAAGCCGGTGTCTGGGTCACGGGGCGATTTTGCTGAGATCATCGCGGACCCTACCGCATTTGCTGGTTACGTCGAGCGGGTGGGCGCGCGCCACGACGCGATCCTGGTTCAGCCCTTTGTGCGAGGGGTGGAACACCGGGTGATCGTGCTGAACGGCAAAGGTCTTTGTGCCTATGAGAAATCCCCCCTCACGGTGACTGGCGATGGCGTGACATCATTGGCAGCGCTCGTTTCAAAGGCGAGGGCGGAGGGCAAACCCACCACGGCAACGATCGCCCCTTCAGAGGCAACCTCCGGTGAAGACCGCGCTGGGCAGCGCGTGCACGCAAGCGAGGTGCCGGTTGCGGGGGGGCAGGTGCGTATCTTGGGACCACAAAACCGGAGCGCTGGCGGCGATGCCCGCGTTCTGCACGCGCCGGCACCGCCAGCCCTTGCGGCCATTGGGGAAGCTGCTGCTGCTGCTCTAGGATTGGCGTTTGCCGGAGTGGATGTGTTTGATGTGTCTGAGCACGCCGATTTGAGTGGCCTTTTGGTGATTGAGGCGAATGCAAGCCCGGCGCTTCTGACCCTTGAAGCCCATGGCCGGCTAGACCTGATCGATGCCATATGGGGGGCAAACCTGCAGGCCGCGCTTGGATGATTGCGGGTCTGCCCCCCAACAAGTTCGGCAGCGGCTTGGCCTTGCATCGGGTTCTGGGCATCGCTGGGGCGCTGGGGCTCGACCTTGGCGCTTTTTCAGCACGTTCGATCGTGATCGTTGGGTCCAATGGCAAGGGTTCGACCGCGGCTATGACCGCAAGCGCGTTGGCGCAGGCGTTGCCTGGCGTTGGCTTGTTTACCTCGCCGCACTTGTTCAGCCCAACTGAGCGGTTTCAAATCGACGGGATCGAAATTTCGCAAGAAGCCATGGACCGGCTTGGGCTTTTAGTGGCGGCGGCAGCAGAGGCTTGGTGCGCGGCCCGACCTGGGGAACATCTGGGTGGGTTTGAGTTTATGTTTCTGCTCGCGGCCCTGTGGTTCAAGGAACAATCCGCGAGCGCCATCGTTTGGGAAGCGGGCATTGGCGGTCGATATGACTGCACACGGCTGGTGGGGGCCAAGCTCGGCGCGCTTACGTCGCTTGATCTGGAGCACACGGAGCTGTTGGGCGACAGCTTGGAGTTGATCGGCTGCGACAAGCTGGATGCGTTTGCGGCGGGGGCGAAGGTTTATCTGGGGCCGAGTTGTGCCCCATTGGAAGAGCGGCTTGCTGCGTTTGCTGGCCTCAACGGCGTTGAGCTCGTGCAACTAGAGGCTGGCAAAGATTGGCGCGACACAGTTCGGGGTGCGGTTGGTGTTGATCTGCCGGGTTTCGCCAATGCACCGATGCGTCCGCCCCTCATCGGCGAGCATCAAAAAGCAAATGCAGCGCTGGCGGCGCGCTTGGCCTTCGACTTTCTGCGGGCGCGGTTTCCCGGGCCGCGGGGAGAAGCCGAATGGCTCGCAAAGACGATCGCGCAGGGGCTTGCCCTTACAAGATGGCCGGGACGGCTCGAAACCCTTAGCGAAGCCCCATTGATCGTGATTGATGTGGGCCATAGTCCGCAGGCGACTCGGGCGGGGCGCGATGGGTTTGCGACGCTTTCTGCCGGCCGGTCGCGCATTCTGGTTTGCGGGGCGTCTGACAACAAAGACAGCGTTGGGATGTTGGCCACGCTTGTAGAAGGTTTCGATACGATTATCGCAACCCGCGCCTACCATAAGGGGCGGCCTGCAGCGGAAATCGCCCAACTTGCGCGCCAGATGGCACCGGATGCCAGCGTCCTAGAGGCAGCGACAATCGAAGAGGCCTATGCTTTGGCGTGTGCGCAGGCAGTGGCTGGTGAGGCCAGCGTGTTTGTGGGCGGCGGATTATTTTTGGCAATCGAGTTCAAAGCCGTTCACTTAGGCTTGGGGCCCCAAACGATCCGTTTCTTTTGAGCGGGCCTAAGCCTGCGCAGGGTGCCGCGGACTGCAGGGCCCATACGCAGCGCCATTGCGGCAACCAAAATCGTCAGCACCGTCAAGCAAAGGATCGCGGAAAAGGCCAGGAATCCTTGAACTTCTGGGCTTGAGAGAATCCGTATCGGGCGTTGGAGAATCTCAGCGCGCGTGTCGATTGCCAGCAGCATACTGATGACAGAGATCGGCAGGCCCAAAAACGCCATAACCATGGCGATGCGGTTCAACTGTTCGGATTGGCGCTGCAACATCGCTTGGGTGCGGATCTCATAATACTTTTCGATCGAGTCATTGATCGCTGGCAGCCGCGCGAAGCGAGGTTCTAACCGAAAGCGTTCCATGATTGCTTTGCGTGTGCGCTGAACTTCGCGTTTGTTGGATACGTTTGTGGTGAAGAACAAGCGCGTGACGTTGATGATCTTTTCGCGCTGCCGAAGGAGTTGCCGGGTTGCGTGTTCAAGTTCGTCATCGGGGGTGTCCAATGCCTGATCGACCTGTTCGCGCTCCAACTGCCACAACATCAAGAGGGCATAGAAGTAGAACGCGACGATCGAGAGAACGAGGTCCACGTCTTGGACATCGTTTTCCGGCTGGAACAAGAAACGCCCGGGCAGGGCGCGCGCGTGGCTGCGGCTGGCAATCGCGCCTGAGGCATCCAATTCTGCTGCGCGATCCAATACGCGATGAACCAGTTGCTGTTCTGAATCGCGGTGGGCAAACATTGTTGCGTTGAGGTCAATGTCGGCTGTTGGATCTTCGGTTTCGAGCATCGCCACCAGGAAAATGTTGCGATTATCCGAAAAGCCCAAGCGGGCCGTTGCATCGTTGCTTTCCAAGGCTAGCAACCGGCTGATGCGCCAAGGGTGGCCATAGAGTTCGATTGTGCCTTCTGAAAGTTCCAGCTCGTGGATAGCGCTGAATACCTTCCAAAAAACGCCCCTAAATCCCAAAGTGACGGCGGCCGGCACAGGCTCGCTGAGGCTTGCTGTCCAGGTGCGCGCGACTTTGCTCAAGTCTGCGTGGTGAAAATTGGAACCCAGAACGATGCGGGTCATGCCATCCTCTTGCCGCGCTTGGCGCGAATAGTTGACCGATTAACTAGGTGTTTGCCAGCGCTTGCATGACCCAAGGCATAACTCTACGCAGCAAGCTTCTAAACGCGCATGACAGGAGTGGGGCATGGCCCGTTCGCTAACTGTGTCTGTCACCGGTCATCGCCTCAATCAACTTCCGGAGGCGCAGCGGCCACGAATAGCGCAGGAAATTTCACGCGTGCTTGGCGCAATCGAAGATGCCGGGCGAAGTTCGCATGGGCTGGATGTGCGGCTCACGCTTTGTTCGGCGATTGCGGAAGGGGCCGATCGATATGCCGCCGACGCAGCCCTAGATCGCGGGTGGCGGCTGATCACGCCTTTGCCCTTTGCCATCGATCGCTACGAGAAGGATTTTGGCGACACAGCATCGGTGGACGCGTTCCAGCGATATCTGAAGCTGTCGGACAAGGTTTGGTCGATGGGGGATGTGGACGTTGCGGCTGCAGGATCGGGCGGGGCGGCACCGTACGCGGCTGTGGGGATCGCGCTTGTCGAGCAAGCGGATGTCCTTATCGCTGTTTGGAACGGGCAAGCCCCGGCGGGGCCTGGCGGCACTGCGGAGGTTGGCGCGCGGATGATTGAGGGCGGAGGGCCGGTGATCTGGATCCACACGCTTGAGCCCTTGGCCGGCCGATTGATCCTTCCCCGACCGCTTCCCCGTGGCAGCAGCTTGGCGCGCAAGCTGATTAACGCGCTTGGGGAGCGGTTTGACCAAGTCGAGCGGCCTGGCGAATTGCGAATGGCGCACGCTGGCGCTTGAGGTGCCGGCTCGGCGCGCTACAGTAGGGTGATGTCATTTCCTGAGCCTCGTCTTTCAAGCGGGCCACGCATCATTGTGGTTGGTGCGGGTGCGGTTGGGCTATTTGCGGCGATCTCCCTGTTGGAGCGCGGCGCGAGCGTTACTGTCGTGGAGGGCGACGCGCGAGCCGGGCGGGCGGGCCTTGTGCCGCGTTCGGCTTCTGCAGCCGCGGCCGGCATGCTGGGCCCTTACTCGGAAGGACTGTACGAAGGCCCTACGGCGCATCGGTTGCTTTCGAAGCTGTGTGTTGCGGGCCTCAAGGCATGGGACGACCGCTTGGCGCAATCGCCGCAGTTTGACGTATTGGTTCGGGAAACGGGCGCGCTGTTGCTGGCGCACGGCGATGCAGACATGGCGCGGGTCTTGCGGGTGCGCGATCGCGCGCGAAACGCCGGGGCCAATTTTGAGTGGATCGACGGTTTGCCCGACGATCTCGATCCGCACCTCTATAGTCTTCGGGTGAGGGGGGCGTTACGCCTTAAGGACGAGCGTGTGGTGGCCGTTGGGCCAATGTTGGAGGCCTTGGCCGACATGGTGGCCGACCTGGGCGGATCGGTCCTGAGAGAACGCAGTGTGTCGCATCTGGCGGTGCGCAATGGGCGCGCGATGGGCGTTGCGCTTACCGACGGAAGCGGTCTGGTGAGTGACGGCGTTGTGTTGGCTACCGGTGCGTTGGCACCACCCGCTTTGGTTGCGGCCGCGCCGGCGTTACAGCGTCTCACACCGGCCAAGGGCATCTTAGGTGTGGTGCAGCCTGAAGCCTCGTCCGCCATCCAGGAAACCGTGCGAACAATGGGGTGTTATGCGGTGCCCGGAGAGCTTGGAGAGATTTATTTCGGGTCGTCCATGGACATGGGACGCACGGATCTCGATCTCGAAGAGGAGGTGTTGCAGCGGTTGTTTACGGCCCTGCGCGCGGCCCTGCCAGGCGCTCGCTTTGAAAGCCGGCCACGCTTCCATAGCGTTGGGCTGCGGCCGATGTCGCCGGATTGGGCACCGATGGTTGGGCCAAGCGGGCCGGAGGGCTGTTTCGTGGCGTGCGGTCACTCGCGCAACGGTTGGCTGCTCGGGCCTTTGACGGGGGCCATGATCGCTGCTCAGGTGTTTGGCGGACCGGTAGAAGATTTGTGGACGGCGTTTACGCCTGATCGTTTCGAGAAGAAGGCAGCATGACCCTCGCAATTGACATGACAGAAGAGCAGTCGGCGATTGTCGACAGCGTGGCGCGCATTTGCGCAAACTACGACGATCATTTTTGGCTGAAGACAGACGAGACCGGGGCGTTTCCAGAAGCGTTTGTTCGAGACTTGGCCGCCGGTGGATGGCTTGGTGTGGCCATGCCGGAGGCCTATGGTGGCGCTGGGCTTGGGCTAACCGAGGCGGCCCTGGTTATGCAAACGATTGCGCAATCGGGGGCGGGGTTCTCCGGTGCTTCTGCGGTTCATCTGAATATCTTTGGGCCGATGCCAATCGTGAAGTTTGGCACCGAAGCTCAAAAACGACGTTTTCTGCCGCCCCTCATTTCCAACGAAGCGAAAAGCTGCTTTGCGGTGACGGAACCCAATTCCGGCCTCGACACGGCGAGCCTGGAAACGCGGGCGGTTAAGACCAGTTCCGGCTGGCGGATCCGCGGTCGCAAGATTTGGACGACCAGCGCGCAACGCGCGACCACAATTATGATCATTGCGCGCACCAAACCAAAAGAGGAATGCACAAAGCCAACCGAGGGGTTGTCGCTGTTTTATGCAGACTTTGATCGCAGCAAAATTGAAGCCAATCCGATCCCCAAGATGGGTCGCAAGGCGGTGGAGTGTAACACCCTCTTTATTGAAGACTTGGAAGTGGACGAGGATCGCCTGATTGGCAAGGAAGGCGAGGGGTTCAAAATTCTCCTGTCTGGCCTCAATCCAGAGCGGGTCCTTTTTGCTGTTGAAGCCGTTGGGTTGGGCCGGGCAGCGCTTGCCCGGGCCGTGCAATATGCCAAGGAACGGGTGGTTTTTGGGCGCCCGATTGGGCAAAACCAGGGTGTGGCTCATCCGCTTGCGAAGTCTTGGGCGGAGTTGGAAGCAGCCAACCTTTTGGCCTTCAAGGCGGCTGCGCTTTACGATGCTGGGCGCGAGTGCGGGGCGGAGGCAAACGCTTCCAAATACCTTGGGGCGGAAGCCGGCTTTACCGCATGCGAAGCCAGTGTCTTGGCCCACGGCGGCATGGGATACGCGAAAGAGTATTTCGTAGAGCGTTACATGCGCGAAGCGATGATCGCTCGTATCGCGCCGGTCAGTCGGGAAATGATCCTCAACTTTATCGCTGAGCGGGTCTTGGGATTGCCGAAAAGTTACTGAGGGCAAAGGCCCTAACGCCAAGGCGCGCGAATCCCTGAATAAGTGAGGGATGACTGATCCCGTTCGACCTGGTCCTGCCTCTCCCGTGCTGATCGCGTTGCAGCGCGGGGCGCAGGCGTCTGGCTCCAATTTTGACCTATTGCTGGCGACCGCCCAAAGGGAATCTAGCCTAAACCCGAACGCACGAGCTGGAACGTCCAGCGCTTCAGGTCTGTTCCAGTTCATTGAGAGCACGTGGCTCGATATGGTTCGTCGGCATGGCGCGGATCATGGTTTGGGTGCCTATGCCAACCAGATCGACGTGCGGGGGGGGCGGTCGCATGTGGGGGATCCTGCGATGCGCCGCGAAATCCTAGCGCTTCGGTTTGATCCCGAGTTGTCTGCACGGATGGCTGGTGAGCTTTCCAGAGAAAACGCCGCATTCTTGGAAAGCCGGCTCGGGCGCCCAGCAAGCGCGGGGGAGCTGTATGCGGCGCATGTCATGGGGCCGGCTGGTGCATCGCGCCTGATTGCGGCGGCTAACGATGGCGCGCCTTCAGCGGCGGCGCTGTTTCCGCGGGAGGCAGCGGCGAACCGTCACCTGTTCTACACGCGGGACGGAACGGCGCGATCGGCTGCACAGCTGTTGGAGCGGTTGAACTTGAACCTTGGGGCGGCGGGAGAGCCGATGGCGGCGGTCCCGCCGGCCCCTGTCCAAGCGCCGGTTTCACCCAGTATCCCGCTGGTGGCGCCCGGCTTTCAGATGGTGTCCAGCACGACAACCCAGGCCCTGATCGACCTTGCGACCGGGCCTTGGGAGAGCGTATCGCGATTGCTTTTGGAGCCGGAACGACGCGAGGACGAGGCCTAGCGACCCTCCTTTACGGCCCCATGGGCGATGAGCGCGTCTACATCAGAGGCAGCAAATCCGGCCTCAGTCAGAATTTGGCGCGTATCTGCCCCTGGTCCTGGGGCGGGACCTTTTGGGCCATCGTCCAAGCCGGGAAAGCGCAAGGGGCCTCCTGGGGCCTTCATTGTGCCGCCGGATGCCAGAGGCGTTTCCACTACGCCACCTGCCGCGATGACTTGAGGATCTGCGACAGCTTGGGCCGGCGTTTGGACCGGGGCCCAGGCAATGTCTTGTTCGTCCAGTCTTTTGGCGACCTCTGAAAAGGTCATTTTTGCGAACGCCTCATCCAGCAACCCAACCAGGGCTGCCCCATTCTTCCGACGCGTCTTGAAACTTGTGAAGCGCTCGTCCTTGCTCAAGTGACTTGCATTCGCGGCTTCGCACAGTTTTGGCCAGTCGTGCTCGTTCTGGCGGGGGACGATGGTTAGCCATTGTTCGTCTTTGGTTTTGAAGAAATTGGCGATGGGATTGACCGCGTCATGCCGGGGGCGATTGTTGGCGACACGGCCAAAGACGTGTTGGATCGCCAAGTCTGAGCCCAGGGCATAGGTTGCGGCGCGCAGCAGCGAGGCTTCCACAAGCCGGCCCTTGCCGGTTTTGGAGCGCTCAAACAAGGCAGCCATGACGCCGGCGACCGTGGCCATCGACGTGATGTGATCGCCCATCGCCGTGCGGATCTGGATCGGCTCTTCGCCCTTGTTCGTCATGAGGTCGGCCATACCGGACCTGGACCAGAAAGCAGCGATGTCGAAGCCCGGGCGATCGACATCGGGACCGGTGAGGCCGAAACCGGTCACGCTTGCGTAGACGAGGCCTGGGTTGCCACGACTGACGGTCCCATAGTCCAAACCAGCCCGTGCCAAGCCGCCCGGACGAACGTTCGTCACAAACACGTCTGCTTGGGCAATCAAGCGTTGGATGACGTCTCTGCCTTCTGGCTTTTGGGTGTCGATCACGATGGAGCGCTTGCCGCGATTGTCGAGGTCGAAAACGGGGTTGCCGGCGCTTTCGGCCCCAATCGTTTCAAAGAAGCGCCGGATGGGGTCGCCGCCGGGCGGTTCGATCTTGATCACGCTGGCACCCCAATCGGCCATAATGCCAGCAGCGCCGGGGGCTGCGATGTAAGTGGCATGCTCAACGACCTTTAAGCCTTGTAGTAGCATGTAACTGTATCTCCCCTTCGATGCGTGGATGTGCGTTGAGCAACCACTCTTTAATAAAATACGGCGAACGTCTGACTGTGGGCGAGATTCGCTCGCGCGTGTTCAAAAGTGTAGCGGAAAGCGGTTCTGTCGATGTCCATCGTAACGATGAGATCGCGTTTGACTGACACGGATGTGCGGTCACTGGTCAAGGGCTTGACCGATGAAGATCGCGCTCAGGCGGCGCATAAGATCTGCCGGGCCATCGATTCAAGCGATATGACAGACGACGAACGGGTCTATGCGGAAGAGATCGTTCGGATCATGGCGCACGACGCGGCTACGCTCGTCAGACGGGCGTTGGCGGTGGCTATGAAGAATTCGCCGAAGTTGCCGCGGGAAGTTGCCAATAAGCTCGCGCGCGATATCGATAGCGTGGCAATGCCAGTGTTGATGAGTTCGCCGGCGCTTAGCGATGCAGATCTTATTGAGATTATCCGGACCTGTCCGCCCAACCGGCAGGTTGCCTGCGCTAGCCGGGACAAGATTTCGACTGCGGTTACTGATGCGATTACCACGTTTGGTGCCGCTGCGGCTGTGGAACGCGCGCTTGCCAACGATGGGGCCACATTCGAGGAAGCCGGCCTTGATCGGGCTTTGCATCGGTTCGGAGACCGCGAGGGCGTCACATCCGCGATGGCGCGCCGTCCAACTTTGCCGGTGGCTATTGCTGAGAAGCTGGTATCGATTGTTTCAGGTGAAGTGTTCGATCACTTGGTCAATCATCATGCACTTCCCCCGCAGCTTGCGATTGATCTTGCGATCGGGGCACGGGAACGCGCCACGGTGGACCTGATCGAGCAAGCCGCACGGCAAAGCGACCTCGCGCGGTTTGTGCAGCAGTTGAACCTGCATGGCCGGCTGACCCCATCGCTTCTCATGCGGGGCATGTGCTTGGGGCACTTGGCTTTTGTAGAGCATTCCCTGGCGGAGCTGGCGGGACTTCCGTACCACCGCGTTTGGCTGATGGTCCATGACAACGGCCCCCTGGGACTCCAGACCCTGTTCGAGCGTTGCGGCCTGCCGGCTCGATTGCTTGCCCCGTTCCGGGCCGGGATCGAAGTCTATCACGAGATTACCGGCGACGGCACGGAGCGCGAAACCTGCGTGTTCCGGGCACGCATGATCGAGCGGGTGCTGACGCTTTTCCAAAACGTGCCGCGTGACGATCTGGACTATCTGCTTGAAAAGCTCAACGCGACGGGTGAGCGGTCTAGCGTTGCAATGTCGCTCTGAGGGGTCAGAACCGGCAGCGCATCGCTGAATTGTCCTTCGGCGTGGTCAAACCCAGCATTCAGCCAGAGCCTGGCCGCTTCGGCGGTTTGGACAGCCTCTACCGTAAGGGTCAGTCGGGCTTCGCGCGCCGCAAGGATCCGCCGCCCGAGGTGGTCGCGGTCCAGCGCATCGATCGCGATGAAGGGCGAGGGTGCCGTTTCTGCGGTCATCACCACTTCGGCATAAAGCGAGCGCGCCTGAGCGCCAAACGGGAGGGGGCATTGTGGATCTGCCCTCAGCGCGATGCGCCAACCAAGGGCGCGCAACTCTTGAGCCAACGGCAGGGAACGGGCGATAAGGGCGCGCTCTTCGATTTCAAAGGTCAATTGGCCGGGGGTGAGCCCTGCTGCGCGGGCGGCCTGATCCAGGGCGCTCGCTTGGTTTGGCATGGAAAGGCGTTCGCTCAAGGACAGCGAGAGCGGGCCTGGGGCCCCTTGGGCGGTCCAGGCGGCTTGGCCGATCTGAAGGGCCGCTTGGGCCTGTGCCGGCGAGCTCAGATAGGGGCCTTCAAGGCGCGCGCCGACCAATCGACCTGTGCGCAGATCGTGGCGCGGGCATAGTCTTGGGGCGGTATATCTGGACGACATCTGCGAACCTTGGGGTGTTGCCATTGGCTCACCTTACAACGTTGCGGTTAAAATTCGGTCCCTGCTTTGGTGAGGTGACTGGTTGCACTTGGGGGAAACGAGGCCCAAAGGAGGGGCATGGCTGACGATCCACCCCTGCTCATGGCTGCTACGATCCTACTTGTGCGGGAGGTGCCGGAACTTGAGGTGTTGATGGTGGAACGCCACCACCAGATCGATTTTGCTTCCGGCGCGCTGGTTTTTCCGGGGGGGAAGTCTGCCGAGACTGACCATCCGCGGTTTTGGGACGGTCATGTGCATGGCGCTGAAGCGACCAGTGCGACCTTAGACGGATTGAAGGTCGCTGCCATTCGGGAGGCGTTTGAAGAGAGCGGGCTTTTGATCGCTCGGCATGCGGCACATAAGCCTCAAAATGCCCTTGTTTTGCCCGGGGGCTTTCCCGAGACCTCCGCGCGACGGGCGGCTATCGCTGCGGGAACGCATGACTTTCGGTTAGCCGTGGCCGCGGACGGCTTGGCGCTGGCCCTCGATCAGCTCACCTTGTTTGCCCATTGGGTGACGCCAAAGGGAATGCCGAAGCGCTTTGACACCTATTTCTTCATTGCTGCGGCACCGCCTGGGCAGTGGGCGCGACACGATGGGCACGAAGCGGTTGATGCGGTTTGGCTCACGCCTAAGGCCGCCCTTGCTGCGGCAAACGCTGGAGCGCGGAAGATTATCTTCCCTACGCGGCTTAATCTCGAATTGCTTGATCGCTCAAGTTCGGTTGATGCAGCGATCAGTGCCGCACGGGAACGCACGCTGGTGCGCGTTGAGCCGGAGATTTCCCGTCAGGACGGCGTGCTCATGTTGAGCATCCCCGAAGAAGCGGGTTACGGCGCGATTCGTGTGCCTTTGACGGAAGCCACCTAGTCGGGCGCGACGCCGAGGGCCAAGACGCGTTGTTCCAGTTCGGTGACCAATGCCAGGCCTACGGGATGGTCTGAGGCCTTGACCTTATCGCGCACGATGGCGCGCATGGTTTCGACGTGCGCCTCGACCAGATGCGGCATGGTGCGGGCCGCTGCTTTGCCTTCTGGGGTATCGATCAACCGGCAGAGTGATCCCGCGATCCGGGTGATAAATGGGTACTCATAGGTAGCACCGAGGCCTTTTGCGTCATGGACGATGCCATGAAGCGTTTCGAGCGCCCCGTCAGACCAGCCAGCGATGCGGGCGGCGTTGCGTGCTTGTGTGATCTTCGTGATTTCTTCTTCCATCCACGACTGGAACTCGCCGGATAGGCTCGCAAGGGCAGCTTCAGCCCGCTTTAGAGCTGTTTCGTCGAAGGCCGGTATCGCGCCACCAAGCTTTTCCTTGAGCGGATTGCGCAGGGAGATCGGGCGGGAAGACGACTGCGTCATGGGCTATCCTCAAAATCGAAGGCGCGGTCGTCGACCGTTCAGATCGTTATTGTATCGCCGATGTGCCCTAATGAACCGTTGCAGCGTAAAGGCCAGCTAAACCGTAAACTGTTCCCGCAGGACGCGCTCGTCCAGCGCCGCCCCAGGGTCGAACAGCATGGTTAAAGAGACCGTCGCGTCTTCTTGGATATCCACCGAGACGACCTGGCGGATTTCCAGATTATCAGCCGCCGTGCTCACCGGGCGAAGTTCTGGGTCCAGTACCTCAAAGCGCACTTGGGCATCATGGGCCAGAAGTGCGCCGCGCCAACGACGCGGGCGAAAGGGGCTGACGGGAGTTAAGGCCAGAAGACGGGCGCTGATGGGTACGATCGGGCCATGGGCGGACAGATTATAGGCCGTTGAGCCGGCGGGGGTTGCAACCATCACGCCGTCGCAATGGAGTTCGGGCAGGCGTTCGGCGCCATCGACCGAGATGCGGATGCGTGCGGTCTGAGCGGTTTCGCGGAACAAGGATACTTCGTTGATTGCGCGTTCTTCAACAACACTGCCGTCAAGCCGTTTGGCGCGCGCTATCAAGGGGCGAAGGCGCACGGGCTCTGCCTTTGTGAGGCGCTCGATAAGGTTAAGCTCTGAAAAGTCGTTCATCAGAAAGCCGAGCGTGCCGCGGTTCATGCCGTAGACCGGCTTTCTGTCTTGGATGCGCCGGCGCAGAACATCCAGCATTTGTCCGTCCCCGCCAATGCATACAACGACTTCGGCAGCATCTTCACCGCAATCGCCGTAGGTGTGTCGAAGCCTACGTAAAGCATCCTGAGCTTCAGGGCGCGGGCTCGCGGTGAAAGACAGTTTCATCTAAGTTCCTGCTGTTCGAACCGTTTTTCTGCTTGCGACGCAAGTCACGCTTTGTATTGGCTCAAGGGGAGGCTATCATCAGCGACCCAAAGGCGACAGGGGCCGCGGTCAGACAATTTGGGAGGCCCGACATGGCGGATGGTGCTGAAGGCTCACTTAAAGGGCGTGTTTCGAGCGATGAATGGCAGGCGCGCGTTGATTTGGCGGCGCTCTATCGGCTGGCTGCCTTGCACGGCTGGGGTGACATGATTTTCACCCATATCTCGATACGGGTTCCGGGGCCAGAACATCACTTTTTGATCAATCCGTATGGGTTTCTGTTTGACGAAATCACGGCGTCGAGCCTTGTGAAAGTGGACTTGGAGGGCAATGTCGTTGCCCCGACGCCCTATTTCATCAATCCAGCCGGCTTTACGATCCATTCGGCCATTCACGCCGCGCGCGAAGATGCGATGGCGGTGATCCATCTGCACACTGATGCCGGTGTTGCCGTTTCTGCGCACAAGTCGGGTCTGCTTCCGATCACCCAGCACGCGTTGATTGCGATGCCGCAGCTTGCCTACCATGACTATGAAGGGATCGCGCTGAACCTCGATGAACGCGAACGCATCGTGAAAGATCTGGGCGATAAAACTTTGTTGCTTTTGCGTAACCATGGCACTCTGGCGGTGGGGCCGACTGCGGCTGCAGCCTTTATGGGCATCTATTTTCTGGAGCGGGCATGCCAGATGCAGGTGATGGCTATGAGTGCTGGGGCGGACGGGGTGCTGATTGCTCCGGACTCCGCGCAGGCGGAGGTCCTATCGCAGTTTTCGGGGGGACCGGGACGGATCGGGCAGCTTGCTTGGAACGGACTGTTGCGAAAACTGGATCGCGAAGCCCCTGGCTACGACAGCTAACACTTCTGTTTGCAGCATTACCGACACCGCTGCTGGCCGGTGCCTGGGTGGCGAGCGACAGTAGCGAGGCGATTTACACCGCACGTTATCTGTCCACCGATCGCTGCGAAGGCGTTGAAACGCAGGCGTATTGGGAGCGTGGCGTTGGCGGGCGGCGCGCGTTTGTGGGCAAGAAATGGGCGTCTGCGGACGTTGCGGGATAAGGCCTAACGGGCTGGCGAAGCGAAGCGCTTACTGGGCGCAAGCAGCGGTTGGGCACGTTTGGCCCTGTGACCGTTGCGGGGCAAGTTAGCCTGGTTGGCGAAGATCTTGGGTCTGAGCCGGTCGCGGTTGGGGCTGAAGCGCTGCTTGGTGCAGGCTTGTCCTTGCCAGCACAGGCGTTCGTTAACGTGGAGGCGGGGTTGCGCGACCCCGGGTTTGGCACGACCTAGCGCAGCGAAATCGACGGGCATATCCCGCGGTCGCTGGTTGGCCTATGGGCAAGCCATCGTAGACGAAGAGATACAGCCGCGTTGGGAAGTGAACAGTGTTTGGTTTGTGCGCCCGGGCTTGGGGCTACAAATCGGCGCACGGGCCGGGGGGTTTGGCAACGAGCGCGCGATTACCTTGGGGGTGTGGCGAAGGCGCACTTAGTTTTCCCCTGATTTAGCACCAATGGCGCGGCGTTTGCGTACACAACTGCGGGGCGCTGGACTTTTCGGCCTTAAAGGGCCAATCCACAGCGCGGAGCCTTTTTGCGCGGGACATAGAAATGTCAGAGTCTAAGGGGCGGGTGACCCTCTTCATTGCCGTGTTTGGGATTATTGCGGCTTTGGGGGTTGCCATCGCCGGTCGCGAGTTCTTGAACGCAGACGACGCACGTGGTGCGGGCGCTGGTGCGCCTCCAGCTGCGGCCTCCATGTCAAAGAGCGGCAAGGCGGGCGAAGGCGCTGGGGGTGGTCGGCCCCCAGGTGGTGGCGGCGCGGGTGGCACGCCTGCTCCGGTTACGGTCGCGGTGGTGGCGGAGCAAACGTTTTCGGATGCCATCGAAGCGCTTGGGACCGCTCAGGCCTATGAAAGTGTGACGATTACCTCCAGCGTAACCGATGTGATCCGTGCCCTGCGTTTTGACAGCGGGGATCGCGTTCAGCGGGGTCAGGTGCTTGTGGAGCTTGATGCCGGTGAAGAGAGCGGTGCGCTTGGCGAGGCCTTGGCTGCGCAGGCGGAAGCCGAACAAGACAGGGTTCGTTTCGAGGATTTGCATGCGCGGGGCTTTGCGCCAGACGCTCGGCTCGAGGAAGCCCGCGCAGCCGTCGGGCGGGCAGAAGCGCGGGTTCAATCGGCGCGCGCGCGAGTTGCTGACCGGGTGATCCGGGCTCCGTTCACGGGGGTGATCGGCTTGCGGTCGGCCAGTGTCGGGGCTTTGGTGCGGCCTGGCGACGTGATCGCGACGCTAGATGATCTTGGCCGGATCAAGCTTGATTTTGATGTCAGCGAAACCTTCCTCGCGCGTCTGCGGCCAGGGGTCGCGGTGGTTGCGCGGACAACGGCCTATCCAAATGCGTTGTTCGAAGGGGTGATCGACACCGTCGACAGCCGGGTGAACCAAACCACGCGAAACGTTCGCGTTCGGGCGATTATCGACAACACAGACCGCATGTTGCGCGGGGGTATGCTTCTGACGGTCGAGGTTCGGGCAAACCCGCGACAGGCGCTGGCGGTGCCCGAGATCGCGTTGCTTGACCAAGCCGCAGGACCGGCTGTCTACCAGCTCATCGAGCGTGATGGGGCGAGCGTCGCGCAACTGACGCCTATTCAAGCCGGGCAGCGTGTGGCTGGGATGGTCGAGGTCCTTGATGGGCTTGGGGCTGGCGACCGCATTGTCGCAGAGGGCGTGAGCCGCGTGCGACCGGGACAGCCGGTGCGTGTGCGCGGAAATGAGCCTGCACCCCCTGAAGAAGCGCCTGTCTCCCCCTCTGTGCCCAGCCGCAGCTAGGACTCGAAAATGCTTTCGGAACTTTCAGTGCGGCGTCCGGTTCTGGCGGCGGTGATGAGCCTTCTCATTATCGTTGCCGGACTGATCGCGTTTCGGACCTTGCCGCTGCGCGAGCTTCCCGATGTGGACCGGCCGATTGTGTCTGTCGATGTTTCCTACCGCGGCGCGTCGTCCCAAGTCATTGAGAGCCAAGTTACCAAGCCAATCGAGGACCAGTTATCGGGCATTGAGGGGATCGACAGCATAACTGCCACGAGCCGCGATGGCCGGGCTTCTGTGAACATCGAGTTTGAACTTGGGCGGGATTTGGACGCGGCCGCAAACGATGTGCGCGCCGCCGTCGATCGCGCACGGCCGACGTTGCCCGTCGATGTTGAAGACCCGGTTGTTGCCAAGACCGATGCGGATGCTGATCCGTTCATTTGGTATAGCCTTGAAAGCACAGGGCTTGATCGGGTTTCGCTTACCGATTTCGCAGAGCGCACTGTCGTCGATCAGATCTCGTCTCTTGATGGCGTGGCCAACGTTCGGATCGGGGGGGGACTGCGGCCGGCTTTGCGGATTTGGCTGAACCCGGATGAAATGGCCGCAAGAGGTTTGACGGTCGACGACATTGAACAAGCGCTGCGGTCGCAGAACGTGGAGTTGCCCGCGGGGAACGTGGAGGGTCGCCAGCGCGACTATCAGATCCGGACAGCCAGAACTTATCAGAGCCCGGAAGAGTTTGCCCGCATGCCGATTGGGCGTCGCGATCTCACGGGCGGAGTGGTGCGCCTTGGCGACATTGCCCGCATAGAAGTGGCGCCGGAGGAAGCGCGCCGCCTGTTTCGTGGCAATGGCACAGACCAGATCGGGCTGGGGATCGTGCGTCAGTCGCGGTCCAATGCGCTGGACGTGGCCAATGAGGTCAAAGCCGAGATTGCGCGACTAGAGACGACGTTGCCGGAGGGCACGCGCTTTGTGATCAGCTACGATTCCACTGTTTTTATTGAAAAGGCGATTGAGAAGGTTTGGCAAACTCTGTTTGAGGCGACCGCCCTCGTCATCGTTGTGATCTTTCTTTTCCTGGGATCGTTTCGCGCGGCACTTGTGCCCGCGGCGGTTATTCCGGTCTGTTTGATTGGTGCGTTTGCGATCCTTGCGGCGCTTGGGTACTCGATCAATCTGCTGACGCTGTTGGCGCTTGTTTTGGCGATCGGTCTTGTGGTGGACGACTCGATCGTCGTTTTGGAAAACGCTCAGCGCAGAATGGATGACCTTGGCGAGCCCCGGGCCGTTGCGGCCTTGCGGGGCACCAAGCAGGTGTTTTTTGCCGTGGTTGCAACCTCGGCGGTGATCGTTGCGGTGTTCACGCCCTTCTTCTTTATTGGGGGCTATGTCGGGCGCTTGTTCGTCGAATTGGCGGTGACGGTTGCTGGCACAGTTGTCATCTCCTCTTTTGTTGCGCTCACCTTGTCGCCGATGATGTGTTCCAAGATGTTGCGGCCGAGCCGGGTAGACCGGGGGCTGGCTGGCTTCGTGGACGGAGCAATGGGGCGATTGCGGGCTGGCTATCGGGCTTCGCTTGAAGCTGCGCTCAATGCAAAAAGCTTGGTCTTTGTTTTGTTGCTGGCGGTGGTTGGGGCAGGCGCATTTATGTTTATGCGCCTGCCTTCAGAGCTGACGCCGCCTGAGGATCGCGGAAACCTGTTTGTGCAGGTGGAAACGCCGGAAGGTTCTGGTTTTGCCTTCACCAAGCGGGTGATGGAGGATGTTGAGAAGGTCTTGCTGAGCTATGTTGAGACCGGAGAAATGCGCCGGATCCTGGTTGTGTCGCCCGGTTTTGGCGATCAGGGAACCAGCCGCTTTTCATCGGGCTTTGGACGCGTGTTTCTAGAGGACTGGGGCAAACGCCGGCCGGGCGACCAGATCGTGGCCGAGTTGAACCAGCGCTTCGGCGAGATCCCTGGGGCAAGCATTCGCGTGATCATGCAAAACCCCTTTGCTGCCCGTGGTGGTGGTGCGGGGGCAGCGATTGTTCTTCAGGGGGCGGACTATGCACAGCTTGCCGGCGTTGCCGAACAGGTCGTTGCGGGGGCGAGACAGAACCCTGGCTTGATCCGCCCACGGTCCAATTACGATCCGCTTTCGCCGCGCGTGTTGGTACATGTGGACCGAGAACGGGCGGCGGCGCTTGGGGTGTCGGTACAGGCGGTGGCGCGCACGCTTGAGGCAACGATGGGCCAAAGGCGGGTCAACACCTTTGAGCGCGACGGGGAAGACTATCAAATCTTCATCCAGGCGGAGCGGGATCAGCGGACCGAAATCGGCGACATGACCCGGATGTTTGTTCGTTCAGATCGCACGTCGGAGATGATTCCGTTGTCGTCGATCGTGACGACACAGGCTGTTGGCGATGCGGGCGAGCGACGCCGCTTTGATCGGTTGGCGGCGATTACAGTGTCTGTGTCTTTGGCTCCAGGTACTACAATCGGGGAAGCGACGGACGCGCTTACACTATTGGCCAGGGGGGCGATCGGATCACAACAGATCCAAGTGGATTATGTGGGTGAGGCGCGGGAGTTCCGGCAAGCCAGTGGCGCGATCTTGTTTGCCTTTTTGTTTGCTCTTGTGATCGTGTTCCTCGTTTTGGCCGCACAGTTTGAGAGCTTCATCAACCCGTTGATCATTATGCTGACGGTTCCGCTCGCGATCGCGGGTGGCGTGTTTGGTTTGTATCTCACGGGCGGGTCGTTGAACATTTACAGCCAGATCGGGCTGATCATCTTGATTGCGCTGGCGGCGAAGAATGGAATCTTGATCGTTGAGTTCGCCAATCAATTACGCGACGAGGGGCGCTCGATCCGTGATGCGATCTTGGAAGCGAGCGATCTGCGCATTCGGCCGGTGTTGATGACGTCGATTGCGACAGTGATCGGTGCTGTGCCTTTGATGCTTGCAGATGGTGCTGGCGCGGAGAGCCGCCAGACGATTGGTGTTGTTATCGTGGCTGGCTTGTTGTCAGCGACATTCCTGACCCTGTTTATCGTTCCGACGTTTTACGACCTTCTGGCCCGCTTCACCCGGTCGCCCGAAGCGACGGGGCGCCAGATTGACGAGCTTGAGCAAGCCCAACACGGGGCTGCGGAGTGACCTGGTAGCGTTTGAGTATGAGGTCACTTGAGCGCCACCCATCTCACGCCTGCCTGAGGATGAACCAATGATTGCAATCTGGGCACCGACTTCTGCTTAGGTCAGCACCGTTTGGCGGCGGCGCGAGGCGACGAGCCACTTTCCGGAGCGGGATTTCAATGGCACGGTCTTTGGGCCGGGGTTCGATGTGAGCTGATCGACCGCCGAAGGCACGACAACGGACACGATCGAGGGATTGGGGTGATGACTGCACCGTGGCTTCGGGCCAAACGTCAGGGCCGATTTGGCCGCGACCACTTCCTCGACCGCCGGGAGGTTTTGCGCCAAGCCGCGCTTGCGTTGGCGGCTGGCTTGGCCAGTTGCTCGATTGCCAAACCCCAGCACCGAGCGGGGCGCGTGGTTATTGTTGGGGCCGGGTTGGCTGGCTTGTCCTGCGCCTATGAACTTCTGGCAGCTGGATTTGATGTGACCGTGCTTGAGGCGCGGGACCGGGTAGGCGGGCGGGTCTTTTCACGAAACGACATAGCCCCAGGCGATGGCAATGTAGAGTTCGGTGGTGAACTGATTGGTGCCAATCATCCCCATTGGCAAGCTTATGCTTCTCAGTTCGGCCTGCCCTTGATGGAACTGAGCAGCGACGAAGACAAAGATGCGCCGGTGCTATTGGGGGGGCGGCTGCTCGCCGCTGCGGAGGCTAATGCACTGTATGCGGCCATGAGCGTTGGGGAAGATGCCCTGACGCAAGCTGCTCAGAACATTGCTGTAGAGGCACCGTGGTTGTCGCCTCAGGCCCTTGAGCTCGACGCCCGGTCCGCAGGGCAATTCATCGACGGCCTTGGGTTGTCGCCCGAGGCTGCGATGGCGCTGCACTTGAGTTTGGCGTGCGACAATGCAGTGGCTACTAGCAAGCAAAGCCTGTTGGCCAATTTGACGATGATCAAGGCCCATGGTGGCGGGGACTTTTGGAGCCTGAGCGAAACCCATCGGTGCAGGGGCGGCAATCAGCAGTTGGCCATGCGATTTGCGCAGGCCCTTGGCGATGAGCGCATCCTTTTGGAAACGCCGGTGGCGGCGATTGCGCCGTTAGGCAATGGTGCTCGGGTCACGACACGGGCTGGGGCGGTTTTTGATTGTGATCTGGCGGTGCTTGCAATTCCGCCCAGCCTTTGGGACGGGATCGACATCACGCCCCGCCCTCCGACGCTTCAGACTGGGGCGGCGATTAAGCACTTCACCGTTTTGGAGTCACGTCCTGGTGAGTTCGCCACGACCTCCCAGTATGCGTTTAGCGACCAACTCCCCACGATGTGCTGGGACGGTTTGGATGGGCAGGGTCGATCAGATGCGGTTCTGGTGGGCTTTGCGGGGGCAGAACCGGCGGCTTTGGCAAGTGCGATGCCAAGTCAGGAACGGGATTCGCAAATCGCTGAGACCTATGACCGGCTGTATCCCAGCGTCAGGGCGCGCAGTGTTCGCCGCTTCACGGCCAACTGGCCCCGCGATCCGTTCACCCAGACCGGCTATAGCTTTCCCGCACCCGGCCAGATCACGACCTTGCGTGATCAGCTCAAACGCGGCTACCCGCATTTGGCGTTTGCCGGAGAGCACCTTTCGGCGGGTTTTCCGGGCTACATGGAAGGGGCGCTTGATAGTGGCGTGGCATTAGCCCGAGCCCTGGCAACGCGCTGATTGCAAAAATGGATAGTCCTCATGACAAACACTGACGATAATTTACGCCGTGTGGCGTTGAAGAAGCCCATCGTTGGCCAGCCCCGCCCTGACGACTTTGAATTGATCGAGGAAGAGATCCCATCTTTGGTGGATGGCCAGGTTTTGCTGAAAGCAAAGTACATCAGTGTGGATCCAGGCACGCGGTCGCGCCTGTCGGCGGGAGCAAGTTATGCACGACCTTTGCAAAGCGGCGAAACGGTTGACGGGTTTTGTGTCGGTGAGGTGATCGAAAGCCGCCACCCGAAGTTCGGTGTGGGAACGCATTGGGCCTATGGTGGCGGGTGGGCAAGCCATTGCTTGACCAATGGGCGCGGTTTCTTTCAGCCCGTGCCAGAGCAACCCTTGCCTTTATCGCTTTGGATCGGCGTGCTCGGTGTACCGGGCATGACAGCCTATTTCGGCTTGCAGCGCGTTGCGGGGCTGCAGGCCGGGGACCGCGTGCTTGTGTCGAGCGCTGCCGGCCCTGTGGGCGCTACGGCGGGTCAGTTGGCGAAGGCGTGGGGAGCGTCCAAGGTCGTTGGGATTGCGGGCGGACCTGCAAAGTGCGGCTGGGTCAGTGGCCCAGCAGGTTTCGACGATTGTGTGGACTATAAGGCTCAAGGTGATTTGACAGCTGCGCTGAGCGCAGCTTGCCCTGAGGGCTACGATGTTTTCTTTGACAACGTCGGCAATGCCATGATCGATGCCGTGCTGCCGTTGATGCGGCCCGGTGGGCGGATTGTGATTTCTGGCCAGGTTGGCGATTACAACGCGATTGATCCGCCCGGACTGAAAGGCACGCGCCACTTCATTGCCGCGCGACTGCGGATGGAAGGGATCGTTGTGTTTGATGATCTAAAGCAATTCGCTAGAGCTCAAGCAGAGCTCAGCGAAAAGATTGAAGCCGGGTCTTTGGTGTATCGAGAAGAACGATTTGCCGGACTGGAAGCGCTGCCAGCGGCGTTTTGCGGCCTGTTTACCGGTGACAGCTTCGGGCGGCGTATCGTTGTGGTTTAACGCTTAAGCGCAGCCAGCCGGCGCGTTGGTCTGGGCAATATAGGGGTTGCGCGGCACGGGCCTGGAACGCCAACCACAGGTTTGCAATTGGTTGCTCAGATCCTTGGGGGGCGTTGCCTTCAGTAAAATGACGCCACCCATGCCCCAGCTCATCAGGCCGGTTGCGCACAGGGCGTTTTGAAGGCCGATCGCTGCCCCATAGGCGAACCGCATCAGCGGATCTGTTCGTTTCGCAGCGGATACTTTTTGCAAATACATATGATTGAATTGTCGCTGGAACATGCTTGTCGCTTGCAACGCAACCGCTGCTTTCCAGACCTCGTTGAGCGACAGGCGGTAGATGAAGTTGGCCGCATCCGCTTCAAACAAGGTCTCGTCCCCTCGCTGACCGCGCAGAACGCTCTTGGCAAGTGTGCGTACGCGCTCGAATATGCGCACCGGAAGGATATCTGCCGGTTCGATCAAAACCACCCCAACCCGAGCGACCCGCCACATTTCGTAAAAGCCGATCATCGGTCTTGGAAAATGGTGAAAAGCCTGCCGGCACAAAACGAAGTCTATGCTTTCGTTGGGTCGGTCAATATCCTCGGCATTCAAGCCTCTTATTTGGCATGGCGGCAGTTTGCCTGTTGTTGCCAAAAAGCGAAGGGCGACGTCGGAGATATTGGTGGCGGTGATGTCTTGCGCGCCAGCTTTGAAGAGAAGATGGACGTCGGCACCGCTGTCGCCAATTGTGAGCCAGTTTGCAGCTGGCCACGTGCGCGCAAGGGCGTCGACACCGCTGAACTGTTGCTCGTGGTTTAAGGCGTCAATGGAATCTGGAGCACCGATCACAACGGGCACATTTAGCTTGGCGTTTTCCAGCTCTAACGCGTGACGCGCATAGCTAGCCTGGATCGAACCCATAGCTAAACTCCTGTCTGAACAAACAGACACTTAGCTGCTCAGTTTAAGTGATGGAGCGCATCTGGCAAGTTTTTATTTGTTTATGTATCGGCGTGTTTGTGCGTTGCCTGGATGCGACTTGGGCTTCACTTGCCTCACTGGCGCGCGTCTCAACTGAGCCGCTTGCCCGACACACGATCGATCCGTGGGGCCGGCGATCGCATCTTCGACGAAACTTGGCTAGAGTCGCCAGAGGCTCGCCAGATTGTTGCGCTGCATATCGGACGAGCCGCCAACAATCGGCATGCCCAACAAATCGCGCACATTGCGCTCCATGTCATAGGCGTCTGACAGGGCATAGGCACCCATCACCTGTTGGCAGGCAAGGGCGATCTCTACACCGGTATCGGCCAGGAATAGCTTGGCCATCGACGTTTCGGCCGCGCAGGGACGGCCTTCGTTGGCTAACCACGCAGCATGATAGAGCATGTGTTTGCAGGCAGCGAGTTTTGTGCGGGCAGTGACAAGCTTGTGGCGGATGGCTTGATGCTGAGCGATGGGCTTGCCGAATTGGGTGCGCTCCTGCGCGTATTGCCAGGCTTCGTCGATGGTGGCTGCAGCAAGGCCGTAGGTGACAGCGGCCACTTCCAGCTTCTCCACGTCCAGGGCACGCCCGGCCAGCACCTTCCATCCCTGGTTCCACATGGCTTCGCCGCCGACGATGGCTGAAAGCGGCAAGCGGACATCTTCGAAATGCACATCGCTCGACAGTGTGTAGCGCAGATTGACGTGCTCGATCGGCGACAGGCTGACGCCTTTGGTGCTTGGGGGAATGAGCAAGAAGGTCAGGTTCTTGTAGCGGCCTGCGTCGGGGTCGGAGTTGACCAGGCAATACAGGTAATCGGCGAAGTCAGCGCCTGTGCACCAACGCTTGGAGCCGCGAACGACGATCTCATCGCCGTCCCGCCAGGCCCGGGTCTTGACGCTGGCTAGATCCCCGCCGACGTCCGGCTCAGATAGTCCGTAGGCAAAGAGGAGCTCGCCTTTCGCGAGCTTTGGAAGCAGTTCGGCTTTTTGTTCGGGGCTGCCGTTTTCGGCGATGTTCATGCCGCCGTAAAAGGCGCAGTGGATAAAGGGCCCCGCCAGCGCGGGGCCGGCGCGGGCCAGTTCTTCAATGACAGCAACCGCTGCGACAATGTCTTGGCCTGCGCCGCCGAACTCTTCTGGGATTGTTAGCCCCATCAAGCCCAAATCAGACAGCTCGCGAAACAAGTCGCGCGGCCACGTGTGCGCCTTGTCCCAGGCGCGACGCTTCTCCCGTGGGGCTTTGTCCGCCATGAAGCGCTTCAGCTGATCGCGCAGGGCGCGGATGTGGTCAGGCTCGTCGGTGAAGTAGGTCATGGGGTTGGCCTTAGCGGGGGGTGTCTGGCGCGATGAGGGCGAGCATCGGGAAATAGGTGCGGTAGCGGGCTGTGTCTCGCGTCAACAGCTTGGCTCCGGTCAACGCTGGTTGAGCCCCGATCAAAAAGTCTGGCAAGATCTGGCCGCGCGCGCCGCCTTCGGCGCGATATCGGGCATGGGCTTGGGCCGCTGCATAGAGGGCGGGGCGGCTGAACTCGGTGTCCAAGGTAATGGCCAATCTTTCCAGCACCTCATCCCAATCCCTGCGCAAGGCAAAGCGGGTCGCGCCTTCCGCGTAGACGATCGGGCCGATCCGCACATCGCCTTGCCGCACGCAGGCTTCGAGTTGGAGCGTCGACCAGCAAAGCCAGACAGGATCAGCGCCGACAATGTCGAGCAAAATGTTTGTGTCCACAAAAGTGGTCACGCCTCGCCCCGCAGCCAGGCCATATACTCGTCGGTGGTCATGCCATTTGGTTCCGCCACGCCGACGACGCTTTTGATCCGCTCCTGATAGCTAAGCTGCTCGGCCTGCGTCGGGAGCGGCTTGAGGCGGGACAGGGCACCTTTGACCGTTACCTCACCTTGGTCGTTGATATCGAATGCGATCGGGTCGCCGGGGGCAATGCCCAGATAGTCCCGAAAGCTCTTGGGGATCGTGACTTGGCCCTTTTGGGTGAGGGTGGGGGTCATGGTATTACTCCGAGAGGGAAAAGTAATACTCGAGCCCCTTTCCGTCAATGCCGCGCCCCTTGGCAGATCCCACGGTCCATGACTCCGCCTCGATCGAGGCATCGATCCCCATGCCAGAACTCCCGTGCACTCCAGCCAAGCCATGCGCCTGCGATGAGGAATAGAACAGTCAGTGCTAAAGCTCGCGGCCAGGTCGTCTGCTTCATCCTCACTCCCCTTCAAACCGTGGCTTGCGCTTCTCGATAAACGCCGCCACCGCCTCTTTGCGGTCTGTGGTCATGTTGGACAGAAGCTCATAGGCGATGGCGGCATCCGACAGCTCAACGGCGAGCTTTTTCAACGGGATATTCGCCACGGTCTTGGTCCAGCGGACCGCCCATTTGGGGTTGGCCAGTATTTTTGCCGCCACCTCGGCCACTTTGGCGTCCAATTCGGCCGCTGGGACACAATGGTTGATCAAGCCCATTTCGGCGGCGCGCGGGGCAGGGATCATATCACCGGTCATCAGGAACTCCTTGGCGCGGGCAAAGCCAATCAGCTGCGGCCAGATCACGGCTCCCCCGTCCCCTGCAACGAGGCCCACTTTCACGTGGGGGTCGCCGATCACAGCCGTATCCGCGGCGATTACAACGTCGCACAAGAGCGCGATGGTGGCCCCGAGGCCGGCAGCGGCGCCGTTGAGCCGGCAAATCACAGGCTTTTCGATATCCAATAGGCTGGTGACGATGCGTTTGGCGTGGGGGGCGATGGCCCGAAAGCGCGCCGGGTTGTCTATGGTTTCTTGAAACCAAGTGGTGTCGCCGCCGGCGCAGAAGGCGCGCCCTTCGCCGGTCAGAATGATTAGGTCGCTGTCTTGATCGTCTTGCGCTTCCATGAAGACGCGAGCCAACTCATCATGCATGGCTTGATCGACGGCGTTCACGGCTCCGTTGCTGAGGGCGATGCGGAGGATTGGGCCCTCCCGGTTTAGGGTCATTCGGGTATAGGGGGTCATGGCGGTCCTTTCGCGTTTGGGGCGCGCATGTCAGCATGGTTCCATAGGAACGAGGTCATGACCATGGGTGAGGCTAGGCAAGTGTTTGATGCTGTGCAGGCCGCAAAGTCTGTGGCGGTTGGTCTGGTTGGGCGGTCTTTGGAGTTTGAAGACGCGCGGCGGATGCCCGAAGACGTTGCCCAAACGCTTGCGGCTGCTGGATTGTTTCGGATGGCGGTGCCGCGGGTTTATGGCGGTTTTGAGTGCCATCCCGCAGAGATCTTGGAAGCGATCGAGGTTGTTTCGCGGGCGGATGCCTCGGCGGGCTGGTGTCTGATGATCGGCGCCACCACGGGGCTCACAGCTGCGTTTTTGCCGGCTTGCCATGCCCGCGAGGTCTTCGCTGACCCGATGACCATCACTGGCGGCGTTTTCGCACCGATGGGACGGGCGGAGGTTGACGGTGAGTGGTTAACCGTGAGCGGGCGCTGGGCGTGGGGCTCTGGGAGCGCGAACTGTGCCTGGCTGTTGGCGGGGTGTGTGATTTTGGACAACGGCCAACCCCGCAAGGGGGCCAACGGAGCGCCGGAGACGCGGATGGCCTTCCTGCCACGATCGCAGGTCGCGCTGGAAGATACTTGGTTTGCCACCGGGATGAAGGGCACAGGCAGCGGCGACATGGTGATCGAAGGTGCGCGTGTGCCTCACGACCGCACCGTATCTTTGGCGAACGACAGGCCGCATCTCGAGGGCGCGCTTTATGCCTTTCCCGTGTTTGGGTTGCTGGCGATGGGGATTGCCGCGGTTGCAAGCGGCAACGCGCGGGCCGCAATCGACGATTTGACCGCATTGGCGGGGGGAAAGCGGCCGCAGGGCTCGTCGCGCACCCTGGCGCAACGGGGCAGTGTCCAAGAATCGGTTGCCAAAGCGGAAGCATCGCTGCGGTCGGCGCGGGCGTTTTTGTTTGAAGAAACGCATCTGGCGATGGCGGATGGCGAGCGGGTGGATGGGCTGAGTGTTGAGAGGCGGGCGGGCTTGCGCCTCGCCGCGACCCACTTGACCCGGACCGCCGCTGACGTCTGCCGGACCATGTATGATCTGGGCGGGGGCAGCGCTGTCTATACCACGTCGCCCCTCCAACGGCGGTTTCGGGACGCGCACGTGGCCACGCAACACGTCATGGTCAGCCCGAGTACACTGGAGCTTTGCGGGCGGGTGCTGCTCGGTTTGGAGACGGATGTGTCTCTTTTGTAACGGCGCGAAGACGTTTTCCGGTAAATAATTGGTTAACCGCAAGCACCCAGCAGCTGAATCGTGCGTTTTTGGGTGTTAACCCGCTTGAAACCCTACACCAGCATGGGTGATAACCGTGGCATCCGCGCTGCAGGTTGGATTTTCCTTCGTGCATGTCTCGACATCCCTATCGCCTTGCGCCTAAAAGCGGTGTATCGGCGTTTAAGGATGCGGAGGCGTCCGCGTCGGATCCGACGGTTTTCCGTTTCGATGGTTCGCCATCGCTGCGGATAATGTCTGCGTCCTAATTGAGGGGATACGTGATGAAAAAGGTTCTGCAGGGTGCGACCGCCCTGGCTGCGGTTCTGATCGCAGCCCCGGCGTTCGCCGAAGAAAGTGGCTGGTATGGCCGCGTCGATGCCGGGTACGGCTTCGATGGCACGATCGAAGACAACGGCTTTGACGTTGCCTTCGACAACGACTGGTCCCAGCACGTTGGCTTGGGCTATGCGTTTGAAAACGGCTTCCGTTTGGAAGGCGAAGTGGGCCACCGCTGGAATGGCATCGACGAGACCGGCTACGCCGACACCTCGGACGTGCATGCTTGGTCGGCGATGCTGAATGGCATCTATGACTTCAACAGCTCCGGCCGGTTTCAGCCCTACATCGGGTTGGGCGTTGGCTTGGTTCGCGCCGATCTGACCTTGGCTGACGTGGTTGCCCCGGTTGGCTTCGTCACCGACAGCGACACGGCGTTTGGCTACCAAGGCCTGGCTGGTATCGGTTTTGGTTTGACCGACCGTTTGACCCTGGATGTAGGCTACCGCTATTTGGCCGCCCCAAGCCTCGAGTACATCGGCACTGGGTCGCTTGCCACTCCGGCAGTTGATTACGAACATCACGCGGCGACCGTTGGCCTGCGTTGGCAGTTCGCGGCGGCTCCTCCGCCACCGCTGCCACCTCCGCCACCAGCTCCGCCACCACCACCACCACCACCACCACTGCCACCTCCGCCACTGCCACCTCCACCACCAGCGGCCTGCCCGCAAGCTGGTTACGTGGTGTACTTCGAGCATGACCGCTCGAACCTCGATGCGACGGATCTGCGCGTCATTGACGATGCCGTGGCCAACGTGCGCCGCTGCAACGTGAGTGAACTGGTTGTGACCGGCTACACCGATACGTCGGGTTCGCCTGCCTACAACCTGCGTCTGTCCGAGCAACGCGCTCGCGTGGTTGCCGGTGCGCTGGCCGAACGTGGCGTGTCGCAAGCTGTTCGTATCGAATGGCGCGGTGAAGATCCGACTGCTCTCGCGGTGCCAACCGGCCCGAACGTGCGCAACCCGGACAACCGTCGTTCGTCAATCGTGATTTCGTTCCGCTAAGGCGCGGTTCGAATTTACGACCAAAGATCGGAGCGGGCCTGGCGGAAGCTGGGCCCGTTTCTTTTTGTGCTTACCGGCGATGAGTTGAAACCCTGATGAGGCGATCATTGGTCGCGATAGCGGGTGGCGCAGAGTCCAGTTTTTGACAGACGGCATTGGGCAAGGCATTCACAGGCCATGTCCACGCAAACCCTCCCTGATCTTAGTCAGTTGGCTGTCGCGCCCGGCGTTGATGCCGCGCTTGGTTGGCTTGAAAGCCGCTCTTCGACGATGATTGACACCACCATGACTTGGTCGGCGGTGAATTCGGGGTCGCGGGAAAATGCGGGGCTCGACCGCATGCGGGGGCTGTTGGCGGATTCGTTTTCTGCCCTGCCTGGTGATGTTGCCGAAGCGAAGCTGGCACCGTCAAGCCGTGTAACCGCTGCTGGGGTGGTGGAGGAGGTTTCACATCCGCCGGCTCTGCGGATCAAAGTTCGCCCACGCGCGCCTTTACAGGTCGCGCTGACGGGCCATTACGACACGGTGTTTCCGGCTTCCCATCCCTTCCAAACGCCAGGCCGTCGGGCAGATGGGGCGCTGCACGGGCCCGGTGTCGCGGACATGAAGGGCGGATTGGTGGTCATGCTGCAGGCCTTGCGGGCGTTTGAGACGCTGCCGTTCAAGGACAGCCTGGGCTACGAGATCCTGTTGAGCCCTGACGAAGAGATCGGTTCACCCGCCAGTGCTGCATTGCTGGCTGACCTTGGCGCGCGATCGCACGTGGGGATGACCTATGAGCCGGCACTTGCCTCCGGGGCTATGGTGCACGCGCGCAAGGGATCTGGCATCTTCACCCTGATTATGCGGGGTCGCGCGGCGCACGTGGGGCGGGCGTTTGACGATGGGCGGAGTGCGATCGTGGCTGCAGCGGAGGCGGTGACCCGGTTGCATGCGATCAACGGGCAGCGCGATGGCGTGACCGTCAACATCGGGGCGATCGACGGCGGGGGGCCGGTTAACATTGTTCCGGATATGGCGGTTGTGCGCTTCAATATCCGAGTGCCGGATGCGGAAAACGCTGTTTGGGCAAAGGCACAAGCTGACGCGGTTGTGGCCGCTCTTGCTGGGCTAGACGGCGTGAGCTGTGAACTGCTTGGTGGGTTTGGCCGTCCGCCCAAGCCGTTGACGGCAGCTCAAGCGACAATGGTGGCCTGGACCAAGGCTGCAGGGGCACCGCTTGGTCTGGATCTTTCATTTCAGGCGTCTGGCGGGGTCTGTGAGGGCAACAATCTGGCGGCGGCGGGTTGCCCTAATATCGATACGTTGGGGCCTTGTGGTGGGGCGTTGCACAGCGATGAGGAATTTGCGTTGGCGGAGAGCTTTAGCCCCCGGTCGCAATTGTCGCTGATGCTGCTTGCTGGTTTTGCGTCGGGGGCTTTGGACTTGGCGGAGCTGCGGGGATGAGCGCGGACCCCACTTACGTGATCAGGGCCGCGCGGGCGTCCGACATCAAGGCGTTCATCGGCCTGCGCGACATCGCTGGTGCCGGCTTCACCAGCCTGATGGTTGACGAGGCGACCCTGGCAAAGCGCCTGGAGGCGACGGAAGCTGCCTATCGGGCCGACGTCAGAGCCCCCGGTTCTGAGCGATACTTGCTGATGCTGGAGCACATCGAGAGTGGCGCGGTGGTGGGCACGGCCGCTGTGAAGGCAACCGTGGGGGCTCGTCCGCCGTTCTTTAACTTTCGGGTGTTGACCATAGCCCAAGCATCAAGCGCTGCGGAACGCCGCTTCGATATGGACGTTTTGATCCTGGTGAATGAATTCACCGGGTGCAGCGAGGTTGGGAGCTTGTTCGTTCAGCCTGAGCACCGGGCTGGTGGGGCCGGGCGAGCGCTGGCCCAATCGCGCTATATGCTGATTGGTGCGGGGCCAGACCGATTCAACCTTGAGGTCGTGTCTGAGCTTCGGGGTGTGGTGGACGGCGCTGGTCGGTCGCCGTTTTGGGACCATTTGGGCCGGCACTTTTTCAAGATGAGCTTTGAGGAAGCGGATCGCTTATCAGCTACGACCGACAATCAGTTCATTTTGGACCTGATGCCCAAGTACCCGATCTATGTGGACTTGCTGGCGGAGGAGGCGCGGGCCGTGATCGGAAAGTGCCATCCCCAGGGCGAGGGTGCCAAACGCCTGTTGGAGTGGGAAGGGTTTCGCCACGACTATGTGGTCGACATTTTTGACGGCGGGCCTTTGATGAGTGCTGGGCGTGACATGATCCGCACGCGGCGGGAAGCCAGACGGCTAATGCTGAAGGCCGGTACCGTTGCAGGGGGCGTGCGGGCGCTGGTTGCGACTGATTCTGTGACGGGTTTTGCCTGCGCGCCGACGCGGATTGTCGTTGATGGCGACGTGGCCGTTGTTTCAAGCGGGACCCTTCGGGCCATCGGGCTGGAGCCGGGCGAGACCGCAATCGTGTGGTGCGACAATGCGCAGTGAGTTGTTTAT
The DNA here is from genome assembly GCA_049314555.1 of Caulobacterales bacterium. Classification (GTDB taxonomy): domain Bacteria; phylum Pseudomonadota; class Alphaproteobacteria; order Caulobacterales; family Aquidulcibacteraceae; genus REEB509. Next base: position 50,053 of record JBMOEW010000018.1, read on the forward strand.
TGGCGGCAGCTGGCGTCTTGGCCGTGGCACTGAATTTGGGTCCATTGACCCCTGGACGGGCGCGCAGGTTTGGTCTGGGCGGGCGGCAAGCTCGGGCGAAGTTGCGGACGCCATGCAGGCCGCAAAGCGAGCGTTTCCCGAATGGGCCAGAACGCCGCTTGCAGACCGCGTCGCCGTTGCGCAGCGGTTTGCCGCGGTTGCGCAGGACCGGGCCCCCAGATTTGTAGAGGCGATTGGGCGGGAAATGGGCAAGCCTGCCTGGGACGCGCGCGCCGAAATGGCAGCGGTGGTTGGAAAAGTCGGTTTATCGGTGAAGGCGCAAGCTGAGCGCGCGGGCCACAGCCAGCAGGATGCGCCGTTTGGTCGATTGTCGCTGGAGCACCGGCCTTTGGGGCCTTTGGCGGTGCTGGGGCCGTTCAATTTTCCGGCGCACTTGCCCAACGGCCATCTGACGCCGGCGCTGCTCGCGGGGAACACGATTGTGTTCAAGCCGAGCGAAGCGACGCCGGGCGTCGGTGCGCTGTTGGTGGAGGCCTGGGCAGATGCTGGCTTGCCGGCTGGCGTCTTGAACCTGGTACAGGGCAAGGGCGATATCGGGGCGGCTCTGGTGGGGCAGCCGGACGTGGCGGGGGTTTTGTTTACGGGCTCGGCGCATGCCGGCGCTGCGATCCACCGCAGCTTTGCAGGCCGCCCTGAGGTCATGGTGGCCTTGGAAATGGGCGGGAACGCGCCGCTGCTTGTTTGGCCTGCCTGCGATCCTGTGGCGGCGGCCAATTTGATCGTTCAGTCTGCGTTTTTAACGAGCGGGCAGCGCTGCTCGTGTGCGCGGCGGCTGATCCTGCCGGAGGGGGCGTTTGGTGAGGATGTGATTGCCGCGACCCTTGCGCTTGCGCGTTCGGTCAAGATCGGGTCTTGGGACAGCGCGCCAGAGCCGTTCATGGGGCCTTTGGCGAGTGTGGCCGCGGCAGGCCGGGTTCGCGCTTTTGAGGCGGCGATGCTTGCAGCGGGCGGTCGGTCGCTCTTGTCGAGCAGGCAGGAGGGCGCTGTGCTGACCCCTTCGCTTGTGGACGTCACTGGGGTCAACGTTGAAGACGAAGAGGCCTTTGGGCCCCTGCTCCAGGTAATCCGGGTGCCTTCGCTGGAGGCCGGCATTGCGGTGGCGAACGCGACCCGGTTTGGCCTCGCGGCCGGCGTCATTACCGATGACCCGGCGATTTGGCAGCAAGCGGGCAGCCAGATTCGCGCTGGCGTTTTGAATTGGAACCGGCCCACGACTGGCGCTTCTGGGGCTTTGCCGTTTGGTGGGCCTGGCGCTTCGGGAAGCTTGCGTCCCAGCGCTTATTATGCGGCGGACTATTGCGCCTACCCGGTTGCCACGCAGGCGGCCGATGTTGCGGTGGCGACGGCGGTGCCGGGGTTGGGGTCATGAGCGCGGTGGAAGTCAACTTCGACGGGTTGATTGGCCCAACCCACAGCTACGCAGGGCTTTCGGAAGGCAATCTGGCTTCAGCGCGCAATAAAGACTCGGTCGCGCAGCCGCGCTTGGCTGCCCTGCAGGGCATTTCCAAGATGCGACGGCTGATGGGGCTGGGGTTGCGCCAGGGGGTGCTTGCCCCGATGGGGCGGCCGAATTTGCCGTGGCTTCGGTCGATAGGGTTCCAAGGATCGCCCAGGGCCATTTGGGAAGCGGCGTGGCGCACAGACCAACGTTTGGCCCGCAATGCGATTGCTGCGTCTTCGATGTGGGCGGCCAACGCCGGCACCGTGTCGCCTAGCGCTGATGCGCAAGACGGGCGGATGCACTTTAGCGCGGCCAATCTGGTGACCATGGCGCATCGGGCGCAGGAACACGAGCATGCGACCCGCTTGTTTGGGCGCATGTTTGCGGATGCCTCGCGGTTTTGCGTTCTTGGTGCGCTGCCGGCCCAGGCTGTTTTTGCCGATGAGGGGGCTGCCAACCACATGCGCCTTGCCGCCGAGCACGGAGCGCCTGGGGTTGAGGTGTTTGTCTATGGCCGCGGCGGCTTTGACCCGCAACGGGCGGGCTTCCCGGCGCGTCAAACACTGGAGGCCGGGCAGGCGATTGCGCGCCGCCATGGGCTTGATCACGATCGCACGCTTTATTGGTTGCAATCCGGACGAGCTGTGGACGCAGGTGCGTTCCACAACGATGTGGTTGGGGTGGCGAACCTCGATACCGTGTTTTGCCACGAAGACGCCTTTGAAGATCTCAGCGGCGTGCAGCACTCATTGGCGCGGGCGTCAGACGGCCTGTTTGCGCCGCGTTGGGCCATTGTGCCCCGTTCGCAGGTGAGCCTTGAGGCGGCGATTGGCAGCTATCTGTTCAATTCACAGCTGCTGACGGTGCCTGGGGCCAACAGGATGACCCTGATTGCGCCTGCAGAAGTGGCCGAGACGCCAGAGGTTTGGGCCTGTGTGCAGGCGATGATCGCCGATGGCGGGCCGATTGGCGCGGTTGAGGTGGCGGACGTTCGGGAGAGCATGCGCAACGGCGGCGGGCCTGCTTGCCTGCGGCTGCGGGTGGTGCTGAGCGATGCGGAGCTTGCGGCGATGACGCCGGGGTTTTTGCTGACAGAGCAGATCGCCGACCAGCTTGAGGGCTGGGTGCAGCGGCATTACCGCGAGCAGGTGTCGCCACAGGATTTGGGCGATCCCAACCTGATCGACGAATGCTTCACTGCGCTTGATGAACTGACCCAAATCCTGCCGTTAGGGCCCGGGTTTTACGACTTTCAACGCTAGGCGCTCAATTCACGGTGCGTCCGCGCAGCTGGTATCGATCCCCTTCCAGATTGTCGAAGAGTTCAGCCACTTGGGGGTGCGCGATGGGCTCTCCGCTTTCGTCGGGGAGTAGATTTTGCTCCGAGACGTAAGCCGTGTAGGTATTGTCAGCGTTTTCAGCGAACAAGTGATAAAACGGCTGATCTTTGTGAGGGCGGATCTGCTCGGGGATCGCCTGCCACCATTCCTCGGTGTTGTTAAACGTCTCATCCACGTCGTAGATCACGCCGCGGAACGGGAATATCCGGTGTTTAACCACCTGACCGATCAAGAACTTTGCTTCGCGCATAGCTCCCTCCTTTCGCGATGGGTGCTGCATGACCATGTTGGGTGAAGTAGGTGGCTTAAGCTAGCTCTGCAAGCAGTGGGTCTGTGCGCCGGCTGTTGTCGGGCGATGTGTGAGCAAAAATCATCGTGGTGCCTCTTGGTGCGGCGCGCCCCAGAAAAGGACGTACAAAACTGCCCATGAGTGAGGCCCAAGATCGCCACCGTCCACGCCGCTTTGCGGCGCTGGACCTTGGAACCAACAACTGCCGGTTGTTGGTGGCGGCCCCTGCACGTCGGGGCTACCGCGTCTTGGGGGGATACTCACGGATCGTGCGGCTCGGTGAAGGCCTTGCCACCACGGGACACCTTGCGGAACCGGCGATGAACCGGACGGTTGAGGCCTTGCAGGAATGCGCGCGCCGGATCGCACAACACGCGGTGACGGACATCGCCTGCGTTGCAACCCAAGCCTGCCGCCTGGCGGCCAACGGGTCGGCGTTTTTGGAACGGGTCAAGGCTCAGACCGGGCTGTCTTTGAAGGTTATTACCCCAGAAGAAGAGGCGCGGTTGTCGGCTTTGGGGTGTGCGGAGCTGGTGGAGCCGCGCGCGGAGATTTCGCTGATCGTTGATATTGGCGGGGGCTCGACCGAACTGTCATTTGTGGAACCGCATTCGATGGTTGCCGGGCGCGAGCCCCGCCTTGTGGCGTGGGCCTCGCTGCCGATTGGGGTGGTTTCGCTGGCGGATGCGTTTCCGGAAGCGGACCAGGATGGCGACGCTTGGTATTCAGCGATGATGGGCCACACCGCTACGGCCCTTGCTGAAGCGAATTTGCCAGAAGCGCTGGCAGAGCAATTTGCGGCCGGGCGTGGCCAGATGATCGGCACGTCTGGCGCGGTGACCAGTCTTGCGGGGGTGCATCTGAATTTGCCTCGCTATCGCCGGGCCGCGGTGGACGGCGTTTGGTTCAAAGCCAAAGACTGTGCAGAGACGATTTCCCAGCTTCGGGCCATGAGCCAAAGCCAACGCAGTGCCCATCCGTGTATTGGCCCTGAGCGCGCGGACCTTGTGGTGCCCGGCAGTGCAATTTTGGAAGCGCTTACGCAGCGCTATCCTTCGGCGCGGATCCGGGTGGCAGATCGCGGCCTGCGGGAGGGCTTGTTGTGGCGGATGGCGTGCCACGGCACGGCATGGGGTGGCAGCGCATGAGCGAGGACAAGCCCCCAGAAGAGAAGCGACGCTGGAAGGGCCCGCCCAAAACCGCCAAAGCGGACTCTGGGCGCGGCGGTGAGGGCAAGACCCAACATGCCTTCCGCGCCAAGTCTGAAAGCTCTAAAAAGTGGTTGGAACGGCAACTGAACGATCCGTATGTGCGCCGTGCCAAGGCTGACGGTTGGCGCGCGCGGGCAGCCTTCAAATTGCTGGAGCTGGACGAGCGCTTTTCGTTGTTGCGCAAGGGTCAGCGCATTGTGGACCTTGGGGCGGCACCCGGCGGATGGGCGCAGGTGTGTGTTAAAACGGGGGCTGGCAGAATTGTCGGTATCGACCTGCTGCCGGTGGAACCTTTGGTCGGTGTGACGTTCTTGCAGAAGGATTTTCTGGATGACGATGCCGGCGAGCAGCTGATGCGCTTGCTCGGTGGAGCGCCGGAGTTGGTGCTTTCCGACATGGCGGCCAATACCACAGGGCACACCCGCACGGACCAGATCAAGACCGGGGCCTTGGCTGATGTGGCGGCGCACTTTGCCATGGACGTGCTTGCGCCGGGCGGAGCGTTTGTGACCAAGGCTTTCCAAGGCGGGGTGGATACGAGCCTGCTTTCTGATCTCAAACAGGCGTTTGCCACGGTGCGGCATGCCAAACCGCCGGCCAGCCGCCAGGAAAGTTCAGAGGTCTATCTGGTGGCGCAGGGGTTTAAGGGGCGGGTGTAACGATCCTGTCGCTGGACAAGGGCTGAAGTTCCATTTACCTGCTCGCCATGGAAATCCGTGAAGCCCTCACTTTCGACGATGTTCTCCTCGAACCCTGCGCGTCCGAGGTCCTCCCTGCGGACGCTGACACCCGCACGCGGCTGACAAAGAGCGTCTCTCTCAGCATTCCGCTGATCTCATCTGCGATGGATACTGTCACCGAAGCGCGGCTGGCCATTGCGATGGCGCAGGCCGGCGGGATGGGGATTTTGCATCGCAATTTGACGGTGCAGGAACAGGCCGACCAGGTGCGGCAGGTTAAGAAATTCGAGGCCGGGATGGTAATCGACCCGGTAACGATCATCCCGGAAATGAGCATCAAAGAGGTCCAAGAGATCAAAGCCGCGCGGCGGATTTCTGGGTTTCCCGTGGTGGAGAAGGGCTCCAAGAAGCTGGTTGGGATTTTGACCAACCGGGATATGCGCTTTGCAGAACCCGGCCAGCGGGTGGTCGATTTGATGACCACTGATCCGTTGGTGACAGTGCGCGAAGGAGTGGACGAGGCCGAAGCCAAGCGCCTGCTGCAAAAGCACCGGATCGAGCGGCTGATTGTGGTGGACGACGCCTATCGCTGCGTGGGGCTTGTGACGGTCAAGGACTTTGAGAAGGCCCAGGCTTTCCCGAATGCCGCCAAAGACAGCAAGCATCGGTTGCGGGTGGGGGCTGCTTCTACGGTGGGCGATGCGGGCTTTGAACGCAGCCTTGCCTTGATCGAAGCGGGCGTGGACGTGTTGGTGATCGACACCGCGCACGGGCATTCGCGGTCGGTGCTGGAGGCTGTGGACCGGATCAAGCGCGCTTCCAACGCGGTGCAAGTGATTGCTGGCAACATCGCCACGCGCGAGGCGGCGTTGGCTTTGATCGACGCTGGGGCGGACGCGGTTAAAGTGGGGATCGGGCCCGGCTCCATCTGCACGACGCGGATCGTTGCTGGGGTTGGTGTTCCGCAATTGACCGCCATCATCGATGCGGTTGAAGCCGCACAAAAAGCTGACATCCCCGTGATCGCCGATGGCGGGATCAAGTTCTCTGGCGATCTTGCCAAGGCGCTCGCGGCGGGGGCTGAGGTGGCGATGATCGGCTCGTTGCTGGCCGGCACCGAAGAAGCGCCGGGCGATGTGATTTTGTATCAGGGTCGCAGCTACAAGAGCTATCGGGGGATGGGTTCGCTGGGGGCGATGGCGCGGGGCAGCGCGGATCGGTACTTCCAAAAAGACGTTCAAGATCAAATGAAATTGGTTCCGGAAGGGATTGAGGGGCGGGTGCCTTACAAGGGGCCGGTGGGCAATATTCTCCACCAACTCGTGGGTGGCCTGCGGGCTTCGATGGGCTATGTGGGCGGGCGCACGCTCAAGGACTTCCGCGAGCGGGCGCGGTTTGTTAAAATCACCAGCGCGGGGCTTCGCGAAAGCCATGTGCATGACGTGGCCATTACGCGCGAGGCACCCAATTACCCCGTTGGTGGCTAAGGACCTGCGCCATGGTGGATCGCTTCATCCAGGTGACGCCCGTGATGGCTGTGCCAGACCTTGATGCTGGGGTTGCCTTTTTCCGCGATCTTTTGGGCTTTACCCTGCATATCAAGGGCGGGGGCTACGCTTATCTGCATCGTGAAACAGTGGGCATCCGGTTGATGGATGAGAGCATCACTGGGTCTGTTCCACCCGGCAATCGTCGGTTTGGCGTTTACTTTGACGTCTGGGATGTCGATGGGCTTTACGGCGAGCTGAAGCCAAAGTTGGACCTGCTCAAGGCTGGCGATGTGCATGGCCCGGCGGACAAGTCCTATGGCCAACGGGAGCTTTGCGTTTTGGGACCAGACGGGAACCTCGTTGTGTTTGGTCAAGAAATTCGAGCGGCCGACGCGGACGGGAGCACCTCTTAAGGCCCTGTGTCCTCCATCCATGCCAGCGCTTCTTCGTAAATGGTGAAAAGGTTGGCGAAGGGCTCTGATCCTGGGGTGTCCAGGGTGTGGCTGCCTGCAAACACGCGCTTGGCGTGGAAGGTCCGCCCGGCCGCAAGCAGGGCGGCGGGGATCGCCTCTACGCCGGAGGGGTCAATCTGCGGGTCGTCCGTGCCCCAAGCGAGGAAAACATCTGCGTTGCTTTTGGCCAGATCTTCGGCGGCGCATGCCCGGCCAAAGGTGGACCAGTACAGGCTTGTTTGGCCCAACACATCGGCCTGTGTGTCTTCTGGATTGGCGAAGACACTGCGGAGCTGCGTTTCCACATAGCTGATCGCCCCGGCGGGATCGTTTGGCTGCCAGCGGGGCGCTACCACGAACATATCGTCCCATTGGTTGCAGCCGGTGCCAGAGATGAAGGTGACGTGGCTGATGTCTGGGCGTTCCGCGGCGAGGCGGGCGGCGGTGACTGCCCCTTCGGACATGCCCAGGACCCGCACGCCTGCGCGCGGATCGACGCGGGGATCTGCGCGAGCCGCATCGATGGCGCGCCCTAGCGCCGCTGTCCAGGCCGGCAGGCTGTGGTTGGCGCGGACGGTTTCGGCGCAACCCGTTAGCGCCCCTGGGTTTGTTGCGCGGGAGGCGGCTTCAGAGGTCACGCCAAGCTTATCGACAACCATCACGACAAATCGGCCATTGCTCATCTCTTGCAGCACGTCTTGGGAGGCAGTGGCGCGCATGCCGGCTGGGCCCGGCTGGAACACGGGCTCGCAGCCAGAGCCTTGTATCACGAGCAGCAGCGGGCGGGGCTCCGCTGGCGCTGGGGCCAAGTAGTAGCGAACGGTGCCATTGTTTGTGTCATGGCTTTCAAATGGGGTTCTGGCGACCAAGGCGGTTGCGGAGCCCGCCGCAGCGCTGGCTGTGATGCTTGCAGCGCATGCCATAGCGGCTGCGGCGATCTGGGCTTGCTTCATCATGCTCCCCTCTTTAGCGATGGCTCCTACCCCGTCGGGTAACTGATCGATTCAAAAACAGAAAATTGTGTGGCGAGTTGGCCGCGCGTTGAGAGGGGTTCCACCCATGCGTCCTGGCGCGCGCCTGCAGGCGGCCATCGAGATCCTGACTGACATCGAAACCCGCAAGCGCCCTGGCAGCGATGCGGTGAAGGATTGGATGCTGTCGCACCGGTTTGCGGGATCCAAGGACCGCGCTGCAATCGGGGATCTGGTGTTTTGTGCGCTGCGCTGGCGCCAATCGAGTGCCTGGCGGCTTCAAAGCGATCTGGCGCGGGCCCACGTGTTTGGGGCCGTTGTTTATGGTCTTGGAGAGAGCGTTGAGGGGCTTGAGGCGCAGCTGCTCGACGATCCCCATGGCCCGCCGGGTTTGGAGGACGACGAGCGCGTGCGGTTGTTGCGACCCAGCCTGGAAGGGGCACCCGCGCACGTCGCTGGGGATTATCCGGAGTGGGCGGAGGCAAGTTTTGCGGCCGCGTTTGGCGAGGCGCGGGTGAGCGAAGGGGCAGCGTTGGCGGCACCGGCCGCTTTGGACCTGCGGGTCAATACGCTCAAGACCAGCCGCGATAAAGTGATCGCCGCCTTGGCCGACACGCCGCGTTTGGCAGCCACGCCTGTACCAACGCCGCATGCGCCTTTGGGCATTCGCCTGCCCTGGACGTTTGGACGGACGTTCAATTGGGCGGGCGATGTGGCGTTCGAGCGCGGCTGGTTTGAAGTGCAAGACGAAGGCAGCCAGATCGCTGCGCACCTGTGTGGCGTGCTGCCCGGCCAGCAAGTGGGCGATGTTTGCGCGGGCGGGGGTGGCAAGACCCTGGCGCTTGCGGCGGCGATGGAAAACAAAGGGCAGATCTACGCCTACGATGTTGAGGGGCAGCGGCTTGGGCCGATTATCGCGCGGCTTGAGCGGGCCGGGGTGCGCAACGTTCAGGTGCGGCCACCGGTGCGCAGCCGCGATGTGATGGGCGACCTTGCGGGCCATCTTGATGTGGCTTTGGTGGATGCGCCGTGCACCGGATCTGGCACGTGGCGGCGGGCGCCGGATGCGAAGTGGCGTCTGCGTCCCGGTGCGTTGGAAGTGCGCGGCAAGGAGCAGCAGGAAGCCCTGCTGTTGGGGGCACGCCTTGTTAAGCGAGGCGGCTTGCTGGTGTATGTGACGTGTTCGGTGTTTCCAGAGGAGAACGAGCACGCGGTGGCGGCGTTCCTTTCGCGGAACCCTGATTTTCGGCCAGAGCCAGTCCAGACCAGCGCGCCTTGCTGGGTGCGGTCTGTTGGGGTTCAGTTTACGCCGTCCAAAACCGGAACTGATGGGTTTTACGTCGCACGGCTGCGACGGGTGTGATAATTCTCGACCATGAACGGACTGATCCGCCCCCCGATCACGGAGCCAACCAAGTGGCGACTGACCGTCGATGATGTCCAGCGTATGCAGGGGGTGGGCATCTTGCCGCCTGACCATCGCTGCGAACTCATCCACGGGGAGCTGATTGAAATGCCCGGGGAAGGTGATCTGCATTCGTATCTGAAGGCGCGGCTGATTTGGTGGTTCAATCGCCATCTTGATCCGGACGCATATTGGGTGGGTCCGGATACGACCTTTATCCTCGACAGGGAAGAAGCGCCTGAGCCGGATGTGTTCATCACCGCCGCGGGCGTCCGCCCCAGTCAGGCGCGGGGCGATTCGGTGCTGTTGGTGGCCGAGATCGCTGACACGAGCTTGAAATTCGACCTTAACGTGAAGGCGGCGCTTTATTGGGACTATGGGGTGCGGGAGTATTGGGTGGTGGATGTCAATGCCCGGGTGACGCACGTGCATACACGCGGCGAGAGCGCCTGGGCCATCGCGGTTGTGCGGTTTGAAGAGGCGCTAAAGCCAGGGTTGATTGCCGAGGCCAATGTGAGCCTAGGGATGTGGGGGTAAGATTATACGGGGTAGGCTATCCTAAGGGCTGCGACCCGTCTTCGCTGGACTTGGATTTGCCAGTCAATCGGTTCCAAATCGAAGACTTTTGGTCGTGTGTCGAGGCAAGCCGCGGCAGACGCGGCGTGAAAGGCAGTTTCTCGCGAACGCTATCACGGGCCGTTTGGGTAGGGCCGCGGAAACGTACTTTTGGCCCTTCTTCCTCAAATCGGACGCCCCAATCTGGCCGTCCATCAATAAGTTCAACGGCTTTGCGGACGATATCGTCGGTTCGACGCTCGGCCACACGATGGGGGAGCCCCATTCCTGCGATCTCTCTTACCAGCTTTGTTTGGTACGTCATGTCGTGTTCCTTGACGAACAAAACGGGCACACCATAGCCAATCGCTGCGAGGCCCACCTCCCAACTCAGCCACTCCGAAGTGCCCGTCCCGGGACGACTTGAGGCGATCAAGAGGTCGGAGGTGTAAATCCGCGCAGCAATCTCGGCCTGGATTTCCAAGTCGGGGCGCGGGCCGCCCCGAGGGCCCGTGAGTTTGTCCGCTGCCGTCAGGGAGATGTCCTGAACAACATGGCGTTCGGCCCGCAGGGCGTGCAGGACGTCGTCGTAAACCTGTTTATCACGGTCATAGCGGTGGCTAATAAAGACGCGGATTTGCCGCTCTTCGTCGCCAGGCTTCCAATAGACGAAGGGTTCGGAAGTCATCAGGAACACCCCATTTCAGATTGCGCAGGATAGGGTCATTAACAAAACATTAAAGCGCGACTTCCCGTCGCTTAGTGATCACTTCGTTGTGTCCTCGGGTTTAGGCAAACCCTCTGACGGGGATCAAAGGGGAGTGACGCAAGCGCAGGCCGCCCCGACCCACCCCCAGGGCCAAATCCTAAATCGTTAACTCGCGATAACGGCGGCTCGAAATTCGGGG
>JBMOEW010000019.1:0-55885 GCA_049314555.1 Caulobacterales bacterium
CCCGCCATACCCCTGTGACATTCGTCATGGCATATCAAATGCGGTTAATTCTTATGAACCATCGCGGTTTCGCCCGTGCCCATAATTCGTTAGGTTCATGATCCGGCGACCCCGGCGCGTGCCCTGGAGACCGATCGCATGCCATTGATCCACCGCCTCGCACGCCGAGCAGGGATTCGCTCGACAAGACCGCTGCGGGCGCTTCGTCGATCGCACCCAACGCTTGCCGTGCTTTTTGGCCTGCTTTTGTGCGCCGTGGCTGCATGCACCCCCACGCCAATACCTGCAGCCCCTGAAGCCACCGCCCCCGTGCCTATGATCGCCCGCACGGCGCTGTTCGCAGATCCCGCCTATGCCAGCCCAAAGGTTAGCCCAAACGGCGCGATGGTTGCCTATCTCGCGCCTCACCAGGGCTATCTGAACGTATGGGTGGCACCCATCGCCAATCTGGCGGCCGCAAAGCCGGTCACCAACGATATCGCCCGCGGCATTCGCCAGTTTGAGTGGGCGCAAAATTCCGCGGCGGTGCTTTACGCCCAAGATGACCGTGGCGACGAGAATTGGCGCATTTTCCTGGTCCCGGCTGCTGGCGGAGCGCCTTTGGCGCTCACCCCCGCAGGCGTGCGCGCAGAGCTTGTCGCGGCAGCCCCCGGAGATCCAGAACACGTGCTGGTCACGCTCAACGAGCGCGACCGGTCTTGGCCCGATGTGTACTCCATTGCCTTGGCCAACGGCGAACGCACCCGCGTGATGCTCAACAACCGCCAGTTTTCCGGCTGGGTGGCCGACCGCGCCGGACGCTTGCGCCTGGCCGTGAAAACCCTCGACAACGGCACCGAGGAAATCTGGTCACGCAGCGCCACCGGCCGCTGGACAGTGCTGTCTGAAATCCTCTTTGAAGACAGCCAAATGAGCCACTTGATCGGCTTTGAAGCGGACAACGAACACGTCTTGATGTTCGATTCCTCCAGCGCCGATACCGCAGCCCTCGTGCGCATGAGCGCCACCACAGGTGCCAAGGAAAAGATCGCCGAAAGCCCCGACGCCGACATCGTCGATGTGTGGCTCAACCCCCAAACCTTCGCGCCAGAGGCCTATGCCGTCGAGTTCCTGCGCCGAGAGTGGCGCGGCCTGACAGACGACGCCCGCGCCGAAATCACAGCCCTGGAAGCGGCCTTGGAAGGCCAAGTCGAGGTGGTCAGTCGCTCCACCGACGACCAAGTCTGGACCATCGAAGAATCGAGCCCCACGATACCGGTGCGCAGCTGGGTCTATGATCGCCGCCGCCCGGAGGCCGAGCGCCTCGGCCGCTTGTTCAACCACCGCCCCGAACTCGCGCAGGCCCCGCTCCAGCCGATGCTCCCGCGGGAGATCCAAGCCCGCGATGGCCTGACGTTGGTGTCCTACCTCACCTTGCCGCCTGATGCCGATGGCGACGGCGATGGCCGCCCAGAAACGCCCGGACCCCTGGTCCTGTTGGTGCATGGCGGCCCCTGGTCCCGCGACAGCTATGGCTTTGATCCCCGCCACCAATGGCTCGCCAACCGCGGCTATGCGGTGTTGAGCGTGAATTTTCGCGGATCGACGGGCTTTGGCAAAAACTTCCTCAACGCCGGCGATCTGCAATGGGGCCGCGCCATGCAGGACGACCTCAGCGACGCCGTCGCCTGGGCCGTTGCCGAAGGAATTGCCACCCCTGATCGGGTGGCGATCATGGGGGGGTCGTATGGCGGCTATGCCACGCTGGCCGGCTTGGCGTTCACGCCAGACCTGTACGCCTGCGGGGTCAGCCTCGTTGGGCCGTCCAATCTGATCAGCCTTCTGAATGCCATCCCGCCCTATTGGGCGGCCTACCGCACGGAATTGTTTGCCAGGGTTGGCGATCCCCGCACCCAAGCTGGCCGCGATCTGCTGCGCGAACGCTCGCCCTTATTCACCACCGCTCGCATGCGCGCGCCGCTGCTGGTCGGGCAGGGGGCCCGCGATCCCCGGGTTCCCCGCGCCGAAAGCGATCAGATCGTTGCAGCCCTCGCAGCAAACCGTGCGAACGTCACCTATTTGGTCTACCCCGACGAAGGCCACGGCCTGGCCCGGCCACAAAATCGGTTGTCCTGGTATGGCGCCGTCGAAGGCTTCCTCGGCCAATGCGTGGGCGGGCGCACCGAACCGATCGGCACTGACTTCACCGGAGCGCGCGTCTACGGGGTGCGCGGCACAGACCGTGTCCCGGGTCTAGCGGCCGTCGCCCCGCCGCCGCCAGCGCCGCCGCCAGCCCGCGTCGCGCCTGCAGAAGTGGTCTCAGAGGCCGTCGTCGTGACACCGCCTGCGGCCGAACAACCCCCAAAGGACGCCCTAATCACCACAAGGCCCCGCCCGAACTAAAAGCCGGGCAAAAGCGCAGTACAAATCGCTTCAAGCCCGGCCTGGTCCGCCTCATCAAACGCACCGAGCACGGTGGAATCGACGTCCAGCACCCCCGCGAGCGCACCATCAGGGTGAAACACCGGCACAACGATCTCAGACCGCGACCGGCTGTCGCAGGCAATGTGCCCAGTAAACGCTTCTACGTCCGGCACGATGAGGGTGCGTCGTTGCGCCGCCGCTGCCCCGCAAACACCCTTGCCAAACGGGATCCGCAAACACCCCAGCGTGCCCTGATAAGGGCCCACTACCAGCTCCTGGGGCTTGGCCGGGTCCACCAGGTAAAACCCCACCCAAAAGTACAGATCCCCAAACGCCGCGCGCAACAGGCACGCGGTGGTTGCAAGGCGCGCCGTCACGTTACTTTCGCCCTCCAACACGGCCGCGATCTCGCGGCCAATCGCCTGATAGCGCGCGGCCTTTTCCGCCGGCAGATCCCCCAATGCGGCTTCAGCCATCCTCGTGCACTCCCCTGTGAGACTCTGCCAAAGTCAAAGCAGCCTCAACCCGCGTTGCTTTACGCGGTCACGCCCGCACACATCAAACACCAATCGTCGTGACGGCCCGCAAGCAAGGCACCACGGCCCCCAAGGCGCTGGATGAATCGCGGCTGAACGGCGCGTTCAGGCTCACATTAACCGCCCTACCTTAGGGGCAGCGCCGCAAATCGGCACCGCGCCATTGCTGAAGGGTGAAATGTTGATGCCGGCGATTTCCCAGTTAAGGGCAGAACCAACCCGCAACGGTTCGACGTTTGTGGGCATGACGAAGCAGTGGCTTGCCCACCAGGACCGCCGCGTCGCCTGCGAGGCGGCCCTGCAAGCATCGTCAAACCTGCACCCAGCGTTGCAAAAGGAATTCAACCTGGAAGTCGATACGCTCATGACCAAGCAATACGAACTCATCGCCGCTGTGGTCCAAACCCCGGCCACGGTCGTGGACGCGATCGCAGACAAGCTGGAATTCCTGCGCATGATCGCTGTCTCAGAAGTCGAAAGCCTGCGCGCGATGGATCAGACCCGCCTGGACCTGTTTCGGTCGCTCAAAGCGGACCTATCCGCCTTGGCCTGGGCGCAACGTTAGCCGTCGTCGCGGTCTCGCTTCTGCATCGCGCGGTCCACCTCGTCATGGCAGCTGCCCCGCTCGCTTGGCCGTGTCTGGTCGCATTGCGCGCGGGCCTGTCGCTCCCATTGCGCGTCAAAAACAGATGCGCAGCCTGCGAGCAAAGTAAAAACCGGCAAGAGCAAAATGGCGCGCCGCATAATCAACCCTCGTAAAGCGAGCAGGGAAAAGCCGCAGTGCAGCCGCTAATCAAGGCGAAAATGGGCCGGGGCAACCCATTGAAAAAAGACGCCAGTGCAGGCCAAGATGGCCGATGTACGACGTCACCATTCAGATCTCCACCGCCGCCGATGTGCCGGCCATCCACGTCTTGGTCGAAAGCGCCTACCGCGGCGAAAGCGCCAAGCAAGGCTGGACCCACGAAGCCGATCTCTTGGGCGGCCAGCGCACAGACCAAGCCCGCCTGCAGGAGATGATCGCCGATCCAAGCCAAGTGGTGCTGATCGCGCGGGCTGGGCAGGGGCTGGCCGGCTGTGTCAACGTGGCAACCACGTCCGGCCCCTCAGCTTACCTCGGCATGCTGGCGGTGAGCCCAACCCTTCAGGCAGCGGGCCTCGGCAAGCGCTTGATCACCGCTGCTGAAAGCTTTGCAAAAGAGCGCTGGCAGGCCACCGCCATGCGCATGACGGTGATCAGATCGCGGGGCGAACTGATCGATTTCTACCTGCGCCGCGGCTATCAGCTGACCGGCCAGGAAGAACCGTTTCCCCTGGAAGACGAGCGCTTCGGCTTGCCGAAAACCCAAGACCTGATGTTCGTTGTATTGGAAAAGCCGCTCTAACCTCCGCCGCGGCACGCCTCGCTTCAAGTGCCCTGCGCCACCCGGGGTCGCCGAAACCGCAAGATCAGCGCCCCAATCGCCAAAGCCACCACCGCAGCGATCGTCAACCCCGTCGCGGCTTTCGCACCAATCAACCAAACCAACCCCATCGCAATCGAGATATAGGCCAACGCAGACAGCGCCAAAACGATCATGAATTTTGCCACCGGCGCCTTGTTCAGCCCCGCCAGCACATAAAGCGGGATCCGCGTGCCCGGCACGAAGCGCGCGGTCAGCAACGCAAGCCCCAACCGGTTGCCGATCACCTCGCCCACCTTTGCCGCCCGCGGCCCCTCCGCCAGGCGCGCCACATAGCGCCACCGTCCGGCCATCCGCCCCGCCACATACTTCCAGGTGTCAGAAACCATCAGGCCCCAAAACAACAACCCTAGCACCAGCTCCGGGTGCGGCGAGGTCATCGCCGCCGTGGCCCCCCCAAGCACCGCCGCATCTTCCTGCACGAACGGCCCCAGGAATACGGCCGCGTAAACCCCATAGACCATCAAGGCATTGAAGTTCATTGCGTCCACGTCGCGGCACCTCCGGCCTAAGGTATAAGCGAGTACGCCAAAGCGCGACAGAGGTTGCGAAATTACGCAGTCACCTGGCGCACAAACCCCGCCACATCCGCAAGCACCGGGCCGCGGCCGCGAAACGGCACAGAAAGCGCCAACACGATCGCGTAGTGGTTCATCCCCGGATAGGCTTTGACAGCCGCCACGCCCCCCGCGGCGGTCAGCCGGCGCGCCAGTTCTTCGCTGTTGCGCGGGGCCACCACGTCGTCGTCTGTGCCGGTCAAGAGCAGGCAGGGCGGGGCCTGCGCACTTACCAGCGCAACAGGCTGGGTCGCTTCCGGCGGCTGATAGCTTCCAAACGCGTTGATCGAAGCCTCAACATCGAACGGCAGGAAATCATAAGGCCCGGCCATCCCAATCGCCCCGGCGAGGGACTGCTGCACCCCAAAACGCGGATCGAGCGCAAGCATAATGGCGTTATAGGCCCCGGCCGAATGCCCCATCACCACGATTTTCTGAGGGTCCCCGCCATAGGCCCCAATGTTGGCCTCAGTCCATCGCACGGCCGCCGCGCCGTCTTCCACAAACGCCGGAAACACCACCTCTGGCACAAGCCGATAGTCCGCCAGCACCGCCACAAACCCTTGCGCGGCGAGCGCTGCCCCAACCCAGCGATAATCCCGCCGGTCGCCCCACGTCCAAGACCCGCCGTAGAAAAACACCACCACCGGCGCCGCTGTCGCCCCGGCCTTCGGCGCATACACGTCCAGCATGTGGCGCGGGCCGGCCCCATACGCGATATCGCGGGCCACCAGATGGCCTTGGCCGTCCCGCGGTGCCAGCGTATTGAACGTCTCCAGCGACGAACACGCCCCCAGAGCCCCCGAAGCACCAAGGGCAAACAGGGCAGGCAAGGCTACAAACGCGCGACGATTGATCATGAGCGCGCTTGTAACAAAGCCCAAAGCCGGAAGAAAGCCTCAGCCGCCGGTGTGATAGACCGCCAGCTTGTTGCCATCGAGGTCACGGAAATAGGCAAACTCGCCAAAGGAACCCCGCGGCCCTGGCTCGCCTTCACAGGTCCCGCCCAGCGCCAGACACTGGGCGTGCAGCGCTGCCACCATCTCTTTGCTGTCCACCTGGATCGCCACCATCGATCCATTTCCGATCGTAGCCGGTTGCCCGTTCAATGGCCGCGCCACCATAAGCATCGCGCCACTGCCCAAGCTGAACATCTGGCCCACCGGGGTTGGAAACAGGCGCTTGCCGCCCATCGGGGCGAGCAAAACGTCATAGAAAGCGCACGCCCGTTCAAAGTCGTTTGTGCCAATGCTGAGATAGCCGATGTGGGCCATGAAGGTCTCTCCTGTATTCGCGGCCTTCTACCATTCTACGGGGCCGCAAAGCGGGATAGACACGCTGACGTTGCGGGAGGCAAGGGGGGCGTTAGACGGGCTTGCAGCGCGGCTCGGGCGCTGCCTGCGGGTCGGCGTTGACCAGCGCGCACAGCCATTGCGGCGGGCGTTGCAGCGTGGGGTCAATGTAATGCACCGCCGCGGCATTTGCTCCGATCAGCGCCGCCACCAACGCCAAGGCAAGGGCAAGCGAGCGCCAACCATTGACGAAAGCGGACATGACCAAGACAAAGATCGTGGGGACAAAACAAAGTGTGTCGACGGCAAAACGCGCAACTGCTTTGATCGATCCGCGAGGAGCCGATTGTGGGTCACCTTTCCACCGATCAATGATCACACAGCTTAAAAGAAAAAATAGCCCGAGATAAAAGGCTTCAAGTCCCGGCTGGATCCACATCCACGATGGCGGAAACAAGAGCGGCACTTCAAGGCCGAGCGCTTCAAGCCCAGCGCGTACGGCAAAGCCCAAGATCCAAAAGCCCAGGTATAAGAACGCCGCACTCGCCCAATGCCTTCCTATGCGCCATGCAAAAAGAGTTGCGCGGTCATGCCTTTCGCCACCAATCATTCTTGCCACATAGCCCAAGATATGCCGCCCAAAGTCTAACACCAGGCTGCGTCCAAAGCGGTGGATGCTCTCAAAGTTCAGCGCGGCGAGCACCAGTCCAGCGATCGCCAGCGCATCAAGCCAATAGGGCGGCAGCTCCGGGATGCGGATTTGGATGAAGGCGAACGCCCACTGCACCTGATCCCACACCCAGTCTCGACCGGCGCGATAAGCGGCGGTGAGGCCCTTGGCAATGATCGAAAAGCGGATCAGGCCCGGGATCAAATGATCGAAAACGCTCAAGAAGGCCCAGGCCGAACCGAACAGCGCAATCCACGTCAAGCCGCGGGACCATATGGCCTTAAAGCCCGTGGCCGGCGCGTCCTCCCGCGGCTTGGCCCCCAATTCTGCGGTCGTGGATCAGCCCCCAAAGCGCCCAGTGCGTCACATTAACCAGCGGCGATATCCCTGGAAAGGGCGGGGGCTATTCGGCGGCGACGTGTCCGCGCCCTTCAGCCGGGGCGAGGCTAAGGTCAGCAATGCGGATGTCCGCCAGCACGCCGTCATCTTCTCCGCCGCCAGATGGGCCGGGAAATTCAACCACGCACCATTCCCTTGGCGGGCTGTGTATTGGCAAATCCACAA
Organism: Caulobacterales bacterium; assembly: GCA_049314555.1. GTDB lineage: Bacteria > Pseudomonadota > Alphaproteobacteria > Caulobacterales > Aquidulcibacteraceae > REEB509. The sequence goes on from JBMOEW010000019.1 coordinate 7,486, forward strand.
TCGTCCCGCGACGCCCCGCCGCCAGCCCTTCTGCGGGATAATCCTTGGTTAGGACAACAACATCGAGTTCCTTCATCGGGCGGGGCTTTCCGGGTAGGCGGTCACCAATCGCGGCGGCCCGCCAGCATCGTCAACGCGCCAGACCGCTTTCACCCACAGTCGGCGGCCATCGGGCGCATCAATTGGCGCGATGACGACGTAGTGTACCCCAAAATGAACCCGAATGGTAGCATGCACGCTTGCGCGCGCCGTGGCGAGCAAGGCGGAAGCGAGCGCCTCCGGCAAACTCAATTGAAAGCCGAAGGCAGTAAAGAAGCCCGCTTTGCCGCCATTTCCCAGATGGTCGGCGTCAAGCAGATAGCGCGCTTTCTCCGGCGAAACAAAAGCCGCCTCCGCCCCAGGGACCACCCCTACCGCCCAAACTTCTGGAACTTGATCCGGCTCGGGATGATCTCGGTGATCCCCAGGCGGCGCTTCTTGTCTTCCTCATAGGCCTCGAAGTTGCCTTCAAACCACTCAACGTGGCTGTCGCCTTCAAAAGCCAATATGTGGGTAGCCAGACGATCCAAGAACCAACGATCGTGGCTGATCACCACCGCACACCCCGGCCAATCCTCCAGCGCCACTTCCAGCGCCTGCAGCGTTTCCACGTCGAGGTCGTTGGTCGGTTCGTCCAGCATCAACACATTGGCCCCCATCCGCAGGGTCTTTGCCAGATGCACCCGGTTGCGCTCCCCGCCAGACAGCAGGCCAACCTTTTTCTGCTGATCCCCGCCCTTGAAGTTGAAGCTGGACACATAAGCCCTGGAAGGCACTTCGCGCCCGCCCACATCAATCATGTCAAACCCGCCGGAAATCTCTTCCCAGATGGTTTTTGACGGATCCAGATTATCCCGGCTCTGATCAACAAAGCCAAGCTTCACGGAATCGCCAATCGTGATCGCCCCCGCATCGGGCTTTTCCTGGCCGGCGATCATCTTAAACAGCGTGGACTTGCCCGCCCCGTTCGGCCCGATGATGCCGATGATCCCGTTCGGCGGCAGCTTGAACGTCAGCTCACGGATCAAAAGCTTGTCGCCAAACCCTTTGTTCAGCTTGTCAAACGCGATCACGTTGTTGCCAAGCCGCGGCCCCGGCGGAATCTGGATCGTGGCGAACGTCTGCTTTTCGCGCTCCGCCTCCGCCGCCATGTCCTCATACCGGTTGAGCCGCGCCTTGCTTTTGGCTTGGCGCGCCTTTGGGCTTTGGCGCACCCAGTCCAACTCGCGCGCCATCATCTTGCGACGCGCTTCGCTTTCGGACTGTTCCTGCTCAACCCGCTTGAACTTCTGCTCCAGCCACGCCGAATAATTGCCCTCGTAAGGAATGCCCTTGCCGCGATCGAGCTCCAGCGTCCATTTCGTCACCTGATCCAGGAAGTAGCGGTCGTGGGTCACCAGGATCACGCAGCCCGGAAAATTCTCTAGATGGTGCTGCAGCCACGCCACGCTTTCGGCGTCCAAATGGTTGGTCGGTTCGTCCAGCAGCAGCATGTCGGGCTTCGCCAGCAACAGCCGGCACAACGCCACCCGCCGCCGCTCCCCGCCAGACAGCTTCTCAACGCCGCTGTCGTCAGGCGGGCAGCGCAACGCGTCCATCGCCATATCGATCCGGCTATCGATGTCCCAAGCGTCGCTGGCGTCGATCCGCTCCTGCAGGCTGGTCATCTCCTCCATCAGCTCGTCAGTGTAGTTCTCGCCCACCTCCATCGACACTTCGTTGAAGCGGGTGAGGAGCTTTTTCTCTTCACACCAGGCCTCGGCGTTTTCCCGCACCGTGAGGGCAGGGTCCAGATGCGGCTCCTGCTCCAGATAGCCCATTTTGGTGCCAGACAGCGGCATCGCTTCCCCGGTGAAGTCCTTGTCCATCCCGGCCATGATCTTCAACAGCGTCGACTTACCCGACCCGTTAACCCCGACCACCCCGATCTTGGCGTCTGGATAGAAAGACAACCAAATGTTCTCAAAGACCTTTTTGCCACCCGGATAGGCTTTGGTCAGGCCCTGCATCGAGAAAATGTACTGCGCGGGTTTGTCCGCCATGGGAGTGCGATCCTTTTGAGCTGAGCGCCCGATATACGCACCCAAATGCCTCCCGTCGAGGCGTGCCTTAACCCCTCTTTCACCATACCCGAGCGCCAAAGCGCCCGGTTGGCATCAATCCTTTAAACTGTTTGCGTTAGTTTGCTTGATCAACTGCGAAAGCAAGTCGAGCATGACAGAAGCCGAACGCACAGCAAAACGCCAGATTCTAGCGCTGGAAGGCTATTACGACCGCGCGCTCCGGGCCCACGGCAGCGTGCGGCTGATCCTCGCTGGCCTCATCACAGCTTGCGTATTTTTGGCGGTGGAAGGCCCCTGGTGGGTCATGACGTTGGCGTTTGCGCTCCTTTCGACATACCTCGATCTGCGCATGCGCCGAAAACTGCGGGCCTCGCTCGATCGTGCCGGTTCATTGAAACTCGAAGAGGTGGAAACCCTCACCCGTTCCACGATCGCCCAAATCGCCGCGATATGCCTGCTTTACTCGATCCCATTTGCGTTGTTGAGCTTCGCGCCCGGTGCCGGCCCTATGCTTGCGGTCCTGTGCTCCTATGGGGCGCTTTTGGTGGCGTCCGGACAACACTGGATCACGGCCAAAATGCCACTTTACACGACGCCGCCGTTTATCTTGGCGGTGGCGATGGGCGCGCTTCAGGCGGCCCCGGGCGAGTGGGGCGTGATGGTGCTGCTGGGCGCGCTCGGGATGATCAACGTGCTTGTGGTCACCCGCGCGTCTTACCAGTCAGCCAGCGAACTGATCGAGGCCCAACTCAGTGCCGAACAACAGGCCGAAGCGCTGGAGTTACGTGTTCAAGAGCGCACCAAGGAACTGGAAGAGGCCCGCACCCGCGCTGAAGACGCAAACCGTGCCAAGTCTGGCTTCCTCGCCACCATGAGCCACGAACTTCGCACCCCCCTGAATGCCGTCATCGGCTATTCCGAGATCATCTTGGAAGAGCTTTCAGAATCGAGCCCCGAAGCGATCGAAGCCGATGTCACCCGCATCCGCGCCGCCGGCAAACACCTTTTGGGGCTGATCAACGAGGTTCTGGATATCTCCAAGATCGAAGCTGGTGCCATGCAATTGCGCGAGGATCGCTTCAGCATCGTCGAACTCGCCAACGAATGCGCCGAACAGGTCAAGCCGATGGCCTTGGCCCGCGACAATGCGCTGACGGTGGAGGTCTGCGCCGATCCAGGACTTGTCTTTGCAGACATGGGCCGCGTCCGCCAATGCCTCCTGAACCTGATGTCCAACGCCGCCAAGTTTACAGACCAAGGCCAAATCACTGTGCAAATCGGCGTACGACAGGGGGGCCACAACCGCCTGGTTGAGGTCGTCGTCAATGACACCGGGATCGGCATGACGAAGGCCGATCAAGCCAACCTCTTCATGCCCTTCAGCCAGGTCGATACCTCCTACAGCCGCGCGGCAGAAGGCACGGGCTTGGGCCTGGCGATTACCCGCCGCTTGGCGCGCGCCATGGGTGGCGATGTGACGGTTACAAGCGAGCTGGGGCAGGGCTCTCGCTTTCTGTTAACCTTCGCCGATCAGACAGCCGCCGTGGTTAGCGACGTCGTCGCGGCCTAAAAGAGAAATAAAACCAACGCGATAAGTGATGTCTGGCGGTGCCAGCAGACCACACACCTAGGCGTGAATAAATCCGTACGCCCCCATTGCGTATATGACGAATAGATGACAGTTTATTGTGACAGAACGATGACATAAGCGTGACAGATGGAATACGTGACGGTGAAGAGTAGGCGACGCCCAGCCAAGCGCGAGCCACCCTAAACGCCCAAACCAATCCGCCCTGCACGCAGATGTCGTCCTACCCGGACCTAGGAAACCATTGGGGTTTCAAAGTCTTACGGAAAATGTTGGAGACGATCGATGAGACTAAAACTGTTGGCCGCTGCCTGCATCCTTGTCGCAACCGCGACCGCTCCCGCGGCGGTTGCGGAAGAACACGTACTGGTCCTGTACCAAACGCAGAGCGCCATGGAAGCGCACGCGACGATCCTCAGGGCTGCAGAAGACGTCTGCGCGGCAGAGTATGTTCGTGGCGCGCATCGGGCCCGTGATCTGCAGACTTGTGTGCGCTTGACCGTGGATGACGCCGTCGCGCAAAGCCACCGCGCCGACCTGCGCGCCCTGCATGAAAATTTGTCGCCAGATAGCCGCTACTCCCGTAGCCGCTTGGCGTTCGCGGCCCAATAGGCACGCCACTTCCCCAAAAAGGACAACAAACAAAAAACGGCCGACGGAGGGGGCTCCGTCGGCCGCTTCTCATTGCCAAGAGGGCAGGCGCGATTAAGCCACCGGCGCCCAGCTGCCGTCTGCCTGTTGGCAGAACGTTTCCTGCGGCAGCGACGACGTGCTGGCCCCGTCATTGATCGTGGCATTGATCACCCGGCACGTGGCCGGCCGACCTGGCGCAGTCACAGGACGCGCCACACTCAACGTAGCCGGACGCCCGTTCGGCCCCGCCAGCGGTGCCGAAACCGGCGCGTTCTGGTTGAGCGCCTGGTAGTAGGTTTGTTCCACCCGCGCCTGCTGGTTGTTGCTGGAAACCCACCGGCACACCGCATAGGTGCCAAGGCCGCCGGCCGCCGCCCCAAGGGCCGCGTTTTCGCCGCGGTTGCCATCCGGAGCCGTCGCCCCGCCCAGAACAGCACCAACGCCCGCCCCAATCAGCGCATTGCGCATGCATTGAGACAGTTGCGTGCCGCCACCGCCGCCGCCACCGCCATAACCGCCGCCGGTGGATTCGCAAGCCGCCAGCGCCATCGCACTGGCCGCTAGAAGCGCCAAGAACGCCTTACGCATTGAATGTCTCCTTGTACTTGAGTTTGGCGTCGATCAACAACGCCACAGGGGTGGGCCTTTACCACGCCCCCATGACACCTGAACAAGGCAATCGCGCGGCAAGCCGCCACCCCGCGTCCCTATGGCGCAATTGCATAAACCAAACACACCGCGCCGCTCAGCCGCAACGGCTCTGGATCCGCCGGCAGATTGAGCGCCTCGATGTCGGCAACCGTGATCGCTGGCGCGCGCCCGCTGCCCGTCACCACAATCTGGTCCATCGCCGACGCCATCATCGGCGGCGGGGGTGGCGGAGGCGGCCCGCGGAACGAAGACACCCCGCCCGAAACCCCAAACCATTGTCCCAGGCACGGCCCTTGCCCGTCCTGCGCTACGAGCAACGTGCCCAACCGCTGCCCAGCCGCACCGGCAGCCAAGCGCGCCCGCGCCACCGCATCCTCCATCGCGCGCTCATAGACCGTCCGACGCATTTCCGGCGTCGTCACCAGGGAAAGCTGAAGCGGGGAGGTGGACTGCGGCCCCGCAGCCATCGCCGCAGCCCGCGCTTCGCTGGCGCGCGACAGCTGGCCCGCGTCGTCAATTGTGACCATCAAAGTGGCATTCGCCACATAACCGCTGATCTGATCAGCGCGGGCATTGTCGATCCGATTGCCCTCGCGGTCGCGATACTGCTCATAAAGCGCCTGCACCTGCATCTGGCTCGAGATGCGCACATTTTGCCCCGCCCGCGCCCGAACGGCCTGTACCCCCCGTCGTGCCGCGTCGGTGGCTTTGCGCGTGGCCCCTTCTGCGGTGTCGTCGGTGCCTTGGAAGGTCACGGAAAAGGTTGCGCGGTTGGGGGCAAACTCCACCTCCGCCATGCCGATGGTTTCAATGACCGGGCGCTGCGTCCAGTACGGTTGACTGAACTGCATGGTCTCCTGCGCCCCCGCAGCGCCCGAAAAAGCCAAGGCCACCGCTGCAGCCAAAGCAGAAATCTGGGCTGCTGAAGTCTTGAAGATGGTGCGCATGTGATCCTCCCGCGATCTTGATCATGTCAGCCGACCACGCAAAAGCAGGAAGATCAAGCCAGATCAGTCGGTTAGGGTGCGCGCCTCAAGCCACGTTATGCGCAACACCATTAGCGTCTTTGATGTCTGCGCCCAGCACTAGCCCCATCTGCAAGCCATCGATCAAGCCATTCGCGCTCACCGGCTTGGCGATATGGATGTCGCAGCCCGCCTGCAACGAGCGGTCAATGTGTTCTGAACTGTTATTGGCGCTCAACATGGCAATCGGCGTACGCGGACGATTGAGCATTTTTTCCGCCATTCGGATGGCGCGGGTGGCGGTCAAGCCGTCCATTTCCGGCATTTGCATGTCCATCAAAATCAGGTCGAACGTGGAAACGCTCATCATCTCCACCGCCTCGCGACCGTTTTGTACGATGGTCAGGTCCACCCCAAAAGGTTCCAGGATCAAGCTGATCACGCGCTGATTGATCGGATGGTCTTCCGCGAGCAAGATCCGAACATCGCCAAAAGTGCCAAGCCCATGCAGGCGAACGCTATCGCACTCGTCCTGTGGCTTCTTGCGGCGGTCAAAGTCCGCCAACGGCATCGTCCGTTCTAGGGGCAATTTCACGGTAAACCGGCTACCCACCCCTGGCGTGGAGGTGGCACCAATTGTGCCGCCCATCATCTCCGTCAGTGTACGGCAGATCGACAGCCCAAGACCGGTGCCGCCAAACGTACGCGAGATCGATTCATCGGCCTGCTCAAACCGCGAAAACAAGCGGCGTGAAGCCTCATCGTCAAACCCTATGCCGCTGTCTTCGATCGTTATGGTGATTTCAGATGGCGCGTCATCGTAGTCTTCGACGTCTACAAAAACCTTGACCCCGCCCTTCAGCGTGAACTTCACCGCATTCGATGCAAGGTTAGACACGATCTGGCGTATACGGACAACGTCGCCCTCAAACAGGCCCCGCGCCCTTGGGCCATAGGTGACGTCAAAGCTAACGCCCTTATCGTCCGCACGCACTCGCATCAATTGAGCCGCGGTATCCACCGCATTTTGCAGGTCGAAGGCCTCAATATGCAGGTCCAGCTTGCCGGCCTCCACTTTAGAGACATCCAGAATATCCGATAACAGACGATCCAGCGTCTGCCCGGAGGTTTCAATCAGCGAAACCATTTCCTGCTGCTTTGGATCAAGCGATGTCTTGGACAAAGCTCCGGCAAGACCAACAACCCCGTTCAATGGCGTGCGAATTTCGTGGCTTACGTTGGCCAGGAACGCGCTCTTCGCGGCGGTGGCAGCCTCAGCTCTCTTCAAGGCCGCGTTCAATATGGCGTCGGCCTTTTTGCGCGCGGTGATATCGTAACGCAGCGCTACATACCGCTCCGGTCTGCCGTTGGCACCCATCATCGGCACAACGGTCGTGTCCACCCAATACAGCGATCCATCCTTGGCCCGATTGCAGATTTCGCCATGCCACGGCAATCCACTTGAAATGGTGCGCCACATTTCTTCGAAGAACGCTTTGGGATGGCAGCCCGAATTCACCAGCCTGTGGCTTTGCCCAATCAGGCTTTCGCGGTCATAGCCGCTGATTTCGCAGAACCGATCGTTCACATAAATGATCTCGCCGCGCGCGTCGGTCATTGCAACAATGGCATGCTTGTCCAGCGCGGTTTGATAGGCAGAAAAGTCTGCCAGGGCGCGGTCGGCCCGCACCAGCGCGGCGGTCAATTCAAGGTGCTGCGCGCGCTCCGCGGTGATGTCCTGGAAGGCCCCAAACGCGCGGATCGGCACGCCGTCTTGCAGCTCGGCTTTTCCCACTGTCCGAACCCAGATCGAACGTCCCTTGGCAGTGATCAGAGGCAGCTCAAGGGACCACCCTTCACCTGTCGCCATCGAAGACTCCACCGCCGCGCGAACCACGTCGCGAACCTCTGGCGCATAAAACTCGATTGCGGACTCGAGCTGCGGCTCAAAATCGTCTGGCACCTCGTGGATCTTGCGCGTCTGCGCCGACCACTTCAGGGTCTGGCTCACCAGATCGAGCGTCCATCCGCCCACGTTGGCGACCTGCGAAATCTCCTCGAGCTGCGCGCGGTCTTCCTCCAGTGCGCGCGACAGCGCCAGCACCTCCCGGGCCTGCGCATCCGCCTGCAACACCGCCCGACGCTGCTTCAGCAACTCAGACACCAAACCAGCCAGGGTCTCGATCCGCGCGATCTCCAACTCGGTCCAGGAGTGTGGCTTCTGGTCAATCGAACAAAGTGTTCCGTACACATGACCATCCGCATCCATCAAAGGCGCACCCAGATAGGATTTTACGAAAGGCGCATTCCACACCAGGGGATTGTCGCTAAAGCGGGGGTCAACCTCCGAGTCCGGAACAATCAACGCCGAAACGCCATGCAAGGCGTGCGCGCAGAACGCCACATCCCGCGGTGTTTCGCTGGCCTCTAATCCAACGCTGGCTTTGAACCATTGCCGTGCGCCGTCCACCAAAGAGATCAGCGCGATCGGCGCACCCGTAATGGCCGTGACGCTTTTCACGATCGCATCGAAAGACGCCTCCGGCCCGGTATCAAGGATCGCCAGATCCAACAGGGCACTCAAGCGCGCGAGTTCATTGGCGGGCGGCGCTGCAGCTGGCATGGCAAGTCCTTGGAAAATTTACCGCGCATAAAGTAGGGAATCCCCTAACGTGCCCCTAATGGCACTGAAATCAACGGCGCTGAAATCAAAAGCGTCAGCCGGTCTATAAGCCGGGTTTTGTCCGGCCCGTCTCGCAACGGGCGTGTGCGACCATTCCTCTGGACCGTGCATTGCTGCCCGGTTCTCGCAACCTACCCGACCGCTCAAGCCCATGAACGGGCTGGCTTGGCTTTGCAGCCGCACCGGCGGTCCTATTCGGTCTTGCTCCTGACGGGGCTTGCCGTGCCGCTTCCCTTGCGGGTCGCGCGGTGGGCTTTTACCCCACCGTTTCACCCTTGCCTGTGTCCCCTGCAGGACTGTGTCCCTTGCGGGACCATCGGCGGACTGTTCTCTGTGGCGCTATCCCTCGGGTTTCCCCGGGCGGGCGTTACCCGCCGTCATGTTCATGTGGAGCCCGGACTTTCCTCCCGCACAGCCTTTCGGCCGGTGTGCGAGCGGTCGCCCAACCGACTGACGCACGCCAACCTTAGCCCTGTGAATGCCGGCGCGGAAGGGCCAACCGCAAACTCATGTCCAACACACCAAACAGCAGGGCGACAGTTTCTTCGTCCACCGCCCCAGTAATAAGCGCGGGTCGAAAGCGGCGCTGAAACGCCCCAACACACGCGCCGGTCAAATCGCAGAAATCCCCATTTACCGGAACCCCATAGCCAATCCCGGCCAAAGCCTCCTGCAAGGTCGCAATCGCGTCCCCGTTGTCGCCTTGCTTGGCAAGAACAGCTCCGCCCAGCACCGGCGACGCGGGTATCTCCAGCGCAGCGCCAGCTGCCGCAAGCCGCGCCCACGGGAAATGCTCGCCGGGGTCCAGCTTGCGCGTGGGGGCAACATCGCTGTGGCCCACGACGGCCGAAATCGGCAAACCTGTTCGGGCAAGGATATCGCCCACCAAACCCGCCACCGCCTCGATCTGCGCGGCAGGGAAGGCGGGCAGGCCAAAATCGTGCCCGCCATTTTCGATCTCAATGCCAATCGCGTTGTGATTGACGCCTTCAAGCCCGCGCCAAAACGACAACCCCGCATGCCAGGCGCGCTGCTCTTCGTCCACAAGCTGAAAGACCCGCCCATCGCGAGCCACCACATAGTGCGCACTGACCCGGGAGAGGGCGGTCTCCGGGTCGATATCTGAAGCCTGCCATGGGCCCGGATAATGCCCCGCAAGCGGCGCGGGATCACACAGGCGCTTTAGCGCGCTGTCGAGGCTGGCCATCCCTGTATAGTGCAGCACCACCAAATCCACTGGCCGCTGGCGCGCGTCGAAGTTGGGGCTCGCGTGCGCGATCACTGGCACACTCATGGCTGCCACCGCCGCCAAACCGCCGCCATATCAGGCAGCCGCGCATTTGGCCGCACCGCAATCATCGCCACCCCCGCCAACGCCAAAGCCGCTCCCGCCGCGAGCTGCAGGCTGAGCGGCTCATTCAAGATCATCACCCCAAGGGCCATCGCCCAAATCGGAGTCATCAGCGTCAACGGAGAAATCAAGGTCGCCTCATAGCGCCGCAGCAGGCGGTAGAACATCGCATGTCCGAAGATCGAAACAAGCCCAACCGAGAACGCCAGCGCCGCCCAAAATGGCCACCCCATCGCTACCGCAGCCTGCCATTGGTTGTCCTCCACCAACAGCGTCATGGGCAAGATCACCGGCCAAGACACCATCGCCACCCAGGCCTGCAATTTGAAGGTCGCGACTTCGTTCATCCGCTTCATCACGATCCCCCCGATCGAGCCGACCAAAGCAGCCATCGCCCCAAAAACCACCCCAAGAGACAAGCCAAACTTGTGCGGGTCATAGGCCAGCACCATCACCCCGCTGAACGCCAAAGCCATCCCAAGCCCGCGCCGCCAACCCACCGTCTCCCCTAAAAACAGCATCGACAACACGGTGGTGAAGGGCAGGCCCAGCTGCAAAGCAACCGCCACAGACGAGGCCGTGCCCGTGGCAAGGGCCGTGAACAAGAACACAAAGTTCAGCGCGCCAACGCCAAGCCCAGCCACCACCACCAGCCCGAACTGTTTTGGCGGCGGCCACAGCACCGGCAGCAAAATGGCCGCGATCAGCGCAAACCGCAAACAGGCGTAAAACAGCGGCGGAACCTCCGCGACCACAAACCGGGTGATCACGATGTTCACGCCCCAAACACAACAAACCAGACACAACAGCCCAAAGTCCCGTCCGGTCACCGCACACCACTCCCGCCACAGCACTGGGCTACGCGCGGTTACAGCCGCCCCGATGCCTTCATGCTGGTAGCGTTAGCCTGCGTTGCCGACCTGCGCGAGGCCTTCGTTATTGCGATGAGCCGTTGGCGGCTTCCACCACCCAGCCATCACCAGAGCGGCGGCCTTCCAGCAAAGCCGGCCCCTTGGCGCGGGCCGTAGGGCGCCGGATTTGACCGCGGGTGGCCAAGGCAAGGGCGGCCACCGCAACCCCGACAGCTACCGCCGCCAGCGCCGCCATCGCCAACAAAAGCGCTACAACGACCCCAAGTGCGCCAAGCCCAATTGCACGCCCCGCACGATCCCAGCCGCCGCCAGCGGCAATCGCGGGCGTACCAGCGGTGTCCAATCGGTGCAGGGTGGAACGGCGTGGCATAGGGTGGGCTCTCCTTAAGGCCAAAGCCTCAGCCCGAATGTTGGCGCCCTTATGGCCAGCGTCAATTGGCGGCGCTGTAATGTTGCAGGCTGTTAGGCGTTTGCCTTCTCCCCCGGCAACGAAACGGCCAATTCGGCGCGAATCGCCCCATAGGCGGCGTTCAAGGCTGCACTCTTGGCATGCGCGATAGCCACAAACGCGGCAGGGGCTCCACGTGACGCCATTTGGTCTGGGTGGTTTTCCCGCGCCAACCGCCGCCACGCCTCGCGCACCTCCTCAAAGCTCGCGCCACGCATCAGGCCCAACACGGCGTAAGGGTCATCGCGCTCCATGCCGAGGTTGATGGCCTTGATGCGCCGGAAGTCTTGGGCCGAAAACCCAAAGTGCGTAGCCACCGTTTCAAGGTAGGCAAGCTCCCGCGGCCCCACCAGCCCATCCGCCGCCGCAATATGGAACAGCCCGTCAAGCACGTCTTCAAGCAGGCACGGCCGCGCCTTGTACTTCCGACCAATCTGCTTGGCGTAAGATTCAAAGCCATGAACGCTTTGCTTGGCGATCGCAAACACCCGGCGGAAAGCGGCTTCTTCCCCCGGTGGCGGGCGAAACACCCGCGCCGCTGCGTTCACTTCAGACCCCGTGACCTCTCCGTCGGCCTTGGCCATTTTGGCCGCCAGCCCCACGACCGCCGCCGTAAACCCCACATCGCCTTCCTCCGGTGCGCAGGCTTCGCCTGGCGTTGGGGGATCGGCCTCGGGATCAAAAGCGCGCGCGGCCGCGGCAACGAGGGTGGTCCAGATCGGCATGGTGCAGTTGTCGCGCAATCGTCGCGCGATTGCAAAGGTCGCCATGCCGCACCCCCGCGCACCGTGATGACTCTTCCTTAACCCTCTTCGACGCAGCCAGCCTCTTCCCAAATCACCCCATTTAGCCCCATAATGTCCCTTGTTGGGCCGAAAGCTCCCTTTTGGCTCCCAGGGGCAAGCATGTTTTTCACGGGGCGCCATCCGATCAGCGTGGAGGATAACGGGCGCGTCAGCCTGGCCGCCGCCCTGCGCGCGCCCCTCAAGTCTGAGGCAAAGCTGGGCGATGCCGAAGGCGAGGTGCTTTACGTGTTCCCCGCGCTGGACCGGTCATGCCTGGAGGCAGCCGGCGCGAGCTATCTGGCCGGCCGCCGCAAAATCCTCACGCGCATGAAGCCCTTCGACCCCCGCCGCGAAGCCCTGGAGCGCCTCTATTTTGGCGAGTCCCGCGCGCTTTCGGTGGACGCCAAAGGCCGCGTGACTCTGCCGCAAGAGCTGCGCGAGCTTACCGGTCTTGGCGCGGAAGCCGTTTGTGTGGGCATGGGCGACCGGTTTCAGATCTGGTCGCCAGAGCGCGAGGCGGCCCGTCGTGCTGCGGCCTTGAATGTCGCGCAAGATCTTCTGGACATAGACCCCCCGGAGCAGGAGCAATGAGCGCCATGCCTGTCGGACATGTTCCCGTACTGCTCGCTGAAATGCTGCGCGCCCTCAAGCCCATAGACGGCGGCGTCTACCTGGATGCCACCTTTGGCGGCGGCGGCTATGCTCGCGCGATCCTCGACACGGCAGCCTGCCAGGTCATCGGCATTGACAGAGACACCACCGCCATTGAGCGCGGCCAGGCCCTTATGGCCGAGTATCCAGGCCGCGTGCGGTTGATTGAAGGGCGCTTCGGCGACATGGCGGACCTGGTCCAGGACCGCTTGGACGGCATCGTCCTGGACATCGGCGTCTCGTCCTATCAACTCGACGAAGCCGCCCGCGGGTTTTCGTTCCAAAACGACGGCGCTCTGGATATGCGGATGGGCAGTGAGGGGCCCACCGCCGCCGATGCCGTCAATCTGCTGTCGGAAGCAGCCCTGATCGACCTGATCCGCGACTACGGCGAAGACGCCGCCGCCAAGCAAATCGCCCGCGGCATTGTGCAAGCCCGCGCCGCCCAACCCTTTGCCACCACGCTTGGCCTCGCCAATTTGATCGAGCGCGCGGTGGGCGGGCGTCGCGGCGCGCGCCTCCACCCCGCGACACAAACGTTTCAAGCGCTGCGAATCCTGGTCAATGACGAACTTGGTGAGCTTGGTCGTGCGTTAAGCGCGGCGGAGCGTCTCTTGAAGCCGGGTGGCCGCCTGGTTGTGGTGAGTTTTCATTCGCTGGAGGATCGCATGGTCAAGCAATACTTCGCCGAGCGAGCGGGCTACACGCCCCAAACCTCGCGCCACGTGCCAGACGCCCCGGCTGGCCCGCCCTCAAGCTTTCGGCTGCACTCGCGCAAACCCATCACGCCAACAGACGGCGAAGCCGCCATCAACCCCCGCGCGCGTTCTGCCAGCCTTCGGTCGGGCGAGCGCACAGATGCGCCGGCTTTCCCGCCTTTGGAGACGCCCACCCTTGCGGCCCGCGCCTGGGCAGAATGGGAGCGCATCGGGTGAAGACCAAGTGGTTTCAGATTGCAGCACTTGTAGTGATCGCGGTGCTGGCGGTGGCGCTGTACAGCTCCAAAACCGATGCCATGCGGTCGCGCGCCCATGTCAACGCCATGAAAGCCGAAATCGCCGAAACCCGCGCCGACATTCGCGCCCTGGAAGCGGAAGTCGCGATGCTCGAAAGCCCCGCCCGGGTGGAGGCCCTGGCCCGCGAGTATTTGACCCTGGAGCCAGGGGCCGCCGCCCGCGCTGAAGCGATGTCAAATCTGCCCGCCGAAGTGCCTGTCCGCGCTGGCGACCGCCTCTTGGGTCAGCCCGAGGCGCGCCGATGAAGGCGCATGCCCCACCGCTGGCGCAAGGCTTTGACGATCACAGCTTCGATCCCGAAAGCATGACCATCAACGCAACCGCCACCCCCGCCGCCCCGGCGCGAGCGCGCATCCGCATCGTGGCCGTGTGCGTTGCGGTGGTATTCCTGGCCCTCACAGCGCGCGCCGCGCAATTGGCCTTCGTGGGCCCGCCTGAAGAAAGTGCAGCCCAAACACGATCCGCCGCGACCTCGTTGGCCCGCGCCCAAGTCACAGACCGCAACGGCGTTTTGCTGATCGGGCAGGGCGTGGCCTATGTGCTTGTCGCCCGGCCCTCAGAAGTCACCGATCCCCAGGAGGCCACACGCGCCATCGCCCGCCTGCTGCCGGGTCTCGATGAGGCCACCATTTTGAGCCGCGTGACGGCAAGCCAAGGCGAGCGCTTCGTGCGCCGGGGCCTCACCCGCGAACAGCTCGACAGCGTTTTGGACTTGGGCCTGCCGGGCCTGTTTGGCCAAGAAGAGCCCCGCCGCAACTATCCCAATGGGACCCTGGCCGGCCAATTGCTGGGCTTTACCAACATCGACTTGATCCCCCAGGCAGGCATCGAGCGCGGCCTGGACCAAGCCATTCGCAGCAATGATCGCCTCGCGCTGTCTTTGGACGTGCGCCTGCAATATGCCCTGGAAGCAGAGCTTTCCGCCGGCGCGCAAGCCGCAGGCGCAACGGCCGCGAGCGGCCTTCTGGTCGACGGTGCCACCGGCGAAATCCTGGCGATGGCCACCTGGCCAGCCTTCAATCCTAATCGCCCTGGCGGCAGCACTGGCCGCAACCTTGCGGTCGCCGGGCGCTACGAGTTGGGCTCTGTGCTGAAGCCCTTCACCTTGGCCATGGCCTTGGATGCCGGCGTGGTGATGCCAAACGAACGGTTTGATGTGTCGCGACCGTTGCGGGTCGGTGATCGTACCTTTGAAGACGACGAACCCGCCGATGGCCCCTTGGACATCACCGGCGTCCTGGCGCGGTCGTCCAACATCGCCGCCGGCAACGCAGCCCTGCGTGTCGGTTTGAGCGCGCAGTCCACCTATTTGGCGCGGCTCGGTTTTGATGCCCGCCCAGACATTGGCCTGCCCGAAGCCGTGCCCCCAAGCCTGCCCACACCCGATGGCCCGGTGGAAGTGGCCTCGCGGGGGTTTGGCTATGCCATGTCCGCCTCGCCCCTCGCGCTGGCCGGCGCCTACACCGTATTCGTCAACCGCGGCGAACGCATCGGCTTGACGCTTCGCCCACGGGCCCCTGAAAACGCGCCGCCGCGGACCCGCGTTTTCAGCGCCGCTGCCGCCGATACGATCTTGCAAGCCATGACCCGCGCGTTGCCGCAGGGAACCGGCCGCCGGGCGGTGCTGCCCGGCCTTGAAATCGCGGGCAAAACCGGCACCTCGCGCCTGTTGGACGACAACGGCGATTATGTCGAGGGCCGCGTCCTTGCCTCGTTTGCTGCGGTTTTCCCCGCGCAAGCACCACGCTATGTGTTGGCGCTTGTGGTGGAACAACCACAACGCGGCTTAAGCCCTGGGGCCGGTGCCACCGGTGGCGGGGTCGCTGCCCCCATCGCTGGCCACGCCATCGCCCGGTTTGCCCCGTTCTTGGGGCTGCACACCGCCCCCACCCAAGCGCAGAATGCGCCGTTACCATGAGGAGAAACCTCAGATGAAATTGGGCGACCTGTTCGCGTCAGAATGCCCACCCGCAGCCGCGGACCTGGATGTTGCCGGCCTCACCGCCGATAGCCGCCGCGTGCAAAAAGGCTTTGTGTTCGCAGCCCTGCAAGGGGCAACGGCCCATGGCCGAGACTTTGTGGCAGCCGCAGTGGAGCAGAGGGCGGTTGCCGTTTTGTCCGCCGGCGATTTGGGCAAAGCGGCTGGCGTTGCCGAAATCGTCACTGCCAATCCGCGCCTGTCTTTAGCGCTTGCCGCGAGCCGCCTGCATCCCCGCCAGCCCCCAACGATCGCCGCCGTCACCGGCACGAATGGTAAAAGCTCAACAGTGGATTTCCTGCGCCAGCTTTGGGCAAGCGTCGGCGAAAACGCGGCAAGCCTCGGCACCTTAGGGGCCATTTGGAACGGCGGCGTGATCGACATGGGCCACACCACCGCAGATCCCGTGCAGATCCACGCAACCCTGCAGGACCTGACAGATCAGGGTGTCACCCATATCGCCATGGAGGCCTCCAGCCATGGCCTGCACCAACATCGCCTGGACGGCGTGAAGCTCTCGCTCGCGGCCTTCACAAACCTCACCCAAGATCACCTCGACTATCACCAAACCATGCAGGCCTATCGCGCAGCAAAGCTTCGGCTCTGGTCGCTTTTGCCAAAGGGCGCACCGGCCATCGTCAACGCCGATGCCGCAGAAGCCCCCGCCTTTGAAGAAGAGGCCAAGGCCCGCGGCCTGCTGCTTGTGCCCTGCGGATGGCGCGCCGGAGAAGATGGCCTCAAGATCGTTGAAATTCAGCCGCGTCCGGCCGGCCAAACCCTGGAGCTGCGCTGGCAGCGCAAAAACCACCGGGTCGAGCTACCCCTGATCGGCGAGTTCCAAGCCCTGAACGCGGTGTGCGCGGCGGCGATGGCGCTCAGCGCGGGCCTTGCCCCGGAGAAAGTCTTTGCGGGGCTGCAAAAGCTGCTGCCCGTGAAGGGGCGCTTGGAACACATCGGCGAAACCACCAACGGCGCGCACGTTTTCGTGGATTACGCCCACACGCCGGATGGTTTGGACGTTCTGTTGCGCGCCGCTCGCCCCCACGCCCGCGGCCGCGTGGTGCTGGTGTTTGGCTGCGGCGGCGACCGCGACAAATCCAAACGCCCGCAAATGGGCGCGATCGCCGCCCGCCGCGCCGACGTCGTGATCGTCACAGACGACAACCCCCGTTCCGAAGTGCCAGGAGCGATCCGCGCAGACGTGCTGGCCGGCGCGCCAAACGGCCTTGAAGTGGCAGACCGCGCCGCCGCGATCCAACAGGCTGTCGCGATGCTGCAGCAAGGCGATGCCCTGCTGATCGCCGGCAAAGGCCATGAAACCGGCCAAATCATTGCCGGAGTTGTCCACCCGTTTTCCGATCAAACAGAGGCGCGAAAGGCCCTGGGAGGCACCCATGCGTGAGCCCTTATGGTTGGCCGAAGATGCAGCCCGCGCCACCGGCGGCCGCTTGACCGGCAAGGACTCCTGGCTCGCCGCCGGTGTCTCCATCGACACCCGCACCCTGGAGCCGGGGGATTTGTTTGTGGCCCTGAAAGATGTGCGCGATGGCCACGAGTTCGTGCAGGCGGCGTTCGCGCGTGGCGCAAGTGCGGCCCTAATCAGCAACAAAGACGCCGCCACCCACGGCCCATGCCTGCTTGTGCCAGACGTTTTACAAGCCTTGGCAGACCTGGCAGACGCCGCCCGCACCCGCAGCCAAGCCCGGCGCATCGCCATCACTGGCTCGGTGGGCAAAACCTCCACCAAAGAGGCGCTCGCCCTTTGCCTGGCTGCGAGCGGCGCCACCCACGCTTCCGTCCTGAGCTACAACAACCATTGGGGCGTGCCGCTCACCTTGGCGCGAATGCCGCGGTCCACCCAGTTTGCGGCCTTTGAATGCGGTATGAATCACCGCCACGAGATTTTGCCGCTGTCGCAGCTCGTGCGCCCGCACGTGGCCATCGTCACCTGGATTGCCCCGGCCCACATCGAAAATCTGGGCTCGCTCGAAGCGATCGCAGAGGAAAAGGCCGATATCTATGCCGGCCTGGAAAACGAGGGCGTGGCGATTGTGCCCAACGAAGCGCCTCATGCCAGCACGTTGATCAACAACGCCGAGCGCGGTGCCAGCCACATCGTACGGTTTGGCCGCGAGCAAGGCTGCGAAGCACGGTTGTTGTCGTTTGAGCCGGTAGAAGGCGGCGCAATCGCGCAGGCCGATATCCTGGGCCGCCAATTGCGCTACCGCATCGGCGCAGAAGGCGCACACTGGGCGCTCAACAGCCTCGCCGCCCTCGCCGCCGCCGAAGTCGCTGGTGCCGACCTGAAAGCCGCAGCTCATTCCCTCGCAGACCTTCGGCCCCTCGCAGGACGCGGCCGCGCCCACACCATTGCCGCCGCGGCCGGCACCATCACCCTGATCGACGATGCCTACAACGCCAATCCCGCCTCAATGGCCGCGGCCTTCGAAACCCTGGCCAACCGCCCAGCGACAGCGCCATTTCGAAAAATCGCAGCCCTTGGCGACATGCTCGAACTGGGCCAAGACAGCGCCGCCTATCACGCAGGTTTGGCAGCGCCGATCGAGGCCGCCGGTCTTGATCTGGTGTTCTGCGCCGGCCCGATGATGCGGGCGCTGTACGAACAGCTTCCGGGCTCAAGGCGCGGCGGCTATGCCGAATCGTCCACCGCGCTGGTGCCGCTTCTCCAAGCGGCCCTTCGGGATGGAGACATCATCTTGATCAAAGGCTCAAACGGATCGCAGATGGGCCGTGTGGTCGATGCGCTCATGCAGAGCAGCAAGGCCTGAGGGGAAACGCCAATGCTTGAACTCCTGGGCGAAATGAGCGGGCAAAGCCAGTTCTTCAACCTGTTCAATTACCTCACGTTCCGCACCGGCGGCGCGCTGGTAACGGCTCTTCTTTTGGCCTTCATCATCGGCTGGCCGATGATCAATTGGCTGCGCAAGAAACAGGGCAAGGGCCAACCGATTCGCGAAGACGGCCCACAGGGCCATCTGCTGACCAAAAAGGGCACGCCCACAATGGGCGGCTTCATCATCTTGATTTCGATGGGGGTCGCCAGCCTGCTCTGGGCCGATCTCACCAACGCCTACGTCTGGGCCGTTTTGCTGGTCACGTTTGGCTTCGGCGCAGTGGGCTTCATCGACGACTTCCGCAAAGTCACCAAGCAAAAGCACGACGGCCTATCCGGTCGCATTCGCCTGGCGCTGGAGTTCACGATCGCCGCTGCCGCCGGCCTCATCATGCTGGCCGCGCAGTGGTCCACCCAAACCGATCTCGCCCAGAACGGGCAAGTGTTTTGGCAGGCCCTGATGGAGGGCGGTCACTTTACCTCGCTGGCCTTCCCGTTCTTCAAGGACGTCCTTTGGAATATGGGCCCGTTCTTCCTGCTGTTTGCGATGATCGTGATCGTGGGGGCAGGCAACGCCGTCAATCTGACGGATGGCCTCGATGGTTTGGCGATCGTGCCGGTGATGATTGCGGCCGGCACCTTCGGCTTCATCGCCTATCTGGTCGGCAACGCGGTGTTTGCAGACTATCTCCAGATCCATCACGTCAAAGGCGTGGGGGAGTTGGCGGTACTGCTCGGTGCCCTGCTCGGGGGGTCCCTGGGCTTCCTCTGGTACAACGCGCCCCCGGCCCGTGTGTTCATGGGCGATACCGGCTCGCTTGCCCTTGGCGGCATGTTGGGCGCGGTGGCAGTGGCCACAAAGCATGAAATCGTACTGGCCGTTGTCGGCGGCTTGTTTGTGCTGGAAGCGCTGTCGGTGATGATCCAGGTGGCGGTGTTCAAGCGCACGGGTAAGCGCGTGTTCCTGATGGCGCCGATTCACCACCATTTCGAAAAGCTCGGCTGGGCCGAGCCAACCATCGTGATCCGGTTCTGGATCATTTCCACCATCTTTGCACTCGTGGGTCTAGCGACCCTCAAGCTGCGTTGACGTGACCATCCGGGCGGGAAGGGGCCAAACCAACGTGATCGCCATTACCGAGTTCGCGGGACGCGACGTGGCCGTGTTTGGCCTCGGACGCTCAGGCATGGCCACAGCCAAAGCCCTGAGCGCCGGTGGCGCGCGCGTCCTGGCCTGGGACGATGACCCAAAAAACAGGGCAGAAGCCGAAAAGGCGGGGCTGTCGATCACCGACATCAACGCCCGCGACTGGCGTGATTTCGCCGCGCTGATTTTGGCCCCAGGCGTGCCCCTCACGCACCCCAAGCCGCACCGCGTGGTTGATCTAGCGCGCGCGGTCGGCGTGCCGATCATGGGCGATGTGGAACTGTTCGCCCGGGCCGTAAACGCGAGGCCCGCCGCCAGCCGACCGAAAGTGATCGGCGTTACTGGCACCAACGGTAAATCCACCACAGTCACCCTGATCGCCCACATCCTCAAGGCCTGCGGCAAAGACGTGCGCCTGGGCGGCAACATCGGTCGCGCAGTGCTCAATCTGCCCCCGATCCACGCCGGTGCGGTCTATGTGCTGGAACTCAGCTCCTATCAGCTCGACCTGACCGACACCCTGCGCTGCGACGTGGCCTGTTGGCTGAACCTCACCCCAGATCACCTGGACCGCCATGGCGACATGGCCAGGTACATGGCCGCCAAAAAGCGGATCCTGCGCAATCAAGGCGCTCAGGATTGGGCCGTGATCGGCGTGGATGACGGCTACTGCGCGTCGATCTGCACCGAATTGACCTCCCGCGGTGGCCGGCAAGTGGCCCCAATTTCGTCTGGCCAGGCCCTCTCGGCGGGGGTCTGCGTGATCGCGGGCAAGCTTTACGATGCGCTGTCTGGCCGCGCGCAGGCGATGCTGGACCTGGACACCGTGCCCACGCTGCCCGGCCGCCACAATGGCCAAAACGCCGCCGCCGCGTATGCAGCCTGTCGCGCGCTGGGGCTTCCCCCGCGCCAGGTGGCGGATGCCTTCGCCACGTTTCCGGGCCTCGCCCACCGCCTGGAACGCATCACCACCATCAACGGCGTCCGCTTTGTCAACGACAGCAAAGCCACCAACGCCGATGCAGCAGCCCAAGCGCTCGCCGTGTTTCCGCGCGTCTATTGGATCGCCGGCGGCCAGGCAAAAAACGGTGGCATCGACAGCCTCTCACGCCTCACCGACCGCATCGCCAAGGCCTACCTGATCGGGGAAGCCGCCCAAGAGTTCGCGGGCCAACTCAAGGGCCGCGCGCCGGTCGCAGTCTCAGGCACCCTGGAGGCCGCCACCCGCCAAGCCTTCGCCGATGCCCAAGCCTCCGGCGAGCGCGACCCCGTGGTGTTGCTGTCTCCGGCCTGCGCCTCGTTTGATCAGTTCACAGACTTTGAACACCGCGGCGACGTGTTCAAAGAAGTCGTTGCCCGCATCGCCAAGGAACAGCCCGCCAAGAAACAGCCCAACGGCGGCGTCGCGTGACCCTCGCGCACACGCCTCAGCCCTTTTCCCTGCAGCGCGCGCTAGCCGGCCTAGACCGCGGCATCATGCTCAACACCTTGGCGCTTGTGCTCTTGGGGTTGGTTGTGTCGATGGCCGCCAGCCCCGCCGCCGCCGGGCGCATGAACATCGACGCGTCCTTCCATTTCGCCACCCGTCACACGGTGTTTGTGGCGGTCGGCGCGGCTGTACTCGCCGCCGCGGCGATGTTGCCGGTGCTTTGGGTGCGCCGCACGGGGGTGATTGTGTTTGCCGCGAGCCTTCCCTTGATGGCGATTGCTGCGGCCATGCAGGAAGTGAAAGGCGCGGCCCGCTGGATCGATTTCGGCCCGGTTTCTCTCCAGCCCTCAGAGCTGTTGAAGCCCGCGATCGTGGTGGTGTGGGCCTGGATGCTGTCAGAGCGCCACAAGAATCCGACTTTTCCCGGCATGGCGGTGAGCGTTGGTTTGTTTGCCCTTTCGGCTGGGCTCTTGCTCCTGCAACCTGATGTCGGCCAGACCGCACTGTTGGGCATGACCCTGGCGCTGATGTTGTTTTTGGCCGGCGCACCATGGCGCTACGTTGCTGGCGGGGCCGTGGCGGCGGTGGTGTTTGCCGTGGGGGCCTATGCCGCATTCGGCCACGTGCGCCAGCGGGTCAACGATTGGCTCAACCCAACAGGAGAGGCCGCCTATCAGGTCGGCAAATCCCTGGAGGCGATCCAATCAGGTGGCCTGTTTGGCCGCGGCCCCGGCGAGGGCCAAGTGAAGCTGGAATTGCCCGATGCGCACGCCGATTTCCTGTTTGCCGTGGCCGCAGAAGAATTCGGCCTCCTGGCCTCCCTGATCATCATTGGCCTGTTTGCAGCGCTGGTGGTGCGCGGCCTGTCCCGCGCGAGCCGCCTGATCGACCCGTTCGCGCAACTGGCGGCGGCAGGGCTCACATTGATGCTGGCGGTGCAGGCCACCATCCACATGGGCGTCAACATGAGCCTGATCCCCGCTAAGGGCATGACGCTGCCGTTGGTGTCTTATGGTGGCTCGTCGATGGTCTCGGCCGCCCTCACGATCGGCTTCATTTTGGCCCTGACCCGCGCCCGCCCTGGCACCTACCTCTATCCACCGGGAGAAAAGTCCCATGACTGACCCCGCTTCGGCAAACGGATCTAAAACAGCGGTGATCGCCGCCGGCGGCACCGGTGGCCATCTGTTTCCCGCCGCCGCCTTTGCCCAAGAGCTGCAAGCCCGCGGCTGGCGCGTCGTGCTCATCACGGATGTCCGCGGCCGCCGCTACGCCAAAGACTTCCCCGCCGCCGCCGTCCACGACATCCCCGCCGCCACGATTCAAGGCGCAAACCCGTTCAAGGCCGCCGGTGCCGCCCTCACAATTTGGAAGGGCATCGCCGCCGCAAAGAAGCTGCTGACAGAGCTAGATCCCCGCGTCGTGGCAGGCTTCGGCGGCTATCCGAGCCTGCCGGCCCTGTTCGCCGCAAAAGACCAGCGCCGCCCGATTCTGATCCATGAGCAAAACGCTGTCTTGGGGCGCGTCAACCGCTTGTTTGCGAACGACGCGGCGGTCGTGGCCTGCGGCTTTGACCGCCTGGACCGGCTGCCCGCCAGCGCGCTAAGCCGCAAAGTTGTAACCGGCAACCCGGTGCGCCCCCCCATATTGGCCGCCCGCGCGCAGCCATATCCTGCTCTGCCTGCCGGCGGCGAGATTCGCATCCTGGTCATCGGCGGCAGCCAAGGTGCGCGCATCCTGGGGGTATCGGTGCCCGCAGCCATCGAGCGCCTCGCCATACCCCTGCGCGCGCGTCTGCTGATCACCCAACAGGCCCGCGAAGAACAGACCCCAGAGGTGCAAGCCCTGTATGCCAAGATGGGCGTACGGGCAGAGGTGCAGGCGTTTTTCTCCGACATGGGGCCAAGGCTGGCCGCCACCCACCTGGTGATTGCCCGCGCCGGTGCCTCCACTGTCACCGAACTCCAGGCCGTTGGCCGCCCCTCCATCCTGGTGCCGTTGGCGATCGCAGCAGACGATCACCAGACCGCCAACGCAGATAGCCTCGTTTCGGTTGGTGCCGCAGATATCGCCTTAGAGACCCAAGGCGAAGAAGCACTGACCCAATCCCTGACGGGGTTTCTGGCGCAGCGCCTCTCCGACCCTCACGGTTTGTCGGTGCGCGCCGCCGCAGCCCGCTCGGCCGGCAAACCCGAAGCCGCCAAACATCTGGCTGACATCGCCGAAAGCATGTCTAACGCAGCTTAGCAAAGGCTCAGCGCGCTGCGGCGATCAGCACCCTGGTCGCGCCTCAAAAACAGGCACATGTTTCAGGCATGAAAATTTTTCACGCAACGCTGTTGAGCCTAAGTTTTTGTCTCTTTGCTGCTGGCTGCGCCGGTACGAAAAGCGATCCCGTCCAAACTCCGGCGCACCGTGGCGATCGCGTGGCCGGCGCAGATTTGGCCCAACGCCTGTGCGCATCTTGCCACGCCATCGGACCTGTCGGCGAAAGCCCCTTCGAACAAGCGCCAGCATTCCGCCGCCTGGGCGAACGTTACCCGCCAGGCTCCCTTGCTGAAGCTTTCGCCGAAGGCATCTATGTCCGCCACCCCGCGATGCCAGCGTTTGAACTCGACAGCGATCAGATCGACAACCTCATTGCCTACATGGAATGGGTTCAAGCCGGCGGCAACGTGCCCCAGCATGGGCGCAATCCGTCCACGCCTGCGCCACCAACCTGAACCAAACTGTAATGATCGCTGGGCGTGCATCTCTGACGAATAGGTGTGCATCCGCAGCGACTAGGATGTAAATTCGGGGAAGCTGAGCATTGGCAATCGGGCGATCTTGCCTCATGTTGATGTTTCGGGGGGCTCGAGGGTCTTTGACGCACTTGGCTCAAGAACATGCGTCCGGTTGGTTTCGTGGGATCGAAGCCGCCTGACACCAGCCCACGTGCGCCATACAGAATAGATTAATCCACAGGGACGCGAATGTCCCCTTAGGATGAGGCGATTGGAGCTGACATGTCTCAAGACCTGTTCCAGAGTTACGCCAAGAGTTTCGAAGCTCGCCGCGAGAGCGAGATGTCCCTGGCGGACTTTTTGAAGGCGTGCAAAGCAGACCCGCTGATGGTCGCAAGCGCGCAAGAACGGCTTCTGGCCGCCATCGGCGAACCGGAAGTCATTGATACCGCAAAGGATGCGCGCCTCGGTCGCGTGTTTATGAACCGCACGATCCGTGTGTATCCGGCGTTCTCCGAATTTTTCGGCATGGAAGAAACGATCGAGCGCATCGTCAGCTTCCTGCGCCACGCCGCCCAAGGCTTGGAGGAACGCAAGCAAATCCTCTATCTGCTGGGCCCGGTGGGTGGCGGCAAGTCCAGCCTCGCCGAGCGCATCAAGGCGCTGATGGAGCAGATCCCGATTTATGTCCTCAAGGCCGGCAACGAAATGAGCCCGGTCTTTGAGAGCCCGCTCGGCCTATTCGACCCCGAGGTTTACGGCGAAGAGCTGGAAACCAAGTACAACATTCCCCGCCGCCGGCTGACAGGCCTAATGAGCCCCTGGTGCCTCAAGCGGCTTGATGAATTCGGCGGAGATATCTCTAAGTTCCGGGTGGCAAAGGTGAACCCCTCGCGCCTGCGCCAGGTGGCCATCTCCAAAACCGAACCGGGCGATGAAAACAACCAGGACATCTCCTCCCTGGTGGGCAAGGTCGATATCCGCAAGTTGGAAATGCACGCCCAAAACGACCCGGATGCCTACGCCTATTCCGGCGGCCTGAACCGCGCCAATCAAGGCGTGCTTGAATTCGTCGAAATGTTCAAAGCGCCGATCAAGATGCTGCACCCGTTGCTCACCGCAACCCAGGAAAGCAACTACGTCGGCACCGAAAACATCGGCGCGATCCCATTCACCGGCATCGTCATGGCGCACTCCAACGAAGCCGAATGGCAGACCTTCAAGAACAACAAAAACAACGAGGCCTTCATCGATCGCATCTTTGTGATCAAGGTGCCTTACTGCCTGCGCATCACCGAAGAACAGCACATCTACGAAAAGCTGTTGGCCAATTCAGAACTGGCGGCCTCGCCCTGCGCCCCCGGCACGTTGGAGATGCTCGCCCGGTTCTGCGTGCTCTCGCGCCTCAAAACGCATGAGAACTCAAACCTGTTTGCCAAGATGCGCGTCTATGATGGCGAGAGCCTGAAGGAAGTCGATCCTAAGGCTCGCACGATGCAGGAATACAAAGACGCCGCCGGCGTCGACGAGGGCATGGACGGCGTGTCCACACGCTTTGCCTTTAAGGTGCTGGCCGCCACGTTCAACCACGACGTCACCGAAGTCGCCGCTGATCCGGTGCACCTGATGTATGTCCTCGAACAATCCATTCGCCGCGATCAGTTTCCAACAGACACCGAAAGCCAATACATCGAGTTCATCAAGGCGGACCTCGCCCCCCGCTACGCCGAATTCATCGGCAACGAAATCCAAAAAGCCTATTTGGAAAGCTACCACGACTACGGCCAAAACCTGTTTGACCGCTACGTCGACTATGCCGATGCCTGGATTGAAGATCAGGACTTCAAGGACCCCGATACCGGCCAGCTCCTCAATCGCGAACTCCTCAACCAGGAGCTCTCCAAGATCGAAAAGCCCGCAGGCATCGCCAACCCAAAGGACTTCCGCAACGAGGTCGTGAAATTCACCCTTCGCTCCCGCGCCAGCCACGGCGGTCGCAACCCCAGTTGGACAAGCTACGAAAAGATCCGCGAAGTGATCGAGCGGCGCATGTTCAGCCAAGTCGAAGACCTGCTGCCAGTGATCTCGTTCGGCTCCAAAAAAGACGGAGAAACCGAAAAGAAACACGAAGAGTTCGTCGAACGCATGCTCTCGCGCGGCTATACAGAACGGCAGGTGCGCCGCCTCGTGGAATGGTACATGCGCGTCAAGCAGGCCGGCTAAGACACACAGGACCCATCGCTTCCCATGCACATCATTGACCGCCGCTTGAACCCTGGGGGCAAAAGCCTCGCCAACCGGCAGCGGTTTATAAGGCGCGCGCGGGCCCTGGTCCGCCGCGCCGTGCACGACGCCTCTGCCAAGCGGTCGATCAAGGATCTCGATCAAGGCGGCGATGTTTCAATCCCGGCCGACGGTGTCAGCGAACCAAGCCTGCGCCGCGCGGGGCAGGGCGGCGTCCGTGATTATCTCTTGCCCGGCAACAAGAAGTTCGTAGAAGGCGACGAGATCGAGCGCCCGGACGACGGGCAGGGCGGCGGCGGTGGCCCAGGCCAAGGCGGAGACGGAGAAGACGAGTTTCAGTTTGCCCTGACCCGGGAAGAGTTCCTCGAATTGTTCCTGGAAGATCTGGAGCTGCCAGATCTGGTCAAACGCGAGGTGATGGGCGAAGCGGTCGAACAACCCCGCCGCGCCGGCTACCGCACCTCCGGCCCGCCCTCGGCCATTTCGGTATCGCGCACCATGCGCAACAGCCTCTCCCGGCGCTTGGCGCTTGGCCGGCCAAGCCTGCAAGACATCGAAGCCGCGCAAGCAGCGCTCAGCCAGGCAGAAGCCACCGGCGCAAAGGAGGAAGCTTTAGCCCCCCTTCGCGCCGAACTGGACCGCCTGCAACGCCGCGCTCGCTTGATCCCGTATATCGACCCCCTCGACGTGCGCTATCGCCGCTTCGAGCAAGTGCCGCGCCCGATCGCCAAGGCCGTGATGTTTTGCGTGATGGACGTGTCTGGCTCGATGGACGAGCACATGAAAGACCTCGCCAAGCGCTTCTATACCTTGCTGTATTTGTTCCTCACCCGCCGCTACGGCCACGTTGATGTGGTGTTCATTCGCCACACCCACGAAGCCCAGGAAGTGGACGAACAAACGTTTTTCCACGCCCGCGAAACCGGCGGCACAGTGGTCTCGACCGCGCTGGCTTTGATGCTCAAGGTTTTGCGTGATCGCTATCCGCCCCACATCTGGAATATTTACGCAGCCCAGGCCTCCGACGGCGACAACACCCTGTCGGACAACGCCATTTCCACCCAGATGCTCACCGATCAAATCCTGCCGATGTGCCAATACTTCGCCTATCTGGAGGTTGGCCCAGAGGACGACGACATCCCCCTCGGCGGCCGCTCCGGAAGGCCCACAAGCCTCTGGCGCGCCTATGAGACCCTGTTGGGAGACGCCGTACCAATGGCGATGCGCAAAGTGCGCCATCGTCGCGACATTTATCCCGTGTTTCGTGATCTTTTCCGCCGCAAGGCACAAGCCGCGACGTCATGACAGGCCGCTAAAAGGGGAAGTGCGTGAACAAGTTGATGAGTCCTGCCAAGGGCCCGCTGCTTTTCGAAAGCGGCGACTGGGACTTCAACACCATCCAGCGTGTCCATGACGCCTGCCGAAAAGTGGCGGAAGAAGAACTCGGCCTCGATACCTTCCCCAACCAAATCGAAGTGATCACCTCCGAGCAGATGTTGGACGCCTATGCCTCCACGGGCATGCCGCTTTTCTACCGCCACTGGAGCTTCGGCAAACACTTTGCACGCAACGAAGCCATGTACCGCAAAGGCTACCAGGGCCTCGCCTACGAGATCGTGATCAACGCCAATCCCTGCCTTGTCTACATCATGGAGGAAAACACCGCCACGATGCAGACCCTGGTGATCGCCCACGCAGCGTTCGGCCACAACCACTTCTTCAAGAACAACTACGTCTTCAAACAATGGACCGACGCGGACGGCATCCTCGATTACCTGGAGTTTGCCAAAAACTATCTCTCGCGCTGCGAAGAACGCTATGGTTTGATGGAAGTGGAGCGCCTGCTCGATGCCGCGCACGCCCTCCAAAGCCACGGCATTCACCGCTACCCAAGAAAGCGCCGGCCCGACCTTCGCTCTGAGGAACGCCGCGCCAAAGACCGCCGCGAACATGGCGAACAGCTTTTCAACGACCTCTGGCGCACCGTGCCCGCCAAGCGCAAGAAGGCCGAAAAAGACCTCACCGCCGATCGCCGCCGCGAACTCCTGGGCCTACCAGAGGAAAACATCCTCTATTTCCTGGAAAAGACCGCGCCGCTCCTGGCCCCTTGGCAGCGCGAGGTTTTGCGCATCGTGCGCCAGATCAACCAGTATTTTTATCCTCAGCGCCAAACCAAGGTGATGAACGAAGGCTGCGCCACCTACACCCACCACTACATCATGCGCCGCCTGCACGAGACCGGCCAGATCAACGATGGTGCCTTCATGGAGTTCCTGCACTCCCACACCAACGTGGTGCTGCAGCCCACTTATGATGACCGCCGCTTTTCCGGCATCAACCCGTATGCGCTGGGCTTTGCCATGATGACCGACATCCAGCGCATCTGCACAAATCCGACAGACGAAGACCGCCAGTGGATGCCCGATATTGCAGGCGTCAGCGATTACCCCGCCGTTCTGCGCGACGTGTGGGCCAACTACCGCGATGAAAGCTTCGTGTCGCAGTATCTGAGTCCCGCCTGCATTCGGTCATTGGGCTTTTTCCGCGTGGTAGACGATGCCGACGAAGCCAACATGCGCGTGGCCGCCATCCATGATGAACGCGGCTATCGCGACATCCGCCGCGCCCTGTCCAAGCACTACGACGTCGCCCACCGGGACCCCCAGATCCAAGTCACAGACGTCGACCTCACCGGCGACCGCTGCCTGATGCTGCAGCATCGGGTAATGGACGGCGTGCTGCTGGAAGACGAAGACACCACCCGCGTCCTGCAACACTTGGCCGACCTCTGGGGTTATCCGGTGCTGCTGCGCGAAGTGGACGACCGCGACGAAGACCTGCTGGACGAACACGCAGCCGAGCCCCGCCGCCCGTTCGGCAGCCGCGGCTGAAACGTTAGCGACCAGTTAACGGAATCATCGCGCCTTGGCCCTGTCGAACTCCAACAGGGGCCAAGGGCCATGTCGCTGCTGTATCAGGTCGTTTTCGCCACCAAGTGCACCTCCAACCACCACCGCTTGGCATTGGACGCACTGCGCCACATGGAAGGCGAGCACGCCGATCGTTGGCGCATGTTGGCGCTGCACCATCATCAGGCGTATCTCGATGGGGCCAAAGCGCCCGACACCCAGTTCAAGGACTTCAAGAACCACGTCCTGCACGTGCGCGAGGGCGAGTGGGGCGGTGCCATCGACGCCGCCAACGAATGGTATCGCCGCACGGTTCGCGCTGCCCAGGCAAGGGATTGGAAGCAGGCGATCTACAGCGCCGGCGTGATGAGCCACTATGTGGTCGATCCCTTCCAGCCCTTCCACACCCACCAGACGGAAGTGGAAAACATCCTCCACGCCGCCGTCGAGCGCAGCTTTTCCAAAAGCTTCAAGGAACTCCAGACGATCCTGGAGGTCGATCAGGGCGGCTACCCAGATGTTGCCCTCACCAAGGGCCCAGACTGGCTGGCGGCCGCGATCCGCGCGGGCGCGCACGAGTCGCACAAGTCCTATGATCTGGTGGTCGACCACTATGACCTGGACGCTGGCGCCAAGAACCCGCCCGCCGGCCTCGACCAGGAATTGAAGGACGCAATCGCCCGGCTGATTGGTTTGGCCTCAATGTCGTTGTCGCGCATCCTGGATCGGACCTTCAAGGACGCAGACGTCGTCCCCCCGCAGGTCGATGGCTCCCTCGATGTGGTCTTCACCGCGCTGCAAGGGCCGGTCAGCTGGATCACCGGCAAGCTCGAAGACGCCGAAATGGCGAGCCTCGTGAAAGCGCAATACGAAGAGTTTCAGATCCGCGGCAAGGTGATCGATACCCTCACAGAAGACGACACCACGATCCGCCAACTGCACTGCAAAGAAGTGCTGAAGGTGCCCCTGGCCACCCTGGACGCCCAATGGCCGCAGCAAACCGGCACCGCCCACGGCCACGGCGCGCGCCCGCGCATCACCGTGCGCCCAAAGCGCCCAAAGCCAATCAAGGCCAAGCCCGCGCCCCGCGCCAGCGAGCCAATGCCCGGCCGCGGCATGTTCAACACAAAGCCGCTGCACCCGCCCACCCGCGCCCCAACCTTTGAGGAAGAGGGGATCGTTGCCCCCGTGGCCGCGCGTCCAAACCCGCTGCCCAATCTCACAGCGCCGCGCCCGGCCGCATCAGCCGAAGAGCCACCGGCCCAGAAGCCGCAAGCCCCCGCACCAAAACCGCAGCCAATGCTCGCGGCCCCCCCAGAGCCAGCCCCGCCGCAGGAGGAAGCGCCCCAAGCCCGTCCGCCAAAGGCGCGCCTCGCCGGGCCAGACCCGATCGTCGATGCGCCATCCATTGGCCCCAAAACGGCAGCCCGCCTGGAAGCGATTGGCGTGCGAACGGTGGACGAATTCCTCGCCATGAACCCGCAGGACGTCGCCAACATGATCGACGCCCGTCACATCACCGGGCCGGTGGTTGCCGAATGGCAGGATCAGGCAAAACTGGCTTGCGCGGTTCCAGGCCTCACCGGCCGTGCCGCCCAAACCCTGACGGCCTGCGGCGTGCGCGAACTGCAGCAGTTGGCGCAAGCGCAACTCGACGCGCTGGCAGATCAAGCAAGCGCGTTTGCCCTGTCGCGGGACGGCGAGCGGCTTTGGAATGGCAAGGCACCGTCAAAGGCCGACGTGCAGGCCTGGATCGACGCCGCCAAAGTGGCATGAAGGAAAACGGCTTGGCCTCAGATCCCGGCTGCGGCCAAGCCAATCGCCACCAGCAACACCGGGGCCATCGCGGCCGTCAGCATGGCCGAAACAATCCGCACCGTTTGCAGCTTGCGCTTGCCGCCTGGGGGCGGGCGCGAATCCTCGCGCGGCGCAAGCGCCCATTGGCACAAAAAGAACACCCCGCCCGCGATCGCGCCAATTAGCGCCCCGCCTATGGAGCCGGCCATAAAGGCAGCGCCAGCGCCCAAAAGCACCAGGATCGCAAGCGCCCCGTGCCCCCGCTTGATCACGGAGCGCACGTGGCGATTGGCTCGACCGTGATCCAGATCGGCGAACGAAACCGGGGCAACAACGCCGGAAAACAAAGCCACCCAGCCGATACCGGCCCCGTAAAGCGCGATGGCAGCGCTGGTTCCTATTTGTTCCATACCAAACGATAGCGCGATTCGATCCGCTCACGCGGGCTCAAGCACCACCATCACTTCGTTGCGTCGCAAGAACGCCAGCGTCCAAGGCGGATCGTAAAACGCGTAGATGGGGGCAGCCCCATTGGTGCGCAGGCCCCGCGCCTGTACCATGGCTAGCAACTCAGCACTGCGCCGCTGAAGGTCATCCGCATTCGGAGCGCCGGAAAAACGCAAAACCGCCACCCGCCGCGCCGGCTCTTCGCGCAGCCGCACAGATGGGTCCCGCGGGGTTGGCATCGCTGCCAGCCGCGATCCGTCAGGCAAGAAGAACTGAACGACCCAATTGTTCGCAGACACCGGCGACTGTGTCACCGGCGCGGTCATCGCGAAGCGCTCCCCCCGCGCAGGTGCTGTCTCATTTGCCGTAGCCCCACGTGGCGTGTTGCCGCCAAAGATAAAGCCCGCCAAACGCTCAAACGCAGAACTGGCCGCCCGTTCGCGAGACCCCGTAACGGTTGTCTCCGCCACCACGAGGGTCGGGTAGTCCCGCACCTCAAACGCACCGTCGTGAAGAACGAGTGTAAAGCGGGGCTCTTCAGTAGCCATCGCCGCACCCGGCGAAAGGGCAACAAGGCCGCTGATCAACAGCGCGGCAGCGGCCCAGAGAACAAAAAGATTTTTCATGCACTCTATACGTGCCGCAAACCCCGGCGGATGCGATTAATGCCGCCAAATGCGCTGCACCAGGCCTAAGGCACCCGTAAACGCCATGTCGCCTTCGCTCACCGCAAGCGCGTAGCAAATCTCGCCTTTCTCTGCGATCGGCTGATGCGTCAATTCCGGACCGGCAAAGGCGATGTCGCCCGTCGCGTAGCGCCCGCGCGCGTCTGAAAACGCCCCCTTCATCACCAACGTGAATTCAGAGCCGTTGTGGCTATGGCGAGGCGCACCCCAACCCGGTTCAATCCGCAAAATCTCCACCCGGCACGCAGAGCTCATGTCCAGCTTAAGCACCCTAAGGCCCGGACCTGCAAACGCCCATTCGCCTTGCCCAATGGCCTCAAGGGCATGGTCTTGGATCGGCTTGGGCAGGCTCAAAATCTCATCAATCAAGGAACCTGCGGCCCGCGCGGCCCGTTGATGGCTGGCCTCCGGTGACCCCAAAGCGTCAATCTGGGCAAACAAGCGGTCCAGCGCCCCCGTGCTCATCGGGGCAGGGGCCTGGCGGTCCAGAAGGGCACCGGCGACAGCTTCCGCCACCCCAAGGTCGACCTTCGCCCGCGGCTGCACCGCCGCCTGGGTTTCCAACAACAAGTGGAAAGCAGGATCCAGCACGCCGGCCGAATAGGCAGAGGCCAAAGCGTCTCTAAAAAGCGCCTGATCCATCACGAATTGTATCCCACAAATCCAAGACGCGCTGGAGGTCCGCAAGGGCGAACCCGCCACACATCTTCACAAGTGAGCATATGAACTGACACTAAAGATCGTCAACCGCACGCAACCTCTATGAGCGTCGCTTAATGGTCGCCCTCGCCAAGCCGGGCCCGCATCTTCACAAACGCCAACCGGATCCGAGACTTCACCGTGCCAAGCGGCAGCCCGGTGCGATCGGCAATCTCGCGGTGCGACAGGCCCTCGTAAAATGCCTGCTGCAGCAAAGACAACTGATCCGCGGGCAACTGCCCCAACACAACCCTGACGCGCTCTTCCCGCTCTAGGGCACTCATCGCATCGTCTGGCGGCGGAGGCGGCTCCGGCATCAACGACGGGTCTGTGGCGTCCAAATCCGGTCGGTTGGTCCGGCGTGCAACGTCGATTCGCCGATTGCGGGCGATCCGAAAGATCCATGTAGAAACAGACGCTTGCCGCCGGTCAAACAACGCGGCCTTGCGCCAAACCGTGATCATCACGTCCTGCGCCACTTCTTCCGCCGTCGCTTCCCCGGCCCCAAGCCGCAGCACATAACCCTTCACCCGCGGCCCGTAGTACGAGAAAATCTCCGCGAACGCCTCGCGGTCTTGCCGCAGCGCGATCGCCTCCATGAGGTCAGCGAAACGCTCCCGATTTGGGTTGGCCGCCGCGAAGGGCGTTGGGATTGGCGATGGCGCGGTCACAATGTGGACCTCCAGAGTTTTATATACCAGAAGTGATATTTAACGCCAATCCATCGAGGATGCAACCCAAACGTGATCGAAAATCTGCGCTGCGCTCGCAGAAAGTGTGTCCGTCCTGTGGATACCAGTTCTAGACCTGTTCTCATCCGCGACCTCGCGCCGCAGCCCATCGTCAAGCGGAGCATGTGGCAGCATGTGCTTGCCGATAGCCGATGAAATCGGCATTGAAGCGCAATGGCCACCCTGATCGAGACGGTTGAAACGACCCAAGCGCCCCCAGCCAAGCCCTCTTTGGTGGGCTTAACGCGCGACGCGCTGCGCACCCGAATGCAAGAGATCGGCGTCCCGGCCAATCGCGCCAAGATGCGCGCAGAACAGATCTGGCGCTGGACCTATCACTACGGCGTGCCTGATTTTGCCGCCATGACCAACGTCGCCAAGGAGCTGCGCGCCGATCTCGCGAGCGCCTTCAGCCTGGAGCGCGCCTCTGTCACCACACGCCAAGTCAGCACCGATGGCACCCGCAAATGGCTGATCCGGCTGCCGGGCGGTCAAGAGGTAGAAACGGTCTATATCCCAGATGTCGGCCGGGCAGGGGCGCTGTGCGTGTCCAGCCAGGTCGGTTGCACCCTCACCTGCAGCTTCTGCCACACCGGCACCCAGAAACTGGTGCGCAACCTCACCGCCGCCGAGATCGTCGCCCAAGTGATGATCGCCCGCGACGAACTGGGCGAATGGCCAACCCCAGAGCGCCCGATCAACGATGGCGACCGCCGCCTCACCAACATCGTCTTCATGGGCATGGGCGAGCCGCTCTACAATCTGGATGAAGTGGCAACCGCCATCGATATCATCAGCGACGGCGATGGCGTAGCGATTGGCCGCCGCCGCATTACCGTCTCCACCGCCGGCGTCGCCCCCAAAATCCCCGAGCTCGGCACCCGCACCGGCGCGATGCTGGCGATCAGCCTGCACGCCACCAACGATCCGCTGCGCGACGTCCTGGTGCCGCTCAACAAGAAATATCCGCTGGAAGAATTGTTTGCAGCGATCCGCCAATACCCAAGCCTCGGCAATGCCAAGCGCGTCACGTTCGAGTACGTGATGCTTCAGGGCGTCAACGACAGCCTGGCCGAAGCAAGGGCGCTGATCAAACTGTTGTCTGGCGTGCCTTCCAAGATCAATCTGATCCCGTTCAACCCGTGGCCAGACACCAAATACACCTGCTCTGATTGGGATCGGATCGAGGCGTTCGGCGCGGTGCTCAATCGGGCGGGATTTGCAAGCCCCATTCGCACGCCGCGCGGCCGCGATATCTTGGCAGCCTGCGGACAGTTGAAGAGCGAAAGCGTCAAGGTTCGGGCCAGCGCAAAATGGAAAGCCGCCGATGCCGACGCCATCGATTGACGCACCGCCCGCCACCTTGCGCGCCCTCGCCCTGACCGACGCAGCCGATCTCTTTCCCGCCTTCGCCGACGCGGCCAACATGACCTACTGGTCCTCGCCCCCGCAAACCGATGTGTCCCAAACCGAGGCCGACATCGCCTGGTGGCTAGCCCATCACGCCAACACCGCCTGGGCCATCTTGGATGCAAACGGCAAAATTGCCGGCCGTACCGGATTGACGGTGCTGCGGGAAGGGGTGGCCGAGGCCGCGGTGATGCTCCGCAAAGACGCAAGCGGCAAGGGCCTCGCGGTAGCCGCCATCAACGCCATTTGCGAGCACGGATTTTCAGCCCTCGGATTGCACCGAATCTTTGCAGACATAGATCCCGAAAATCACCGCTCCCGACGCTTGTTCGAAGCGTGCGGCTTTCTGCACGAGGCAACCCTGCGCCACAACTGGCGCACCCATTTGGGCTTGCGCGATACGGTGATCTACGCCCGCTTTCCTGCCTAAGTCAGCGACGCCAGATCCAGAAATCTGTGCACGTCGCAAAATCACTGTTGCGTCTTTGCCGTGTTTATGACGGGCAAGACAAACACCCACGACAATCACCTGGTAAGGGTCTGTAATCCCCGGGTCCTTGAGGTTCTCGTTGGCAAAGATCGCGCTCGCCAAAAGATTGGGCGAAATCGATCTGCACCAAGACAAAAACAAAGTCGTGCGCGCACACAAAAATCAAAGCAAATACTCCGTGTTTAGAATAAATTGACCATGATGCATTAAACTCGCCCCGCGCAACTCTGCGCTAATCAATGGAGGCGAAAATGAATGTATCCGGAATGGGCAGTATGGGCGGTATGTCGCCCGCCCAGATGCAGCAAATGCAGCAGAAGATGTTTGCCAAGGCCGACGCCGATCAAAGCGGCGGCATCTCCCTGCAAGAGTTCAGCAACACCGGCCAGGCAGAAAAGTCGGATGCATCAGGCCGCGCCAATGGCATGGACGCATCGAAGATGTTTTCCAAGCTCGATGCCGATGGCGACGGCCAGCTGACCCAAACCGAAATGAAGCCACCCCAAGACGGTCGCGGCAAGCTCTCCCCAGAGATGATTTCGGCGATGCTTGGCATGCAGGGCGGGGGCGGACCAGGCGGTGCCGGCAGCGCGGGTGGATCGGCGGAAGGCGACATGTTGGTGCAACTGTTTGCCAGCTCTGCAGAAGAGACTTCGCAAACGAGCCAATCCACGCAGACAGAAGAGAGCACCAATACCGATCAAGATCTGATCGCCCAATTGCTCGAAATGATGGATGCGAGCGCACAAGCACGTAAAGAAAGCCAACAGGGCAGCACCCAAAGGGCGGCCTCTTCGTCCGACTCCGGACAGCAACTGTACAGCTATCTGCAATCGGCAGGCGACAGCCCACGAAGCACACAGACGTCCTCGCGTTACGCCATGTCTGCCTAGCCTCAAGTCACCGGAACAGCGTGTGGGGGAGGCGGCCTCTCGCCATCTCCCCGTCAACGCGATGGCCATTGATCGCCCGCCAAACGGCCGCATCTTGTCCTTCACCCATTCCCAAACCCCTTGATCCACCCAGTTCGGGCCGGGCGAAACCGCCGGCGTCTGAGGTTTTGGTTTTGGAGAAGGAATACGCGCGCTACCCGGCGGGGACGCGGATGCTGGTCTCTTGTGGGGTAGATGATATGCCTTACTTGCGAAGGTTGGAGGGGAATTTCAAAGGCGCGCATGAGTCTGAGTGGCGCTACACCGGCCCTGCGGACGTCTGCGATCGCTTGTCGACATCCTTGTTCGGCGGATCTCCGCCGCGCGTTCTGGATAAGGGCATTGAGGGGCCGGGCTTATGGGGGCGTGTCGTTTAGCGCCTCGGGATTAGGTGTCGGTCAACACCAAACTTTGACGCTAAACCCCTTCTCAACCCGTGACTGGCAAAGTAGCGGCATGCGTATCTCTCTTTTTGCCGTCGCCTTTTTGTCCATAACTCTTGTCGCGGCTTGCGGGCCGGCACCGGTCTGCCTGCACTGCGCGGTGGATGAAGGACTGATGGCGACACTTGAGCCGACCGGCAACGGCCCGGCGCATCTCGCCGAGGTGTACTGCCTTGAGGGGCCCGAGACCGGCAACCTAATCGGTCGCTTTGTGTCACCGGACGCCGCGCGCGTGGCGCGCGTTTTGAACGATTACGCAGTTCAGGTTTCAAATCCCCTCGGCCAGCCTTGGCGCGTCTGGGCAGATGATGTGGCCAGAGGTGACAGCCTCGCCGCTGGGGCCGACAGCGTCCGGTGGGGGGCGTCCGGGGTGCTTTGGGCGGCGCTGCAGCGCCGCGCCGACAGCAACGGCTTTGCTGGTGAGCCTGTCCTCGTGTCGCGCCTGAACGGCACGACTGCACAAGAAATTCTTCTTATCGAGGCTCCGGGTCGCCTTGATCGGGTACAATGGATCGGAGACGGCTTCGCCTTCGTCGAATTCGACAGCCGGGGCGACAGCTACCGCCCTGAGCGACCCAATCCGACGCCAACCCTGGCAATGCTCGACGCCCGCCAGGGCCGCGTGGTCGACAGCATCCCTTGGCAACGCATGTCGGCGTTGCGGGGGGGAGGGAGGCCTGATTGGCGCGCCAATCGGTTGCTCGGAACCGTTCTTGACGATGGGCGGATGCGGGTCGTCGTCCCAGGCGCGGGTTGGGTTGTTTGGACGCAAGGGGAGGCGCCGCGCGTTGTGCCGTCTCCTTATGAGACAGGTGCTTCTGCACTCACTCCGGAAGGGCGGGCCGTTTTGACGACGGGCATGATCAACGCCTTCGGCGCGAGTTGCGAGCATTATGAGAGCTGTCCAGAACCAATCCCGGTCGAGGGTGTTTGGGCCGCCTTGCAGGATTTGGAAAGCGGCCGCACGCTATGGGAGATGCGCGGTGTGGCGGAGAACTTTAAGCGGGGCGAACCGCCTGTCGTGTCACCGGACGGGCGTTACGCCCTGATGGAGCTGCCGCCTTCGGGACGATGGCGCGGGCTGGGGCTTGTTTCCGTGCGGGACGGGACTGTGCTGCAGCAGTTTGCTTCCCCTGAAAGCTATGGGTTCACCGCGGACGGTCTTTCCCTGTGGCTCGAATACGGCGTGTTTGCGCTTTACCGATTAGTGTCTTCGGACGCCCCCTAAAACTTAATCCCCCGGGTGAACGCTCCGTCCACACACACATTTTGCCCGCTCACCCAGCTGGCAGCCGGCGAAGCCAGGAAAGCCACCACCCGCGCCACCTCCTGCGCCGTGCCCAACCGCTTTTGCGGATGCGCTTCCAGGTCGCGGTCATAGTAGGGGCGCATATTGTCCTTGACCCATTCCCACACCCCCTGGTCCACCCAGATCGGCCCCGGCGAAACCGTATTGGCCCGCACCCCGTGCACACCCTCCCGGATCGCTAATTCCCCCATATAGCGCACCAAAGCGGCCTTCACTGCGCCGTAGGCCGGGCTGCCTGGAAAGTCGTGGTGCTCGATCGCGGTGATGGTGGCGATCTGCACGATCGCCCCTTGGCTCAAGCGCAAATGTGGCAACGCGGTTTCCAAAAGGGCAGCCGCCCCAACGATGTCGGTGTTCACCGCCTGCTGCCACCCCTCCAAGCCAATCGGCACGCCCCCGCCGGCAGACACGTTCGACACCACCACATCAAGCCCGCCCCAGGCGCTGGCCACCGCCTCCACCCAGGACTGCACCGCACCATGGTCAGCGCTATCCACCTTGTCGCCGCGCACCTCGCCAAAGCCCTTGAGCTCTTCCAGCGCCCCGGCGATCCCCTTGCCGCTGCGCGCAGAGATGGCAACCTGCGCCCCCTCCTGCAGCAGCGCCTCAGCGATTGCCCGGCCGATTCCGCGGGTGGCCCCGGTCACCAGCGCTCGCTTGCCCTTTAATCCCAGGTCCATCGCAGTCCTCCCCGTTGTTCGCGGTTTACGCGGCGTCATTAGGCGCTAGATAGCCACCATAAGACGAAAATCGAACCTGGGAGAAGCGCAATGATCGACCTCGCTGGAGTGGGCGTGCTGGCCGATATCACCCGCAGACAAGCTGAAAAGCGCCCGCACGAAATCGCGGTCAAATTGGGCCCCAGCGAGATCACCTTCGCTGAATTGGACGCAAGAGCCTCCCGCGTGGCAGACCGGCTCCTGGCGATGGGTCTTGTGCCCGGCGATCGCGCGGCGTTCCTCTCAAAAAACACCGATGTCTTCCCAGAGCTGATGTTTGGTGCCGCCAAAGCGCGGGTTTGCCTCACCCCGGTTAACGCGCGCCTCGCTGCGCCGGAAATCGCCTATGTCATCCAAGACAGCGCGGCCAAGGTGTTCTTTGCGGGCCCGGAGTTCTTGGCCCTTGCTGATAAATCCCTGGAGGCGTGCGCCAACCAGCCGTTGCGCATCGCCCTTTTAGGCGAGGCATCGGGCTGGACGCCCTATGCCGCGTGGCGCGATGCCGGCGCCGCAATCGATCCGATGCTGCCCAATGAGGGCCAAGACGATGTCCTACAGCTCTACACCTCCGGCACCACCGGCATGCCCAAAGGCGTGCAGCTCACCAATGCCAACTATCTGGCGTTTATGAGCCTCGCCCAATCCATCCCCGGCTTTGACTTCCAGCCCGGCGAAACCGTGCTGTGCGCGATGCCGCAATTCCACGTCGCTGGCACCAATATCTCGATGCTGGGTGTGGCCTCTGGTGCGCGCACCGTGATGCTGCCAGACCTGATCCCGGCCGTTGTGCTGGACCTGATGCAGCAGGAAAGGGTCAATCACGCCTTTCTGGTGCCGGCGGTGATCCTGATGCTGATGAGTCAGCCCAACATCGCCCAGGTTGATTTCTCCGCTTTGAAATCGATTTCCTACGGCGCTTCTCCGATTGCGGAGGATCTTTTGGCTACCGCTCGCGCCCGCTTCGGCTGCGACATGCTCCAACTTTACGGCATGACTGAAACCTGCGGCGCCGCCACCTACCTGCCGCCCGCAGCCCACGATCCAGTCCTGGGCAAGCTGCGCTCCTGCGGCGTGGCCTGGCCCGGTATCGACGTCAAATTGGTCGACGCCAACGGCCAAGAGGTGCCGCTTGGCCAGGTCGGTGAGATTGTCATCCGCGCCCCGGTGAACATGAAGGGGTATTGGAACAAGCCCGAAGCCACCGCGGAAACCATCCGCAACAGCTGGCTGCACACCGGCGACGCGGCTTACCAGGATAGCGATGGCTATTTCTTCATCTACGACCGGGTGAAGGACATGATCGTTTCCGGCGGCGAAAACGTCTACCCGGCGGAAGTGGAAAACGCGATCTTCGGCCACCCCCAAGTCGCTGACGTGGCGGTCATCGGCGTGCCGGACGAAAAATGGGGGGAGGCGGTCAAAGCGATCGTCGTCGCCAAACCAGGCCAGACGGTAGACGCCGAAAGCGTGATCGCTTGGGCTCGCGAGCGGATCGCCGCCTACAAGGCCCCGAAGTCGGTGGATGTGGTGGAAACCATCCCCCGCAATCCGTCTGGCAAAATCCTGCGCCGCGAGCTGCGCGCCCCCTACTGGGAAGGCAAAACCCGCATGGTGAGTTGATCGTCCGCCCACCCCGCATCGCGCATCGCGCCAAGAAAAACCCGGTCGGCGTGCATCCATAGGCCGCCGACCGCGCATCTCTCAATCAAACATAACGGGCCCGGGTCATCTGTTTCGAATGCGCCACCAGCACATCACCGAAAGGAAGAACCCAATGACAAACACGTTTTCCCTGAAGGCCGCCGCGGTCTCTCTCGTTGCAACCATGGCCGTCCTGGCCACTGCCCAACCGGCCGCCGCCGATCAAGTGGATCGCCAATCCGTCGTGGTCTTGGTGGACTCGATTGCCCTGCGCGCGGGCTCGCCCCAAGCGGTGCAACAAGCCCATAACGAGGTCGTCAATGCCGCCAACCAAGCCTGCGGCACCTCCACACTTTCACGGCGCGACTTGGACGCCCGCCGCGACAGTGAAGCCTGCGTCGCCAATGCGGTCGACGCGGTTTTGACGACAACCCAGTTCCCGGCGCTTCGGGCCTACGCGGCGGCTCTGCCCCAGCACCAACGCTATCAGCGCCATTTGGGCCAAGCGCCCGCCGCAAGCCTAGCCGCGGTTGCCGCTTTCCGCGCGGGTGTTGGCTAGGCGATTGGCTTTTTGATGGCCGGAAGAGGGGCGACCTTTAAGGCTGCAAGCCAGCCCGCGGGTCGCCCACGCCCGATGTTCAAACAAGGTTCAGTTGCCACGAAACGCCGTACCGATCCTGCACCCAAGCAAAGCGCGCGCTGAAGCCGTAATCGTCCAGAGGCATCAGCGCCGTGCCGCCTTCGCTGAGCGCATCAAACGCCCGCTCAAGCGCTCTCTCGTCGCCAAAATCGATGAACAACGAGATCGCCGGCGTAAACCCGAACGCGTGCGACATGCCCGTGTCATGCACAATCAGCGCATGGCCCCCCAGCGAAACTTCCGCCTTTTTCACCTGGCCAAACATCGCGTCTGCGTCTTCCGCGTAAAGCTCCAGCGTGTCGATGGTCAGTTCGTCAAACGCATCCTGGTAAAGTTCCAGCGCTTCGCGGGCTTGGCCCTGAAACATCAAAAACGTGGCGGCCCTCATGGTCATGGTCGCATACCCCAGCTGCTTTCGCCGCGCTCCAACACCCGCTGCGCCAGGCCGATCCACTCGCACAAAATCGGCCGTGTGTCCCGCGGGTCGATGATTTCCTCCGCGAAGAACGCTTCGGCGGTGCGAAACGGGCTGCGTAGCCCTTCAAGCCAAGCCTTGATTTCGGCAAGGCGTTGCTCCGGATGCGGATGAGCCTCAAGCTCGCGCTTGAACGCAGCCTCCGTGCCCCCATCCAACGGCAAAGATCCCCAGTCTCCCGAGGGCCAGCAAAAGCGCATCTTGGCCCGCGTCGGATTGAACATCGCCGAACCCGCAAGCCCATAGGCCTGCCGCACCACCATCGCAGCGATTGGCACTTTTGCCTGATAGATCGCAGCCATCGCCTGCACCCCAAGCCGCACGATGCCGGATCGCTCGTGTTTCGCCCCCACCGCAAAGCCGGGGCAGTCAACAAAATGCGCGATCGGCAAATGGAACGTTTGCGCCATATCCACAAACCGGATGATCTTGCGACAGGCATCGGCCGTCCACGCCCCGCCCAGGAAGAACGGATTACCCGCCAGCACTGCCACCGGATAGCCATCCAACCGCGCCAGCCCCGTGATCACAGAGCGCCCCCACAACCGCCCGAATTCAAAAAAGCTGTCGCGATCCAGGCAGGCCTCCAACACTTTGTGCATCTTGTAAGGTGCGCGTCGGTCGCGCGGCACAATCTCGATCAAGCTGGTTTCGCGCCGATCAGTGGGATCAATTGGTGGTGTGCGTTGCGCCAGGTCGTGTACGGAGGAAGGCAGATAGCTCAAGAAACGCCGTGCACAGTCAAAGGCCTGTTCTTCCGTATCCACCACATCATCAACAACGCCGTTTTTGGCCTGGATGTCAGCGCCACCAAGGCCTTCTTTGTCGACCTCTTCGCCCAACGCCTTTGCCACCGGCGGCCCCGCCACAAACACCTGCGACAACCCCTTCACCATCACGCTGTAATGGCTGGCAGCCACCCGGCCGGCCCCAAGTCCAGCACAAGGCCCCAGAGCCAGCGCCACGACGGGCACGGCCGCCATGTTCGCCACCACCCATTCCCACCCCGGAGTTTCGGGAATGTAGGTACGCGGATCCTTCTCCAGCATCTTGACGCTGCCGCCCCCACCGGTGCCGTCCACCAACCGGATCAGCGGCATGCGGTATTCGTGCGCGGTCTTTTCAGCCTGCACCATTTTGCCCCAGATGGCGGCATCTGCTGCGCCCCCGCGCACGGTGAAGTCGTCGGCCTGCACCACCACCGGCCGCCCGTTGATCCGCCCACGCCCCACCACTGCGTTCGACGCGCGAAACTCCTGCAATGTCCCGTCCGGGCCATAGCTCGCCTGGCCTGCGATCTTGCCGATTTCGTGCAGTGACCCAGCGTCAAGCAGCCCCAGCACCCGTTCCCGCACAGTCAGCTTGCCCAGCGCCTTTTGTCGCGCCACGCGCTCTTCGCCGCCCATCTCCTCGGCCAGCTTTTCCCGCGCCCTCAGCTCTTCAATTTCATCGCGCCAAGACATGCCCACACCTGTCCCTTGTTATTTGGCATTTTCTCCCCAAATTTCCGCGAGCGCGCCGCCTTGCGCGTCCGCATGCGCCATGCGAGAGAAAACTTCAAACCTGCTTTAGGGAGACGATCATGGACCTCGCCGAACTCACCAACAAGATCAAGGAAGCCGTTGGCGCCGACTCCGGCCTGGGCAAGACCCTCAAGTTTGACCTGAAGGGCCAAGGCTTTGTCCACATCGACGGCGGCAGCGTCACCAACGAAGACAAGCCAGCAGACCTCACCATGACCATCGCTATGGATGACCTGGTGGCAATGGGCCAAGGCAAGCTGAACGCCATGAACGCAGTTATGGGCGGCAAGCTCCAGCTGTCGGACATGGGCGTCGCGATGGGCCTGCAACCCAAAATGCAAGCGCTGTTTGCGAAGATGGCCGGCTAATCACCCGGTCTGGCACGGGCGGGGTGCCCCTAGTGGCACCCCGGATTGCCGCAAAACTGTCATCAAATGCAGCTGGCCGTCACCCGCACGGTTGATTGGACTTGTCGCCGTGCCCAGCGCAGGGCAGCTTATCCGATATCGTGGCGTTGCCGAAAGGCAGACCCGTGGCATCGGTGAAGACAATGGCGTTTGTGCGGGTTGCTGGAAATGACGAGCCGGTTGGGGCCACCGAGCTGATCTTAGAGGGCCACAGCGGCCTGCGGATCCGCGCGATGCTCGCCCCCGCGCCGGGCCAAACCGCGCGCGGCACCGTTCTGCTCTGCTCCGGCCGCACCGAATTCATCGAAAAATACTTCGAAGTCACCCGCGAACTGCAAGGCCGCGGCTTCACGGTGTTCTCCTTTGACTGGCGCGGGCAGGGCCTGTCGGGCCGTGAGCTGCAGGACCCCCAAAAGGGCCACTTCCAAAGCTTCGAAGACCCCGTGAAAGACCTGGCGCTGATCGTGCGCCAAATGGGCGAGCGCCTGCCGCAGCCTCATCTTCTTTTGGCGCATTCGATGGGCGGCGCGATCACCCTGCGCGCCCTGCAAACCCGCCGCCTGGACGTCGCCGGCGCGGTGTTCAGCTCCCCGATGTGGGGCATCCCAAGCCTCACCCCGCCGGTCAAGAGCTTCGCCAGTTTCGCCACAAGCCTCGGAGCAGGGGGTGCGTTCGCCCCTGGCTTCCAGCACCGCTGGGTGCGCGAAAACTTCAAGCGCAACAACGTCACCTATGATCAAGAGCG
Organism: Caulobacterales bacterium; assembly: GCA_049314555.1. Classification (GTDB taxonomy): domain Bacteria; phylum Pseudomonadota; class Alphaproteobacteria; order Caulobacterales; family Aquidulcibacteraceae; genus REEB509. The sequence continues at coordinate 51,612 of JBMOEW010000019.1, forward strand.
CCACGCCCGCGCCCAAGGCCTGATCGCAGCAGACCCCCGCTTGGCGTTGGCGGGCCCCACGTTCGGCTGGGTCGCGGCCGCAGCCGAATGCATGGACGGCTTCAACGCCCCCGACGCGCTCACCCACATCCGCGTGCCGGTGCTGGTTTTGTCGGCCGCGCACGAAGCCCTGGTGGACAACGCCGCCCACGCCCGCCTGGCCCGCGCCCTGCCAAATTGCCGCCATACGGTAATCGAAAACGCCCGCCACGAGCTGATGATGGAGCGCCCCCCCGTCCGCGCGCAATTCTGGCAAGGCTTCGACGCCCTCGCCGCGCAAGCACTCGCCCCCAACGCGGTCGCCGGCTAAGCGGCAGCACCCGCCAGCAAGGCCAAAGCCTCGGCGTGCACCGCGGCACTGCCGGCCGCCACCACTTGGCCCCCCGAAAAGGCTGGCCCGCCCCGCCAATCGGTCACGACCCCGCCCGCGCCCTCGATGATCGGGATTAGCGCCAAAATGTCGTAAGGCTTCAGCCCGCTTTCGATCACCATATCGATGTGGCCGGCCGCCACCATCGCATAGGCATAGCAGTCACACCCGAGCCGCGTGAGCTGGCAACGCGCGCGCACCGCATCGAAGGCGGCGCGCTCCTGCGGCGCAAACAGATCGGGGTCTGTGGTGGACAAGAGGGCCCCCTCCAGCCGGTCCATAGCCCGGGTACGAAGCGCGGCGGCCCGGCCCAGCGAAGATCGCCCCCACGCCTGCCCTCCGGCCCCCACAAAGCGCTCCTTGAGGTAAGGCTGGTCCATCACCCCCAGGACCGGCACCCCATCGTTCGTCAAGGCGATCAGCGTGCCCCACAACGGCAGCCCGGCGATAAACGCGCGCGTGCCATCGATCGGATCGATCACCCAGCGATACCCGCTGGTGCCGGCGGTTTCGCCAAACTCTTCGCCCAACACCCCGTGTTCGGGATAGTGGGCCGTGATCAGCGCCCGGATCGCGCGCTCGGCGGCCTGATCGGCCAGCGTGACGGGATCAAACCCGCTCGCGGCCTTGTTGGCGACAGCAACGCCGGTGCGAAAGTGCGGCAGGATCGCAGCCCCTGCGGCATCGGCCAGGGTATCGGCAAACGCCAGTAACGAAGTGATTTCGGTAGAGTGTGTCATAGCCGCGCCTTAGCATTGCCCGCCCTGCCTGAACAGCGCGCGCCGCCCCTTCACCAACGCTCACAAGAATGCAATGTTAACCCGGCAAGCGCAGCATCGCTTCGAACTCCAGGCCCGGCGCAAACAGCGTAGCCTGCCACCGGGGGAGGCGCTGTTTTCCGATCTCTATGCCACTGCCAGCGACTATGGCGCTTCAATGCTGCGGCCGTTCATCGCCCTCGGTCTCGTGATCTTCTTATTCGGGGTCATCTACGCGGTGATGCACAACCCTTTCGGTGTCATCCCCACGTTGTCACAAGTCGAAAGCGCCATGACGTTCTCCGCCTCCCGCGTGTTTCCGTTCGGCACTTATGAGGATGTGTCAAAGGACTGGATAACGGCGTTTGAAAATACCTCCGGCGGGCTCGCCACCTTCGGCCTGCGGGTGCTGGCCACGGTTCAGTCCGTGTTCGCCATCTTGCTCTCCTTCCTCTTCGGCCTTGCCGTGCGGCGGCGCTTCCAGATCAGCTAGACCGCTTTCAGGGAAAGGGCCCCCAAACGCAGCGCGGGCGGCCCCGCTCTGCGCCGGGCCGCCCTTGTCTGTCTTGGCACAGATCAACCGGCTCAGGCCGCGTCCGTGGTTTCGTCCTGCAGGGCCTTCGCCAGATCCAACAGCCGGCGGCGCGGGCGCTCGCCCAGCTTGTAGTAGGCGCGGATCAGCTCCAGCGTTTCTTTTTGGCTCAGCACATCGGCAGCGATCAGCTCGCGGTCGTTGGCCGGGGCACCAAGGGCGGGGTTCTCTTGGGTCTGTTGCAGACCCTCAAAGAAGTAGTTCACCGGCACGTTCAGCGCCACCGACAGCTCAAACAGCCGGCTCGCCGTCACGCGGTTGGCACCGCACTCGTACTTTTGAATTTGCTGGAAACGGATTCCAATGGATTCCGCCAATTGTTGCTGGGTCAGACCCAACAGCCGGCGCCGGCGGCGCAGCCGCTTGCCGACATACAGATCGATCTGGTTTGCCATGATCGCGCCTTGTCCTCTGCTGCCGCTCCCGAGATGAGGCGGCTGTCTCACGCCAACCGAAAGAGCAAGCCGCATGCCGCGCAGCCGGGGTGAGCGAACGTTACGTTTCGCCATTTCGGGGATGGTGCTGGTGCCCCCGTTCGCCAAGCGGGCGACCAATGCCCCAAAACGAAGCAAGCGCTGCGCCAACTTCCCTTAGCTTAAAGGGTTTACGTGTTTGTAAGATTGGTTAACCTTGGGGGGCGGGTCGGCGCAACGCAGGGGAGGTCATCATGCGGGTTTTGCGGGCTTTAGGCGCAGCACTGTTGATCCCAGCGATTGCGCTGGCCTTGGCGGCGGTGCTGCTGGGGGAGGGAAGCTTTGCTCCGCAGGCGCTGTGGCCCAATATCCAGGCCTGTGTGCTTGGCCTGCCCACCACCTATGCCTGCACCGCTGGATTTATGGCCCCGGCCTTGGCCGCAGGGGCTGTGGCCGCGGGCGCGCTCGGTCTTGCGATTTTGGCGGTGTATTGGCTCACCGCCCGGCTCTGCGGGGTCAACCGCCTGGCATTGGCCTGGGTGTTTCCGGTGGTCACGCTGATCGCGCTGCTGGCGGTGGCGCTCCTCACCCTGTCCCATGCGGGCCTGGTGGGTCTTGGCATTTTCGCGGCCGAAAGTTTCTGGCTGGGCGAGGTCCACCCCTGGATCCTGGCGGTGGTCGCGGGCCTTGGGGGCCTGGCGGCTATGGGCGTGGCGTTTGCCGCGCTGCGCTCGTTCCGCAACGTGGAAGTTACCGTGATCGGCGCGCCCCTCAACCCGATGGACCAGCCGCGGATCATGCTGATGGTGCGCAAGATCGCCAAGGATGTCGGGGCCAAAGCCCCAGACAACGTGATCGTCGGTATGGATGCGAACTTCTTCGTCACCAACGCCAGCGTGCGCCTGCTTGGCACGCCTTACGCCCTGAAGGGCCGCAATCTGTATCTGTCGGTGCCGATGATGCGCGGCCTGTCGTCAGCAGAGCTTGGCGCTGTCATCGCCCACGAGATGTCCCACTTCGCCAACAAAGACCTCGCCTATTCCGCGCGCTTTGCCCCGATCTACGCGCGCCTCGCCCACGCCGCAGACCCAAGCCCCGACGGCCGCGCCCCCGCCAATCCGTTTTTCCTCCCCGTCCGCGCTTTCACAGACTTCATGGTGGGCTGCTTCCACGCCAACGTCGCCAAGGTCTCCCAGGTCCGCGAATTGGCCGCCGACGCTCGCGCAGCGGTAGCGGCCACCCCCGAGGATCAAGCGTATGCCCTGTTGAAGGTGTCGCTGATGGCGTTTGCCTGGCACCGCGAGATGCAGTCCGTTTACGAAAGCGCCAGCCGCGGCCGTTTCGCCCGCAACATTTCGATGAACTTCGCCGATCAACTCCGCCTAGACCTGGACCGCGACAAGCTGGGCGATATGGCGGCCTCGATCCTGGCCTGGCACGCCCCCCATCCCACCGATAGCCACCCCGCCACTGACGAGCGCATCCAAGCCCTGGGCCTGGACCCCAACGCCCTGATCGCCCAAACCCGCATGCACGATCGCTTCTTTGCCCAGTCCACCGCCAGCCAAGACCTGGACGACCTCCAAAAGATCGAAGAGCATCTAAGCTTCATCTACCAAAAATACTTGGAGCACCAAGGCGCGGTGGCCCGCGAACTGGATGGCGAGGAAATGGCCCGCCACATGTTGATCGACTTCATCGCCCTGATGATCACGGCCGATGGTGTGGTCGACGACCGCGAACTCGACACCGCCGAAAAAGAGTGCGTCAGCTTCATCCCGGAATTCGACGCCCGCGATTTGCGCGAACGCTGCCGCCACCCCGCCGAGCTGCCAGAGATTGATAAGTTGATCGAGCTGTCGATCCACTTCTTGACGCCGCAGGGCTTCAAGAAGCTGACAGCCATCTTGGAAAAGATCGCCCTCGCCGATGGCATGCGCGATCGCTCGGAAGACGCGCTCCTGCAACGCGCCCTTGCCGCCGCAGAACTCGCCGTAGACCATCGCTCCGCCTAACCAAAAAGTGCTTGGCAAGCATGACTTTGGCCATGTCGATAGCGCGCGAAGATGTCCGGTTTTCGTAGCACGGTAAATGTCCGCCGC
>JBMOEW010000020.1:0-55077 GCA_049314555.1 Caulobacterales bacterium
AGCGCACCAACAAATCGGCCAAGCCAAAGCAAGCCGCTCAGAGAACAGTTAGGAATGCAAGATTACATCAATCAGTTGATCCACGACGCCAAACAAGCACGCTCAGCAGGCGATAGCCAAAAAGCCCGTGACGCCTACACACGCGCGGCTGATCTTGCGCGGACAAATGGCGAGGCTGCGCTTCAAGCCCATGCCCTCCGGCACGTCTGCGAGCTGGCCCGTGAAACGGGCGACCTCATGGCAGCCTTGGCGGCTGGCCAGGACGCGGTCTCGCTTTACCGTGGCCTGCCAATTGCCGTGCCCCTAGACCTCGCAAACGCCCTTCGCGGCACCGCTTTGGCGCTGGAACAACTGAAACGCACACAAGCCGCCGCCCCCCTTTGGCACGAAGCCCGCGACATCTGTCAAGACATCGGCGTGTTGGAAGGCGTCGCGGAGTGCAATGAGCGGCTTGCTGGCATGCAGTGACGTCTGAGAGCAAGAAGAGTCCGAACACGGCACAACGTCCTCACCCGTAGTTGACGTTCCCGCCCGTGCGCACAATCTGGGTTTGCTTCAACGTGCGCGCGCGATAGTCCCCAGTCAGCACCGTATCCACCGCCACGAACACCGCCCGCGCCGCGCTGGGCGTCAAGTCCAGCCGCACATAGCCTTGGTTGAAATTGTCCGTCCACACCACTTCTGGCAGCTCGCGCTCAAACAGCCGGTCAAGGCGCAGGGCGGTCTCTTGGTCCCAGCCGGTTTCAACGAAATCGCCAGGAGACGTCACCCCCGCGGTGCCAAGCTCCAGCCCCATCCGCGCGCCGCTGGCGTCGAACAATTCGTTCATCCAGAACGAGTGGCTGTCGCCGGTCAAGAAGATCAGGTCCTGCGCGCCGGCATCGTGCGCCAACCGATAGAGCGCTTCCCGTGCCACCGGGTAACCGTCCCAGGTGTCGGTGTAGAAGGGCAGGTTCCAGCGCGCGGTCCAGAGCAGGTCAGGCTCTGGCGCAGCCTCTGTGCTAAACCCGCGCCGCCGGGTAGGGTCCACCTCGGTGGCGATGGCGCTTGGCACAAGCATGCGCGCAATCGGGCTGGCGTTGCCGATTAAACGCCAAGGCTGGCCAGCCGCAACCGAACCGCGAAGGCTGGCTGAAAGATGCGCTTCCATCCGTGCAGAGATCATGCGGCGATCGCTGGCACCGATCACATCGCGCATGAACGCGTCGCGGTCTTCCGCCGTCCGGATGCGATCAAAGTGCTCACGGTACGACACCTGTTCGTCGCGCCCGGTGTGACGGCTTTCAAGCGTAATGAGCGTGGCAAGTTCGCCAAACACGTAGGTGCGCCAAAATTCTTCGCGGCGGTCCGAACCGCCCGCCATCCCTACATCGCGGATCGGCAGCCATTCATAATAGGCTTGAAGGGCACCCGCGCGGCGGACTTGGTAGTCGCCTTCGGTGTCGGGCTGATGGTTCTGCGCCCCATTCATCCACGGGTTATTGGTCACCTCGTGATCGTCCCAGCAGGCAACGAACGGGTGCATGGCAAACATCGCCATTGCACCGGGATCGGAGCGATACTGCGCATGGCGGATGCGATAGTCCGAAAGCGAAACAATCTCGTGCGGCGGTTGGTGGCGCCGACCCAGCGCCTCGCCCACATCGTCTCCCCATTCGCCGGCGCCATACTCATAAATGTAATCGCCCGTATGCAGAACGATATCAACCGCAGGGTCCTTGGCGATGGCGTCATAGGCGTTGAAATGACCAAACGCGTAGTTGGAGCAGGACACCACCGCAACGCCTAGCCGCTCCACGTGCCCCACCGGCAGCGTGCGGGTTCGTCCGACCACAGAGAGCGCTTCCAGCGCCTGAAAGCGATAAAAGTAGGTGCGGCCAGGCGCGAGGCCCGTAACAAGAACTTTGACGGTGTGATCCCCTTGCGCCCGGGCCAAAGCCCAATCCTGCTTCACGATGCGCGCAAAACCAGCATCTTCAGAAAGCTGCCACTGCACGCGAACGTCGCCCCCCGTTGCGGTTACATGGGTCCACAAAACGATGCTGTCGGCCCCGGGATCGCCGCTCGCAACGCCGTAGCGAAACACGGTGCCTGGCGCAGACGACGGCGCAGCCTGTTCTGGCGTCGCGCAGGCCACCGCCCCGGAAGCGGCAATCAGGCCAAGTGCAGTGCGGCGATCAACGGTGTTGCCCATGGCTGCAGCCTCCAGCGCAAGTGTTAGTCCAAAACGCGATCGGCGCGCGCAGCCGAAAGCTCCGCACGCCGACCAACACGTTCGGTTTTTAGTAGGCGTAGCGCAAGGTCAAGAACACCTGGCGCGGCGCCCCGGTCACCAGCGTCTGGCTGTCGCCGGAGTTGACGAAGCCGTTGGTGCCAAGCGTGCCCACATGTTCTTCGTCGGTCAGGTTCGACACGTTGAGCTGGGCTTCAAACCCGCTCAGCGCGCTGCCTTCACCGAAGCGATAGCCGACGTTCAGGTCCGCCAACCACCGCCCGTCCACCAGGCCACCGTTGTTGGTGAAGGTGAAGTAGCGATCGCCGATGTAGTTCGCGCTCAGTCCACCGAAGAAGTTGCCGTCGTCGTAAGCGATTTCGCCGAAGAACAACGTTTCCGGTGTATTCACGACGCGCTTGCCGCCGGTAGCCGCGAGCAGTGTGCCGGCGCGGTTGCGCACATCGTCTTGGTATTCGGAGTTGTTGTAGGTGTACGAAGCAAACAATGAAATTGCGTCGGTGACATTGTAGGTGCCGAGCAGCTCAATGCCGACCGTTTCCACACCGCCAACGTTGGACACGATCGGCGCGTTACCCACGATACCAGGGCCCTGGCTCACCGCGAGCAGGCGGTTCTCGAACTGCACAAAGTACGCAGCAGCACCGAGCTGGAAGTTCGGCGTCGACCAGCGCAGGCCGCCTTCATACGTGGTGGAGCTTTCCGGTTTGACGGTGCGGCGGGTTTCCAAAAACACCGACTGGCTGCGCGAGGCAAACACGCTACCCACCACAGACGGGAACGCCGCCGTATTTTCAGCATACGAACCGAACAGTTCGACGTCGTCCGTCAGCGCGTAGGTGAAGCCCGCTTGTGGCAGGAAGCCTTCGTCGGTCTCAATCTTCCCAGACAAGGTGCTGTCGGCACCCGCCACCGGAACAGCATTGTTGATGTTCAGTGTTTCCACTTCGTTTTGCACGTTGAGGCTCTTGAAGCCGAAGTTGACGGTCAGCCGGTCGTTCACGTCCCACGTGTCTTGCAGGTAAAGTTGGGTCGTATCGGTGTCGAAGGCATAAGCCCACTGCGTGAAGAAGGCTCCGCCCTGCATCGACAGGAAATCGCGGTTCGAAGCCGCGCGGTTCAAAGCGTAGAAGCGACGGTACTGATTGAAATAGTTGCTCTCATACCAGAAGCCGCCGTTGATCGTGTGCGAGCCGATTTCCCAGGTGGCCGAGCCGAGAACGCCGGTCCGGTCGATGTTGTATTCGGTCGTGCGGATCGAAAGCGGGCTGTTGTCGGTCGTGGCACCAGACACGGTGGCGTTGGGCGATATGCGGTAAGGCGTGCCCCACAGGCCTTGGCCCACATTGCGGTGGTTGTAGACCTGGAACCGCACATCTAGGCTATCCGTAATCGGATAGTCGATCGCGCCATAGATCAAATCGTCGTCGCGCAGGCCAGAGGCGTCAAAATAGGCGTCGTCCGCCGTTTGGATCGGCGCGGGATAAACTGTGCCCGCGCCTGCGTTCGTCTGGGTCTGGCCAGTATCGCCGCGGTTGTGCGCGATGTCAGCCACTTGCACGGCCAACCCGTATCGGCTTTGTCCGAAGTTGTCCCAGTCGTTGCCAAGCCGCGCAATCTGCGCAAGCGACAAATCCTGGTAGTCGTTCTCTTGGCGCGAAGAGTTGTTGTAGTAGACGGTGAACAGTCCTTCGCCCACCGGTTGCTCCAAGCGCAGCGCCCACTGTTGCTGGTTCTGCTCGCCTTCGCCCTTCCATTTGTCCATGCTGCTGTCGACGTAGGAAATCCAGCCCCGCGTGCCCAACGGGCCAAACGTGCCTGTGTCAAGGCGCACAAAGCCCCGCAGGGTTTCATCCGAGCCATAGGTCAAAGCCGTGTCGACACCAAAGTCTTCGCTCGCGCTCCGCGAGAAGAACTGCAGCGCGCCAGCGAGGTTGGAGGACGACGCAACATCGATCGCGCCAGACCCTTGCGTCAAAGACACCGAACCAAGGTTTTCAGAGATCAGCGCGCGCGAAATGTGCAAGCCATTGTGGTTGGCATAGCTCATGTCGCCCAGCGGCACGCCATCCAGCGTAAACCCCAGCTGGCTTTGCGCAAAGCCGCGGATATTGATCCGGGCTGCCCATTCATAGGCGCCAAAAGCATCGGCACCCGAAACTGAAACGCCGGGCAAACGCTGCACCAAAAGGATCGGGCTGGTGCCGGCGGGCATCGTCGCCAGCACTTCGGCATCAAGGGTTTGGCCCTGGCGCACTTGGCCCTGACCGATCACCACGATGGTTTCGTCAGAGGCTTCAGGCGCCACAGGCGCGGCGGTGGTTTGCGCAAACGCCGCAGGCGCGACGATCGTGAACAGGGCGCAGACGCCCAGCAGCAATTTCGATCTCATGTGTTGTCCCCTTTGTAAGCGTATACGGAGCAATAATGCTCTCGCATGCGCCACGCGCTTCAGCCCAAAGCAAGACGCAAAGCCGTCCAACAGCTTTCCATCAAACTCCGGCGCAAAGCGGGTGGCTAAGACCAGCGCGCGGCTCGTAGGGCCGCGAGGCGACAGGAACGTGTAAGGTGGGTGGCAGTTTCGCGACGGTCCCGCCCCGTGGCCAAAAAGTCGCAATGCCAATCGTCGCCGAGCACCAGACATCCACATCCGCGCGGCACACCCAGTTGCACCCACCGCGAACGCCGATACAACCTTGGGCCATGAACTGGGTTAAATGTGTAGTCGCGGTCATCGGTTTGCTCGGCGCTGCGGTGTCGGTAGCGAACGCACAGCCGCGCGCGCCCTTTAATCCGGCCGCACTGGAAGGCGTCGCCCCAGAACTGGACACAGCCCGCGCCGCTTTTCATATTCCGGGCATGGCGGTGGTAGTGGTTGCCGATGGCCGCGTTGTCTTGGCGCAAGGCTTTGGCGAACTCGGTCTTGAGGACCAAACCCCCGTCAACGCCGAGACGCGCTTTGCTATTGGCTCATGCAGCAAGGCGTTCACGTCCTTTGCCCTGGCCCTCTTGGCGCAAGAGGGGCGGCTGCGCTTTTCAGATCCGGTTGCCGCCCACGACCCGCTCTTGCGGCTGCCAGACGGCCCCCCGCCAGACCGCCTCACCATAACAAGCCTGCTCACCCAGCGGTCTGGCTTTGCCCGCCACGACTTCATGTGGCACGCCTTGCCTGCGATGAGCCGCGCTGACTTTTCCGCAGCCCAAGCCCATTTGCCCACCCAGCGCAGCCCCGCCACCGCCTATGGCTATACCAACACGGCCTATATCTTGGCGGGGCGTTTGGTGGATCTGGAAGCCGACCAGCCTTGGGAGGCCTTCACCAGAGCGCGCATTTTCGCGCCCCTCGGCATGACCCGCGCAAATTTCTCGTCCGAAGGCCTAGCCGCCGATGCCAACGCCGCCCGCGCCACCAAACGCGCCGAGGGCCAAAACCGCACCGTGCCCTGGCGCGATGGTCGCCTGCTGGGGCCCGCCGGGTCGATCAACGCCACCGCAAACGACCTGGGCCGTTGGCTGCTGTTGCTCACCAATGGCGGCGCCATCGACGGCCGCCGCATCCTGGAAGAGGACAGGCTAGAGGCCCTGTTCACCCCCACAGCCTATGCCCAGCCCCGCCGCAGGGGGCGGTCCACATCGGCAGAACCAGACAGCGGCTACGCCATGGGCTGGCGGGTCGATACCTGGCGCGACCTGCGCCGCGTCAGTCACACGGGCGCGATCGACGGCTTCCGCGCACGGGTCACGCTTTACCCAGACCAAGGGGTAGGGGTGGCGGTGATGGTCAATCTCGGGCCGTCCCAAATGCCAGACTTCGCCACGCGAGTGCTGTCGGAGCGCGTCCTTGGGCTGTCCCGAACCACCGATCTTCTGGCGCTGGCCGCCAGCCGCGATCGCGACGAAGCCGCAGCATTGGCAGCCCCGCCGCCCGTTCCCCGTGGACGCATTGCCCGCCTGGGCGAAGCAGACCCCACCATCCCGCCAAGCGTGGCTTTGGCGACCCTAACCGGCGTCTACCACCACCCCGCCTACGGCGACATTTTGATCGAACCGGCAACGACCGGCCAGGGTCTGCGCATGCGCTTTGGCACCCTGACCGGTTATCTGCGCCATTGGCGGGGCAATGGGTACGTTGCCTTTTCAGACCTCCCCGATGACACTTTAAACGAAGGCGAGCTGCTCTTTGTCACAGACGCGACCGGCGCCGTCGGCGGCTTCACGGCGATGATCGACAACGACATCGCCCCGGTTGGGTTCATCCGCACCGGCCCTCTGCCCCAACCACCCACACCGGCGGCGACAAACGACACCCACGCCGGCAGCCTCACCAGCGCGCCGCGCACCAACACCCGCTTGCTCTGGGGCGCGCTGGCCTTTGCTTTGCTCATTCTTGCGGCCGCCGGCCTGTCGTTGCTACTCAAGCACCGATCGCAAAAGCCGGCTTGACCGGCCAACCAACCAAGCCGAGTGTCGGCCCAATTCATGCCCCCCCCAAACCCCACACCGACAACCTCCCGTTTGAGCCCGAACGCCACTGGCGCGGTTTGGATGCTGGTCTCAGCGGCGTGTTTCACGGTCATGGCCGCCAGCTTGAAACTGCTGGCAGAGCAGGGCTACTCCGAAAGCCAAATGGTGTTTGCCCGGTGCGCGGCCGGCTTCTTGGCGATCCTGCCCTTTGCCCTGCGCGCTGGCCAAGGGGCCTGGACCGTCGCCCGCCCTAGGCCGCTGTTCTTCCGCTGCGCCTATTCCACGCTTGGCTTCTTCGCGGGCTTTTACGCCTTCGCCCACATGCCCCTGGCGGACGCGCAGGCCATCACGTTCACCCGCGTGCTGTTCATCGTGGTTTTTGCCGCCTGGCTCCTGAAAGAAAAAGTAGCCTGGCGCCGCTGGACCGCGGTCGGAGTGGGCTTTGTTGGCGTCCTCTTGATGCTGCGGCCGGAAGGGGCAGCGTTTGGCTTGCCGGCGCTGGCGGCGGTGATTTCAGCTCTGTTCTTTGGCCTGGCGATCATCACCGTCAAAGATCTCACCCGCGACCATTCCACCATGTCCCTGGTGCTCTACACCAACGCCTTCACGACAGTCTTTGGGCTGCCGTTCATTTTCTTCGGCGATTGGTTTTGGCCAGACGCCACCGGCTGGGTTTTGCTGATCGTCTTGGGCCTGAGTGGAGTTGGGGCGCAAAGCTGTTATGTGCGCGCGCTGTCCACCGGCGAGGCGAGCCTGATGGGCTTGATCGACTATGTGCGGCTGCCGCTGGCGATCGCGGTGGGGTTTGTTGTGTTCCACGAGGTGCCAGACACGCTCGGCATGTTCGGCGCGGCGGTGATCATCGGCTCCACGCTTTACATCACCTGGCGTGAAAGCCGCATCAAAGCGCGCCAGGCATCAGCGGAACCGACGAGCTAATCCCGGCAGCCATCGCCCCCAAGGTCAACAGGCCAATAGCCGCCGCATAGCTCCACCACACGATCGAATGGCCCTGCAGGATCGGCGGCACGCCCGAAAGGTCTTTCCGGAAGGTTTGCGCCGCCAGCACCCCATCGGAAAACACAAACAACAAGGCACCCACCATCGCCAACCAGCCTGACCACGGCAGGCTCCAGGCCATGATCGCCATCCCGATCAGCGCACACGCATAAATCGGCACAATCGCCTTGCGCCAGCCAAGATCACTCCAAAGCCAACCGATCACTCCAATCGCGCCCAGGAACAAGCCCACCCCCACAAGCACCCGCGGCCACACGGGGTCTGCAGCTTCAGCGGTCAAGCGCAGCTCGCCAAACAACAGCATGAAGGCGGCATGCGCGATCAAAAACGCCAGCATCCCAAGGCTAAAGGCCCACTCCTTGCCCAGCGCCAGGCAATAGTCGCCCAGCGCGCAAAACGCCAACGCCGCGACCAAAGGCAGGGGGGCCCCCGCCAGCGCCATCGCCAAAGCCAAACTCCCCGCCATCCCCGCCTTGACACTGGCCCGCAGTATCACCTTGGGCGAAGACTGCAAAAACAGCCCATAGATCAAGGCGCACACCACCGCCAAAAGGACGAGCGCGCCAATCGCTGGCCCATACATCATCAATCGCGACATGGCCTCAGGGTCCCATTGTGGTTGTTATGTGTCAAAATATGCAGCAAAGGCAGGGGATTCCGCCACCGTTCATGTGGCGTCAGACACAGTCGTCAAGGATAAACCGCTCAGGAGAGAGTGTTATGGGGCAAAATCACGGTTCCACAAGATTACAGCGCTGGCTGGTGGGCGCGGCCGCGCTTTCCCTGCTGACGGCCTGCGCAACGCCGGCCCCGCCGCCGCCGCCCCCCTTGACCGCCGAACAGCAAGAGCGCGTGGATTGGCGCTCGGCCGCGATGGTCGATAGCCCAGAGGCCTACCAAACCTATTTGAACCTCCACCCTACCGGCCCCGAAGCCGCAAACGCCCGCACCCGGATCCCTGCGCTCCAGGAGGCAGAGCGCCAAGCCTTCGCCGAAGCAAGACGCCTCAACACAGAGGCAAGCTATGAGGCCTATCTCGCCCGGTTTGCCTGGGGCCTGAACGCCACTGACGCAGAAGCGCGCCGGGCCACCCTCGCTGCGCCCCGTCTCGCCCGGGAAGAAGCCCAAGCCTGGACCGAAGCCAGCCGCCGCAACTCCTTGGACGGCTATGATGCCTACCTGCGCGCCTGGCCCAATGGGGCCAACGCCGGCGAGGCCCGCGCCCGCTGGGACCGGATCGACAACGGCGAGTCCGCCGCCTGGCGCCAAGCCCAGTCCAACGGCTCGATCTTCGCCATGCGCGAGTTTCTCTCCGCCTATCCCTATGGCCGCTTTGCCTCCCAGGCGCGGGTAACGATCGACCAGTATTTCGCCCGCGAAGAAAGCGAATGGAGCCGCGCCCGCTGGTCCAATGACCCCGATGATCTGGAAAGCTACATCCGGGCATTCCCCGATGGGCGCTTTCGCTACGAGGCCGAGCAACGCCTCTATTCGATGCGCCGCGACGACCAGTGGGCCTGGGAGCGCGCCCGGCGCACAGACAACATCAACGCCTACCTCGCGTATCTGAGCGCCTACCAGGACGGCGAATGGCGCCAGGACGCGCGCCGCCGCATTGAAGTGCTGCAGCGCATAGAGCGCGAACAGGCAGCCCAACAACCCCGTCCGCCGGTGCCGCCACCAACGGTGCCAACGGCCAACGTCAACCCACCGCCGCCGCCGGCCTGGACACCGCCATCGCCGCCACCCCCAGCGCCACCAGCCTGGACGCCTCCACCGCCGCCGCCGCCAGCGGCCTGGACGCCGCCGTCGCCGCCGCCACCCCCGCCACCGCCGGCGTGGGAGCCCCCGCCAGCACCACCTCCAGGCCCGCCCCCTGAAACGGACGTGCCCCGCGATGCCGATCGCCCCGGCACCCCCCGCGAAGAAGAGCCGGACGAACGCGCCGTCCGCCCCGGCACCCGCGGCGACTGACCACTGCCGTTGGGGCACCTGTCGACACCGGTGCTCCAACGGCCTACATCGCCCCTCGTCCGATCAATCATCGCCGGGAGAGGCCCTATGGAATTGAACAGCACCGTCGCCGCCGTGGTCACAGGAGGGGCCTCCGGCCTGGGTCTGGCAACTGTGAAGGCCCTGCGCGCAGCCGGCGTCAAAGTGGCCATTTTCGACATGAACGAAACCACCGGTACGGCCGCTGCCACCGAAACCGGTGCCATCTTTTGCAAAGTGAACGTGACGGATGACGCGAGCGTCGATGCAGGCTTCGCCAAGGCCCGCGCCGCAAATGGCCAGGAGCGGATTTTGGTCAACTGCGCCGGCACCGGCAACGCCGTGAAAACCGCCAGCCGCGATAAAGCAACCGGCGAAGCCAAACACTTCCCCCTCGATGCCTTCAACATGATCATCCAGATCAATCTGGTTGGCACGTTCCGCTGCATCGCCAAAAGCGCCGCCGGCATGCTCACCCTGGAACCGGGCCCGGACGGAGACCGCGGCACCATCGTCAACACCGCCTCGGTGGCCGCAGAAGATGGTCAAATGGGCCAGGCGGCCTATTCCGCGTCCAAGGGCGGCGTGGTCGGCATGACGCTGCCAATCGCCCGGGATTTGAGCGGGGAGGGCATCCGCGTCAATACGATCCTGCCGGGGATTTTCTCAACCCCCCTGATGAACGCAGCGCCCGATAACGTGAAGGCCGCGCTTGGGGCCTCTGTTCCGTTTCCCAAGCGCTTGGGCAATCCAGAGGAATACGCCTCCCTCGCGCTGGAAATGATCCGCAACACCTATTTCAACGGCGAAGATGTGCGCCTTGATGGTGCCATCCGTATGGGCCTGCGCTAAGCCGCTACCGCCGCCCCAAAGCCCCCGGCGCAATCCCGCGCTGGGGGCGCTAGCGACATAGCCCCACCAACCGCCGCACCTCGCCCGGCGTCTTGCCCCCATCGCGCAGCGCCTGCAAACTCATGGCCTTGTCGCGCTTGGCGAGGCGTTTGCCGTCCGCCCCCACGATCAAGCGATGATGGCAATAAACCGGCGTCGCAAAGCCCAGCAGCGCCTGCAGCAACACGTGCAGGTCCGCTGCCTCGCGCAGGTCCTCGCCCCGAATGATGTGCGTGACACCCTGTTTCGCATCGTCCAACACGCTGGCCAAATGGTAGCTGGCGGGGAACTCCTTGCGCCCAAGCACCACATCCCCCAACCGCAACGGGTCGGCCTGAACCCAGCGCCCGTCCGCCTCAAACCCAAGGCGCGACCAGCGATCCCCCAGCGCGGCTTGGCAGGTCGACAGCGAAAGCCGCCACGCAAACGCTGCCCCTGCCGAAAGCTTTTCCGCTTCAAGATCAGCCGCCAACGGTGCCCCGCGAAACACCTCAATCGGCCCATGCGGCGCCGAAGCAATCTCGGCCATCACCTCGCGGCGCGTGCGAAAACACCGATAAACAAGGCCCCGGTCTGTAAGCGCCGCCAACGCCGCGCCATAAAGCCCAAGCCGCTCCGATTGCCGCCAAACCGGCAGCGGCCATCTAAGCCCAAGCCAGGCCAAATCCTCAAAAATCGCCGCCTCATATGCGGGCCGGCAGCGCCCCAAGTCGATATCCTCAAGGCGCAGCAAAAACACACCGCCCGCTGCCTGCGCCGCATCCCAAGCGGTGAGGGCCGAAAACGCATGGCCAAGATGCAAAGCGCCCGTAGGCGAGGGCGCAAACCGCGTCACAAATCCGCCCACCGGCCCTATCCCTGGCTGAACAAGAAGTCGCCCGGCTCCTCGATCTGGCCGACGGGTTCCAACCCGCCCGCCGCCGTCACCCGTTGCGCGCGGTACCCCAGCGCCTCAAGCGCGCCAGCAACCCCGCCAGACGTGTCCCCTCCGCGGCCAAGGTGCACAGGATGCAGCTCCAGCAACACCGCAGGCTTGAAGCGGCGCAGCGTTTCCTGCGCCCCCGCCATGACGCGGCCCTCGAAGCCCTCCACATCCACCTTGATGAAATCCAACCGCTTCAGGCCTCGCGCGGCCACAAACCCATCGATGGTCTCAATCTCGATCCGGTCGCGCCGCTGGCCCGCAGCGCTTTCCCCGTCGGCCGGCACATGCGCAAGCCCAAACCCCAAACTGCCGCGCCGCTTGATCGGCGTGGCCAACTCCAAAACCCCCGGCGCATCGCCTAGGCCCTTAGCCACAACCGTGATGTTACCCACCGCCCGCCACTTCACGGCCGCTTCCAAAACCGAGCGCGCGTACGGGCTCGGCTCAAAACTAAAGACGTGGCCGTCCCCCGCGATCTGGGCAAACATGCGCGCAAACTGGCCCGCGTGTGCCCCCACATCAAGCACCACACCCGCAGCCGGGATGTACTGGCGTAGTAATGGCATCAGCTCACGATGGTGGTCCTGGGTAATCGCCTTGAAGGAATGGGCAAACCAGTCAAATCGCTGCTTGAGGCTCAGATTAAGGTCTTGCATGGAGGTTGCGTTGCCCCTTATGCGACGCCCAGGCGCGCTCACTGCGCCACGATGACAGCGTTCGCCAGTCCCATGGCATGATACAACGCGCCCGACAAACCAAAGGAACATCCATGCTGCTCGATGGCCCCCGCATGCCGCCCCCCGCTGGTGGCAAGCCAAACTCTCTGATTGTGTTGCTGCACGGCTATGGCTCCAACGGCGCTGACCTCATGAGCCTTGCCCCTTATTGGGCAAAGGCGCTGCCAAACGCCCAAGTGATTGCCCCCAATGCACCGGAACGTGTGCCGGGCGCGCCTGGCGGCTACCAGTGGTTTCCGATTGCGCAACTGGATCCGCACTTGATGGCCAGCGGCGTCGCGCGGGCCGCAGGCGGCTTGGATCGGTTCTTGGATCGGGAACTCGAACGCTACCAATTGCCGCCGGACCGCCTTGCCCTGGTTGGGTTTTCCCAAGGCACGATGATGGCCCTGCAGGTTGGCCTGCGCCGCGCCGTCGCGCCGGCTGCGGTGCTTGGCTACTCCGGCGCGCTCGCGGGCCCTGAGAAACTGAAGGCGGAGCTAAAATCCAAACCGCCGATCTTCTTGGTGCACGGCTCTGAGGACGACATGATCCCCGTGTCTGCTGTGCTGGCCGCCTCCCAAGCGATCGCAGAGGCGGGCCACGCAGCCCAGTGGCGGATTTCCTATGGCGTGCCACATTCGATCGGGCCAGACGGGCTGCAGTTCGGCGGCGATTTCTTAAAGGCATGCCTCGCGCAGAAGCGTAGCCTGATCACCTAAGGCCCATAAGGACGGAGAATAAATCCATGCGCCACTTTCGGTTTCGCACAGCGCTCGCAGCCCTGTCCCTGGCGGCCCTCGGTGCCTGCGCAACACCTCCAGCCCCCGTGGATCGAGCCGCCCTTTATGCGGCAGCCCTGCAAAGCCCTAACCGCAGCGAGCAGGATCGCGCCCAGGACGAGCGGCGCAAAGCCGGCGAGGTGCTGGCCTTCTTCCAGGCAGCGCCGGGCCAAACCGTGTTTGAGATCGAAGCGGGGGGAGGCTATTGGACCGAGCTCTTGGCCAGTGCGGTCGGACCCGAAGGCCGGGTGGTCATGCAAAACCCGCCGGGCTTCATGCAGTTTGTCGGCGAAGAGGTCGCGAGCCGTCTGCCGCGCCTGCCAACCGTGCGCCTCTCGCTGTCGCTGTTTGATGCCCTGGACGCCCAAGACGCCTCGGTTGATCTGGTCACCTGGGTTCAGGGCCCCCATGAACTGTATTACCGTCCAGAAGGTGCCAGCCTGGGCGATCCGGAAAAGTCCTATCAAGAGATTTTTCGCATCCTGCGGCCGGGCGGCCGGTTTGTGGTGATCGACCACGCGGCGGTTCCAGGTGCCCCGGAGACCACCGGCAACGACCTGCATCGCATCGATCCCCAAATCGTCATTGCGATGGCAGAGCGCGCAGGGTTTGTTCTGGAGCAACGCTCCGAGGTGCTCGCCAATCCAAACGATGCGCGCACGCTGCTGGTGTTTGATCCGCTGATCCGTGGCCATACGGATCAATTTGCCCTGCGCTTCTCTAAGCCCGAAGCCTGATCCGGTCTAGGCCGCGCGAATGCGCTGCACGGCCACAGAAACAGCCGTGTGCAGATCGTCCGCTTGCGACACCAGATCGCGGGCGCAAGCCAGTGCATCGCCGGCCGCTTGGCTCGTCAGCGAGGAATCGCCGCGCATCGACTCCATTTCCCCACCAAGCCCGCTGGTCTGGTGAGAGACCGTCGCTGTATTGCGCGAAATCTCCTGCAGCGCCGCTGTTTGCTCCTCAACCGCTGCAGCGATTGTGGTTGAAATCCGTCCGATCCCATCGATCGTGTCGCTAATCCCGCCCAGCGCCTGCACCGTGCCGCCCGTTGCGTTCTGAATGGCGCCCACGTGCTTTGCAATGTCGTCAGTGGCCTTGGCGGTTTGCTCCGCAAGGCGTTTAACTTCCGCCGCAACAACAGCAAACCCACGTCCCGCTTCGCCCGCACGGGCGGCCTCAATCGTGGCGTTCAAGGCCAGCAGATTGGTTTGGCTTGCGATCTCGGTGATCAGCGTCAGCACATCGCCAATTTTCTGTGCCGCAACGGCAAGCGACCGAACCGTTTGATCTGCATTGCTGGCTTGCGTACGCGCCTCGAGCGCCACCCGAGAGGCCATACTCACCTGGCCTGCGATCTCGCCAGCCGAAGCCGCCATTTCCTCGCTCGCAGCAGCCACGGTCTGCACGCCCTGCGACGCGAGATCCACGCTGCGAGAAACCGTGTCGGTCCGTGTCTGCGCTGCGGATGATAATCCGTGCAAAGACTTGGCAGACGTCTCCATTCGTTTGGAGGATTGAGAGACCGCATCGGTGATCCGGCCGATCTGGGTTTCCAGATCAGCAGCGATTTCAGTCAACATTTGGCGGCGCTGCGCTTCAGCCCGCTTCGTTGCCAAAACTTGCTCCGCCTCCAGAGCATCCACCCGTGCCGCATTTTCCTTGAAAGCCTGCAGCGCGTTCGCTAACTCTCCGACTTCATCGCACCGCGATTGCCCCTCGACAGCCACCGCCCGATCACCGTTCGCTAGCGCCCGCATTGCCCCAGACATGCGCGACAATGGCCGTGCGATGGCCCTCGGCAACAGAAATCCCAGCAAAAGTCCAAGCGCTAGAACCAGGGCAATCGAGGCGTTGGAGAAAAACACCGCTTCGTTGAGCCGCGCCGTTGCGATAGGCCCAAGCGTGTCGCGCCTAGCTCCGAGGGTATCGTCGACCGCGCTCAAACCGGCGATCATGGATTCAACCATTCGTCCGCTTTCGGCCAAAGAGTCCGGCGTGTTGGTGAGTGTGAGCGCCAAATAAGTGTCGGCTTGTTCTGCAAGGGCGCGCAACTCCCCCGCCATTGGGTCGTCCCCCAGACGCGTGGCCGCCCGATCCGCCGCCGCCCGGATTTCTGGAACGGCCGCCTCCAACTCGTCCAACTTCCGCGCAGCAGCGTCAACATCACCTGCAGCGATCGCCGCTGCATAGTCGCGCGCATCAATCCGCAAACCGAGCGTCGTGGTGATGATGGCCTGGTTCTCAGATTCCGCCCGTGCCGCCGTGCGATACCCCGTGACGGCCTCCTGGGAGGTGTCCACGACCGAAGCCACGTAAATCGCCGATCCACCGGCAAGCACAGCCATCAATCCAAACCCGATCTGCATCTTGCGACCGATCGGCGCGTCATTCAAAAACCAACGCAATGGCATGCCGGCACCCTTTCAAAGAGAGCCAAAGGCGTAAGGCGAGGATGGTTAATGGCGCTTAAAAGTCGACCGGTTCATCAGTATATCTGATCACGAAAACTATATTTCGCGGATTGAGAAATGAATGAGTTCGCGCCTGAGTTGATATTGGTCAGTTGTGTCCAAAAAAATGCTCAGAAATACATGTGCCAAGATTAACCGCGACGCTGGCGGGCGTTGCCGATCTGAATATTTCAAAAAGCGGAAGTAACCGCCAGTGGATGCAGGAGACCTTGATGGACATCTACTGTAGCTAAGGTGCCGGCCCCTAGAGGCCGGCCTGCGCCAGCGCGGCTGCCTGTCGTTGCGCCACCGCCGCCATCTCAAACCCATCGATCTGCGCATTGAAGATCTGGTGGAAATTCAATTCGGCCTTCAGATGCAGGAACGCGGCGCCCAGCCCAATCGCTGCCCGGTCCATGAACACGAACTCGCGCGGCACCGTCACCGGCCCATACTGCTGCAGGGCGTCCTTCACCTGCATGATCTCGCGCCGGCCGTATTCGCCAGGGGCCACCCCGTCCGCCGCCGTCCGCACCCGATCGTCCAACATTGGCGCATAAATAAACCGTGCCCAGATCGTGAGCGCTTCCACAGCCTGCGGCTTCAGATCGCCAAACCCCCAGTCGCGGAAGGCCGTAGCGATCGCTGCACTGTCATCAGCCGCCAGCGCGCGATACAGATTGACCACCCCTTGCACGAACTTCGGCGGAAAAATCCGTACACACCCAAAGTCCAAAAGGTTCAGGCGCTCAGCGTTCGGCGTAAATGTGTAGTTGCCAAGATGTGGATCCCCGTGGATCACCCCAAACCGCGCCATCGGCCCCCACCAGGCCCGGAACAACAGCTCCGCCATCCGATTGCGGACATCCTGCGGCGCATCCAGAAAGCTCTTGAACGGCGCGCCCTCCAGCCATTCCATCGTCAATAGGCGCTTGGTGGACAGGTCTGGCCGCGGCGTTGGCGGGCGAATATCGTCCGTGTCGGAAAGCATGTGCTGATATAGCGCGATGTGCTTAGCCTCGCGCTCATAATCGAGCTCTTCGCGCAACCGATCAGCAAGCTCGATCTGGATTTCGCTGGGATCCACCACTTTGCCAAACCGTCTGTACACCCCCATGAGGTTGTTCAGCTGGGCGATATCGGATTCCACCGCGCTCGCCATGTCCGGGTACTGAAGTTTGCAGGCCAGATGCGCGCCCTCAAGGTCGCTCGCTCGGTGCACCTGCCCAAGGCTTGCCGCGTAGGCCGCGGTCTGCTCGAAACTGGCAAACCGAGCCGCCCACTCAGGCCCCAACTCCGCCCGCATCCGCCGCTGCACAAACGGCCACCCCATTGCCGGCGCGTTCATTTGCAGCTGCGCGAGCTCGTCGGCATACTCTTTCGGCAACAAGTCAGGAACAGTGGCCATCATCTGCGCCACTTTCATCAACGGTCCGCGCGTGCGCCCAAGGGCCATCTTCATCGCCGCAGCGATCTGGCGGTCTGCGTCATCCCCGCCAAACAAGCGGCTGAGGCCCGCGCTGGCCGCAGCCCCGGCCACATTGGCACCCACAGTGGCCATGCGGCCCACCCGGGCAGAGAGCCTGTCGCGTTCTGGATCGTCATCGTTTGCCATAAGGCGCACATATGGGCTTTGGGCTGCCTTACAAGCCTTGCGCGCAAAGACCTAGGGCTTCTGCGGGCTGGGAGTCGAAGGTGCCGCAGGCGCGTATGGCGCGCCGTCCGGGTAGACCAGAGCCCCATCTTCGCTGCACCGGTCCAGGCAAACCGCGAGGTGAGCGGAAGCTAACGTGATTGCCTGCAACGCATCCACGCCGAAAATGGCAATCCCTTTGTCAAGGAAGGGCGGGAACTCAATAAAGCAACTCCAGGTACCATCAGGGCCATGGATCGGCGCGTGAAGTGCGACTGTAAAAGCAGAAATGCTGCCATCTTCCTCAAGCCAGCCCAACTCCCTTACCCAAGTCACCATCAATTCCCCCGGCACGCGTCTATACACCTTTGAAGGGTAACCGCGGCCCTCTGGAGGCACACCCTATAGTTCGTCGCATCGCCATCGTCACCAAATGCGGCACCACAAAGAGTTGCATCGTCAGCATAGATATCTGCACACCTGTCCATAAAACGATTTTGGGCTGGGGTGTAAGGGCGGCCGCGCCGGCGAACAACTTCATCGAGCCAGTTATTCGCGTCGTTAAGGTTTTCGTCCCAACTCGGCGGAACCAGATTGACGTTGGTATTGGAACCGCAACCAAATGCGCTCAAACAAAGTGGTCGCTGAGTCTGAGCCTGACCTATTCCGGCCCACGACAGTCCCAATGCGAGGACAAAAAGCAAGCAGAGTGGGACGACTCTGAACCAAAGCCTCATTGCATCTGCTCCTAAGTCTGAAAGCAATTAAGCAATGGCAGCGTGACACGAAGGGGGGGGAGTCAATGCCAAGAATAGCGCGCCAATGGAATCATTGCGAAATTTGGTGTCCCATTTTGTTGCATCTTAACCCGGCTTGAACGTGTTGTCCTGTAGAACACCCTCAACAAACGCATCCATTCAGGATGCATAAACCAAGAGTTGGTGGGTTATGGCCAAGACGATCCTGATCGTTGATGACGATCCAGCGCAACGCCGTCTGTTACAAGCTTCCGTGGAACGCAACGGGTTCGCCACGCGCACCGCCGAAGACGGGCGCGCCGCCGTGGCGTCTGTTGAAAAGCACGACGACATTGATCTTGTGTTGATGGATCTTGTGATGCCCGGCATGACCGGCCAGGAAGCCCTCACCGAGTTGCGGCGCCTTCGCCCCGATCTGCCCTCGATCGTGCTCACTGCCACGGGCGGCATCGACACGGTGGTGAAAGCCATGCAGGCCGGCGCGGTGGACTTTTTCGTCAAGCCCGCTGCCCCCGAACGCATCCTGGTCTCGATCCGCAACGCGCTGGAGATGAACAACCTCAAGGTTGAAGTCACCCGCCTGAAAAAGAAGGCCACCGGCACCCTGGGCTTTGACGACATGGTCGCCGCAGCGCCCGCGATGGGCCCCGTGATCCGCGTCGGCAAGCGCGCCGCCGCTTCCAACATCCCCGTCCTGATCTTGGGCGAAAGCGGCGTCGGCAAAGAGCTGCTCGCCCGCGCCATTCAGGGGGCCTCAGAGCGCGCCGGACGCCCGTTCGTCACGGTCAATTGCGGCGCGATCCCAGAAAATCTGGTGGAGTCGATCCTGTTTGGCCACGTCAAAGGCTCGTTCACCGGTGCCTCAGACAACCACGCCGGCAAGTTCGTGGAAGCCAACACCGGAACCCTGTTCCTGGACGAAGTGGGCGAACTGCCCCTGGACATGCAGGTGAAGCTCCTGCGTGTGCTGCAGGAAGGCGAAGTGGACCCCGTTGGCTCCAAGCGCCCGGTCAAAGTGGACGTGCGCATCATCTCCGCCACCAACAAAGACCTGGTGAAGCTGGTGGCCGAAGGCCGCTTCCGCGAAGACCTGTTCTATCGCCTCAATGTCTTCCCCATCGAAGCGCCGCCCCTGCGTGAGCGCCGGGAAGACATCCCAGCCCTGGTCGCGCGCTTCATCACCCGCTTCAACGCGGAAGAGGGCCGGTCCGTTCGCGCTGCCAGCCGGGAAACCATGGCGATGCTGTTGGCCTTCGACTGGCCGGGCAATGTGCGCCAATTGGAAAACGCGGTGTTCCGCGCCGTGATCCTGTGCGAAGGCGCAGAGCTGCAGCCAGAGGATTTCCCACAAATCTCTGGCCTGCGCGCCCTGGCAAACCCAGCCCCCGCCAACGATGCCCGCGATCTGGCATTGCCGGCCCCCGCCAACGATCACGTGGCCCAAAGCTTTGCGATACCGATCGAGCCGGGCATTCTGCGCGCTGCCGCGGCCGCAGAGCCCCCCGCGCCGGTGCGTGTGTTCGACGCCGAAGGCCACCTCCGCGCGCTGGAAGCGGTGGAAAAGGACCTGATCGAGTTTGCCCTGGAGCACTACTCCGGCCACATGAGCGAAATCGCCCGTCGCTTAGGGATTGGCCGCTCCACGCTATACCGCAAGCTGCGCGAGTTCGGCCTGGACGAAACCCGCTTCGCCGCAGAGGCTTAAACCAAACCGTTGCCCGATCGCGGGTTCGCTGCCGAACGAAGGCAAGCGGGCCCGCGATAGCAGCAGCGCCTTAGGTTCCCTTCAGGCTGGCGAGCCGCTCGCGCCCCGCCGGCGTCAAGAACACCCCGATCGCAGAGCGCGCCATATCGAACGGCGCGCTTTCCGGCCAATGCGCGCCGAAGAACAAGCCATAGCCCTTGTCCACAATCCCCACCGATTTCATGATCAGCTTTGCCGCGGCGGTTGGGTCTTCAACCTGGGCCAAGCCTTCCGCGCAGGCCGCGCGCAGGGCCACGCCCACTTAGGTCGTGTAAGACTCCCACTGCGAAAAAACCTCCGTCACCAACCCCGCCGGCACGTGGGCAGGGTTTGTTAGAACCTGAAAGAACAGACCGGCAAACGCGTCCGAATGCTGGCCGATCGCATAGGCTTCCACAGCCCGCACCGCCCGCGCCACCGGGCAGGGCAGAACATCCAAGGCAGCCTTGACGTCGTTCTGATTGCCAGCCGTGCCAAAAGCTGCACGCACGACCTCGCTTGCCGCCGCGCCAAACAAGCCCTCTTTGTTGAGGTACACGTCATAGATGGTTTCGGTAGAACACCGCGCCGCCGCAGCGATATCGGCCACCCGCGCGCCGTGGAACCCACGCTGGCTGAACTCGCCGATGGCGGCTTGCAATACCCGCTCCAGCGTGGCGGTCTTGTTGCGTAGTTTGGTCAAGACGGCACCGCTCCTTGGCAGAGAAGTTAACGCATTATATTCTAGACATGCTTCCCCAGGCTGTGCCCGTCAAAATGCAGAGAAAAGCTGAAATGACGCGTTCGGTATTGCAGATGCCAAGTGAAACCACAGCAAAGCCGACCCAAACCATGAGCCGCCGCACACACGGATCGCGCAAATGAAAACGGACACAGATGGATCAGCGCGAAGGTCCCGCGCTGTCTGGCTACTGCTCGGATTGCATTCGTTTGTTAGGTTTTGTTTGAAAGCCGCGCCGGGGTGGCTTCGCGGGCGCCGAAACAACCGTTGCATCGGCCCCGGACACCTCCGCCCGCCGCGCCTTTTTGACCTTCTTGGCCAGTTCTCGGACTTTCACTTCCTGCAACCGCGACAGCGCCTGGTCTGGGGCCCCTTTGGAAAAGTCCGCAAACGCAGATCCAAACGTCTCAAGGCGCGCGCTCACCCCCTCGATGAACTCGGCTTCCCAGGCGGAGAAAGGCGGCTGTGCCCCTTCCTCCGGCGCGCACTGCGCCTTCAGCGCCAGCAGCGCTTTTTTCGCCTTGCGAACGTGCTTGGGATCAACGGCCCGCGACATCGGGCCAAGCGGTTATCAGATTTCGCCCATCGCAGCGAGATACAGATCTAAAACCTGTTCCATTTCCGCCCGCGCGCGCCGGTCCTGTTTGCGGAACGCCACCACTTTGCGCATGATTTTGGGATCAAGGCCCATCGACTTGGCCTCCCCATAAACTTCCTTGATATCGGCGGCGAGGGCGGCCTTTTCTTCCTCAAGCCGCTCGATCCGCTGAATGAACAGCTTCAGGCGTTCCTGCGTGGATTGGGTCAAAACCTGTGGTGCGACAATATCTTCGCCCGCGAAATCGGCAGCCATGAAACACTCCTTATGGTTTGGCGCACACCGGGACCTTCAGCCGCTCGTGGCCGCGAATCGCTCCCGTTTCACAAATCTTAAGGCGCGATCGTCTCCGGTGCCATCGCCGCGATGCGCCGAACCGCCGCCGCCACCACATCCGGCCGCAACCGATGCGGCATATGGCCAACCCCCGCCAGCGTAACCAGTTCGCCAGCGCGCATAACCTGCATCAGCGCCTGCGCGTGGATCTGGGGCGGCACCACCCGGTCCTTGTCTGCGCTGATGATCACGGTGGGGGCTTGGATCTCTGCATAGCGCGGCACCTGGGCTGCAAACTCAGCCTTGGTCGCGGTGATGTCGCGGGCATTGGCGCAAAACATCCCCGGCCGAAACAGCAACATCACCCCTGCCTCTGCACTGTAATTGGCGGGCACCGGCGCAGGCGCAAACACATTCACAGCCCCAGGCCCCGCTTGCATCGGCCCAACGATCGGCACAACGCTCGCCGCAAACAGCCACCCCAAAACCGGCACGGACGCCAGATACGCGTGCCACGCATTGCCCCCGGGATAGGGATGGCTGGCCGGTGCCACCAACACGAGCCCCGCCACCAGATCCGGCCGGTCCAGCGCCAACCGCAAAGCGGTGGCCCCCCCGAGCGAATGCGCCACCACAATCGCAGGCCCCGCGCCCGCCGCTTCGATCACCCCCGCCGCGAGCCGCGCCTGCGTCGCCAGCTGATGCGCCCGCGCCGGTCGCGACGAGTGGCCATAGCCCGGCCGGTCCATCGCCACGAAACGAAAGGTGTCCTGCAACAGCGGCTGCAACGGCCCCCAAAGCTCGCGGGCATTAGCGCTCGCCCCATGGATCGCAAGCACCATGGGCCCCGCGCCCGCCTCCATAACGTGGATGCGCGCATCGGGTAGCCGCACGTGCCGGCCGGACGCCGGCCAGCGGGCATTTGCCCAGATCCAAAACCCGAAACAATAGCCAGCCCAAGCCAACAGCAGGCCAACCGTCCCAAACGCCACCCCGTCCGCCAAGGTCATGCGTCGCGGCCGCTCAACTGCACCTCAAGGCGCGCCGCGCTCAGCTGGGCGCTGGTGAAATTTGGATGGATTTCCAAAACCGCGCGATAGGCAGCCAGCGCCGCCCGCGGCTCCCCCAACTCCTCATAAATCACCCCAAGCCCAGCCAGCGCCGCAAAATGGCGGGGCTCGCGCTTCAAGGTTTCTTCGATCGCCAGGATCGCGCCCTGATAGTCCTGCGCGTCATAGGCAAGGGCGGCCCGACGGCTCCAGGGCTCGGCAAAATCGGGCGCAAGTTCTGCGGCTTCGATCAGAAACGCCCGCGCCAACTGCGGATCGCCCGCGGCCTCAGCTGCACTGGCCCGCTCCAAAAGCACGTCCACCGTGGGCGAGCCAGACAGCGTCCAGCGGTTCCAGATTTGGCGTTCGATCAGCTCCGCCGAAAGCGCGTCCGGCGCGGCACCGAGCTCGGCAAACAGGGTCTTGAGCTCGGGGTCGGCAAGGGCAGCAGGTTGCGCCGGCGCACACGCCAAAAGGCCTGCCGCCATCAAGGCGCAGGCCGCAAACCGCAAACCCAAGGGATTAAAAGACAACGAAAACCCTGCCCATCACCTGCAACACATTCGCAATGTAGCGAACATTTGCCGATCGTGGGAGGGGGCGCGCCGGTCTTTTTCGACCAAACGCAGATTAACCCTGCTTGGCCTTATAGCGCGGATCAACTTTGTTGATCACGTACACGCGGCCCTTGCGGCGCACGATCCGACAGGCCCGGTGACGGGCCTTCAGCGACTTCAGGGAGCTTTTGACTTTCATGGGGCCGTGGCCTTCGAGGAAAATGGGAAGCGCGGTTCGTAAGGACCCGCACCCCCGGTGTCAAGCAGCGCGGGGCAGGGGGCGGGCCAAAGGGGCAAACCCCGCACTGCTCCCCCCAACCCCACTTTCTGCAGCCTGCCGTATCATTGCCGCACTGGAATCATACCATCACCCTGATCGGTCGGGGTTTTGGGGTATCAACATGCGACGCAAACTACAGGCGTTCACGGCGGCTTTCGCCCTGGGGCTGGCGCTCGCCGGCTCGGCGCTGGTCGCAGCACCGCCAAGCGTGGCCCAAACCCAAGCCAGCGCCCCAATCGCGTTTGGCCCCTCTGGTGACGCCGGCTTTGACACCTGGCGCGCCGATTTCGCCGCCCGCGCCCTCGCCCAAGGGCGCAGCCGCGAAGTGGTCACCACGCTGCTCTCTGGCCTCAGCCCCGATCCCCGCGCCATCCGCAACGACCAGTCCCAGGCCGAATTTGTCCGCGCCTGGTGGGATTACGTCGAGCGCGCCGTCAGCCCAACCCGCATTGCCGCAGGTCTTGCCAAACGCCGCGAAGACGCCGCCGTCTTTGCCGCGGTTGCCCAGCGCTACAACGTGGACCCCGGTACAATCGCTGGTATCTGGGGCATCGAAAGCAATTTCGGCGAGGCAGCCCTCCCGTTTGAGGCCCCCCGCGCGCTCGCCACTTTGGCCTACGAGGGCCGCCGTCGCGCGCAATTCGAAACTTGGCTCCTCGCGCTCATGCAAATGGTGGAACGCGGCTACGCGGGCCCTTCTGAACTGCGCTCCAGCTGGGCGGGCGCGCTTGGCCAGCCGCAGTTCATGCCGGACATCTACCTGACGCGCGCGGTGGACTGGGACGGCGACGGACGCCGCGACATCTGGACCAACGACGCCGACGTGATCGCCTCGATCGCCAACTATCTGGCGCAGGCCGGCTGGCGGGCGGGCGAGCCGATCTTCACCGAAGTGCGCCTGCCGGCAGACTTCAACTACGCCTTGGCGGATCGGGTCATGCGGCCGGGCACGTTCTGGCAGGGCCAAAGCCTGAGCTTGGTTGAGGGCAGCTGGAACGACACCGCCCGCGCCCTGCAAGGCGAGCTGTTCTTGCCCGCGGGCGCCAACGGCCCCGCGCTTTTGTTGCATGCAAACTTTGACGTGATCCGCCGCTACAACCCATCCGATCGTTATGCCCTGGCGGTAGCTCTGATTGGCAAGCGGGTCGAAGGCGGGGCAGGGCTTTCCGCGCCCTGGCCCTCCCACCTGCGTCCCTTGACCAACGCCATGGCCCGCGATCTCCAAACCGGACTGAACGCCGCTGGTCATTCGGTGGGCACTGTGGACGGCGTGATCGGCTCCGGCACGCGGGCGGGCCTGCGCGCCTTCCAGATCGCCCGCGGGATTGCCCCGCCGGATGGCTTCCCCACCTACGCCATGGTCGAGGCCGTCCGCGCCGCCACCACCCCAGCGCCCGATCCCGCCTTGTCCAGAGACCAAGTGCGTGAGCTGCAGCGGCTTCTCACCAGTCTTGGCTACACCCCAGGCGCTCCAGACGGCCGCAGCGGGGCCCGCACCCGCGCCGCGGTTCAGGCGTTTGAACGCAGCCTGGGCCGTCACACCCCCACCGGTCGCGCCACGGCCAGCGTGCTGCGCGCCGCGCGGGAGTTCTCAGGCTAAGCGCCGCCTACGGATTTTCCGCCCCCTGACCGGGCTCGCTCCCGTTCGGGGCCCAGGCTGGTGCGGCCAACCGCTTGGACTGCAACGCAAACCAGATCATCGCGACAGATAGGACCAGCGACAACCACAACGGCGCGGTCATCCCCAGCGCGTCATAAGCAACGCCCCCCACCAGCGGCGACACCACAAACCCCGCGCCATTCGCCGCCACTACCAACCCCGCGACCGCTCCTTGCTCCTGCGGCGACACGGCCGTGGAGGCGCCGCCAGAAAAGCCGGCCCGTGCCAGCCCAAACCCCAGCCCTTGAAGCATTTGCGCCAGCATCAGCCCGCCCAGCGAATGCGCCACGATTTGCGTGCCCACCCCCAGCGCCACCAACGCAATCCCAAACGCCATCAACCCGCGCGGCGACAGCTTAAGCCGCCCCACAAGACCCATCTGCGACGCCAGCGCCGCCAAAGCCCCCACCATGAACCCGATGGCGGCCTGCTCAGCCCCAGCAGCCCCAGACAGCGAAAGCCGGTCCATCAAATAGAAGGTGAAGGTTTGCGTCAGTGTCCCCGTCACCACGGACATCCCAACCCCAAACAGCAAATGGCCAGACACCCGCTTGTCCAAGGCCAGCCCCCACGGCCCAGGCTCTTTCACTTTCGTTAACGCAGGGTCGCGCACCGGGGCCGCATCGCCCGGCAAAAACCGCCAAATCGCCAGCGCCGCTAGGAACGCAAGGCCGGCCGTGATCCAGATCGGCGCCACAAGGCTCACCCGCGCCGCGATCGCCGCCGCAAGACCAGGCCCCATCGCCGATCCCAATGCGAACGCGGCTGTGAGCGCGGCGATTTCTGTGGTTCGCTCAGAGGGGCTGGTGCGGTCTGCCACATAAGCCTGTGCCGCCGGGCTAGCAGCAGAACCCAACGCCCCAAAGATCGCGCGTGCCAACATCAGCCCGATGAACACGGCAATGCCCGAAATCCAAGCCTCGCGCCCGGCCTCCACCACCAGCGCCATCAAAGACATGGAGGCCCCGTAAGCGGCCAACCCCAAGGTGATGATCGGCTTGCGGCCCGCCCGGTCGCTGCGCCGCCCCCAACTGGGGCTCGCAAACACCCAAATCAGCGCCGAAAGCGCAAAGATCCAGCCAATGCTCGCATCCGCCAATCCAAGCTCCCGCCAGAGCGGCGGCAAGATCGCATAGAGCATCGAATTGCCGATCCCCACGACCAGCAGCGAGCCAAACAAGAGACGGAAAGCGGCCCGCCGGTCCAGACCGGCGGACGAGGGGGCAGGGATCAAGGAAGGCAGTCCTTAAGGCATGGGCGCGGGGGGAGCCCCCCTCACGCGCACCGTGGCCTATCGCTGCTCGTTCATCAAGCAGCCGCGGGGGTAGATCGTGCGGGCCTGATCTTCCCAAGACAGGCACATCAGCACAAACCGCCCCATCACTTCGGCGCGTTGCTGGCTAATGGCGCTGTGCTCGTGCGCGCGCACGTCCAACACGGGGTCGATCTCGGCATTGGTGCGGAACATAATGTCGCGCCGCGCAGTGATCTCGTTGTCGAGGCAAATACGGTATTGGTCTGCCGCCACCACAAACGCATTGCGCTGATCATGCAGCTGGCTGATCGCCTCAAGGCTCATCCCATAGGGGGCCCGGTCCGGGATTATCGGCGGGGTTGGCGCGATACAGGTTTGATATTGCAAGGTTTGCGGCTGTTGGGCAGCGGCCGGAAAAACCGGCGCGCCCGCCGCAAACACGAAGGCTGTCAAGGCGGCAAGAGCCTGGGCCGGACGTATCATTCTAGGCAGGCTCCTCAGCAGCAACACCTGAGCTTCCCCTGACAGGCGATCATGGCGACGGCGAGGCAACCGGCGGCTGGCTTGCCGCGCGCGCAAGCTCGGCCTGATGATCCCGGAAGCGGGTGGTCGCGGATTCATAAGCGTCCCATAATAGGCCCACCTGTTCGGCCGAAACGTTGGCCGCCTGCAACGCCGCGCGCCGATCGGTTTCAGACAGGCTCGGATTGTTGAGCCGCCCCTCAAGGCACGAGCGGTAAACCCCAGACGCCCCGTCATACCGCTCCACCACCGTGGCAAAGGCGTTCAACTCGCCTGCGCTTGGCGCACGGTTGGAAGGCAAATAGGCAGGCACCGCCGGGGCCGAGCACTGCGCCACAGCAGGCGCGCTTGGCGTGGTAGATGGCAGGCTGCTCGCCCGCGGCGGGGCGCTGGCCGCCGCCGTGGTAACAGGCGGCGTCGCCGGCCGCGGGGCTGGCACTTGCGCGGCTGGCGTTTGAGCCGCCGCCGTGCGCGGGGCAGGCGCACTTGTTGCCAGGGGAGCACCCGTGACAGGCCGGCTTGGCGGTGGCGTGGCTGTAGAAGGTGCTGCAGGAGCAGCGGTAGTGACAGGTGCTGCTGGCGCAGGCACGGCCACCGCCGCCACTTCAGGCGCGGAGGCCTCGGGGCCGGTCGCTTCCGTTGCTGGCGGAAACACCGTCGGGTTACGCGCCACAGGTTCTGGAAAGCCCGTCTCGGCAGCAGGTGCAGCCGGTGCCGCGGCTTGCGGCTTGAACAGGCCCAACTGCATCACCGCAAACGCCGCCGCGACCACCGCGCCAGCGATCCCCAAACCCACCAACAGGCCCCAAACAAAGCGCATACCATCCCCCGCACGCGCGCCGCCCAAACCTTAACGCGCCGTAAACATATCCCTCAATCGCAAACTGCTTGCAATTGTCTCGACTCACCTTCCAAGCAACGCGCCGTTAAGCGCATCTGGGTTAAGCACGGCCCTGAAGTGTTTAGCGGCGGACTGCGCACATGTTCTTGGGATTAGGCCTTTTGGTCGTGTTTGGCATGGTGTTTGGCGGCTTTGCGCTCGCCGGCGGCCATTTCGACGTCATCATTAAAGCCGCTCCCATGGAGCTGATGATGATTTTGGGTGCCGCCGTCGGTGCCCTGGTGATTTCAAACGACCTGCCAACGCTGAAGTCCCTGGGCGGCGGCATCGGCAAGGTGGCCAATGGCCCGAAGTGGAAAAAGCAGGACTACCAGGACCTGTTGTCCCTGATGTTTGCGCTCACCCGCCTGATGAAGACCAAAGGCGTGGTCGCCATTGAAGCGCATATCGAAAAGCCGGAGGACTCGAGCCTCTTCCAAAAATACCCCAAGATTTTGAAGGATCACTTCGCCACGGACTTCATCTGCGACACGCTGCGCATGATGACAATGAACCTGGATGATCCCCATCAGGTCGAAGACTCGATGGAAAAGCAGCTCGAAAAGCACCACCAAGAGGCCCACAAAGCAGCCCACGCCCTCCAGAACATGGCAGACGGCCTTCCCGCGCTGGGCATTGTGGCCGCCGTGTTGGGCATTATCAAAACCATGGGCGCCATCAACGAGCCGCCGGAAGTGCTGGGCTTGATGATCGGTAAGGCGCTGGTCGGCACGTTTTTGGGGGTGTTCTTGGCCTACGGCATCGTGGGACCGATCGCCGCGCGTTTGGCCGGCGTGCTTGAAGAAGAGGGCCAGTTCTATAGAATCATCAAGGATGTGCTCGTCGCGCACTTGCATGGCAACGCCGCTCAAGTGTCAGTGGAGATCGGTCGCGGCTCGGTTCCGTCCAGCATGCAACCAAGCTTCGCGCAGCTCGAAGAAGCCCTAAACGGGGCAGGCTAAGGCTTTTGTGGCCGTTTGCGACGGTTTTGCGTCCCGTTCGTAATCCATCCGCTATGCAGAAATGCAGGCACTTAACGGCCTCCATGGGCTTGCGTGTTTGGTTAGTGACCGGGTAATGACCCTACACGCGTTCGATTGGTTCGACGCTGGGACCAGGGGTATATACCTATGACCAAGATGAAACTCGCTCTGGCTGCCGGCCTCGCCGCAGCTTTCGCTTTCGGCGCCGCTGCTTGCAGCACTGAAGCCGCTGCTCCAGCCGCGGAAACCGCCGCGACCGAAGCCACGGCCGCTGCTGAAACCGCCGCGACCGCCGCGACCGACGCTGCGACCGCTGTTGGTGAAGCCGCGACCGCCACGGGCGACGCTGCTGCTGCTGGCGCCGCTGCTGTTGGCGCTGCCGCCACGGACGCTGCTGCTGCCGTGACCGCGCCTGCGACCACCGAGACGAAGCAATAATCTGCTTCGCTTTCGAGCGATCTGAGAAACGGGCCGCCCTTGCTGGGGCGGCCCGTTTTGCGTTGTGTCCCTTTGCCTTGTGCCCAGCGGCATGGGAGGATCATGCTCAAACACGGTGGCACCGCCCTGGAATAAGGCAAAAAGCCCATGACCGCGCGCCTGCCCCCCACCGCCGCCGTGGCCTTCGACGCCGCCGGCATCCCCCACGCGCAAGCCTTCCAGGACCTGTACTTCTCCAAGGACGGCGGGCTTGCTGAAACAAAGACCGTGTTTCTGGACGGCTGCAATTTGCCGGAAGCCTGGACTGGCCGCGAAACGTTTGTCATCGGCGAACTGGGCTTTGGCACAGGGCTTAATGCGCTGGCCACATGGCAAGCCTGGCGCAAGGCAAGAGCGCCGGGTTCTGTGCTGCATTTTGTGTCGGTGGAGGGCTTCCCCTTGGACCGCGCACAGGCCACCACCGCGCTCCAAGCCTTCCCAGAAGTGGCAGACCTAGCCACGCGCCTGCTGGCGGCGTGGCCCGTGCGGGCCTTTGGCCCCCAACGCCTCTGGTTTCCAGACGATGGCTTTGCCCTGACCGTTTTGCTGGGTCCGGTGGAAACGATGTTGGCCGCCTTCGATGGGCCGGTCGACGCCTGGTTCCTCGATGGCTTTGCGCCCGCCCGAAACCCGCAGATGTGGACGCCGGAAGTGCTGGCAAGGCTCACCGCTATCTCCCGGCCGGGCGCGCGCCTCGCCAGCTACACCGCCGCCAGCGCCGTGCGCCAAGACCTCGCCGCCGCGGGCTGGCACGTGGAAAAGCGCAGAGGCTTTGGCCGCAAGAAAGATCGGATCGTTGCCCGCTTACCCGGCGAAGCGCCAACCCCGCCGCGGCGTCCAACGCGCATAGCGATTCTGGGCGGCGGCATCGCCGGCGCCTGTTTGGCCCACGCCAGCGCCCGCCGCGGCTTGGTCCCCACGCTTTACCTGGCGGGCGAAGCCCTCGGCGATGGGGCCAGTGGCAACGCCGCAGGCCTGGTGATGCCGCGCCTGGATCGTGGAGGCGGGGCACCAACAGAAGTTCTGCGCAGCGCATACCTCGCAGCCGTTTCCCTCTACCAAAACCAGACCCCAGACGCCTTCAACCCCTGCGGCGTGCTGCAAAGGCCCGATCAGGACCGCGCCGTTGCAGCGTTTGCCGATCTGTTGTCAGATCCCCCGCTGCCCAGCGCGCATTTGGCGCCAGGCGAGGGCGGGGCGCTGCACCATGTGACGGCCGGCGTCCTGCAACCCTGCCGCGCGATGGCGCAGCTCACCGCCGCCTGCGCTGTGACGCCCAACACCAAGATCAGCGCGCTGGAACAAACAAAAACGGGTTGGCACCTCCACAGCGATCAATGCCAGAGCTTGGCCACCGCCGACGTCGTGGTGATCGCCGCCGGTGCCGGTCTCGCGCACTTCCCCCAAACGCAATGGCTGCCGTTTGCCCTCTCGCGCGGCCAGATTGAGTGCGCCGCCCTCGCAGATCCCCCAGCCCAAGCCATCACGAAGGGCAGCTATCTGGCCCCGATCGACAATGCCGTGGTATTTGGCGCAAGCTTTGCGCCGGCAGCAATGGACGCACAAAACGCTGTCCCCACCGCCACAGACCGCGCCGAAAACCTTATACGTTTGGCAGGTCTAGACGAAGCCCTCGCCGCGCGCCTGGACCCGAACCGCATTACCTCCCGCGCCGCCTACCGCGCCACCACCCCGGACCGCCTCCCCATTGCAGGCCAAGCCCCAGATCACGCGGCCTGGACCAGCGGCCACCCCGGCCAAAATCACGCCGGCCTCTGGTTGCTTGGCGGGCTAGGGGCCCGCGGTTTGACGCTGGCCCCCCTGCTGGCCGAACATCTGATCAGCCTGATCTGTCATGAGCCAAGCCTGCTCGGCGGGGCAAATGCGGCAGCGATCGCCCCCGAGCGGTTTCTGTGGCGGGCGTTAAGGCGCGGAAAAACTCTCTAGCCGTAAAGAACACGCATGACTGATGCCCCGTCCGCCCCGATGGCCTTCCTTGGCTTGGATTTCATTCCGCTGGATCGCCCAGCAGCCCTGGCTGCTGTCCTGGCGAAGTCTGAGGCCCGCGCCCCGTTTGTGTATGTGGCCACGCCAAACGTCGCCCACATCGTTGCGCTGCATAAGGATGTGGCCGCGCGCCGCGGGCTTTATGAAGACGCCTGGCTGGTGCTGAACGACAGCCGCATCTTGGAAATGCTCGCCCGGTGGTCGGGGCTCGCCCTGCCAGTGGCCGCCGGTTCAGACCTGTCCCAAGACCTCGCCGAAGCCGGCTTGAGCAAGCAAGAGCCAATCACAATAGTTGGCGGCACAGCTCAGCTCGTTGCCGATCTGGCCCAAAAATACGGCTGGAGCGATATCCGTTGGCACAGCCCCCCGATGGGCCTCGCCACAAACCCGGCAGCCCTGGAGGCCGCCGCCGCCTTTGTGGCCGCGCAAAACGCCCGCGTGTCGTTTCTGTGTGTCGGGGCCCCGCAGCAAGAAATGCTGGCCCGCGCGATCATGCGCCGCGGCGATGCCACCGGCGTTGGCCTGTGCGTGGGCGCCTCCATGGAGTTCCTGGCCGGCCACGTGGCCCGCGCACCGCTCTGGATGCAGCGCGCAAGGCTCGAATGGCTACACCGCTTGGCCAGCGAACCAGGCCGGCTCTGGCGGCGCTATCTTGTCGAGGGGCCAGAGGTTTTCCGCATCTGGCAGTGCTGGCATCAAGAGCGGGCCCGCGCCGCCTCGCGCGCTTCGATGGCCTCCCGCAACGCCCGCTGACGCGCCTGATCCAGCGGATAGGCGTGCAGCGACCAGGCCGCCAAGCCATTCAGCACCATTGGCACGAACGCAAACATCGCGGTCAACGCCATCAGCGCCAGCGGCGTGTTCTGCGCCCCCACGTCGCCCTTATAACCAAACGCCGCCAGCACGATCAGGCTGGCTGGCCCCATCGCCAGTCCGATTTTGCCGGTTGTCAGCAAAAGCCCGAAAAACAGCCCAGACCGCATCTGGCCGGTCTTCAGCTCATCTTCGTCCGACACATCCGCCATCATCGCCCGTAGTAACATCGTGCCGGCCACCGCAGGGATGCCCGCTATCGCCATTGCAAGCGCTGCGATCATGGCATTGCCCGTCGGTGCCAGCGGGATCGCTGCCAGCGCCAAGCCCCACCAAAGGCAGGCCCACTGCAAGGCTTTGTGCTTGCCGTATTTGCGCCCCAGCCACGTCCACAGCGGGGCCCCAACCAGACCCGCGGCGAAATACAACAACAAGAACGCGGCGGGGTTTTCCAAATTCGCCACCTGCGCCCCATACAAAATGAACAACGTCCCCGCGACGCCTTGCGTTGCGCCCAGCAGGAAGTCCGGCACCAAGATCCGTCGCAGCGGCTGGTTGTCCTGCAGCGCGGCCATCGCGGCCTTAAAGCCCCGCTTTTCCTCTTTCTGCGTCGGCACGGGTTCCGGCACAGACAGCACCGCAATCGCCACACACACCGGCAGCGCGATGATGATCGTCCATCCCATCACGTGCACCCCGTCAGCAAAGGTGCCGCCGAAGAACTGCTGCACGATCGCCGGCATCGCCATCACGATCACCTGCCCAAGCGAAGACGCGATCTGCACCGCCCCCAACACCTTGGTGCGCGCGTTGTAGTCTGGCTCCAGCTCCCCTGCCCAACTCAGATGCGCGATCATCGCCGAAGCAAACGTCGCGTAGAGCGAAAAGATCGCAAGCCCCGCAAACAACGATCCCGCATTCGCCGGCAACCCAATGAACGCCAGCCAAACCGCCGCCATCACAAGGGGCGTTGCCCCAATCAGCCAAGCCCGCCGCCGCCCGATCGCCACTCGGGTGCGGTCCTGCAGGCCCCCGATTGTGGGGTTGAGAAAAATATCAACCGCCCGCGCCGCCAAAAACAAAAACCCAACCAGCGCCTCGTCCAGCCCCAGATAGCCGATGTAGTACGGCGGCAAGAACACGATCGGCGGCACCGAAAGCGCCAGCAGCGGGGCACCCGGCAACGCAAACGCCGCAAGCC
This sequence comes from Caulobacterales bacterium, assembly GCA_049314555.1. Lineage (GTDB taxonomy): Bacteria > Pseudomonadota > Alphaproteobacteria > Caulobacterales > Aquidulcibacteraceae > REEB509. Next base: position 32,891 of record JBMOEW010000020.1, read on the forward strand.
GCCAACCGCGCGCCTTGGCTTTGCTGGGCTCCCCCGCCCCGGCCGCGACTTGGTCTGTCATGAGTATCTCCTGCCCGGTGCGCTTGTGTGAAGGCGTGCGCTTGTGTGAAGGCGTGCGCTTGTGTGAAGGCGTGCGCTTGGGGCGTGAAACTGGACTGCGCGCCCCACTTGCCAAGGGCAAGCATCGCTCAGGCTTTGGCTACAATCTTTTGCAGCAGACCGCACATCCGCTCGTTGCCGGCAACGATCGAGCCGGTTTCCATAAAGTCTGCCCCGTCAATTTCGCGCGCAAAACCGCCCGCTTCCCGCACAATCACCGCACCGGCCGCAATATCCCATGGGTTCAGGTCGCGCTCCCAGAAGGCGTCGAACCGTCCGGCCGCCACATAGGCAAGATCAAGCGCCGCCGAACCATACCGCCGCACACCGGCCGTGGCCGCCATCACGCTGCCAAGCTCTTTGCTAAACCGCTCATGGCCGGGCTTGCCGCGAAACGGCATCCCGGTGGCCACAACCGCAGCCCCGAGTTCTGTCCGCGACGCCACCCGCAGCCGGCGATCCTTCAAGAACGCCCCTTCGCCCTTCTCGGCAAAGAACAGCTCGTCCTTGACCACATCGTAAACCACCCCGGCCACCAGATTGCGCTCCCGCTCCAGAGCGATTGAAATCGCAAAGTGCGGCAGGCCGTGCATGAAGTTCAGCGTGCCATCCAGCGGGTCCACGATAAACCGGTGGGTTTTGTCAGAGCCCTCAACCGCGCCGCGCTCCTCCATCAAGAAGCCGTACCCAGGGCGCGCCTTGGACAGCTCCTCATAGATGGTCTTTTCGGCCTTGAGGTCGGCGGCGGTGACAAAATCCGACGGGCCTTTCTTGGAGACCTGCAGGTTTTCAACTTCACCAAAATCGCGCGCAAGGGCGCGGGCCGCCTTGCGGGCGGCGTTGATCATGATCGTGAGGGTGGGGGAGGTGTGCGCCATGGACGCTGGCGGCTAGCACGCGTGCGGCCAGCCCGCAAGCTCAGCCGGTCAGCTTGGACCGCGGACCCACCAGCGCATAAAGCGCACCCCCAAGGGCGGCCGCCGCACTCAGCATCGCAACGCCCCCCCCCGTCCGCGCCGCTGCCAGCACCGGCATCGGGAACGCCACGCTCAACGCAAACACCATCCCAAGCAAGGCAAGCGCGCCCGCGCCGCCAAACAGCAAGATCCGCCGAAATAGAGTAAACCGTAGCGCCAGACCGGCGATCAGAAAGGTCACCAGGGCAAACGGGGCCAAGAACAACACAAGCGTGGGGCCAAACCCAACGATGTCTGTCCCCGCAGACCGCAGCCGGTCTGCAAGGGTGACAGGCACGCCCAGCGCGTTCAACGTCACCTGCGATCCCGCCGCCGCCACAAGCGCCGCCATCACCACCACGATCGCCAAAAACCCAACAATCCGCCGCACCATCGCGCTACCCCTCCGCTGTTGGCCCAAAGATCCAAGGCCAAGACACCACTGGCCAATCTCGCATTTCCCCCAGTATAGTCCAATCAATCCGAGCACAAAGGCACAAGGCGGCATCATGCGCATCTCAGTTTGTTTCGCAGCATTGGCGGCTTTAGCCCTGGCCGCCTGCGCCCAGCAACCTCAGCAAGCCCCCGCCGCACAGGCAGTGATCACCACCGCAGACCCCGCAGCAACGGTGGTTGAAACCGTGGCGGAGGGGCTGGAGTTTCCCTGGAGCCTGGCGTTCCTGCCGGATGGCGCGATGCTGGTCACCGAAAAGGCGGGGCGCCTTCGCCTGATCCGCAACGGCCAACTGGTCCCAGAGCCCATCTCCGGAGTGCCTGCGGTGTTTCATGAGGGGCAGGGCGGCCTTTTGGAAGTGGCGCTGCACCCTCGGTTTGCCGAAAACAACCAGATTTACCTCACCTACGCCGCCGGCACCACGGCCGCGAACCGCACCACATTGGCCCGCGCCACCCTGAACGGCACAGCCCTCACCAACCTCCAGGTGCTGTTTGAAGCAAGCCCCGCCAAGGAGGGCGGCGCGCACTTTGGCGGTCGCTTGCAGTTTTTGCCAGATGATACCCTTCTCCTCACCCTCGGTGATGGCTTTGCCTACCGCGAGCGCGCCCAAGACCTCTCCGCAGACCTCGGCAAGATTGTCCGCTTGACCCTCGATGGCGCGGTTCCCCCGGATAATCCCTTCGTCAATCGGCCAGGTGCCCGCGGCGAAATCTATTCCTATGGCCATCGCAACGTGCAGGGCATTGCCCGCGACCCTGTCTCTGGCCGCATTTACGCCCACGAACATGGCCCCCGCGGCGGCGATGAAGTGAACCTGCTGCAGGCGGGCCACAACTATGGCTGGCCAGTGATCACCTATGGTGTTGATTATTCCGGTGCCCAGATATCCCCGTTCACCGCCCGCGAGGGCATGGATCAACCCCTGGTCTATTGGGTGCCCTCGATCGCGCCGGCCGGCATGATCTTTTACACCGGCGATCTGTTCCCGGCCTGGAAAGGGGATTTGCTCGTTTCAGCCTTGGTCGGCCAACAGGTACGCCGCGTAGACCTCGACGCTAATGGTGCCCTGCAAGGCCAAGAGATCCTGCTGTCCGATCGCGAAACCCGCTTCCGCGATATTCGTCAGGGTCCAGACGGTGCCATTTATCTGCTGGAAGATGCCCCAGATGCGCACGTGCTGCGCTTGCGTCCGCCCGCTTAAGGGCGGCCAGGCAGGGCTTGGCTTCGGAAGTCCCAGAACGCCGCGCCGTGAAAACTTATCCTCCCCTTGAAAGTCCGGGTTAGGCTCACCTCATCCACACCGACATCGGTGATGAAGCGATGTCCCTTCAGGGTGTGGAACGGTAGAATGGAAGGTGTACAGACGAAGCGGTCTGTACAAGGACCATGTCGAGGGTAAGCCCCCGTGCGAAAAGGGGTCGTTGAAGAGCTGATCGAAACGTGCGCCAGATTAGCCTACCGTGCGGCGCTGGTTGGGGTGATCGAACCCTGAACCCATCCGGATAAAAACCAAACGGCAACGCCGGATTAGCCCGGCCACCGCCGCTCCCCGATTTCCCCCGCACGGCGCTAGGGGCCGAGGCGGTTATTGCTGCTACCCGGAGTGTCTGTTTACAGAAAAAAGCCCAAAAACGCCGCGTCGTCCCAGTCAGACCCGCGCCCCCGCATCGACCGCATAATGCCCGTGGCCTGCCGCACGATCACCAGCCCCCGCTCTGGCAAAAGATAAAGCCTTTGATTGCCGGCACCCGCGGCCATGCGCACGTCTTCTTGGCTGCGCGCCAGCGCCTCCGGCGATGGCAGGCCCGCGCGCCGTTGCCCGGCTGGTCCGATCAGGCCCGGCCGCAACAACCACCACGTCAAGCCATAGCCCGGATTTGCCGCGGTGCCCTCAAAGCATGCGGCCAGCGTCGCGGCATGCAACACCGGCTCCCCCCGACGCGGGGCCATCACAAATCGTCCGAAATTGGCCCAATCCCGCGCCGTCAGCGCAGCCCCGGAAGGCAAATGCGGATACCCATCAGCCCCCCGCCGCCACCGCCGCGGCCGGATTGACAACGGGACAAGGATCAACGCGCGCAAAACCTCCAACGGGTCGCGCCCGGTCTTGCGCCGCACAAGCTCACCGAAAATCTGAAACGGTGCCGGCCCGTACTGAAACCGCGACCCCGGCTCAAACAGGCAAGGCGCAGCCACCGCGTCGCTGTAGGTCGGCGCTCGCCCGAGGGTTCCGCCCCCGATCCCGCTGGTCAACGTCAACAGCTGGTGCAGGGTGATGCGGCTCTTGCGCGGATCGCCACGCCACTCGCCCAAAGTGTCCGCACAGCGTTCCTCCAGCGAGAGCTGCCCGCTGTGCGCCATCGCCGCCGCCAAGATCCCGCAAAAACTCTTGGTCCCGGAGGCAAGCTCCCAGCCCACATCCGGCCCACCGCCGTTGGCATAATCCTCAACCAGGATCTGCCCCCGCTCCATGACCAAAACCGAAACCCCGTTGCGGGAAGCCGAATAGGCCTGCGCGCCCTGAAGGTCATCAGCAAACGCGCTGCGGGGAACAAAGGCCGCCACGGCGGCACTGGTGATCAAGGAGCGACGGGAAATCTGCATAGGGCTAAAACGCGCGCCGCTCGCAGTTCCGTCGCTTCACGTTTCGCTGTCTTCGCTCGTCTCGCCAAACAGACCGCGCTGCGACAGCATCTGCAAAGGCGGGGCCCGCACCCCAAGCCGCTCATACGCCCGCGCCGCTGCCACCCGACCCCGCGGCGTGCGCTGAATAAAGCCTTGCTGCAACAGGTAAGGCTCGATCACGTCCTCGATCGCGTCGCGCGCCTCCGCCAGCGCCGCCGCCAAGGTTTCAACCCCCACCGGCCCCCCGCCGTAGGTCTCGACCAAAGCCTTCAGATAGCGCCGATCCAACAGATCAAGCCCGTCCGGCTCCACATCCAACCGCCGCAGCGCCTTATCCGCCACCGCCGCGTCAATCCCCACACCATCGGCGTCCGCAAAGTCCCGCACCCGGCGCAAGAGCCGCACCGCCACCCGCGGCGTCCCACGGGCCCGCTTGGCAATTTCAAGCGCCCCATCAGGCGTCATCGCCACGTTCAACTTGCCGGCGGCCCGCGAAACAATCCCCGTGAGCTCCTCTGGGCCATAGAATTCCAGCCGAATAGGAATGCCAAACCGGTCCCGCAGCGGCGTTCCCAAAAGACCGGCCCTGGTCGTTGCCCCAATCAACGTAAAGGGCGAAAGGTCGATCCGCACGCTGCGCGCCGAAGGGCCTTCGCCGATGATGATGTCGAGGTGGTAGTCTTCCATCGCCGGGTAGAGGATTTCTTCCACCGCAGGGGATAGCCGGTGGATTTCGTCGATGAACAACACGTCGCGCGGCTCAAGGTTGGTGAGCAACGCAGCCAAATCGCCGGCTCGCGCGATCACCGGCCCAGAGGTCGCGCGAAACCCAACCCCCAACTCCCGCGCGATAATCTGGGCGAGGGTGGTTTTGCCAAGGCCAGGCGGCCCAAACAACAGCGCGTGGTCCATCGCCTCCGCGCGGCCCTTGGCAGCCTCGACAAACACCTTGAGGTTCGCTTTGGCGGTGGGCTGGCCCACAAACTCGTCAAACCCCGTGGGGCGCAGCGCGCGGTCAGCCGCTTCGCCGGGTTGGCGTTCAGGGGTCAGGAGGCGCGCAGCATCAGACATAGCACTTTGCTATGCCGATTTGTCCCCCGCGTCGAGGTACAAGCCGAAGGCCTAGCGATTGGGTGCAGGGCGCTGTTGCGGCCCAGTCGTCAACTGTCCGCCAATGAAGGTGCCAATTCGGGTGCGTCCATCAGGGCTGACTTCAAGGCCCCGCCCAACAGCCGTGCCATCCTGGAATTCGCCGAACTGCACCCGTCCGTCCGCAAACCGCATCCGTCCGTGTCCATTGGGCAAATCGTTTGCGAACTGGCCGGCGAACTGGCGCCCATCGACGTAGGTCAAGACGCCATACCCAGAAAACGCCCGATCCCGCAGTTCCCCGGCAAAGTCTTGACGCCCCGCCGAAAGCGGCGCGCCCCCTTGGAACACGAACACGCCTTTTCCGTGCGGGATGTGGCTGGCGGCCCCCGCAAGGCGGAATTCCCCCGAATACACATCGCCAGCCGTTCCGTCAGCCGCAAACCGAGTGAAAGTGCCACTATAGGTTCGCTCCGCCGTCGACGCATCACCCGCATACTCATAGAACTGGTTCACCTCCCGTGCCAAACCGGCTTCCCCCGCCGACGCCCGCGCGGCGTTTGCCCGTTGCAGCGCCAAAGCGCGCGCCGCCCGCGCCGCCTGCGCGGACGTTTCACCTTGCCCAGCGCTGTTTGCTGCGGCCTCACGGATCGCTTGGAACTCCGGCGCAATGACTTCTCGAATGGGCGGCATGGCAAGCCCGTAGCTTTGGAAACCGGGCAGTTGGTTGGCATAACAATCGCGGCCGCGCACTTCGGCCTGCCGGATGTTACTGTTTCCAACAGTAAAGCCCCACATCGCCGCCACGACATCCTGCGTCGTCAGGTCCAAATCCGACCGGGTCAGCGCCGTTTTCAACGCCGAACAGGCAACATCGAATTCACCTGGTTGCGGCGAGCTCAACAGGCCAAAGCTCGCTCCCATCCGCTCCGGCAGCAATTGGTTCAAAGTGCGCCCAGCGATCAAGCCGCGCTGGATGGGGCCGGTCTCGCTTTCGCCGAACGCGGACAGGTTGAAGCGCAGTTGCCGGGGCTCGCCAGCAAGCTCGGGCCGCAGGCCGGAAAACAGGGTCGTGTCTCGGGTGATCCCGATAAACAGCTGGCCAGAAGGGCTGGCGTTCTGCGGTGTCAACTGGCACTGGAAACTCGCCGCCTGCAGTCCAGCGGGTTCAAACGCGAGCGTAACCGGCCGTGCGCTGTTGTTGTCTGTGGTAAAGAGCTGGGCGATGCTTTGCTCGATTGTGGCGAGCGGCGCGATAGCGCCACGCATTTGCGCCGCCGGCAGATAACCAAGGCCGCTCAGAGCCCTTGGCGAAGCTGCTCCACCCGCGTCAAAAGCTGCGGATCGCTGCGGTTGGTGTAGCGGATCAGCAACTGGGATTCGATCCGCGTGTTGCTGTTGGCGCGAAACCGATAGCCTACCTGATTGCTCAGGTTGCTCACCAGATTCTGCACCGTCACGCCATTTTGTTCGCTATAGCTAAAGCTGGCCAACGGAATGATATCCAACGGCGTACGCTGCCCGTCCTGGTTCAGCGTCAAAGTCAGGGTGATCAAACCGCTATTGTTGTTTTGGACGAAGTATCGGCGCAACGTCCGCAAAAACTCGCGCCGACGGTTGCCTTGCGCAGGCACCCCCGCAAGGCCGATCCCATCGGGCGGCGCAAATTGCACGAAAGCACGCCCGTATTCTTCTACCCCGGTGGGCGCAATGCAGCGTGTATAAACACGCGCAACGCCGTATTGAAAGGCCTGAGGTGTGCCGCTTTCCTGACATTGGCTGTAGCCAACGGGCATGCTCGGTACCTGCGCCCGCGCCAAAGATGTCGCAAATAAAAACAAAAACAGAAGAGCTGCCATCAAAATGGTGCGCATGATCAGACCTCCCGAGCGCTGGCAGGTTGGCTCCAAAATTAACCAATTTCAAGCCAAATTCGGGCGCGCGAAATCAGCCCCGTTGCTCGCTCACTTCTTTCAAAGCGGCCCGGATCAATTCGGGGGCTTTTGCTTCAGCCCCCAACGCCTTGGTGGCAACCGCCACGGCGCGCGCCGCGGTCTCCCGGTCCAACCCCAGGTTCAACAGCGCCGAAACCGCATCCGCCCGCGCACCGCTCGCAGCCGGCGGGGCAGAGGGGGTAGCGATCACGTCCGCCAAACTGGCCTGGCTCAAGAAACCCCGCGGCGGTGACTTGCCCGCAAGCTCCGTCACGATGCGCTGCGCGAGCTTCGGACCCACCCCGTTGGCCCTCGAAAACGCGGTTTTGTCCTGAATGGCGATGGCGTCTGCCACTTCGCGCGGGCCCATCGTGTCCAGGATCGCCAGCGCAACCTTGGCCCCAACGCTTTGCACCGTTTGCAGTTGCACAAACCAGCCGCGCTCTTCCTCGCTCAGGAAAGCAAACAGCCGAATGGAGTCTTCGCGCACCTGCGTCTCGATATAAAGCTTTGCGGCCCCGCCCACGGTGAGACGAGCGAGCGCCCGTGTCCCGGCGGCCACCACATACCCAACACCGCCCACATCGATCACCGCGGCATCCTCTCCGATGGCCGCCACAATCCCCCGCAATAGTCCGATCATCGCGGGCCCCCCTTGGAATCACAAAACGCTAGTTTACCCGCCCGTGCGCTTGCGCAAACCCGCATGCGCCGCATGACAAATCGCCACTGCGAGCGCATCCGCGGCGTCGGCCGAGGCCCCCTCGCAGGCCGGCAGCAGGCGTTTGATCATATAGGCGATCTGGGTTTTGTCGGCCTGGCCAGACCCCACAACCGCTTTCTTGATCGTGGCCGGCGGATACTCGCCCACCGGCAAGCGGGCCATCGCCGCAGCCACCATCGCCGCGCCCCGCGCTTGGCCCAGCGCCAAGGCCGAGCGCGCATTGGTGTTCACGAACGTCTCTTCCACCGCGACCTCATCGGGCCTGTGGATCTCGATCTGCGCGCACAGCCCTTCAAAAATCTCTCCCAAGCGCTGCGCCAGGGAAAGCTTCGGGTCCGGCGTCACCACGCCGTGCGCCACAAAGCTGAGGCGCGACCCCTCGCTCACAATCACCCCCCAGCCACACCGGTTGAGGCCAGGGTCTATGCCAAAGATACGAACCGCATGCGAACTCATATCTCCACCCTCCGCAAGCGAAGTTAAGGTGTGGTTTAGAAAGTCAGGTGCTCTCGGCCAGCACCCCGGGCACGGGTCGCGCGGCAATCGCCAGCTTCAGGGCAACAATTATATAGAGCACCCAAAACATGTTCTGTGTGAACAGATAGCTCTCGCTGAAGGAATAGATCAGCATCGCCACCACCACCGCTGGCGCCAAAACCCCCGCCGTCGGCGACAACGCAAACCGCGCCGCCCGTGCAGCAGTCACCGCCACCTGCACGCCAAGCAAGCTCACCCCCACTTTGCCCACCGCCAGCATGGTTTCCATCCATCCGTTGTGGGCACCGATCACCTTCCAGGCCACATCCCGCTGCACCCAGAACCGCGGCCCGTTCGGGTCTAACCAAAATGCCCCAAACCCATAGCCCAGCAATGGCCTGGCCTCGATCGCCCGCACCAGGCTGTGCCAAATGTCGGTGCGCCCGGTGAAGGTCAGGTCCCGCCCGATCAGCGCCACCAAAACCCCGGGGAACAAGAAGATCAAAACCGCCAACAGCACCGTGATGGCAAAGCCACCGGCCGCAAACACCGTCATCACCACCGGGCCGCGCCGCATCCCCCAGGTGATCGCGATCACGCCAATCCCGGCCGTCGCCGCCAGCAGCCCGGTTTTACCCGTCGACAACAAAATGAGGCCAATCGCACCGAACAGCACCGGAATCTGCCACCAGCGCTGCTGCGGGTTCACCACGCACGAAGAGGTGAGCACGATCACGCCAAACGCCATCATCGCCGCAAGCGTATTCTTATGGGTCCAAAGCCCAGACCACGCCCCTGGATGCTCGTCCCGCATCACGTGCCAAGGCGCAAAGAAAATCGCGAACACATACGAGCCGATCACAAAAACGGCCCACGCGCCGCTCAGCAAAGACAACAGCTGCGTCCACGAGTATCGCCATGCCAGATAGGTGGAAAACCCCATCGTTAGGCCCATGCCGATCACCCGTCGCACCGTATCGTCTGGGGCAACAGACCACCGTACCGAAAGCGCGGCCAGCCCGATCAACCCCAACAGCAGCACCGAGCGGCGCGCCATCGCCAAAGCCTGGCGCCAGTCCCGCAGCAGCATGGCAAACACAAACGCATAGACCGGCAGCCACATCAGCCGCGCGATCGGCTGCGGCTCATAAATGCCTTGTCCCACGAAAATCGCGGCAAACAACGGCTCAGACATCTGAATCGTGCACAGCCCCGCCAGCACCCACTCCCAGCCGGGAATGGCACGGACCTGCGTTTTCGGCCGGTCAGCGGGGAGGTCTATCCCAAACGAGAGGGCGGCAAGCGACACCATGCGGGCCTTGGATGCAAACGTCCAAGACCATTAGCCTTAAGCCCTTGCCGAAGGAATAATCCACAACCGTTTAGGTCAGCTCAGGCCAATTTCGGCCAACCGCTCGGCCAAATAGTCATCTGCCCGGATCGGAGAAAACCGCGGATCATCACCACCGCTTAATCCCACACTGGCCGGATCGATCACATAATCAGGCGCAAAATGCAGGAAGAACGGGATCGAATAGCGCGCAAACGCTCGCCGCTCCGGCGGCGGATTGATCACCCGATGGGTGGTGGAACGCAACGAGCCGGCGGTCAGGCGCTGCAACATGTCGCCCACGTTCACCACCAAAGACCCGGGCGCCGGATTAAGCGTCAGCCAACTGCCGTCGGCCCGCAACAGCTGCAGGCCCCCCTCATCGGCCCCCAGCAAAAGCGTAATTACGTTGATGTCTTCGTGCGCGCCCGCCCGCACCCCTTCAGCGTCCGCCGCGATCGGTGGGTAGTGCAACAGGCGCAGGATCGAGTCCCCGTCCGTAACCGGCATTTCAAAAAAGGCGTCCGCCAACCCAAGGCCCCGCGCAATGGCAGAAAGCAACTGCCGCCCCAGCCCCTCAAGCGCGCCATAAAGCGCAAGCGTGGCCGGCTGAAAGCCAGGCCTTTCAGCCGGCCAAACGTTCTCCTTCAACCCCAACGCCTGCAGGCGGGCCGCTGGCGCTTCGCGCCCAACGTGCCAGAACTCCTTCAGGTCGGGCAGGGTCTCGTCTTTGGCGCTTTCCGCCCCGAACGCCACATACCCGCGCTGCCCGCGGCCGCCTGGGATCACATAACCGCGCTTCACCGCCTCCGGCAGGGCAAAAAACGCCCGGCTCTCCGCCATCACGGCATCGATCAGGCCCTGATCCAACCCGTGCGGTGCGAGGATCGCAAAACCGGTATCCCTGAACGAGGCCACGATATCGCGCGCAAACCCATCAAGGTCGCGCGTCATGGCCTCAAGCGAGAGCGGGGTAATGCCGGCAAAGGGCATGCAGTCAACTCCTTAGGCCAACACGGCGCGCTATCCTCAGGGCCGCCCGTGTGAGGCATGATGTTTGGATCGTCAACGAAGGATTAACGACTTCAGGCCGAGCTTCCCGCAAGACAAAAAGGACTCAAGGTACCCATGCTGCTTTTCGGTTCCCACACCTGGCGCGGCGAAAGTCGCACGCGGTATCGCTTCAAGGTCACCCTGACGGCGCGCGGCATTCCCCACAATTCCGGCGGCATTTACGTGTTTGTGCGCCGACGCTTCGGTTTGTTTCTGGAGCCGCTCTACGTGGGCAAAGCCGCAGACCTGCAAGGCCGCCTGATTGGCCATGAGAAATGGTCAAAGGCCTACTGGTGGTATGGGGCCACCGAGCGCCACGTCCTGCGCGTCGCCACCGAAACCGAGCGCCGCCGGATCGAAGAAGACCTGATCCGTGGCCTCAAGCCGCGCATGAACGATGTGATGATCCCGAACGGCGCGCGCGATGCCCCAAGCGACGCAAAATTGCGCTGGCGCTGGTTTGAGCGCAACTGGCGCAGGCTGGCCCAATCCCCCAGGCGCGCTTAGCCGCCAACACGGGCAGGGCGCGTTCACCACGTCTGAAGATAGGCTGTTAATGTCCCTGGAGTAGCGTGCCGCTGGATTTGTCTCACGATCGGGCTGCACGCAATGCACAACCTCGTTTCCCCCCCCACTGCCGCCCCAGCAGTCCAGGATCGCCGGCGGGCCCAAAAGCTGTGGCGCGAGACCGGCGGCAACGTGGCCATGATCTGGGCCCTCGGCGGCGCCACGATCATAGGCATGATCGGCATGTCGGTGGATTTCTCCCGCGCGCAGTCCATCCGCTCTGGCGTTCAAAACGCAGCCGATGGCGCGGTATTGGTCGCTGAGCGCAACTCGGATATGCCGTTCGCCCAGCGCCAGGCCGCAGCCAGGGCCTACTTCGACGAAAACCTGCAACAGCAGGGCCTTACCAGCAACGTGCGCTTCCGCCTGATCGAGCTGCCCGACAATGGCGGTCACCGCGTCGAGGCCTCGATTGACATGGACACCGGCCTCTCGCGCATCTTCACGGACAACCAGTGGGAAGTGGGCGTTGCTTCTGAAGCCAACGCCGACACAGCCTTTCCAACAGAAATCGCCCTCGTGCTCGACAACACGGGCTCGATGCGCAACGACATGGATACCCTCCGCGACGCCGCCGAAAACCTGGCGACCGAGCTGATGGACGCCAGCGACGAAGTGCGCATCGCCGTCGTGCCATTTGTGGGCGCGGTGAACATCGGCAATGACGCCAGCCGCATGGCCTGGATGGACAGCAATGCGCAGTCCGAATACCACGCCTCGTTCCTCGAAACGCGCTGGATCGCCTTCGAAGACAGCTGCATCGTGCCGCCACCACCGCCGCCGCCACCACCGCCACCCCCACCACCGGGGCCGCCGCCGCCGCCACCTCCACCACCGGGGCCACCGCCACCGCCACCGCCACCGCCACCGCCACCGCCTCCGCCACCCCCACCAGGGCCACCACCACCGCCACCGCCACCACCTCCCCCACCACCGCCACCACCGCGCGGCGGCGGCGATCGCTCAGAATATACGCCACCCGCAGGGCCGGCCGACGGCATCCTCTACGCCCTTGGCGAAGCGGTGGAACATCTGTTTGCCCCGTCCGTGGCGCAGGCCTCGCATCGCGGTTCGCCCTACAATGTGGTTTGGGTGGAATCTGGCTGCTGGGCCGCCAACCCAGCGCAGATCAACCATTTCGCGCTGTTCAACGCGATCCCGAATGCCCCCTGGAAAGGGTGCGTGGAAGCACGCCCAGAACCCTTCGACGTCCTCGACACGCCCCCCTCGACAAGCAATCCAGACACGCTTTTTGTGCCGTATTTCTGGGCCGATGACGTCGATGGCTTACAGGTCGTCAACAACTTCATGGACGACGATCTCGACGCATTCCCCAACACCAACTACCCCTGGAATGGCTGGGGCCGTACCTTGTCGGTCTTCAAATATCGTGGCGTGCCAGGCAACATCGATAATGTAGCCCCAGTCACCCTCGGCCCGAACCAGTCTTGCCCAACCGAACTTTTGCCGCTGACCAATAACCGCGGCACGGTGGTGAGCCGTATCCGCGAAATGGCACACTGGGAGGGCTCTGGCACGGTGATCCCCGAAGGGATTGGCTGGGGTTGGCGCGCCCTTTCCCCCACCATCCCATTCACAGAAGGTGCCCCTTACGGCGATGCCAACAAAATCATCGTGTTGATGACCGACGGCCTCAACGCGGCCGCCCAAAATCGGAACGACGTGTTCTTCTCGGACTACACCGCTTACAATGCCATCGGGCTCTGGCGGTATTGGCGTCCGTCTGGTGGCCCAGACATCGATAATCTCGATGAAATGGGCGAGTACATCGACGAGCGCACCCGCGAGGTGTGTGAGAACGCGAAAGACGAAGACGTCGAGATCTACACCGTGGTGTTCCGCGAACCGGACGAAAACGTGCGCAGGATGCTGCGGGAATGCGCGACCTCAAACGATCACGCGTTCACGGCAGAAACCTCCGCCGATCTCATGCGCGTGTTTGGTGCGATCTCAACCTCGATCGCCCAGTTGCGCCTAACGCGTTAGCGTGTTTGGAAAACAACGGGGACCTGCGTCGTCACGCCCTGCGACGTGGCCCCGTTGTCCAGCTGCGGCGACACCCGCATGCCGGCAGCAGCCCGCATCGCCGCCGCACCGAAGCCTTGGCCGGCCGGCGTCTCAGACGCCACAGCACAGCGCACAAGGCCATCGATCAAGATGGTGCAGTTCAAGACCACGCGCCCGCCAACCCCAGAAGATAGTGCCCGCGGCGGGTAGGCGGCCGCAAGCCGCTCTGGGTTGATCCGATTGACCCAAACGATTTCGCCGGCCCGAAGCTCTGGCGCACTGACCGGCCTGACCGCCTCTGAAAGCCCCCGGGCAGAGGCGTTCACAGCGTCGGACGCTGCAGGGGCCAAGGGCAACGGCAGCGGCGCGATCGAACGCATTGTGGTGTTGGAAAGTGCCGCAACCTCCGCTGGTGTCGGGGCCGTCGTGGTCCCGCCCACCGCCCGCGGCACCTCTGGGCGCCGCACTTCGGCCGGCTCGCTCTCCGCCCGCGGTTCCGCCGTGATCAATGCCTCATCCAAAGCGGTTGCGGTCACGCCAGTTGGCAGCTGCTCCGCGGTTGCAAGGGGCTCGTCTTCGGCTGGCGCCGGCGTGTTCACTCGCGACAGCAAAACCACCGCCCCCACCACCATCGCGCTGGCAAGCATAGCGCTCAGCATGAAACCGCCGCGCTTTTTGGGTCGAGCCGCAACGCTCGCCCGCCGCGGCCTGGCCGGGATCGGCTCAGGCATTGGTTCTGCTTCAGGCGCGGCGTAATCTGGCACCGCTGGCGTGGCGCGCGCTTGCGCTTGCGGCGCAGCACTGGCGTAAGGCACATGCTGGGTCTGCTGCATCGCCTCAAGGCGCGGTGCCTGCACCTGACCAGACGGCGAGGCCGGCACCATCGGCACCACCCGCACGGTTGTGATCGGATTTATCCCCGGTGCCGCTGGCGGTGATACAGATCGTGGCGCGTATTCTGGCGGCGGCTTGAACACGGGCGCCGGCGGGCTTGCCGGAAGCGGCGGTGCCGATGCCGTGGGCACTTCCCGTGCCGGCGGCTCCGGGGGTCGCGTTGGCCCGGCAGCACCGGCCTCCCGCGGCCGACCGTACGGCAAAGCGCTGCCGGCAGGGCGCGGGGCGGGCGCGGCCCGCCCTGTGCCCTGTTGGAGGTGCGTCTGCCCAAGCCGCAAATCCCGCGTCAGCTTTTCGATATGGAAGAAGAGGGGATCAATGGAGGGATCTTCTGGATCGCCGTCCCAAAGCGACAAATCAAACATCGCGGTTGGAAAGCTGCCAGCCGGCGGCGGCGGGATCAAGCATGCCATCACCGAACGACCGCCGGAGGCCACCACGTGCGCGGCCTCCAGGAATGTCCGCGAGCGGATCGCCGACTGCGACCACACGATCACCCACGCCCCGTCGTGCACCGGTGGTGGCGCGTCCGGCGACGCAATACCGACGCTGAATTTGGCACGTGCAAACACCTCTGCCAGCGGCGCGATCGCCGCGGCGTCCCGTTCGACCGACAAAAAGAGCACGCGGCTCATGTGGCCTCCCGATAGGTCCTGCATGCCCGCGCCGGAAAAGTGTTAACACGCGTTAGCATGCCGATGCTCCTTTGAGGAGAGTTCAGCCCACACCGATATCATGGAAAACACCGAGTTCAGGGTCGAGAACACTTAAACTACCGTCAGCAATGTCAAACCGCGCCCCAACCAGCTCCAAAGTGCCTGCATCCAGGCCGGCCTGCACGAACGGAAACGTGCGCAAATTGGCAAGCGAAACCCGGATCGACTCGAGCTCCAACGCGCTGCAGGCCTCGTCCGGGCCATGCGTGTGTGCCACCTTTGAGGCTGCCTCCCCAAGCAGGCTCACCCAATCGGCCAAAAACGGGCTGTCCACCCGCGCAACGCCGTTCAGCGCAGCTTTCACCCCACCACAGCGCGCATGCCCCAACACCAGCACGGTGCGCACCTTCAGTTCTTTGACGGCAAACTCCAGCGCCGCACTCACCCCATGCAGCCCAGGGCTCGGCGCAAACGGCGGGGCCAAGTTTGCAACATTGCGGATAATGAACAGCTCGCCCGGCTCCACATCGAAAATGGACGACGGATCGACCCGGCTGTCCGAGCACGCGATCACCAGCATGCGCGGCGATTGGCCTTCCGCCAGCCGCTCAAAGGTGCTTTGCATTTTGGGCCAGCGCGTCTGCCGGAAGCGCTTATACCCTGCAATCAGTCTGTCCATGATGTCGCCGCACGTTGCAAATTCAGGAGTCCGTTGAAGACCATGCCGCCCAAGGATGCAAGCAAGCCGTTGGAGCTGTTCGTTTCAACCGTGTATCGGGCCCCGCTTGGCGGCGGCAAAAGCCTTGTCGATGACCTAGCACAGGCCGCCCTTTCCTTGGCCGAAGACGACACTGCTGGCCAGCAATGGTGCGAAGACAACAGCTATCTGGGCTATACCTCCTATGCCTCGCTCAATGATCTGGCGTGGCGCATGCCGCCCTTCAAAGTGCTGGCCAAGCGCCTTCAAACTCACGCCAACCGCTTCGCAGACCTGGTGCAGTGGGATATGGGCGATCGCGCACTGGTCCTCGATAGCCTCTGGGTCAATGTCTTGCCACCGGATGCCGGACACGCCGGTCACATCCACCCCCACAGCGTGGTCTCGGGCACCCTCTATCTGGCGCTCGACGCCGGCGCGAGCCCACTCAAGCTCGAAGATCCGCGTTTGGGCTTCTTGATGGCCGCCCCGCCGAAGCGCGCCGACGCCAATTTAGCACAGCGTCCCTTCGTCTATCTCCACCCCACGAAGGGGGAGGTCATTCTCTGGGAGAGCTGGCTGCGCCACGAGGTTCCCCCGCACCGCGGCAACGAGCCCCGCATCAGCGTCAGTTTCAATTACCGCTGGGGCTGAAACCCAAGCGGCCCTTGAGCCGCAACGCCCCGGGGCCGAGGCCGCTCCCGCTGCAGCGCGCTGGTGTGACCGCGGTCACACGCCACACAAAAGGCACAGCTTTGCCCTGGAAACCATAAGTAGTTTCCCCTATGTAAATGTTTCCGAGGTAGGGTTTTTGCGGCAGCGATTTTGCGCTGCAGCAAATCGACCTGCACTCAGTCCGCATCTAATGTGTGAGAGCGATATGCCCGCGCGAGCCAGCACCAAGGCGAAGTCTAACCCCTTGACCATGATTTTGGTCGCAGCGTGCGCAGGCGCGTTGTTCGCCACCGTGCTTGGCGTGTCCACATCCTTGGACTTGGTGGCCCCGCCAGCGGTCGCGAGCCCTGCGACCTCAGAGTCCTTTGAAACCGTGAACAATCCGTTTGCTCAACCGGTTGACGTGAAAGCCATGTCGGCGGAAGAGGCAGCGACTTACGTTGCGGCCATTGCCAGCGTCGATCGGGACTTGGCCCGCGCCCGCGCCCGCACCGATGCAGACCTTGCCCGCCTGTCGCGTCTTTCCCGCCACGCTGACGAAGTGTTTGCCCAAAACTGAGCACCAGCGGTTTGCCTCTGTTGAGCGCCTCTTGACCCCAAGTCCGCGTCGCGCGAAGGGCGGTGCATGTCGCTTAAGCGCCCCCTGACCGAGACCATTTTTGAGTTCGTGACCAATTTGGACGCGCGCGCCTGGCGGGCCGTCGGTGTCACCATTGGCTTGTTCTTCCTCGTCGGAGTGATCCTGCTTGTCGGGCGCCTGATGTACGGCGACGAGGTGAACCAATTCGTCGAAACCTGGTTGGGCGGTGCCGAGCGCGCGCATTGGGGCCTGCCCGCCACAATCCTGATCTTTACGGTCGCAGCCCTGGTCGGCGCGCCGCAAGTTGTGCTCATCGGGCTGTGTGTAGTGGCGTTTAGCCCGGAAACCGGGTTTTGGTATGCCTGGATCGCCACCATCGTTTCAGGCGCAGTCACCTTCATCATGGGGCGCGTAGCTGGCACCGAAACGCTCAAGCGCTTTTCTGGGGCCACCGGAGGCCGCTTTTCCCGATTCATGGGGCAAAACAGCTTTCTCGCGAGCTTTGCCGTGCGCTTTGTGCCGACTGCACCGTTCATCGTCGTCAACATGGCGATGGGTGCCGCCGGCATGGGCTTCTTCTCCTTTTTAGGCGGACTAGCCCTTGGGGTCCTGCCAAAGACCGCGATCGTGGCCTTCGCCGGCGACGGTGTCATGGACTTCCTAGAAGGCAACGTCGAAGCTGCCATTGGAGCCGCGGCGGCGGCAATCCTGGTCTGGATTTTGGTCGTGGTGGTGATCCGCCGCTATGTCCGGCGCAACGCGGTCCCGGTAGAGCCCGAAGACCAACAGCCTGCGCACGAAACCCATCCGCCGGGGCCTTGAGCGCAAAATTGTTGCGCACAGCCAGAGTTTGCCCTACACCACGGGCATGATTTTGCGCCCATCATCGCATTTGCGGCCCCGTTGGGGTTGGCTACGGCTTACCGGCCCCCGGGCGCGGTAAGCCAGCGCCGCAGGCCAAAACGGCCGCGGCCCGCGCTTTGGGGGAGCCACCACATCGCCCCTGTCGGCTCAAAAGCCTCGCCCCGCGGCCGCCGCCGCCACCACCCAAAGAGACCCCCAATGCCCGCCAAAACCCAAGCCGCATCGCCAGGTTTCGCGCACGTGCGCATTTTTGACACCACCCTGCGCGACGGCGAACAATCCCCTGGCGCCGCCATGAGCCACCCCGAAAAGCTCGATATCGCCCAAACCCTGGATGCGCTGGGCGTCGATGTCATTGAAGCGGGCTTCCCCGCGTCCTCCAACGGCGACTTTGAGGCCGTGCGCGCCATCGCCGACGTCGTGGAAAACGCCGTCGTCTGCGGCCTGTCCCGCGCGGGTCAAAAAGACATTCAGCGCTGCTGGGACGCGGTCAAACAGGCCCGCCGCCCGCGCATTCACACGTTCATTTCCACCTCAGCCATTCACATGAAGCACAAGCTCCAAATGGAGCCCGATCAGGTGCTCGATATGATCGAAGCCAGCGTCGGCTTTGCCCGCAAGCTGTGCGATGATGTCGAATGGAGCGCCGAAGACGCCACCCGTACCGACCGCGACTACCTCAAGCGCTGCGTCGAAATCGCAATCAAGGCCGGCGCCACCACCATCAACATCCCAGACACCGTCGGCTACTCCTTCCCCGAGGAATACGGCAACCTTTTCAAGGACCTGATCGAAAGCGTCCCCGGTGCCGATAAGGTCGTCTTCTCGGCCCATTGCCACAACGATTTGGGCCTCGCCGTGGCCAACTCGGTGGCAGCGGTCGCCGCAGGTGCCCGCCAGGTCGAATGCACCATCAATGGCCTGGGCGAGCGCGCCGGCAATGCAGCCCTCGAAGAAATCGTGATGGCCCTGCGTGTGCGCCGCGATGCGTTGCCCTTTGAGACAAGGATCGACGCCGCCCGGCTCACCCGCGCCAGCCACTTGGTGTCGCGCGTTACCGGATTCCCGGTTCAGTTCAATAAAGCAATCGTCGGCAAGAACGCCTTCAGCCACGAAAGCGGCATCCACCAAGACGGCATGCTCAAGCACGCTCAAACCTATGAAATCATGCGCCCGGAGGATGTCGGCCAAGGCCAGACCAACCTGGTCATGGGCAAGCTGTCCGGCCGGCACGCCTTCAAGGATAAGCTGCGCCAGCTCGGCTATGAGCTGTCAGACAACGCCTTGATTGACGCCTTTGGCCGCTTCAAAGAACTGGCCGACCGCAAGCGCCAAATCTTTGACGAAGATCTGATCGCATTGATCGACGACACCCTCACTCACGCCGAAGATCGCATTAAAGTGGCCCGCCTGCGGGTCGTGGCCGGCACCGATGGTCCCCAAACCGCCGAGATCGACCTGGTGATCGATGGGGTCGAAGCTTGGGCACCGGCCCGGGGCAACGGGCCGGTGGATGCCGTGTTCAAGGCGATCAAATCGGCTGTGCCCCATGAAGCGATACTGCTGTTGTATCAAGTCCACGCCGTCACCGAGGGCACCGACGCCCAGGCCGAGGTCAGCGTCCGACTGGCGCAGGCCGGCCGCGTCGCCACCGGCCGTGCCGCCGATCCAGACACCCTGGTCGCCTCCGCCAAGGCCTACGTCGCCGCGCTCAACCGCCTGCTCGCCCAGGCCCAAAGGGGCCCGGACGCACAAGAAGGGGTGGCCTGAGCCCTCAAGCCTACCGCGGCTCAAAAAGCCCAAGGTGCAACGCCTGATAAATGGCCGTGGAATCCACTGTGCCCGAAATCAGCGTTGCGCCAGGCCCATAGGCCCGCGCAACGATCCCGCCGGAGTTGTCGCCCCCAGACGCCCAACGCACCATAAACGGATGGCGAACCCCGGCCCGGTCGGGCGCGGCCAGATAGGCCAAGCCCCCCGCACCCTCGCCGTCCTGCGGCGCGCCGTTCTCCCCGCGCCGGGGCACACGCACGCCGGCCACAGCGTCGTCCCCGGTCGCCTGAACGCCGCCGCAGTCGCTGTCGGAGGCCACCACGATGGTCAGCAACGGATTGCGTGCCGCAGCGATGCGGGCAGCGGTGATCGCCCGGTCAGCGCCAGCGCCCGCTTCGATCAGCGCGGCTGCGTTATTGTCGCCGGCAAGATTGTCACTGGCTTCTTCGTTGCCAACCAGGAAGAACCCGTCCGGGTCCTGTTCCAATATGGCAATCGCGGCGGCAATCATCACGTCAAAGCGCGCGGCTAGTGGCTGAAAGATCGGCAACCCGCGACGGGCCAGCTGCTGCTCAGAGCCTTCGTTGAACGTTTCATCGTAGGCAAACAGGCCAAGCACCTTGCGCGTCCCAGCGGGCAGGGCGGCCAGCTCATCGGCGGTGCGCACCACCGTATAGCCGGACGCCTGCGCTTCGGTGATCAGATTACGCCCGTCAGTGCGGCTTCCCATCCCGTGCCGGCCCTGCACGCCGCGCGGCAAAAACCAGGTCTCGCCCCCGCCCAGGATAACTTGGCCCCACTCGCCAGAATCTGGGCTGCAATCGCTGCATCGTCGTTCCGGTCCGTCACCTGCGCCAAAAAGGCACCCGTGCCTGGCTCAGTCACCGACGACGAGTTCACGATACCAATCGCTTTGCCAGCATCGCGCGCTTCTATCATCAACGAGCCGGCATACCCCGAAGCGGCCTGCCCAATGGCACGCCCGCCAATCATCCCAAAGCTGGCGCGTTCAGCCCGCACCCCATAAGCGTGCGTGGTCGCGCCGCCATTGGAAGTGGCCGTCACGCTGTCGAGCATCGGCCCCACATAAACCGCCGCCGCCGGCAGATCATCCCACGCAAGCCGTCCGTCCGGTCCCACCTGCGACAGCCGGGTCAGCATCCACGCGTTGGCCCCCATCCCATCCGGGTGCAGGAAAATCGCGCTGCGCCCAGGGGCTACCGGCTGCGCGCCAGCAAACGTGGTAAACATTACGCAACTTGCGACCAGCAAGATCCACCAACGGCTCATTCGTTCCGCTCCAAAGAAATCGTCACATCTCGGGCTCTCTAGCGCCAAATTGCGACGGTTTAGTCTCTGGCCCATCCGTATCGGCTGCGGCGCCCCCCTTGCAACGAGGCCCTCGCAACGGCAAGCCTATTTGGGGCACCCTGAGCGACATGAGTCGCCTCATGCGTGTTTTTGCGATTGGTCGTAATAATGTCGCCGCGGTCTGATCTGATTGTGCAGTTCTGCCGCGCTGATCTTTGCGCGATCGTAAGGGTTGCAGGCGCATGGAGTTTTGCGGCGGTCTGCGATTGCGCGGACTGGCAAGGCTGGCCAAGAGGGCCGGTGAGGGATGTGAGGATCGATGTTCGGTAATCTGTTCGGCCTGATCGCGCCTGACCTGGCCATCGACCTGGGCACGGCCAACACCCTGATTTACGTGAAGGGTCGCGGGGTCGTTTTGGACGAGCCCTCCGTCGTGGCATATGTGTCCGAAGGCGGCAAAAAGGTTGTCCACGCGGTTGGCGCGGAAGCCAAGACCATGCTCGGCAAAACCCACCGGTCCATGGAAGTGGTTCGCCCCCTGCGCGACGGCGTCATCGCGGATTTCGATGTCGCTGAAGAAATGATCAAACAATTCATTAAGAAGGTGATGCCGCGCCCAGCCCTGATTAGCCCGCAGATCGTGATCTGTGTGCCCACCGGCGCAACACCGGTCGAGCGCCGTACGATCCTGGAAAGCGCCCAGGCAGGCGGCGCAAGGCGGGTTCATCTGATTGAAGAGCCGGTAGCGGCAGCCGTGGGTGCGGGCCTTGCGATCGACGATCCGGCAGGCTGCATGGTCGTCGACATCGGCGGCGGCACCACCGAAATTGCGGTGCTTTCCCTGGGCGGCGTTGTCTGGTCGCGGTCCCTGCGCGAAGCCGGCGACAAGATGGATGAAGCCATCATCCAATACATGCGCCGCACCGAAAATTTGTTGATCGGTGATTCCACCTCAGAGCGGATCAAAAAGGAAATCGGCACCGCCAAGGCTCCGGATGAAGGGTCTGGCATGTCAATGCCGGTCAAGGGGCGCGACAATCTCACCGGCGTCCCAAAGGAAATCAGCGTCACCGAAGCCATGGTGGCGGAAGCCTTGGCAGACCCGGTCAACAAGATCGTCGACGCGGTCAAGCAGGCCTTCGAGCAAATGCCACCAGAGTTGGCAGCAGATATTCTCGATCGTGGTATCATGCTCACCGGCGGTGGCGCGCTTTTGCGCAACCTTGACCTTGTGCTGCAAGAACGCATTCAGGTGCGCGTATCGGTGGCGGATGAGCCGTTGCTCTGCGTGGTCAAAGGCTGCGGTATTGCGCTAGAACGGCTGTCTACGCCTGAAGGCCGTCGCCTTTTGACGCCAGAAAGCTAACGCCAGAAAGCTAACGCCAGAAAGCTAACGCC
>JBMOEW010000021.1:0-54264 GCA_049314555.1 Caulobacterales bacterium
TCGCGCACGCTCCAGCTGACGATCTGGCCCATCCCCTTCATCTTGTTGAAGCGCGGGAAGTTCATCAGCATCGCAAAGCTGGCAAACAACTGCAGCCCTTCGGTGAAGCCACCAAACATTGCCACCGTGCGCAGGATGTCCTGGTCGTTGTCGACGCCGAAATTGCCCATGTAGTCGTGCTTGGCCCGCATCGCTTCATAGTCGAGGAACGCCGCAAACTCAGATTCCGGCATCCCAATCGTTTCCAACAGCAACGCGTAGGCAGCGATGTGCACCGTCTCCATGTTGGAGAAGGCAGCCATCATCATCTTCACCTCGGTCGGCTTAAAGATGCGGCCGTAGCGCTCCATGTAGTTGTCGTTCACCTCCACGTCGCCCTGCGTGAAGAAGCGAAAGATCTGGGTCAGCAGATTGCGCTCTTGGTCCGTCAGCTTCGACGCCCAATCCTTGACGTCTTCCCCAAGCGGCACCTCCTCTGGCATCCAGTGGATCTGCTGTTGGCGCCGCCAGAAATCATAGGCCCACGGATAGCGAAACGGCTTGTAGGCGCGCGAAGGGGTCAACAGACTGGGACGGGGGGTGGGCGTCTCGCCGAACGGCATTAGCATCTCCTCGCACAACATACAGTGGGTTCGTGCGCTCTCGTGAACCATATATAGCAATATCTAGGGCGTCGACCTAATGACACGTTAACGCGTGTCAACAACATGGCGAACCTGACCATAGCGAGCCAAACGCGATTCGGGGCCCCGCGTCCCGAAACGCGCGGCCCCAATCAACACAGCCAAAACGTGTGCTTAGCGACGCCAGGTCAGCGTCACGCCCGTAAAGTTCTCGCTGGCCGAAGCGCCCCAGCCGTTCACGTCCCGCTCGACGTAGGAAAGAGACGCCTGCACCCCGCCGGCTTCCAGCGACAAGCCGGCCTGGAAGTCGCCCACTTCAACCCGGTCCTGCCAACGCACGCCGTCCGTGCGCGGACCAGCCGCGTCCTCGGGCCGCCAGGTCACCGCCTGACCGTCAGCTGCCGCAAAAACATACCAGGTGGGCGCATCCCAGGTGGGGGCCTCCCACGGCTGCACGAGTTGCGCCAACCGTTGGCCGATCCGCAACTCTGTCCCGCTCGACGCCCGGCTGATCTCGCCATCTTCATCACGCGACAATGTCGTGCGGCTGGCAATGCCCACATCCAGCCCAAGGCCAGAGCGGTGCCCCGGCAAGGCAAACGCAAACTCATACCGCAACGGAGTTCCGTCTTGCCGCAGCAGCGGCGGGTCCAAGTCCGCTTCAACCCCAAAGCGGGGCGAAATGTCGGTCCGAGCGCCAAGGCTCAGGCCGCCAAACCAGCCGTCAGAGTCAGACGGAGATTCAGAAAAAGAAATGCCGCCGATCGGACCCGACGGCGGCGCATCAACAACAAGTTCGTCAGAGGCAAAAGCCAAAGGCGTCGCCGGTGTTCCCGGCTGGGCAGCCTGCGAGGTACTCTCGAAGGCCAAAGCGACTGCGGCGAGTCCCGACATCCCGAGGAGACTGGCCACAACGACAACGCGAGTCATAAGTGCAATCCTCATAACGTTCAGTCTGTGGATACCATCCTAAGAAGACGTTAACGCGACAACAGCTCCACACCGGAAAAATTTACCAATTAAGTCGCTCTGGGGCCAGCATTAGTTCTGAAGGGCCGGTGATATCTTGGTCACAACGCCAAAAACGGCCGCTTCGGCGCAGTTTTCGCACCAACCAAAAGCGTTAACTGCCAATGGATTGAACGAAGTTCGCTGAACGCTAGCTGTGGCCTTACGGCTCAAGCGAGCGCTGCATGATCACCACGTCCAGCCAGCGATCAAATTTGAAGCCAACATTTTGCAATTGGCCCACCAATCGAAATCCGTGTTTCGCGTGCAGGTGAACCGAGCCCAAATTGGTCGAATCGCCAATCACCGCCACGACTTCCCGCACCCCATCCGCCTCCAGCCCAAACAACAGGCTGCCCATCAGCGCCGAGCCAATGCCTTTACCTTCCTGACCGGGGGCGACGTAAACCGAATCCTCGAACGTCCGCCCATAGGCCTGCCGCTCCCGGAACTGTTGCGCGTAGGCATAGCCCACCACCCGGCTCACATCATGGACGGGGCTTGCCACCAAAAATGGCCAACCAGCCCCAACAGTTTTGCTCCAGCGCCGGTTCATCTCCGCCAACGAAGGCACCTCGCACTCAAACGTGCCCGTGCCCGTGGTGACAGCATGCGCATAGATGAGCTGGACCTGTTGCAAGTCCTGCTCGAAGCAGGGGCGCACCATGATGTTGGGTTTCGCGTCTTTGGATGTCATGCGCCAACGCATACCCAACACGTCTGAGGGCGCAAGCCGCCTGATGGGAATTCACCGAGAGAAACGGAAACTTCGCCATTCCAGGGCATACGCTTTGCACTGATCCCGCCGCGGCAGACAAAGCGAACCCATGCACCCGACCACAGTCGACAGCGCAGCCTATCTCAAGAGGCAATCACAGACTGTGACGGCAAGCGCGCCAGTTGCTGCCCTGTTGATTGTCCTGATGAGCGAAGCACCGCTCATGCTGGCCATGAAGGTTTTGCCGGCAGCCCTCGTTGGACCGATCGCCCAAACCAGCTTTTTTGCGACCTATTTGATCGCTATTGGTGGCTTGGTGATTGTGTCGGGATGGCGGGTCTTTGCAAGCCTGACAGGCGTCCTGTTGTTGGCGTTCGCGGCTTGGGCAAGCGCCTCGATGGCGTGGTCGATTGATCCTCCAGAAACGGTCGAATCGTCCTTAAAGTTGCTCGGCAACCTCTTGGCTTGCGGATACTTGGCGTCACTTGGCCTGCGCCGCCTTGTGATCACGCTTGCGGCCACCGGCGCAGTGCTCGCGCTTGGCAGCGCGCTGCTGGGCGCGCTCCTGCCAGCAATTGGCACAATGCACGAAACCCATATCGGAGCCTGGTGTGGGTTTTGGCTGGAGAAGAACAAGTTTGGCTTGATCATGGCCGTGGTCGGGATCGTTTGCTTGGCTGTCGGCGCAATCCCTCAGCATCGCCGGTGGGCGTATGCAACAGCTGTTTTGGTAGTTGTGCTTGTGGTTTTGGCACGCTCCGCGACCGCTTTGGCGGGATTGGCCATCGGCTACGCCGTCGTGATCGGCATCCAATTGATGCGGCGGGGCCCGGTCTTCAATGCGCTCACCCTCGGTGCCGGCGTTTTGATCGGTGTTTCGGTCATCGCGGCCTTGCTCATCCGACCGGATCTGTTCTTAGAGCTTCTCGGCCGCGACGGCACACTCACCAGCCGCACCGCGATCTGGCAGAGCGTTTCCTTCCACGCGAGCGGCCATCCTTGGTTGGGGGTCGGATTCAGCGCCTACTTTGTGAACCCAACCGGCCCGCTCGGCTTTACTATTCTTGAGTTGGATTTCATCCCGATGACGGCACACAATTCCTGGCTGGAGTTGTTCATCGAGGGCGGTTACCCGAGTGTTTTGATCATGATCCTGGCGTTGGCTGCGGGGGTCTTTGGTGCCCTAAAGCGCAAGTATCAAGAGCCTGTTGCGGCTGCAGTTCTGGCGGTGTTAGCCGCCTTCGTCTTCATGGGGATGACGGAAAGTCTATTAGGCATCCCTAACACATTCGTTTGGACGGTGATCGCCGCTTTCCTGCTGGCGGTGTTTGTCTCTGAGCCTCCGCCGAGCCAAACCTACGTTGGCATCCCTGAGTGGTCACCCAACGGATATTCGGTCCTAGACGCCATCGACCTGCCAGACTGATACGACGCAAAACAAACAGCCAGAACCCGTTCAGGTTCTGGCCGCTGGTTCGGTAGGTGCGCGCAATCAGCTCACTGGCACGCCAAGCACTCTTCGTAATCGGTCTTGTCGGTAGAGGCTTCCAGCACTGCGGCCTTCAGCTCTTCGCCGTTGGCAAAGTTTGCCCGCTGCACGCTCTTGGACCGGCAATAGTAGAGGCTCTTCACGCCCCGCTCCCAGGCCATCCAGTGCAGCATGTGCAGATCCCACTTATCGATATCGCCCGGCAGGAAGATGTTCAGCGACTGGCCCTGGCAGATGTAGGGCGTGCGTTCCGCCGCCAACTCGATGATCCAACGCTGGTCGATCTCAAAAGCGGTCTTGTAGACCATTTTTTCGTCGTCCGAGAGGAAGTCCAAGTGTTGCACGGACCCCTCGTTGGCGAGGATTGAGTCCCAGATGGCGTCAGTGTTCTTGCCCTTCTCGTCCAAGATCTTGGCGAGGTAGGGGTTCTTCACCGCAAACGACCCAGACAGCGTCTTGTGGGTGTAGATGTTGGCCGGGATCGGCTCGATGCCAGCCGAAGTGCCACCGCAAATGATCGAGATCGACGCCGTTGGCGCAATCGCGAGCTTGTGTGAAAAGCGTGCCATCACCCCACATTCGGCCGCATCCGGGCAGGGGCCACGTTCCTGGGCAAGCTTCACCGAAGCGGCGTCCGCGCCCCGGCGGATGTGTTCAAAGATCTTCTTGTTCCAAACCTTGGCCATGGCACTTTCCATGGGAATGCCAAGGCCCTGCAGGAACGAATGGAAGCCCATCAGCCCAAGGCCCACAGACCGCTCGCGGTAGGCGGCATATTTCGCCCGTTCCATTTCGTTCGGGCTGCGATCGATGAAGTCGGTCAACACGTTGTCCAGGAACCGGAAGATGTCCTCCAGGAAGCCCTCTTGCTTGGACCACTCCAGATAGGTCTCGGTGTTCAGCGAAGACAGGCAGCACACCGCGGTCCGGTCTCGGCCCAAGTGATCAAGCCCCGTGTGCAGCATGATTTCCGAGCACAGGTTCGATTGCCGCACCTTCAGCCCCAGCTTTTTCTGGTGCATTGGCATGGCGTTGTTCACCGTGTCCGAGAAGATGATGTAGGGCTCGCCCGTTTGCAGGCGCAGCTCCAACAGCTTTTGCCACAGCTTGCGGGCCGAAACGTCCCGGATCACTTCGCCGGACTTCGGGCTGCGCAGCCCAAACGGCAGGTCATCGCGCACCGCCACCATGAACTCGTCTGACACGCTGATTCCGTGGTGCAGATTGAGCGACTTGCGGTTGAAATCGCCAGCAGCCTTCCGGATTTCCAGGAACTCTTCGATTTCTGGGTGGTGGATGTCCAAATAGACCGCCGCCGATCCCCGCCGCAAAGAGCCTTGGCTGATCGCCAAGGTCAAAGAGTCCATCACCCGAATGAACGGGATGATGCCGCTGGTTTGGCCATTCTGGCCGACTTTTTCGCCGATCGACCGCACGCCGCCCCAATAGGTGCCGATGCCGCCGCCGTTCGAGGCAAGCCAGACGTTCTCGTTCCAGATATCCACGATCCCATCGAGGCTATCGCCCACCGCGTTCAAAAAGCAGCTGATTGGCAAGCCGCGCGCCGCCCCGCCGTTGGACAGCACCGGGGTGGCCGGCATGAACCACAGACGCGAGATATAGTCGTAAATGCGTTGAGCATGGTCGATATCGTCCGAGTAGGCCGTGGCCACGCGGGCGAACATGTCCTGGAAGCTTTCGCCGGGAAGAAGGTAGCGATCTTCAAGCGTGGTTTTGCCGAAATCGGTCAGCAGCCCATCGCGGGTTGGATCGGTCACGACCTTGCGGACCTCGTGCAGGCCGCGCACCGCCTTTGGCTTGCCCCGCTGTTCCAGCTCAGGGCGCGTCATGTGTGCAGTCGTCGTTGCGGGCCCGGCCATTCTTAATCTCCTTAACCCAGTTGTAACCAGAGTCGGTGCTGAGCAAAGCACCATTCCTGGTGGTCGGCTTGCTTCGTGCCTCTACATATAGTGATGACGAGTGTTACCGACCCGTCAACGTCTAGAATTCTTTCTCCCCAGAAATTGCATGAACCAGTCGTAAATGTCCCTACGCCGGATACGGCGATTATCCTTGCGGCCAAGCGAGCAAAAGCGTTCAAACGGGCCCATGAAGCAAGGCAAAGGACGTTTGGGTGCCGCCGCAGCCGTGGCGATTGGCGCGGGACTGTTAGGGTTTGCGCCGATTCTTATGCGGCTGTCTGACCTAGGACCGCAGGCAACCGCGTTATGGCGGTTTTTGTTCGCACTGCCGGTGCTAGCGATTCTCGCCGCCCGCTCCCCCAAACCCGATCGCGATGCCAGCGCCAGCAATGCGCCAGCGCTGCTTTTGGCGGGGATTTTCTTCGGGCTGGATATCGCGTTCTGGCACGCCTCCCTCACCATGACCACGGTGGCGAATGCTACGCTCTTGTCCAACATGACCCCGATCATCGCCGCGATCGCGGGCTTTGTGCTGTACAGACAACGCCTCACCCGCGGGTTCGTGATTGGGGCAGGGGTGGCGCTTGCGGGGGCCACCGCCTTGACTTTGGCCCGCGCCCAGGCCGGCCAAGGCCAAACCGGATTTGGCGGCGAAGCAATCGCCTTGGTCAGCGGCGTTTGGTATGCCGCCTACCTGATCATGATGGACAGATACCGCCGCACCATCGCCGCGTGGCCGTTGATGTTTGTGTCAACCGTCGCTGCGGCGGCACTGGCGCTTCTGGCCAGCGTGTTCATGGGCGAACCCCTCTTGCCGCATTCGGCACAGGGCTGGGCGATCCTTTTGGCCTTGGGCGTGGTGGTGCATGTGGGCGGCCAGGGCTTCATCGCCATCGGGCTGGGCCGCCTGCCGATTGCCATCTCGACGGTGATTCTCTGGATCCAGCCGGTGGCTGCGGCGGCGTTAAGCTGGGTCTTGTTTCAAGAAAGCCTGGGTCCGCTGGCCCTGTGCGGCGCAGCGCTGGTTCTGGGCGGCATCTATCTGGTGCAGCGCTCTAGGGCTTAGCCAGCGGGCACTCCGGGTCATGCCAATAGCTGTAGGCGTAGGCGGTACCAAAGCCCAGCCCCTCGTAAAGGCGAATGGCTGCCAGATTGCCGGCTTCTACTTGCAAGAATATCGCGTGCGCACCCTGCGCGGTCGCATACGCCGCCAACGCACCGACCACCGCCCGTGCTAGACCGCGTCGCCGAAACGCGGGCACCGTACGCATCGCATAAAGACCGGCCAGCCCAGCCTCGTTCACTCCAACCATGCCGATTGCGGCGGGGGTGCCCGCAGATCGCGCGACCGCATAGGCCCGTGGCGGCGGCGTGCGGGCCACAATGCCCCGTCGCTCAGCGAGATCAGCAGCAGTCGTCGACGCCGCACCAAAGACCAGATCGAAAGCCCCGTCCGGCGCGCTCTGCAGTGCCACTTCGATGCCATCGGCACCGGGCAGGGCGCGAGGCTCGCCTGCGCCAGTCGGACTGCCCCGCACCATCACCAGGGTCGGAGTGTGGCAAAGGTATCCCCGCGCTACCAGCGCCTCCGACAACCCAGCCGGCGCACTCGCGCTTTCCGCCACTTTGAAGCAGGCCCGCAAGCCTCGCCGCACATACCAATTCTCTGAAAAGGCAATGGCGGCTTCAAGGCTGGCCTCGCCAGTCCAGCCGATCGGCCAGACCGCATTGACGCGTCCCGTAACGCCCCCGCTCGCTAACAGTCGCCAGCCGAACTTGGCCTCATAGTCCTGCGCGCGCCAGGTGTCCAGCGTCGCAATTTCAAGAGCGAGAGGCGAGATCAATGCGCCGTCCAAGCCTTCCGCGCTACCTCCACCACGTCGCCCATGATCTCGGTGATCTTGAAGTCCTTTGGCGTATACACCCGCACGACGCCCATTTGCCCCAGCGCCAACGCGTCCTCCGGCGGGATAATACCGCCCACCACCAGCGGCACGTGCGAAAGCCCCTCCGCCCGCATCAGGCGCACCACGTCCTGCACCAAATCAAGGTGCGAACCAGACAGGATCGAAAGGCCAACCACGTGCGCTGATTTTTCCTTCGCCAGCGCCACGATCTCGGCCGGCGTTTGGCGGATCCCTTCGTAAATCGCGTCCATCCCAACGGCCCGCGCGCGCGCTGCGATCTGTTCAGCCCCATTGGAGTGCCCATCCAGCCCCGGCTTGCCGATTAGATAGGTTAAGCGCCGCCCGAGCTGCTCCGACAGCGCCTCCACATCCGCCTTCACTGCTTCGATGTCTTCGGCTCCCCCGGTGTCGATCACCACCGCAACGCCGGTCGGCGCGCGAAACTCGCCAAACACCGACCGCAACGCAGTCCCCCATTCCCCCGTCGTGACCCCCGCCTTGGCGCACACAATCGACGGCTCCATGATGTTGGACCCCGCCCGCGCCGCCGCCCCAAGCTGATCAAGCGCCGCTTGGGCCGCCTGCGCGTTGCGTGCACTGCGCCACGCCTTGAGTCTTTCGATCTGGGCGCTTTCCACCGCCAGATCGACTTTTTGGATCGCCCCATCGCCCGCCGAAAGCGGGGAGGGCTCCGCTTGCGTAAACGCGTTCACCCCAATCACTTTCAGGTCGCCGGTTTCAATCCCGCGCACCCGCGCCCGGTTGGAATCAACCAACGCCCCCTTCATGTAGCCGTTCTCGACCGCAGACACCGCCCCGCCCATCGCTTCGATCTTGGCAAGCTCGGCCAGCGCGCCTGCCTTCAGTTGGGCAACCTTGGCCTCCACCACGGTCGAGCCGTCAAACAGGTCTTCAAATTCCAGAAGGTCGGTTTCAAACGCCAAGATTTGCTGCATCCGCAAAGACCATTGCTGGTCCCAGGGACGCGGCAGGCCCAACGCTTCGTTCCAGGCCGGCAGCTGCACCGCCCGCGCCCGCGCCGATTTCGACAGCGTGACCGCCAGCATCTCCAACAGAATGCGATAGACGTTGTTTTCCGCCTGCGGCTCCGTGAGGCCAAGGCTATTGACCTGCACCCCATATCGGAAACGGCGCAGGCGCTCGTCTTCGATGCCAAACCGCTTGAGGCCAATTTCGTCCCAAAGCTCAGTGAACGCCCGCATCTTGCAGAGTTCCGTGACGAACCGGATCCCCGCGTTCACAAAAAAACTCATCCGGCCGAACATGTCCGGCAATTGCGCGGCCGCGACTTCGCCCTCCGCCTTAACCCGGTCCAGCACCGCGATTGCGGTGGCCAGCGCAAACGCCAATTCCTGCTCCGGCGTCGCACCTGCTTCCTGCAAATGATAGCTGCAGACGTTCATGGCGTTGAATTTGGGTGTTTCGCGCAGGCACCACGCGATGGTGTCGGCGGTAAGCTTAAGGCTTGGCCGGGGCGGAAACACATACGTCCCGCGGGAGAGATACTCCTTGATGATGTCGTTCTGGGTGGTGCCCTGCAGCTTGGCGCGGGCAACCCCTTGCTCGTCCGCCAGCGCCACGTAGAGCGCCAGCAGCCACGCCGCTGGCGCATTAATCGTCATGGACGTGTTCATCTGGTCCAAAGGGATCTGATCAAACAGGGCCCGCATGTCGCCCAAATGACCAACCGGCACCCCCACCTTGCCCACTTCACCCCGGGCAAGGATGTGATCAGCGTCATAGCCGGTTTGAGTTGGCAGATCGAAGGCGATGGACAAACCCGTTTGCCCCTTTGCGAGATTAGCCCGGTAAAGCCTGTTGCTTTCCACAGGCGTCGAGTGCCCGGCATAGGTGCGGAAAATCCACGGCTTGTCGGCCGCGTGCTGAAACGCTGGGGTCTTGGCGGCGTCGTCGGCCATTGTCATCTCTCCACAGGGCGCGAGAGTGGCCGAGGCTATGTTGCAGTGCAAGAGGCTAGCGGTGGATCAGGGAGGCGGGTCAGCCTTTATCGGGCGTTGGGCGCATCAGCCCCAAACAAGGCTTTTTGCGCGGCCTCCAGGGTGTAAAGCCCACCCACACCCAGGATCACGAATAAGCCTGTGGCCGGCCCAGTAAAGGCATGGCGCTCGATCGCAAAGGCAAGCGCGATCAGCCCGGTGGGGATCAGGCCCGTCGCCCAGATCACCAAAAACCAAGCCTTAAAGGCGCGAGGGGAAAGCTGCTTCTGCATGTTACCCTTAGAGTACGATCTTCACACCCAAACAGTTTCAAATTCGCAAACATTAAGGCGTGACGCGCGTCACGCGCCGGACGGCGCTTCAGCCCATAATGTCAAAGCGGGTGCGGGGGAACGCCAAAGCCCAAGGTCTACAAAAAGGGCTCCTGAGCCTACCGAAACCCATGTAGGAACTGCGGCAAACACCACAAGCCCAGGGCAGGTGGACACCCTCTGACCGTGGCACCGTTACTGCACCTATGCTGCAATTGCGTTGAGCGGTGTTGCGCAGTGCAACATGATCGCGCATTGTTTGGCACGAACCCGTCCAAACCAAGACCACCGGAGTGCCCCATGACCGGATCGGCCAATGCTCGCCTCAGTACCGTAAAGGACCTTTACGACGTGGGCGAGATCCCGCCCGCGTATCATGTGCCTGAAAAAATGTGGGCCTGGACCATTCGCAAAGAACGCCACGGACGCCCCGCCGCGGCGATGCAGCTGGAAGTGGTTCCCACCCACACCATCGGCGACGATGAAGTGCTGGTCCTGGTGATGGCAGGTGGCGTGAACTACAACGGCGTTTGGGCCGCACTGGGCGAACCTATCAGCCCCCTCGATGGCCACAAGCAGCCGTTCCATATTGCAGGCTCCGATGCCTCTGGCATCGTTTGGGCCGTCGGTGCCAAGGTCAAGCGCTGGAAGCCGGGCGACGAAGTGGTTGTGCACTGCAACCAAGACGACGGCGACGATGAAGAGTGCAACGGCGGAGATCCGATGTTCTCCCCCAGCCAGCGCATCTGGGGCTATGAAACCCCAGACGGGGCCTTTGCCCAGTTTTGCCGCGTCCAAGCCCGCCAGCTGATGGCCCGCCCCAAGCATCTCACCTGGGAAGAAAGCGCCTGCTACACCCTAACCCTCGCCACAGCCTATCGCATGCTGTTTGGCTTCCGCCCCAACATCCTCAAGCCCGGCCAGAACGTGCTGGTGTGGGGGGCGTCGGGCGGTTTGGGCGTCTTCGCCATTCAGCTCTGCGCCGTTAGCGGGGCCAACGCCATTGGTGTGGTCTCTGACGACAGCAAGATCGACTATGTGTTGTCGATGGGTGCCAAGGGCGTCATCAATCGCAAAAACTTCGATTGCTGGGGTCAATTGCCGAAGGTGAACGGCCCCGAATTCAACGCCTATATGAAAGAAAGCCGCAAGTTCGGCAAAGCCATCTGGGAACACACCGGCGGCAAAGACGTCGACATCGTCTTTGAACACCCCGGCGAAAGCACCTTTCCTGTGTCCGTGTTTGTCACAAAGCGCGGCGGCATGATCGTGATTTGCGCCGGCACGACCGGCTTCAACCTGACCATGGACGCCCGCTTCCTGTGGATGCGCCAAAAGCGTGTCCAAGGCAGCCACTTCGCCAACCTCGCCCAGGCCAGCGCCGCCAACCAGCTGGTCATTGAGCGCCGGATAGACCCCTGCATGTCTGAGGTCTTTGCCTGGGATCAAATTCCTATGGCCCATGAAAAAATGCTTGATAACCTGCACTTGCCGGGCAACATGGCGGTTCTGGTCAGTGCCCCGCGCGCTGGCCTGCGCACCTGGGAAGATACCCTGGAAGCCGCCGGCCAAAGCTAAGCAGTCAAAGCGCAAGAAGCGCTGGGTGGCCTTCAGTCCAATGGGGCTGTCAGGTCCACCCGGCGTGCCTCAATCAGTTGCCCGTCCCGCAAACGGCCCTCGACCACCTCCGAGCCGGTCAGTGCGAAAATCCGACCGTCGGTGAAGATCGGACGCGCATTGCCATACCAATCCACACACGACACCTCACACGTGTAGCTGGGATGCGGCTGGCGCAAAACCGCCCGCAAATGCCCGGCGAGGGCCAGGGTGTCGCCGCCCGCAACCGTCAAAAAGCTGACATCAGAATCCGAGCTTTCAAACACCAAACGCCCAGCCTCCGATCGGGCCCGCGTGGTCGGCAGCCCCATCAGCCCATTGCCCGCCGCGTCGACGCTGCTGTTGAAGGCATGCGACCGACCTTCCGATTCATACCGGCCCGGCAGCACCAAACTCCCGGCAATGCGCGCCACAGCGCCGTCCAAATCCAAGACAGAAACGCTCAAACCGCGCATGTCGCGATACCCGGTGAGCACGATGTCGTTGGGCCCAACCCGCTCGATCCGCATCACGTCGTGCGGGGCGGTCAACTGCGTCACGAAGGACGGGGAGGCCATCGGCACCACCACCACCTGCGACGTTAGCTCCAACCCCCCAGGCCGCTGCAGCATTGAAGAGTCCGACCGCGCCCGCCAGGCGTAAACGAGGTGAGTATCGGTGAAACGGTTCTCGAGTGACTGCGCCCCGTCCGGCTGGTCCGGCAGCGAAGTGTACTGGGCCGAGCTTGCGGCCACCGGCGCATCGCTGAACGTTGCGAGCGGCGCTTGGAAATAGGTCAAGTCTCCGCTGCAGGCCTGGTCCAAAAGGGCCCGAAACCCGCCGTTGCTGGCACTAAAGCTGAACTGATTGCGCGGCTCGCCCTGCGCCAGAATGGCCCTTGGCGGGCTGCCATCCAGCGGGATCTGGAACACCGTCGCCGGCACCCCGCGCAAGGCGCTGTCGGCGCTCGCCGCCGACCGGCAGGCCGGGCTTTGCGTAAACAGCAGACGATCCCGGTCTTCCAAGGCGCTCCAGAGATAGGCGCTATCTGCGGTGATGTAGAAATCGCGCCCACTGGGCCCGACCACCGCCGTGTTGCGACAGGCAAGCTCATCGCCCGCTTCAAGGCCGCCCAGTGGGCATACCGAAATCGCATGCACGGCCGGCTGCAACGTGGCTTGGACCGGGCGATAGATGTTGCTGGCGTCAAACAACGGCGTGCCATCGCTGATCAGCTCGTTGCGCGTGCCCTCATTGACCAACCGGCGCACCAAAGGCCAACTCATCGTGTCCTTAGGGTCCATCGAGTTCAAAGCGACATGCGAATAGAAAATAAGGTTATCCCCCACAATCCGGGAGGCATAGTTTTCGGGGTCGTAATAGTCGTTGGAGGAGACGTAATAGACGCCCTCGCGCGTCAGCTGCCCCGACTGCGACAGGCTAAACACAGAAAGCTCCGTCGCCCGCGCCTGATAGCTATACCCCGTTACGATGATGCGGTTGCCGAACACCAGCATTTCGTCGATCCAAACGCCGGCTGTCGCGCGCCGATAGACATTTTGCCGCCCCACAACCCGCAAGCCAGGACCATTCGGGGCGGTGTCCACTGTGAACAGGCGCCCGTCCTGCAGCACAACCAGAAAGCGCCCGATGCGCTTGACCACATCGCCCTCATCCACAGCGCGCTCTTGGGTGTTGGTGATCGATCCGGCATCACCCGGGGCGGCGGGGCTTTGCACAGAAACGACCGGCGCTGCAGAAAGCATGGGTGGTGGCGAACCTGGAGGGGGTGGCGGAGCCGGTGGCGGTGGCGGAGCCGGTGGCGGTGGCGGCATGGGTGAGGCTTCAGCTGCCACCTCCGTCGCGAGAGTGTTGCCTTCCGGCCCCGCGCCGGTCAGCCCCGTTCGCCGCCCTGCCCAAAAATACCCCCGAGCGCGGGCAATAGTGGCGGTCTCGCGCATGTATGTCTGGAACGCCGCTTCGCTCTCAAACCGCTCAAGGCGCGGCGAAACCTGCGCCGTCTGGTTCTGCGCCAAAGAGGGCTCAGAGGGCGTTGCACAGCCCAAAAGCCCAATGACGATAAAGCCCGCCAAAAGCGTTGAAGTCTGAACACTGGTGCGCATCGTCATGCTCCTTGGCGATAAGCCTAAAGCTGAAATGCGCGTAACGCCAGCGCTACCATAGACGCGCCGCGCCCCATGATGTCATTCTAGTGGCCCAAGGATAAGGCTGGAGGATCGCCATGAACGACCGTGTGACCGTGACCCTGATCGACGGTGTTGCCGATGTGCGCATGGTCCGGGCCGACAAAATGAATGCCCTGGATGACGCCATGTTTGATGCGCTCATCGAAACCGGCGAGCGGCTCAAGGCGGATGGATCCATTCGCGCGATCGTGCTTTCCGGCGAGGGCAGGGCCTTTTGCGCGGGCCTCGATACAGAGAACTTCGGCAAAATGGCCTCCGGCGCGCCCCGCCGCAACACAGACCTCGCAGCCCAGGTGCGCACCCCAGGCGGTGCCAATCGCCCACAGCAGGCGGTGTTGGTCTGGCGCGAACAGCAGGTGCCGGTGATCGCAGCGGTCCATGGCGTGGCCTTCGGGGCCGGCTTTCAGCTGACTTTAGGGGCCGATATCCGGTTCGTGGCCCCAGATGCGCGGCTCGCGATCTTGGAAATCAAGTGGGGCCTCGTGCCAGACATGGGGGCCTACACCATCCTGTCGTCCTTGATCCGTGACGATCTGGCCCGCGAGCTCACCTATACCGGGCGGATATTCTCCGGCGAAGAGGCCCATGCCATAGGCCTCGCCACCCACCTCAGCACCGAACCCCATGCCCACGCCCTGCGCCTGGCCCAAGAGATTGCCGCCAAAAATCCCCACGCCATCCGCGCCGGCAAGCGCCTGTTTGACGCTGTCCCCAGGCTCGATCGACACGAGATTTTGCAGATGGAAACAGACGAACAGGTCGCCCTGATCGGCTCGCAAAACCAGAAAGAGGCGATCATCGCCAATCTGGAAAAGCGATCCCCTAGGTTTTGCGACGTCGGCTAACAAAGCGGCCCGCTAGGCCACCGCCGCCGGCTTTGCAGCAACGGTCGCGGCGTCCACCGCAACGGTGAGGCTGAAAACCGAACCCCGCCCCAGGGCGCTGGTCACCTCGACCTCGCCGCCCAAGAGCTGGGCCAGCTCCCGCGTGATAGCCAGGCCCAAACCCGTGCCGCCATAAGACCGGCTCATCGAGGAATCGGCCTGCGAGAACGGCTGGAACAGCCGAGCGAGCTGATCTTGACTAATGCCAACCCCAGTATCGGCCACCTCAAAGCGGATCCGGTCATCCTCCCGCGCCACATCCACCGTGATCGCGCCGTTTTTGGTGAATTTGGCGGCATTCGACAGCAAATTGAGCAGACATTGGCCAAGCCGGAAGTCGTCGGTCATGATCTCCCCGACATTCGCCCCAAAGCGCAACCCCAGGATGTTGCCGTTGGCCTCCGCCAAGGGCCGCACGGTTTCCAATGCATCACTCACCAGCGTTTGCACATCAACGCAGCGCAAGTCGAGCTCCAACCGGCCCGCCTCGATCTTGGAAAAGTCCAGCACGCCCGTGATCAGTTGCAGCAGCCGCCGCGATGCCACCAACACCCGATCAAGATCGTGCACGTCTTGCTGGCGCTGATCGTCCACAGCGCCTTCCCGCATGATTTCAGAATAGCCGATTATTGCGTTCAGCGGCGTGCGCAATTCGTGGCTCATCACGGCCAGAAAGTCAGATTTCGCGCCGTTGGCCTTTTGCGCGGTCTCCATCGCCTGCATCAAGTCCTGGGTGCGATCCTGAACCCGATCCTCCATTTCCGCCGCCAGCTTTTCCGCCAGCTCTTTGCCATGCTGCAATTGCTGATTGGTCCGCAGCGCAAACACGCCGCCAAACCAGCCCCCAGCAAGGGCACTGCCGATCACAAACAAAACCGTTGTGCTCAGGCCAGGCCCGCTCCAAAGCGCAATCGCAACCCCAGCCATGCCCTGTACCAAAAGCATAAAGCCAAGCACCACCAACGACGGCGACAAGAACGCAAAGCCAATCGCCATCAACGGCAAGAATAGCGCCTGATCGGGGCTGTGCAGCAAGATCGCATGCAGGGTCACATTGATGGTGGCCATCAAGAACATCGCGGCCGCAGCACCTTCCACCTGGCGAAAGTGCTCATTGGTGCCTTGCAACCAAATACGCAACCCGAGGCACCCAAGCGCGGTGCTCAGCGCACAGGCAATCATCACCCCCTGGGCCGGCGGGGGAACCAGAAACCCATGCGCCGCCGCCATCAGCGCGTAATACAGCCCGGCCACGCCCCCAAGGGCGATCGTGCGCTGCCGATAGAGCGCGTCCAGGTTGGCCTTGTGCATGATACCCCACGCAGAGAGCGTTGTTGTTGTATAAATCCTTATACGGAATAAAAAATAAGGGGTGGTTAAGCCAACTGCGGTCGCCAGCAGTGCGCCCGTCAGCCCTTGGCGCAAAAGGCAAGCGCCATCACCGCCAGGCCAGGCTGGCCCGCGTTGGCGCAGAATCCGGCGACCACGGCCACCGAGTTTAACAGGTAAACAGGGCCTCTAGCGCGCTGTCTGGCGTTTCAAGCAAGCGGTCCACCCAGCCATGGAAGGTCTGCGCGCCGCCCTCGTTGCGGCCAAACATCACCCACTCCCGCGCGCCGCTTTTCAACGCGGCCTGCTGGCGCAGCCCGGTGTCGTAGTCTTCTTCGCGCACCACAAACTCCAAAAGCGCAAACTGTTCTGTCGCGGTTTTGGCCTGTTCCTCTGTGGGCACTTTCTCCATCAGATAAAGCTGCGTGGTGAAGCTTTCGCCGACATGAGAGCCTGGCGTCAAAATCGAGATCATCACGCCGCGCCCACCGCCATCGAAACTGGCGATCGAAACGTGGGGGAAAATCGTCCAAACCCCCGCCATAAGGACGGTCATGTCCCAGGCGTCCTCCGTCGGCGCATTCGGCCCGATTAAATGGGAAGACAGGCCTTGCACCCGCTGGTGTGGCCCCCATCCCTGATACAGCGCCCGGTTCAGCATCTGCGGGCCAAACGTGTTTTTGTGCAGAACGGGCAGGTGATAGAGGTCCAAATAGCCATCGTAGGCGATTTTCCAGTTGGGTCCCGCGATGACGCGGCTGGAAAACAGGTGCCAATCGGCAAATCCGAAATGGCTCAGCGCCCCATCATAGCCACACAGATAGGCCTCGATGGACAGGGTGCTCTTGGCCTCAAGGATTGCCCAAACAAGCCCCGCGCGCTCTAGCGTGGGCAGGGCGATCAGCCCATGCGCCGCCTTGTCGATCGATCCAAAGTCCTGTTCCAGCGCGATGGCCAAAAGCTGCCCATCCCGCGAGAACGTCCACCCATGGTAGGGGCACGTGAAACGCTTGGCGGTGCCGCATCCAGGCACCGCCACATTGGCCCCGCGGTGCGGACAGGCGTTCAAAAACACCTTGGCAGCCCCGTCATCGCCCCGCGTCACAAGGATCGGCACGCCGGCAATCGTGTGCGCCTTATAGGCCCCCGGTGCCGCGATCTCTGCGCTGGCCGCCACCACCAGCGGCAGGCGTCGAAAAATCATGGACACTTCCCGCTCAAACCGGGCGGGATCGGTGTAGATGCTGGCCGGAACCCGCATAACGTCATCGGTCTGTGGGATCGTATCGGCCTGCGCACAGACCTTAGCCGCGCGCACAAAACTAACCATTTCCTCACGGGTCAGGGGTTTCGTCATTGTGGCCTCCGCTTGGTGCAAACTGTGCTAGACCCACCCTAACGCCACTTGGCAACCACCGCCAATGGCGAACTAGCAGCGGCACAAGGCTTTCTTTAAAGTCCGCCCAAGCACACAGCGAGATCGTGTTCATGTTCACCAAGTCAGTCTTTAGCGTAGCGATTTTGGGAGTTTGCCTCGTGGCCTGCGCTCAGCCTGAAAATGCAAGCACCCCAAGCCAGCCAACACCGGTAGCGAAACCAGAGCCGCCAGCCCCCAGCCGTCCAATCGGCGATTTGCCAGCCCCTGTTCCCGCCGAAGTCACCGTTCAGATCGGCCAAGCCCAGGCCGGCCAAACCGTCGAAGTTGCGGTGGGGCAGCGCTTCGCAGTGTCCCTGGTTGGGACGCCCACCGCCGGCTATGTGTGGGAACCCATCGAAATGCCCGCATTCCTCACCCGCGCGGGCGAGGCGGGCGGCAACACCACAACCGCCCAATCTCAGCCGGGCTTCACTGGCGGCAATCACTGGGAAGTGTTCCTGTTTGCCCCAACAGCCCGCGGCGAGGGGGATCTCACTCTAGTCAAGCGGCGCCCCTGGCAGTCCAGCGAACCGCCGGTTGACACCTTCACAGTTCGCATCGTCGCGCGCTGATCACGCAAAACGCACAAGGGTCCACCAGACCAAGTCTGGTGGACCCCTAGAGCCGCTCGCCTAAGTGTGCGTTATTAGGCGAACAGTCGATCAATATTGTCCTGGCTTGGTGCGTCAGCATCATTACCAAAAAGTGCATCTATCTGATCTTGCGCCACTTCTGGTCCACCGAGGGCCGGGCCGTTCAGCAAAAGCGCTTTGCGCCGCTTCTCGGCTTCGGAAACTTCACACGGTGCGTCTTCGACCCCCATGACGTGGGCAAACCGCGCGACCCGCTCTTCGATGTGGCGAAGCGTATCAACGATCTTTTGCACCCGCTGCCCAGTGATGTCTTGGAACGAGCACGCTTGGAAAATCTCCAAAACCTTTTCGTTCACCACATCCTGGAAGGCCACCGGATCGCTAGTGTCGGCGGCCATGATCACTTCGGCCGCTTCCATGATCGTATGCGTGGCACTTTCGGTATGGCGCACAATGGCTTCCAACTCGGCCCCAGCGGAGGGCAGGCGCTCTTCGCGGATGTCATTTGGCCGCAACGCAGCGATTTCCTGGCGTGTCCGCGCGATGTAGGTCGCGATATAGCGGAACTCACCATAAGCCTTGCTGTCCATACCGCCGAAGAAGGCTTGCATGGCATCTACGAGCTGCTCTGAAAGGTTCAACACCTCCACCAGCCGTGGGTCTTTCAGGTCAGTCCGGTTCAGGGTCGCCAGCGCAGACCGAACCCGCTCGACAGTTTCCATTGCAGCCATGAGCCGCCCTCCAAAAGAGTATTGCGCGCTCAGAAATCGCCAAGAACGGCAGACATCTTCGTCTTCAGTGTCTGCGCGTTGAATGGCTTCACGATATAGTTGTTCACGCCGGCCTTCTTCGCCGCGATCACGTTTTCGGTCTTGCTTTCGGCGGTTACCATGATGAACGGCGTCGGCTTCAGCTTTTCGTCGGCGCGCACGTGCTGCAACAACTCAAAGCCGGTCATGGGCTCCATGTTCCAGTCGCTGATCACAAGGCCGTAGGGCTTCAGCTTCAGCTTCGCCAGGGCCGCCTGCCCATCCGAGGCCTCATCGACGTTTTCAAAGCCCAACTGCTTCAGCAGGTTGCGGATAATCCGCACCATCGTGTTGTAATCATCCACCACGAGGATGGGCATAGACCTCTGAACGGCCATTCTGGGCTCCCAAGTAACCGGCTTTGCGGCAGGACTTCGGTGGGCTAGATACCCCAAGCTAGGAAAAATTCGGTAAAGCGCGCGTAGGGATGTTCACATGGCCCAAACCGGCCTTTTCTTTGAGGACTTGAGCCTTGGCCAATCCGCGAGCCTCTCGCGCATGGTGAATGAGGCCGATGTTGTGGCCTTTGCGCAGGTTTCGGGGGACGACAATCCCGTGCATTTGGACGCGGCCTTTGCCGCCACCACCCCATTCAAGGAGCGCATTGCCCATGGCATGCTCTCTGCCAGCTATATTTCAGCCCTCTTGGGCACAAAGTTGCCAGGCCCGGGGGCAATTTATCTGTCGCAAACCTTGAGCTTCAAGCGCCCCGTCAAACTCGGCGCCACGGTGGAAGCGACTGTCACCATTACCGCCCTGGATTCCGAAAAGGGCCGGGTGACCCTCGCCTGCGTCTGCAAGGTCGAAGGTAAACCCGTCCTAGAAGGCGAAGCCGTAGTGATGGCCCCCAAGCGCGTGATTGAGGCCAGGTCTTGACGCCTGACAACCTTAAGATTTCTGTTTCCGATGCCGCCTCAAGCCCGGATGCGTTGGCGGGGGCCTATGTGGCGCTTGGCAACTTTGACGGCGTCCACAAGGGCCACCAGGCGGTTGCGGGCTTGGCGGTGGCCGCCGCACGCAAGGCTGGCCGACCATCTGCGGCGGCCGTCTTTACCCCCCATCCCCGGGCGTTTTTCCAACCGGAAGGCCCACCGCTGCGCTTGCAAAGCGATGCGCAGCGCGCCCGAGCCCTGCGCGCCTGCGGCGTTGATCATGTTGTTGAAATCGTCTTTGACGCAGCAATGGCCAATCTCTCGCCGGACGCCTTCGCCGACATCATTCTGCAATCACGCCTGAACGTGGCGGGCGTGGCGGTGGGATTGGACTTCCGCTACGGCAAGGGTCGCGCCGGCGATGTGGCAAGTTTGGCGCAGGAAGGCCAGCGCCTGGGTTTCGCCGTTGCGGTGGCAGACGCCGTCGACGATGCCGATCATCCCGGAGACAAGATAAGCTCATCGGCCATTCGCACAGCCCTGGCGCAGGGAGATGTCGCCCATGCTGCGCGGCTCTTGGGGCGGCCCTGGGCGGTGGAGGGCACAGTGATTGAGGGAGCCAAACGCGGCCGCACCATCAATTTCCCCACCGCCAACATTGCGCTCGGCACCTATGTCCGCCCGGCGTTTGGCGTCTATGCCATGCGCGTGCGCATGAGGGATGGAACCGAACACGGCGGCGTTGCCAACGTTGGCGTCAAACCAACCGTCCAAGACACCCCCGCAAGCCCGCTCCTGGAAACCCATCTGTTCGATGTCTCCCAAGACCTCTATGGTCAAACCCTGGAAGTGGCGTTCGAAGCATTCATCCGGCCTGAGAAAAAGTTTGAGAGCTTTGAAGCCTTAACCACCCAAATTGCCGCTGACGCAGCAACCGCGCGCCGCCTGCTCAGCCCCGCCGCGCCCTGAAAAAGGCCTTCAACAGGGCGGCACTGTCTTCACCCATGACCCCGCCCACCACCTCCGGCCGCCAATGGCAGCTGGGCTGGGCAAAAAACTGCACACCGCTGTCCACCGCGCCGCCCTTGGCGTCCTGTGCCCCATACACAAGCCGCGACACCCGCGCATGACTGATCGCCCCGGCACACATCGCACACGGCTCCAGCGTCACATAAAGCGTGCACCCGACGGGCAGGCGGTAGTTGGCAAAGTCGGCCGCTGCCGCCCTGATCGCCAGGATCTCGGCGTGGGCTGTGGGGTCACAGGTGCCGATCGGCCGGTTATGAACCTGCGCCAACACCGCTCCGTCTGGCCCCGTCAAAACGGCCCCAATAGGCGCTTCCCCCGCCTCAGCCCCCGCCTGCGCCATCGCCAAAGCGCTGCGCATGTGCTGTGTATCGCGCTCGTCTTGCTTCATCGTCCTAGGTTAAGCCCCAAGGCATGCCCAAATCACAAGCCCCCCCAGCACCGCCGTCGCCGCTTCAAGACGGTGACAGCGAGCGCATTGCCAAGGCGCTGGCGCGCGCTGGCGTGTGTTCGCGCCGCGATGCCGAACGCCTGATCGCAGACGGACGCGTGGTGGTGAACGGCAAAAAGCTGGACACGCCGGCCTTCAAGGTGGGGCCGCAAGACAAGATTCAAGTGGACGGCAAAGCGATCGCCAAGCCAGAGGCCACCCGCCTTTGGCGCTATCATAAGCCGTCTGGGGTGGTCACCACCCACCGCGACCCGGCCGGCCGCCCCACGGTGTTCGAGCGCCTGCCACCGGATTTGCCACGCGTGATCTCCATCGGTCGCCTCGACTTGACCTCTGAGGGCCTGTTGCTCTTGACCAACGATGGCGCACTGGCGCGTCGCCTGGAGCTGCCCTCCAATGCGTGGGTCCGGCGATATCGTGCACGGGCCTTTGGTGCGATCAGCCAGAACGAATTGGACGAACTGGCCATGGGCATCGAGGTGGAAGGCGTGAAATACG
This sequence comes from Caulobacterales bacterium, assembly GCA_049314555.1. GTDB lineage: Bacteria > Pseudomonadota > Alphaproteobacteria > Caulobacterales > Aquidulcibacteraceae > REEB509. Next base: position 21,640 of record JBMOEW010000021.1, read on the forward strand.
GCTCGATCCAGGCCGAGCTGGACCGTCAGCAAGGCTCCAACGTCTGGATCACCCTGTCCCTGACGGAAGGAAAGAACCGGGAGGTGCGCCGCGTTCTGGAGGCGTTGGGCCTTCGGGTGAACCGACTGATCCGCATCGCCTATGGGCCGTTTCAGCTGGGCCAGCTGCCGGTTGCGCAGGTTGAAGAGGTGCAGCCCCGCGTCATCAAAGACCAGCTCGGGTTGCGCCCGCCGAAGGGCAAGTCGGCCAAAGCCAAGCCGCCTCAGTGACCAGGTAACGAGGCTGGGCCGCTCAACCGCATCCAACTTGGCATGGCGGGCACCATGTCTGGCACAAGGCTATGGCTGTCTTCCCAGATCATCCGCACCGCAGCAAACACAATCACCGCAATCCCGATCATGGCAATCCAGCGGAAGTTGGCGATCACCCGGGCGATCAGGCTGGCAGCCACCCCCATCAGCACCACCGATAGCACAAGCCCGAACGCCATAATGATGGGCTCGTGGCGGGCAACACCCGCCACCGCCAGCACGTTATCCAAAGACATCGACACGTCAGCAACCACGATGGTCATCAACGCCCCGCCAAACGTCACCGCCCGCTCCGGAGCAGTGGCTTTCTCGGCGAGGGCCCCGCCCGCAGCCATGGAGGTATGGCTGCTCACGTCCTGCCACATCCGCCAGGCCACCCAAAAAAGCATCAGCCCGCCAACCAGCAACAAACCCTTGATTGCCAGCAGCTGCACCGTAATCAGCGCAAACCCAATCCGCAGGATCAGCGCAAGCCCAATGCCCAGCGCAATCACCCGCTTGCGCTGCGCCTCAGGCAAGGATGAAGCCGCAAGCCCCACCGCCACGGCATTATCCGCCGCCAGGGCCAAATCGATAAGAACGACAGCGGCGAGGGCACCGAAGTCGGAGAACAGTGCTTCCACGGTCGAGCGCTTCCCCTATGAGGCGTCGGGGTATAGACGATTGCGCAGGGCCGCGGCCATCTGCAAGCGCAGGCCGTGCGCGTTTTGCCGCAGAGCAGGGGGAGGCGGGTCGCATGCGGGTGATCGCAGGCCGATGGAAAGGGCGGTCCTTGGCAGCGCCAATCGGCAGCACAACCCGGCCGACAGCAGATCGCGCCCGCGAAGCCATCTTCAATGTCCTGGCCCACGCGCCCTGGAGCCAAGGCCTGCAAGACAAGCGCGTGCTCGATCTGTTTGCCGGCACAGGGGCGCTTGGCTTTGAGGCCCTCTCGCGGGGGGCTTCGTTTTGCCTGTTTGTGGAAACCGACGAAGCCGCGCGCGGTGCTATCCGCCGGTCCATTGAGAGTTTGGACGCGTTCGGTGAAACCCGAGTGCATCGTCGCGATGCCGCAGATCTAGGCGCAAAGCCGGCAGGCCTTGGCGAGGCCTTTGACCTTGTTTTTCTAGACCCACCCTACAACAAGGGGCTGGTAATGCGCGCGCTTCAGCACGTGGCGCAGGGCGGCTGGCTTGCGCCCACAGCCCTGATCGTGGCCGAGACCAGTTCGGCTGAAGACCTTTCCGCCCCCGGTTTCGCGCTCTTGGATGCCCGCGTTTATGGCGCAGCAAAGGTCTGGTTCTTGTCGGTTCAAACTCAAGGTGAAGGCGCGCCAGCATCAGGCTCTGCTGACGGCTGATCATAAGCCGCAGATGGCTCTGGGGCAGCGGTCGCCGCGTCATTGTCTGGGCTTTCCCGGCGCAATGGGCGCGGCACGCCGCAGCGGTCGAGCAGATCGTCCGGCGCTTCTGATAGCTCGCCCCCATCGCGCACGATCACGCGCAGCTGCATGCACGCTTCCCGCTCCCGCCCCGTGCCATCAAGTGCTGCCGCATACCGCTGCCGCAAGCGATCGGCGATGTCGCCCGCCGCTGCTTCAGAACCGCGTATTTCATCCAGCGGGTTCAGCAAGCCTTCCCGGTACAGATTGGCCGCGCCCCGCAGGTCGCCCTGTTCAGCGGCCGCATCGCCAAGCTCGCTCTGCACAAAGGCCCGATCAATCGGATCGGTCAGGTTGGGCAGGGCCTGTTCCAGATTCTGTGTGGCCTGGCTTGGGGCCTGCGCGTCCTGAGCCGCAAGACCGGCCCCCACGAGTGCTGCACCTTCGGCCTCAACAGGCCGTTGCTCGCCCGCATACGCATAACCAAGCAACCGCCAAACCGCAAAGTCATCCGGGTTTAGCCGGCGCGCCTGTTCCAGGGCCATAGACGCGCGCGGATCACCGGTCGCAAGACCCACCGCCCCCACCATCCGCCACAAATCCCCAGCATTGGGCCCGCCAGCTGCCGCCATCTCGGCCAACGTGTCCAGTGCCCGAGCCCGCTTGGTTGGCTGCGACAGGTCCAAAACCGCTTGGCGCATGGCCGGATCGGAGACGCTCACCAAAGCTTCAGCACTTGCGCGAAACACGCTGCGCGCCAAAGCGGCAAACTCCGAGTCGTCGACCAAAGCCGGCAGGGCCGCGCTATCCAGCGTTCGTGCGGAGCCGTTTGCCCCCGCACTCTCCGCCCGCGTGCCCTCAAAGGTGCGGTCTTCTAAGATCTTGGCGAGCTCAATGGCCTGCTCCGGCGTAATCCGTCCGTCAGCCACCAGTTGCAGAAGCTGGCTCGCGAGATCCTGCTGCGCCACCGGTGGAGCGTTGGCGGCTTCGTGATTGCGCCGGATGGTGGAAACCCCTGCCGCAATCCCAATCACCGCCGCCACAACAGACAGCACCGTTACCAGCCGGATCCGTTTCATGAGCCGTTGACGTCGATCAGCCACCGCCGCCGCATCGACGCCGCGCCCCTCAAGCCGCGCCTTCACAGACTCAAGCAGCAGCTGCATTTGTGCGGCGTCTGCCCCGCCGTTCCACATCGTGAAGTCTTCTGCCTGGATCGCGCCAAAGCCGAGGGGAATGTCCACGCGGTCGAGCAAAACCGGGATCAGCCGGCCATCGTCGCGCGCCCGCGCGGCCTCATCGCGCACCCACGCGCTTGCCACAGAAGCGGGCGTCCACACCACCACCACGGCTTTGGCCGCAGCCAGCGCTTCGGCGATCACCTTGGCGTAGTCGTCGCCCGCGGCCAGCGCGCGGTCCCACCAGACCCGGTAGCCCTTTGCCATAAGGGCGTCGGCCAATGGCTTCACGCGCGCACGATCTTCGCTCGCATAGGACAGAAAAATCTCAGCCATCGACCGCCCCTTATCTCACTAACCAGCTTTCCCTTAGACCCTGCGATCAGCGACCGGAAGATGACAACCGCAAGAAGAAACAGGGGCAAAGCCTACCCCAGCTGTGTGGCAACGATTTTACCGTTTGGTCATAGTGTGATGCGGCCCTTTGACCAACGGGGTCGATCTGCACACGATCAGCCCCAAGGCATCCCGTCCTTCTATGTCCGCTGTTGATCCTGCGGCGGAAGAACAAATGCCCGTCTTTACCCCTATGGCCGACAAGCCGGCCATAGGGGTTGCAAGGTACGAGGGACGGGATGTCGCCACCATCACCACGCAGCCGCGAAAGCAAGTTCGCTCACATCCAAACCGCCGAGGATGTCGCGCGGCTGCTGGATGTCCATGCCGGCACGCTGGTCTATGCGCTATACAAGGCCCCGGAACGCGAACGCTACACCCGGTTTGAGATCCCCAAGCGGGGCGGCGGCATGCGTCTGATCTCTTCCCCTAACGGCATCATTCGCCAAGCTCAAAAGCGGTTCGCGCCCATTCTGGCTGAAGTGTACGAAGCCCATCCCGCAGCGATGGGCTTCCTGCAGGGGCGCAGCGTTTGCACCAATGCCGCCGAACACATCGGCCAGCATCTGGTCTTGAATGTGGACTTGAAAGACTTTTTCCCCTCGATCAATTTTGGCCGCATCCGCGGTCTGTTCATGGCCCCACCGTTTTCAATGGGCCCCGCAGCGGCGGCGGTGTTGGCGCAGCTCTGCATCGATCGCAATGGCTTGCCCCAGGGGGCGCCGACCTCGCCCGTTTTGTCCAATTTGATCGCATCCACTTTGGATCGTCGCCTGACGCGCTTGGCCCGCGAAAATCGCCTGCGCTACACCCGCTATGCAGACGACATCACCTTTTCCTCCAAGGAGCCCGTGTTTCCCCCCGCGGTTGCGGTCAAAGAGGCGGGTCCCGCCAACGCCGAGGTGAAAGCCGGTGCGGCCCTTGCTGCCGCGATTTCGGCGTGCGGCCTGGAGATCAACCCCAAGAAAGTGCGCCTCCAAACCCGCCACACCCGCCAAAGCGTCACCGGCCTCACCGTCAACACCCGTACCAACATCACCCGCGACCGCGTCCGCCGAATCCGCGCCATGTTGCATGCCTGGGACAAGTTTGGCCTGGACGCCGCAGGCCACGAGCACTTCCAGCGTTGGGCCGCCAAGCCGCGCGGTGGCATGCCTCAAAATCCTGGCCGCGCCTTCCGCAACGCCGTCTATGGCGAACTCGCGTATCTGAAAATGGTGCGCGGGGCCGCAGATACGCTGTTCTTGCGCCTATGTGCGCGCCTGATTGACCTCGATCCCAATCCCTCGAAGTTCATCCGTCAGATGGTGTTTGGTGCCAACGACTTCGACGTGTTCATTTCCCACGCCAGCGAAGACAAGGAAGCGATTGCCCGGCCGATTTATGAGGCCTGCGCCCGCCGCGGCATCAAGGCGTTCCTGGATGAAGAACACATCGCCTGGGGCGAAAGCTTCACCAAGAAAATCAACACAGCCCTGGGCGCGGCCCGAACCGTGGTGGCGGTGGTGTCCACCAATTCGGTCTCCAAGGATTGGCCCCTGACCGAAATGATCACAGCCCTCGCCATGGAAGTAAACGGCCAGAAAGCCGTGCTGCCGGTAATGGTGGGCAGGCCAGACCTCACCCATCTGCCCCTGATCAAGGGTAAAAACCACGTGCCCTGGACAGGCGATGCCGAAGCCGTGGCAGAACGGGTTGCAGCCATCGTGCGCAAACCCAAGCCTGAAGCCAATGAAGGCCCAGTCCGGCGCGGTGGCGGGTTTGCCGCGTTTGACCGCACCGCAACCGAGATCGCCTCGAGGTCTCCCGCCGTGCCAATTGCGGAAGGCCGCCTGAAAGGAAAGGGGTTTAACCTCTGGGCCTTCCTGTTTGGCCGCCGGCCAAAACCCTAGCCCTCGCAGACAGATAGCCCAACTCCCCTAACCGACAGTCAATTCGGCAACTGCTTGGCATAGGGGCTATCCAGCGGGAACGCGGGCACCGCGGCCTCAAAGCTGGAGCGATCCTTCGCACGTACCATCTGATACCAGCCCACCATCACCCCAGAGGCGGTGCGCAAAGGCGCAGCAGAAGTATACTCAAAGGCCTGTCCAGGCTCCAACACGGGCTGTTCGCCCACTACCCCCGGCCCCTCCACCGCTTCCGTCAGGCCGTTGTCGTCGGTGATCCGCCAGCGCCGACTGACCAGTTGCACGGTGTCCTGCGAGTGGTTTTCGATCGTGATCGTGTAGGCCCAGACAAAGCGGTCCCGTTCCGGATCGCTTTCGCGCTCCAAAAACCGGGGTCGCACGCGCACCCGAACCCCCAGCGTCTCGGCCTCATACATCGTCGGTCTTTCAGTTGGTGCGCGCCACGCCGTCAAGTGCTGCGAGCACATCGTCCATGAGATCGCTGCAATCCTCAAGCCCCACAGACAATCGCACCGTGCCCTCGGTCACGCCAATATGCGCGCGCGCTTCTGGAGAAAGCCGGCGATGGGTGGTTGTCGCGGGATGTGCAGCAAGGCTCTTGGCGTCGCCCAAATTGTTGGAGATATCAAACAGCTCCAGGCCATTGAGGAACGCAAAGGCCCCCTCACGCCCCCCCACCACATCCACTGCGATCAGTGTGCCGCCTGCTTTCATCTGGCGCGCATGAATCTGATGATGGGGATGATCAGCCCGAGACGGATACAACACCCGCGCAGCCATGGGGTGCGCAGCGAGCGCGTCCGCGACCGCGGCGGCGTTGGCCGATTGCGCATGCACCCGCATGTGCAACGTCTCCAGCCCCTTTGCCAAAACCCAGGCGTTGAAGGGCGAGAGCGAAGGCCCCGTATGTCGGCAGAACTCCCGGATCGCCTCATCAATCAGGGCGCGCTCACCAAGGATCGCCCCGCCCAAGGTGCGCCCCTGGCCATCGATATGCTTTGTGGCCGAATAGATCACGAGGTCTGCGCCCAAGCTCAGCGGATTTTGCAGGGCAGGGCTGGCAAAGGCGTTGTCCACGATCAGCCGGATGCCGTTTGGCCGCAACAGCGCGCTCACCGCCGCAATATCGACCGCCCCCAGCGTGGGGTTGGCCGGCGTTTCGATCAGCGCGAGTTTGGCGGGGCGCTTGGCCGCGTCTTCCCACTGGTCGAGGTCGTGGCCATCGACAAACGAAACCTCCACTCCAAACCGCGGCAGCAACGTGTCCAGGATCCACAGGCAGGATGAAAACATGGCCCGCGCGGCAATCACCCGGTCGCCCGCAGAAAGCCCCGCCATCACGCTCGCCTGCACTGCGGCCATCCCAGAGCCCACCGCCAGGCAGCATTCTGCTCCCTCGATCGCCGCAAGCCGCTCTTCAAACACGCTCTGCGTCGGGTTGGCATAGCGGCCGTACAGATACCCAGGCGCTGTGCCGGCAAAACGAGCATCGGCCTCTTCGGCGCTGTCGTAGACAAACCCAGACGTCAAATAGAGCGCCTCTGCCGTTTCCTTGTGGGCGCTGCGCGAAAGCCCGCCACGCACAGCGCGCGTTTGAGGGCGGTAGGAGCGGCTCATCGTTGCGTTCTCCAGAGAATGTGTTCGACGCTGGCGTGGGACACGCCGGGGTGATGTTCCAGGGCGAGCGCCAGCGATTGCGCCTCCTGCGGCGCGATCCCTGAAATGCGCGCTCGAAACACGCACGCTTGCGCCGAAACGCTGGCTACAGAAAGCCCGGTAAGCTCAGCGCCGGCCGCGCGCATCTCCACCGAAAACGCATCTAAAGCGTTCAGCACATCTGTGCTGGAAAACGCGAGATCATGAACCGGACGAAAGTCACCGAAGTCTTGAGGGAGAGCCATCGAAATCCTCCTGCGCGCGACGCACGAACGCCAAGCAAGACCAGGAGGCGGGGGCGAATAAAAACGCCGCACAACAAGCCGCAGTCACCCTTGCAGGGCAAGACCACAGACCGAGCATAGCTCCCTGCGATCCACTACGCCTCGCTTTAGCTGCATTTATTTCGCGCCCGCAAGCTGAGCTCAAATCGGCGCACCAAGGGCGCAATACGCCGCCGCCGCAGTGAGGTCAAGCGCGCGACGAGCCATCACGCAAGCTGGACATTCAGCCCGCCCCGCGCGAGCAAGGGGTATGACAGACTCGCTCTCGGCCCCAAGCGGCGTTTTTTCCGATACCCACCTCAAGGCAGCCATTGCCAAAGGCTGGATCAGGCCCGGCGAGCCCCTAGCGCAAGACCAACTTCAGCCCGCGAGCCTTGATCTGCGCCTGGGTCCGGTGGCCTACCGCGTCCGCGCCAGCTTTCTGCCGGGCCAGGGGGCAACGGTCAAAGAGCGGCTGGACGATGGCCTGGCGGTTTACAGCCTGGACCTCACCCAAGGGGCCGTCTTGGAGCGGGGCGGGGTTTACCTGGCGGCGCTGATGGAAACGCTGGCCCTGCCCAGCGATGTTCATGCCAGCGCCAATCCCAAAAGCTCCACCGGGCGCATTGATGTGTTCACGCGCATGATCGCCGATCACGCCACCCGGTTTGACGCGGCTCCGGCCGGCTACGCGGGGCCCCTTTGGGCTGAAATTTGCCCCTGCACGTTCCCGATTCGCGTCCGCTCTGGCGTGCGCCTGTCGCAACTGCGTCTGCGCCGCGGCACGCCGCATTTTTTGCGCGAGGAGGCATTTTCGATTGGCTTTGCCACTTCTGGCCCGGTGGGCTACCGCGCCAAGCGCCACGCCGATGTGGTCGATGTGGACCGGATCGCCGGCCACGATCCAAGGGACTATTGGGAGCCCTTAGAAGCGCGCCGGGGCCGGGTGGTGCTGGATCCGGGAGAGTTTTACATCTTCGCCTCCAAGGAAAGCGTAATGATCCCGCCGCAGCAGGCCGCCGAAATGGCCCCGATCCTGCCGGAGCTGGGCGAGTTTCGCGCGCACTACGCGGGCTTCTTCGACCCTGGCTTTGGCGTTCCCCCGCAAACCGGGCGGGCCGTGTTGGAGGTGCGCTCCCGCGACGTGCCGTTCATTCTGGAGGACGGCCAACCCGTTGGCCGGCTTGTGTTTGAGCCCCTGACCGGCCCCTGCGAACGCCTCTACGGTACCTCCGGCTCAAACTACCAAGGGCAGGGCCTAAAGCTGTCCAAGCACTTCGCCCCTTGGACCTAGGGATGGTCAAGCACACCAAACGTTTCGTCCAGCAAGCTAGACAGAGTGACAAGGGCGCTTGACAGACATGCGGCGCGACATGTAAAGCATCCTTGTCGAAATGACGAGGAGACAAGACATGACACGGACGCGTTGGCTCGGGATCGGCCTCTTGGTGGCATGTGCAGCCTTCACCGCTGCAGCCATCGGCGCGGGTCTGGCCATGGAGAATGAAGCCATCGCCAAGCCGATTGGGATTCCCCTTGCAATCGGCCTGCTCGTCGCCGCCGACGTCACGTTCTGGTCTGGCGGCGCGCTTTTGGGCCTGTCGTTTTTCGCCAAGCGCGCAACCTGGCTCACGCGGTTGCTCAAGGGCAACCGTGCCCCGGCTCCGCGCGCCTAAGCCAATCCCCAACGATTTGTGTTCTTAAGAGAGCCCGCCATGAAACTCCCAAGCACGACGCCCACCCGGGCAGCGCCACCACAACGCTTCCCGATCCCGGCTTGGGTAATCTGGATGCTGATTTTTGCCGCTTTGTCCGCAACAAGTCTGCCCGAGCCGTTCGCGCGCAAGCTGTTGGCACCGATGGGATTAAAGGGCTTTGCCGCAGACATTGCCGCCCATACCATCCCGGTTGCGTTTGCGGCCTTACTGATAGCGCTTGTTCCGATGGTTGTGCGCGGGCGTTCGCAGTCTTTCCGGATCGGTGTGTTGTTTGTCTCGGGCGGTCTGGCTGGGATGCTGACCTCTGTTTTCCTTCTCCTGTTTGGTCGCTTGGAGCCGCTGCTGACAGGCTGGGTTGGCGAACTCCGCGCGCCGCTCACGGCTGACATCTTCGGTTGGGCCCTGGCGGCGCTCAGTGTGGCAATGGCGGTTATGGTGTGGGCGATCTCTGTGTTTGGAGCCCCCGCAGCCCGCGCCATCTCCGTCCAAGATTGCGATCCAGAAGACTATGATTTTCGGACTGCCGAACGCCAAACCTTCGGCTTGAGCGCCATTGGCGGTCTTGGACAGGGCATCTGCGTTGGCGCGATCGTTTTGGCCAATCAGGCGTTGGCGCCGTCGCCCGAAGCAAAGCTCGCCCTCGTAGCGATCACGGTGCTGGGCGTGGTGCTCTTCACCTGGAGCAGCCTGCGGCTCTGGCGCGACTTTGACGAGATGATGCGCCGCGTCGTGATGGATGCCTATGCGTGGTCTGCGATCCTGCTAACGCCGCTCCTCGTTGGTTGGGCTTTGTTTGGAGCGTTGAACCTTGTCCCGGAAATGTCAGCCTACGTGGCATTTCTGGTGATGATCGCGGTTCAAACCCTCTGCTCGACGGGCCTTTCGCTGGCAAAACAGGGCAGCGCACAGACCGCAAAGGCTGCCAAATGAAGAACCGTCTTCGCGTGCTGCGGGCTGAGCGACAATGGAGCCAAGCCGATCTGGCCGAGCACTTGGCAGTCTCGCGACAAACCATCAATGCCATTGAAGTGGGCAAATATGATCCCTCGCTGCCGCTGGCGTTCAAGATTGCCAAGGTGTTCGGCCTGCGCATCGAGGATGTGTTCCAAGACGACGAAGGGTCCAACAAGGAGGCCGCGGAATGACAACGCGACAAACCCAAAAGCAGCCGACCGGCCAACAGCGTCGACTTCGCGCGGTCATCTGGACGTTTGCTGGTGCCGCACTCCTGGCAATGCCCCTAGGGGCTTTGGCCGGCTGGCATGCCGTGCAACCAATCCCGGCCCTTGTCGATCATCCTTGGCTGGCAGCCCTTGCCGCCGCCCTGGTGCTAAGCGGCGCTATAGGTTTGACGCTCTACTATTGGCGGTCGATCGATGAGCTTGCCCGCCAAGCCCACCTGAGCGCCTGGATGTGGGGCGGATCCATCGGCATGGCGGTGGGGGTCTTCATGTTGTCGTTTTCCACCACTTTACCCGGCCCTTTGCGGGCCGGGATCGCCGGCGATCCCGGCGACGACCTGCTCTTCAGGGGCGGGATGATCGTCGCGGGTGCTGCACTGCTTGGGTATGGCCTGGTTTGGATTTGGTTCTGGCTGCGCCGTCGATAAGTCGCCGACGGCTCGTTTCCCTTGCGCGCCATTGAAAGGGCGGATCGCGCGCACCCACTAACGCCCACCAGTAAGAGAGCAAAGCTATGAAGTCTGTCTTGAAACGCTTGGCGCTTGTCGCCACCACCGCGATGGCCCTTGCGGTCACCGCCTGCGCTCAAACCCAGGCCATCGGGGAAACCACAGCGCCCAGCGCAGTAGCCCAAACCCCGAGCAGCGCCCGGCAAGCCCCAGACGGCGTTTCGCCAGCGCTTTGGGTTGTCCGTGACGCGGACTCCACGATTTATCTCTATGGGACCATCCACTTGCGCCGCGCGGGCGAAGACTGGGCCAATGAGCGCGTCCGCAACGCCCTGCGGTCCTCCGATGAGGTCTGGACCGAGCTCGAAATTCCCGAAACGCCAGACCCCGCCATGCAACAGTTGGTCATGCGCCTGGGCATTGCGCCAACCGGACAGGGCCTCTCCACCCACCTTACGCCCGAGCAGAACGCGCGCCTTGGCAAAGCCCTGGAAGGCCTTGGCATTCCCCCCGCCGCCTTCCAGCCCTTCCAGCCCTGGCTTGCCGCGATCACCATCAGCGTGACGCAAATGACGCAAGCCGGCTATGTTCCAAATGCCGGCGTAGACCAAGGCGTCGTTGCCGCGGCCCGCGCCGCAAACCGCCGCCTGCGCTGGTTTGAAAGCGCCGAACAACAGCTGAGCTTCCTGGCCGGCCTTTCGATGCCCGTCCAAGTCCAACTGCTCAACGATACCGTGGATGAAATCGACGAAGGCGTGACGCTGTTGGATCGCATGGACAGCGCCTGGAGCCGCGGCGACATGGCGGCCCTGGAGACCGACATGATCATAGAGATGCAGCAACGCTACCCAGAGCTCTATGACGCGCTGCTCACCCGTCGCAACGCCGCTTGGGTCGACACGTTGTCAACCGAACTTGCCGGCAGTGGCACAGATTTCGTGGCCGTCGGTGTTGGCCACCTGGTCGGCCCAGACAGCGTGATCGCCATGTTGGCCGCCCGCGGCATCACCGCAGAGCGCCTGCAGTAATCCGCATCACCGGGCTTCAGTTCAACGCAAAAAAGGGGCTGGCGTGCGTGCCAGCCCCTTTGATGTTTTCAGCAGCACAACGCGCGCTCAATTAGGCCGGGCAACTCCCGCCAGGCCCCGGCAGGATCAAGCGATCGCCAACGTACAGCAGGTCCCCGCCAAACAGCGGGGAAACGCCGCCAAGATTGCGCTGAACCAACATCGGATTGCACTGCGCAATCGCGCGCCACGCGTAGGGGTCTCCGTAGCACTTGTTGGCCACCTGCCAGAGCACATCGCCGGGCTGGACGGTGTAGGTCGCAGCCCCGGTCAAAACACCACCAGGGCAAGGGCCGCTAGGGCCGGATGGGATGACGGTCAGGGATTGGGTTGCCGGCCGCGGCGTGGCTTGCGCAACCGTCCGCGGGGCAGGCGTGCGCTCAAGACTTGCACGTGCCACCGGGGCGGGCGGTGGCGAAGCGGTCACCACTGGCGCGCGTGGCGGTGGCGTAACGGTGGCCACCTGTGGCGCAGCCGCTGGCGCCTGAGCCGGGGGCGCAGCAACTGGCGGTGTGGGCGCAGGAGCCGAAGTCGATGATGGCGCAGCTGGGCCCGCCCGCGGCAAATTCCGTGGCAGATCCTGTGGCCATGCCCCAGAGGCAGAAGCGGCATCAGCGGTGGTGACTTCTTCCATGGGCGGGATCCGCGCCACGGAGGTTTCAGCTGGCCCGCGGCCAAAGATCTGGCCAGCACCAACGCCCAAAAACACGGCGATCAACGCAGCAAATGCAAACCCACCGATCGCATCAAATAGGCGGTCACCGAACCGCGCGCGCAGCAGGCCGTTGGTGGTTTGTGGTGCGATCCGTTCGTTGATCTGGCGTGGCGAAAGGCCGGCGCGCTCAAGCCCTGCAAGGGCGGCATACACTCCCTGCGGCAGCGCCGCTTCCCCAAACCGGCGCCAAACCAGAGGCTGCTGCTCGCGCGAGACCGCCGCATAAAGCCGGGCCACCGAGTCCGCCCGCTGACCGTTGGCCAGCAGGGCCCGGGCGGCATTCGCAAGGTCTGGGTTGGAGGCCTGCTCTAACGAGCGCACCGCCGCCACAAACCCCGCGCGGCGCTGCTCGATGGTTGGATCGCCGGGTGCCGCGCCAAAGCCAAACGGCAAGGTGTCGGCCAGCTGCTCTGGGGTGGAGGTCGCAACCGCAGGTGCAGCCTGAAGCCGCTCGGCAGCCCGGGCCCGGAAAGCCTGCGCTTCGGCTTGCTTTTCACGAACCGCCTGCACCAGCCGGTCAATTTCAGAGTCCGCCGGAGCCTCGCCGAAAAAGCCAAAGCGCGGTGCCAGGTCCTGTTCCAACAGGGTCGTGAACTCAGTGTCCGCCAGCGGCCCAGGCGTCGCCCGCGGTTCCAGCGAGATCGACAACAATTTGCCCTGGAAGTCTGCGATGGACGCTTCCGCGATAATCCATGGGCGTGCAGCCGCCTTATAAGAAAACAGCGCCACGACGGCGTGCGCCTGGTCCAACTCGTCGTAGAGTCGCGCGTGCCATCGATCCTGCGGCCGAAGACCCGCCCAAAGGGTCGGCGCGCGAAACACGCTCAGGCCGCGCGCTTTCAAAGCGCGTTCCAGCCGCGACGCAGCGACGCGATCAGCCAGTGCATGCGAAATAAAGACGTCCGCCAAGGCCGTGCTCCCGGCATTACTTCAACCAAGTCAAAGTGGTTAACAGGTCGTGAGCAGATGGGGAAGGCGTTGCCGGGGGAGAGGGGCAAAGTGTTGCGGTTTAGGCACCCTTGCGCACAAACACCGTGCCGGCGGAGTAGCCTGCCCCGAACGAACAGATCAGACCCAAATCGCCCGCTTTCAAATCGGCGCTGTGGCGATGGAAGGCGATGATCGAGCCGGCCGAAGAGGTGTTGGCATAGGTGTCCAAAACGGTTGGGCTTTCGTCGGCGTTGGCTTCGCGCCCAAGCACCCGCTCAGCGATCAGCCGGTTCATATTGGCGTTGGCCTGGTGCAGCCACATCCGGCGCAGACCGCTCGGCTGCAAAGACAGCTCCCCCATGTGCGATAGGATCATCTCAGACACCATCGGCACGACTTCCTTAAACACCTTACGCCCCTCTTGCACGAACAGCTTGTCGGGCGCGCCAATGCCTTCGGGCGCGGTGCGGTTCAAGAAACCAAAGTTGTTGCGGATGTTGTTGGAAAAGACGGTCTTGAGTTTGGTGCCGATGATCTCGAAACTGCCGGCAGGGGCAGTATCAGCCCGCTCCACCAGCACGGCGGTGGCCACATCGCCAAAGATGAAATGACTGTCCCGGTCGCGCCAATTGAGGTGGCCGGAACAAATTTCAGGGTTCACGACCAGCACCGCGCGCGCATGTCCTGCCCGCACGAAGTCCGCCGCGGTTTGGATGCCGAACGTGGCAGAAGAACACGCCACGTTGATGTCAAACGCGAACCCATCAACGCCCAACAGCTGTTGGATTTCGATCGCCATCGCCGGATAAGCGCGTTGCATGTTGGAAGCCGCACACAACACAGCATCCACATCGCGCGCTGATCGGCCGGCCCGCTCCAGGGCTTCCTGCGCCGCGCTGACGCCAATCTCGGCCATGATCGACGGTTGGTCGTTCGCCCGCTCCGGCACCCGCGGACACATCGAGGTGATGTCCAGCACACCGGCCTTGTCCACCACGTAGCGGGATTTAATGCCGGACGCCTTTTCGATGAACTCGACGCTGGAAGGCGTGAGCGCAGTCACCGTCCCCGCCGCGATCGTGCCGGCGTTTTCGGCGTTAAAGTGCGCAACGTACGCGTTGAAACTTTCAACCAACTCGGCGTTGGAAATCGATTGGGGGGGCGTATAGAGCCCCGTGCCGGAAATAGCGACAGCTGTCACGGGCGCGCTTCCTTTTTCGTTGTGTGTGTTGCCCGTCATAGCCGCGCGATGTGCGCCCGTCGACCCGCAGCCTTCACATCCGGTTGGGCGGATCAGCGCTTGGAAATTCGTAGATCACGACAAGATGGCCGTCAGGATCCAAAAATGCGCCTTCGATCCCGGTGCCCTGGGTTGGGCTGTTCAGGGGGCGCGGCGCAATCACCGTGAGCCCCATGCCGCGGGCACCCGCAAGAATGGCCTCAAACCGACCGTTGGCATTGATCACCACCGCCGCCGGCCGCGGTTGATCAGCCGCGTACAGCACAACCCCTGGGCCCTCGATCAGCGCCAGCGATCGCTGCTGCATCGGGCCGGAGTTCAAAGTGGCAAATCGGATCGGCCGCGATCGATCCAGCGCAAACACCTCATAGGAATAACTGTCGGTGCCCGATTGGGTCAGGCTGTTCAGCTGGAATCCCAAGAGGTCTCGATAGACCGTCAGCGATCGCTCCATGTTGGAGACCACCAACGCGGTGCGCTTCACGAGGGGCCCTTGATAGCCCCCGTCGTCGATGGCTTGTGCGACTTCCTCTGCCGCCCGCTGCAGGCCCTCGGTGGCGCTGCGATCGACGTCAATGCTGATGCACCCTGACGCAAAAAGCGCAAGGACGAGGGCTGCTAAAGCTGCGCGCATGAGCGATCTCCTGCCGAAACGAGCGCCTAATGGGCCCCCGCCGCAATCAATCCGTCAACCCGCCAGATGGGCCTTCACCGCAGCAATAACCGCCGGCATGCTCACTGGCCGTTGCAAAAAAGTGGCGTGCGCCATCCCGGCAGGCATTGGCGAGGGTGCCATGCCGCCCACCATCACGCACTTGAGTTGACCCTTTTGAGCCTGCGCCCGCGTCATCATTTCAATACCAGACATCACCGGCATCGACACATCCGTCAAAATGAGCTGGTAGTCCCCCTCAAGGATCATCCCGAGGCCCTCTTCGCCGTCGTGGGCGACATCCACCGCATAGCCCTCTTCCAAGAGCTTTGCCGCCATCGACTTGGCGACCGTCTCGTCATCTTCCACAATTAACAAGCGCGCGCTCATCGGCTTCTCCGGAGCAGTCCCCAAGTGCCCGAGCCATACCTGACTCGCGTCCAACCCGCGACCGCTTTCAGCTTTTGTTAAGCACCGCCCAGCGCGGGCAGCCGACCTCGTGATCGTTGACCATCCCCACCGCCTGCATGAAGGCATAAACGATGGTTGGGCCAACGAACTTAAAGCCCCGCTGCTTCAGGTCTTTGGAAAGGGCCTGCGAAAGCGGCGTAGAGGTTGGCGCGTCGCGGTAATGCCGCCAGCGGTTTTGCACCGGGACCCCTTCCACAAACCCCCACAAATAAGCGCTGAAATCCTCGCCCCTCTCTTGCATGGCAAGATAGATCCGCGCGCCCGCGATCGCTGCCTCGATCTTGGCGCGGGACCGGATCACCCCGGGGTCTGCCAACAGGCGCGCCACATCAGCCTCGCCAAACCGCGCTAGCGCGGCAGCATCAAAATGCGCAAAGCCCGCGCGCAACGTTTCCCGTTTGCGAAGGATGGTGATCCAGGCAAGTCCGGCCTGAAACCCATCCAGGATCAGCTTTTCAAACAACGCTTGGCTGTTGCGCTCGGGCACGCCCCATTCCACATCGTGGTAGGCGCAATACAGCGCATCATCGGCCGGCTGAACCCAACCGCATCGGCTCACAGAAGCGCCTTTTTTGTCGACCGCGGCCCGATCACCAGCCACCCCAGGAACCCAAGGTAGGGGATCAACAACACCGCCGCACACCACACCGCCTTCCAAAACGGGCTCGTGCGTTCGCTTTGCACGATGTTGAACACCGCCCAAAACCCAAGAATGAAGGCGATGAAAAACCCAAAGCCGATTGTTTCCCAACTCTGTCCAAACATCAGACGGTGTCCTTTTCTGCAGGAAGGATGAGCCAGGCCGGCGGATCCAGCCTGATGACTGTCTCGTCCGCCATCAGGGTTTGGCCGTTGTCCCGTGCTTCCAGCGCTCGATCAAGTCGCATCAGCGCCAGCGCGCGCCCCGCCTGTCTGAAGCGCACGCTGCCGAGCTCCACCCCATCGGCAGTTATCGGAGTCCCGTACACAGGGACCGCGCCGTCGAACACAACCGGGCAGAACTTTTTGCGGGTGGTTGCGCGCCGCTTCATCCGGCTCACGTTTTCCTGGCCTACAAAACAGCCCTTCTGAAAATCGACGCCGTTGAGTTCTTCCAGCAAGGCTTCCAGCCCGAACACCTCTTCTGGCGCCGCGTCCTGACAAAGGTCCGGGATGCCAACCTCGAGCCGCAGCGACTCGTAAGGACCAAGATCGCCCTTGAACGCAGACCCGCCATCCATCAAGAACCGCCACCCGAGCGCCCCATCAGGCATTCGCGGGTCAATGCCTGAAAACCGCGGCATGCTGCTCGGTTGGGCAATCCCAAGCCCCGCAACCACCGCAAGCCCCTCGCGCACGGCGATCTCCACCTGCGCCCGAAGCTTATAGAGCGAAAGGCGTCGAACCAGGGCCGGGGCGAATACCTCCGCCACGTCCAACAAGAAAGCCGCTGTACCGCTGCGCCAGACGATCATGTCCGCACTGACTTTGCCCTGCGGCGTGAGCAGGGCCCCATACACACACTGCCCGATCGCCATGCCCTCGACCGACTGGGTCAAAAGCCCCTGCAGAAAGTCCTCCGCATCCGGGCCCTCAACATGCACGAGGCTTCGGGGCAGGGTGATCAAATTGGAACTCATGCCGCATCAAGTGGTACCACCGTCCGCCAAGAGCAAGGTGCCGCGTGCCCTTGCCCCGGCCCGTGGTGCCGCTTAAGCGGGGGAGGTCATGGCAAACATCCTCTTCATTGGCCCCAACCGTATCGGCGATGCGGTCCTTTCAACGGCTGCGTTGGAGCATGTCCTGCAGGCACACCCCGGTGCTGCCGTCTCCATCGCGTGCGGGCCCTTGGCCGCACCCCTTTATCGCGCCACCCCGGGCCTGCGCGCCATTCACACGGTGGCCAAAACGCGCTCTCGCACCGGCGGCCATTGGCTGGCCCTGCTGCGGTCCCTGCGGGGTCAACGCTTCGATTTGGCGGTGGACCTGCGCGGCACTCTCACCACGTTTTTCCTGCCTGTTCGCAACCGCATCATTCATCGCAAGTCCAACCTCCTGCGGCACAAGCTGGAAGAGCTGACCCAAACCATGGGCGCACAAACCCGCCTGCGCCCGTGCCTGCATCTGGATCAAGACGCCCGCGACGCCGCCGATGCAGCCCTTGGCCCTGAGGCTGGCGATACCCTAGCCATCGGCCCCGGAGCGAACTTCATCGGCAAGCGCTGGCCCCCCGATCGCTTTGCAGCCCTCGCCCGTCGCCTGACCAGCCCCTCAGGCCCACTCCCCAACGCCCGCATCGTCATTCTTGGCGGCCCAGAAGACAACGCCATCGGCAA
Organism: Caulobacterales bacterium; assembly: GCA_049314555.1. Taxonomy (GTDB): domain Bacteria; phylum Pseudomonadota; class Alphaproteobacteria; order Caulobacterales; family Aquidulcibacteraceae; genus REEB509. Next base: position 39,452 of record JBMOEW010000021.1, read on the forward strand.
AGAGATCGAATACAGCCTGCGCAGCGATGGCCTGGCACCCCGCGACTTGGTGGGCCAGCTGGACCTGCTGGGGTGTGCGGCGGTCTTGAGCCGCGCCACCCTCTTTGTCGGCAACGACAGCGGCCTGATGCACATGGCGGCTGCCACAGGCGTTGCCACTTTGGGTCTGTTTGGCCCATCGGATGAGCGCGTTTATGGGCCCACCGGCCCCCGGGCCCGCGCCCTGCGCGGACGGGCCTACGATGAAATCATGGCCGGCAAATACATGCCGAACGTAACGGTCTCTCTAATGGAGGACTTGAGCGTGGACGCAGTGGAAGAGGCATCCACCCACCTGTTGAGCGCGGGCGGATATGCCGAATAGGCCACAGGCATCCGTAAGGGCCGATCAGTTAAGCGACGGAATCCAAAACTCCGAGCGTTGAACCTCTTGCAGACGGGACAACCCCAAGCCGGAGGAAAGTACCCATGAAAACCACCACCGCCATCGCTGCCGCGCTGCTCTTGATCGGCGTTTCAAGCGTCGCGCAGGCTCAGCAGGTCCGCGAACCAAGGCAAGCCCGCGAGTACAACCGCTCGGTGACTGTTCACAACCAAAACGGTCAGTCTTCCACCATAGACCAATCTCGCTCCCGCAGCGGCGACACGACCGTGGGCAGCCGCATTCGGCGCAACAGCGAAGGCGAAACCGTTCGCAGCTCGCAAACCACCCGCACCCGCACCGGCGACAACACCTTCACGGCTGCGCGCACCGTGACCAACGAGGACGGCGAAACCCGCAGCGCCACCGGCCAGTTCGAAACCTCCCGAACCGAAAACGCGCGCACCGTCACCGGCACCGTCCAAAGCGATCGCGCCGGCGAAGTGGCCGTAAACCGCCAAACCACCCGCACCGAGACGGGCTATACCCGCAACGGCACGGCCACCTTCGAGGATGGCACCAGCGCAACGCGCAACGTTGAAGTGGCCCGCAACGACAACGGCGCAACCCGCTCCAGCGACCAAACCTTCCGCAACGGTGCGACGCGCTCGGTCGATGCCGTGCGCACCCGCACCGGTCAAGGCGAGGGCAACCTCACCCGCACGATCACCAACCAGCAAGGCGAAACCCGCACCACCACCGGCACCTACACCGTTGGTCCGCCGGCACCGAAAAACTGATCAAGACCCCAGCATACCTTGGCCCGGCCACCTGACCCCAAAGGCCGGGCCACTCATTTTGCCGGCCAAACCTTGGATTGCCCCTTGACGCGCCTTGGCCTGTTGCGCCTTGTTCTGCGTGCCAAGGACAAGCTCAATGCCCATCCCACCGATCATCACGCGCCCCAGCGCCAAAGACCTCGGCGACGGATTTGTCGTCCGCCGCGTGTTGCCCATGATCGAGCGCCGCCGGGTTGGGCCGTTTGTGTTTCTCGATGAAATGGGGCCGGTTACGTTGCCAGCCGGGCAGGGCCTGGACGTGCGCCCACACCCCCACATCGGCCTTTCAACGGTAACCTACCTGTTCTCTGGCGCGATCGAGCACAAAGACACCCTCGCCACCCACCAGGTGATCCGGCCCGGCGACGTCAACCTGATGACGGCGGGCAGGGGCATCGTTCACTCCGAGCGCAGCCCCGCCCCGCGCGATGGCCAAACCCTGCATGGGTTGCAGTATTGGATGGCCCTGCCGCAGGCCTTAGAAGAGATTGAACCCGCCTTTGAACACACACCAGGGGCGCGCCTGCCCCGCTGGTCTGAAGCCAACGTCGCGGCAACCCTTGTGATGGGCACGCACGGCCAACATCGATCCCCCGTCACCACCTATATGCCCACCCTCGTTTTGGATCTCGCGTTTGGCGCTGGCGGAACCTTCACAGCCGGCGAAGAGGGCATGGAGCTGGGCGTTTATGTCATCTCCGGCACCGCCGAAGTGAGTGGCGTTCACGTTGAAAGCGGCACCCTGGCGTCATTGGACGGTCAGGCGGTGATCGCCGCCGCGAGCCCCGCCCGCGTCGTTGCCTTTGGTGGCGCCCCCCTCGACGGCGACCGCAGGCTTTGGTGGAATTTTGTGTCTTCAAGGATCGAACGCATCGAACAGGCCAAGCACGCCTATGCCAGCGGCGCGATGGGCCTGCCCCCGGGCGAAACCGAGTTCATCCCCCTGCCGCCTTGACCAGCGCGCGCCAAAACATTTTCGGACGCAAAACCGGCCGCCACTTTCCTAGAAGGCGGTCTAGGTTTTGCTGGCTTGCTTGATGCCGATCTTCTTCAAAGCACCCGGCTTGTAGCGCGGTTTCGCCGTTTGCAGCCGCTGCAACACGGTTTCATGCACGTCTTCCGGCCGGGCTGGACCCTGACGGTCGCGCCATCCCCCAAAAAAGGTCGGCAGCGACCCTAAACGCAGCGTGCGAACAGGTGTGTGGATCGGCTCCTGCGCCTCGACGAACTCCTCCAGAATGCTGGGCTTCATGGCAAGGCCTGCGGCCTCTGCCCCCCGCAGCACCCAAAGCAGCGCCGCATTAGAAAGCCCTTCCCGGTCGTCGCCGCCACCAACGCCCCCATGGTCGCCGGCGAACCAGTGCTGGAGGGCTGTGGGATGAGGCTTCCAGCGCGCCAAAAGCGTTGGGTCTTCTGGCGGCGGCATGCCCACCGCGTTGTCCCAGAGCGTCGGCGAAAACGTGTTGCGCAGCTCATCGACAGACACCGCATGCCGCGCCTGCTGCACCCACGGCCCAATCGAGGTGTCGTGGAAGCGATACTTGACGCCCTTGAACCACAGCGACGGCGGCACCCCAAGCGAGCCAACCGTGTCCCACACGCCCATGTACGCCAGCGTCAGCTGGTCTGGCCGCGTCGCGCCAACCGCCGGGTCAAACGCCGGTGCAGATGTATTGACCCAGGCGCGCGCAAAGTTCTGTCGAAACAGCTGCGCCTCTGGGAAGTCGCGGTTCTCGATGATCACTTCGTTGCCGTTGGCGTCGGTGGTCTCGCGTTGGCGGTAGATCTCCATCGCTTCTAGTTCGCGGTGCGCGAACTCGCGTCGCAGAATGCCGCAGGTGCGGATCAGCCCGCCAAGGCTGCGCACGGTGTAGGCCCCGCGTGAGAAGCCAAACAAATAGATCTCGTCCCCGATCTCATAGTTCAGCGTCAAAAACCGATAGGCCGCCAAGATCCGATCATCGAGCCCAACGCCCGTCCATCCCTGCACAAGGCTTTGCATTCCTCGCGCAAGCGCACCCACCCCATCGTCATAGTAAGTGATCTGAGGCATGCCGTTTGCGTCAGACCGCTGCACCGCCATCGCGGCGTGCGCCACGTTGGTTTTCCGGACATTGCGGATCGACTGCCACGTGCCGTCGCACAGGATCACGATCCGCTTGCGAACGGCGTTCTTTGGGCGGGGCGTCGCAGGCGGCGGCTTGAGCTTGGTGTAGGCGAACGCCAAAATCTGCTGCACACCAGCGTGGTCTTCGTTGCGCAGATCCCAGCCCTCCAGGCGGGCTTGCTTTGCCAGCGGATAGGCCGCCGCCGTAGCAGCAGGGGGTCCCAAAGCCTGCATCAGGCGCGCCCCGTTCGCCACCGCCGCCCGCGCGACCGCCTTAACCGCAGGGTCCAGCGCCGTGCGCGCGGTTTGCACGCTGATCACCACTTTGGCGACGGCCAACGCGCCAATCCGCTTGCTGTCGCGCGCCGTGGCCTCCCTGTGCAAAACGCGCGCATCCACAACCTGGGACGCGATGCTTTTTTGGTCAAACAGCGCCTTGATCGCTTCGGCGAGCTCTCGATCTCGAGGCAGCGCGCTGATAAGTACATCGCTCATGCGAGCCAAGCCCCCATTTTTCCTGTCCTTCAGGGCACCTGTCCCGCAGGCCAAGTGTTATCAGGTCTTAACGTGGTGAGAAACGCAACGCCAGTGCCCCCGGTAACAGCGGTTGCGCGCATGCGCCTCTTCGCGCGCCGTCGCTTGACCCCTGCCGAGGTCGCCCTCGCGCAAAGCGTATTTGCAGAACAGATCACCTATTCCAAAGTGCGCGTGTTTCAGGGGCCAACCTTGGGGTTTGGCGCGATGGTGCCGGCCGGCACGACGATCGTGTTTTCCCGTTGGCGCGCCCCGCTCGACTTCGCCAAGACCGAACCGACAGAGCAAGGCTGGTTTATCCATGAGTTGGCGCATGTCTGGCAGGCGGCGCGCGGGGTGATCTTGGCGGGTGCCAAGCTGTCTGCACTTGGCGCGAAAGCCTATCGCTACAGCCTTAAGCCTGGCGACCGGTTGGCAGACTTCAACATCGAACAACAAGCAGAGATCGCCCGCGGCGTGTTCCATGCCAGGCTGGGGCAAAAGGCACCCGGCCACCCCGCGCCAGACCTCTTAGAAGCGGTCTGGCCGGTTCCCAACGCCAAAGCCGCGCCTGCTGCGCTCAAGCCGGGTCCGGTTGCTCCTGGAACGTGAACTCGCCCCGACGCACCCGGTCTGGCAGCCCCGCACACATTTCCGCCACCGCTTCCGTACCGTAGATATCGACCATGTCCGTCAGGGCCGCAAAGATTGCTGTGGAGGCAAGCATCTCGGGCTCCACCCCGTGCGACAAGGCGGTGTCCCAGGCCTCCAGGATCGCATCGAGCGCAAGCGCCTTTTGCTCATCATCTGAAAGTGGCGAGGGCTGCTTGGGGGGTGTTACAAAAGTCGCCAAAGCGAAATCTTCCTTCGTCAGGACGCCAGAGGTAATCTGCAAAGCCCCAAAGGAAACCCCGCCTACGATTAAGGTGGCGAAACCTCGTCATAAACGGCACCCAAAGCGTCTGCGGCCCGCATGCCCTGGGAGCGCAACTCGGCTTCCATTTGCTGGGCCTGCGGCGTGCAGCGCGAAAACCGCGCCCGCTCGCGCCGGTAGCCGTCATTGAAGGCATTTTCGAGCGCCCGGCGGGTTGGCTGCGCCTCCCGCGCCAACACGCCCTCCATGAAGTTGAACCATGAGTAGTCGTTGCGCGCACACGAAAGCCTCAGATAGTGCGCACCGCCCAAGCTGCGCGACAGCTCTAGCAACTGCTCCTGATACCAGCGCGCCTGGCGTTCGGCCGCTGGCACCCCTTCGAGGGGGGTCTGCGCCCGCACCGGTCCGCTCGCCACCGCAAGTATCGCACACAGGCTCAAAAGGAGGACACGTCCAGACATCACGATTTCGGTATGCGGTGATCAGGGCGCAAATGTGAAGCAAGACTGTCAGTAGCCGTCGGCAGCCCCGTCTTTGCGCATTTCGGTAGCGGCAATCCAGGTGCCGTGGGAAAAGTCCCGCATTACAGCCTGGAAGCCGCCAAACGAGCCATCGGCCGGTGCCAGCCGATGTCCGCGCCGCTCAAGCTCAGCGCGCGTGGCCAAAGCGATCCCGCCCTCTAGAAACACCGTGCCGCGCCCGTCTGGCGCTTCTCCAGTCGGCTCCGCACTGCCGCCATGGCGATAACGTGCGGCATCGCCTGCCGCCTGCAGGTCAAGGCCGTAGTCGATCAAATTGACCAGGATTTGAGTATGGCCCTGGGGCTGCATGTCGCCGCCCATGACCCCGTATGCCAACCACGGCTGGTCGCCCCGAAACGCGAACGCCGGAATGATGGTCTGAAACGGGCGCTTGCCGGGCGCATAGACGTTGGCACCGCCGGGCGTCAGGGAAAAAAGCTCCCCCCGGTTCTGCAACATGAAGCCGGTGCCGTCCGCCACCAGCCCAGAGCCCATGCCCCGATAATTGGACTGGATCAGGCTCACCATCATCCCGTCCTGGTCGGCCACCGCCAGATAGGTGGTATCCCCATGCGTGAACGCCTGTGCACCGGGGGCTGGCGGCTCCATCGCGCGGTCCATGGAAATCAGCGCCCGTCGCTGGGCCGCATAACCGGGCTCAATCAGCCGCGCAAGATCAATCCCGCTGAACGCGGGGTCCCCCAAGAACCGCGCCCGATCCGCGAAGGCGAGCCGGGTGGCTTCGATCTGCACGTGAAGGCTGTCGGCAGAATGCAGACCCATCCCAGCGAGGTCAAAACCCTCAAGCAGCTGAGCGATCTGCAGCGCAGTCACCCCTTGGGTGTTCGCCCCGATTTCACACAAGCGCGCATCGCGATAGTCCACACACAGCGGCTCAACCCACTCACCGCGATGGGCGCTAAGGTCTTCGCGCCGCAGCCAGCCACCAATACGCCGCATGTAGGTGTCGATCCGCGTGGCGATCTCGCCTTCGTAGAACGCAGCGCGCCCGCCATTGGCCAGCGCTTCATAGGTCGAGGCCAAATCCGGGTTGCGAAACAGGCTTCCCGCCGCCGGGCCCGTTCCATTGGGCCAATAGGTAGCCCGCGCGTTGTCGAGCTCTTCAATCCGGCCCGCATCGAACTGGGTTTGCAGGCGTATCCGGTTGCGATCCCAATAGTAGGCGATGGTTTCAGGGATCGGTGCGCCCTCGCGGGCATAGGCAATGGCCGGCGCGAGCAGGCTGGCCATCTCCGCCCGGCCAAACCGCTCGTGCAAGGCAAACCAGCCGTCCACAGCCCCTGGCACGCTCACCGTGACGGCCCCAAAACTCGGCAGCTGTGGATAACTGCCGTGGCGGCGTGCCACCCGCTGCACCGTCCGCAAGGACAGGCCCTGCGGAGAGCGGCCAGAACCCACGTACGCATAAAGCCGCTGCGTGCGTGGATCCCAGACGAGCGCATAGAGATCCCCACCCACCCCGCAGCCGGTCGGTTCGACAAGGCCCAGCATGGCATTGGCCGCAATCGCAGCATCCACCGCCGAACCGCCCGCCCGCAACACATCCACCGCCACCCGCGACGCCAACGGATGGGCAGTGGCCGCAGCACCATGCGGGGCCACCACAGAAGACCGCCCAGACCAGGCGGCCCCAGAGACCCGCTCCCCGCTGTGTAGCCCAAGGTCCTCTGGGGCCTGCGCAAGGCCGGTTGTGGCGAAAAATGTCATGACACAAGCCAAGACGGGCGCGATGAAACGGGCGTATATTCTCATGGTGCAACCCTAAGTCGGGCCACCACCCCCGGCCAACCCCAAAAGTGATCTGCTCATGAAGACCCTGTCGTTCACGACCATGGACGTATTCACGATCGAACCCTTTGCTGGCAACCCGCTGGCGGTGGTGGAAGGAGCCGAAGGCCTAACCACCGATCAGATGCAAGCCATCGCCCGGGAGTTCAATCTTTCCGAGACAATCTTCCTGATGCCGCCACAAGACCCGCTCCACACCGCCCGAGTCCGCATTTTCACCCCCAACATTGAAATGCCCTTCGCCGGCCATCCAACCGTTGGCGCGGCGATTTTCCTGGCGCAGCAGCGTTTCCCCCCGGACGCGCCGATCGACGCCATCTTGGTGCTTGAAGAAAACGTTGGCCCCGTGCGCTGCGCGGTGGCGCTGCAGCCCAACGGCCCTTCGTATGCAGAGTTTGACAGCCCGCGCCTGTCGCAGAAGGCGGGGACGTCGGGCACAGTCGCAAGCGTCGCTGAAGCAATCTGCCTCTCCCCTGCCGACATTGGCTTTGATGGCCACACCCCCGTCGTTTACTCGGCAGGCGCACCCTTTGCCTTTGCCCCCTTGAGCAGCCTTTCATCCCTCGCCGCCGCCCGGCCTGGCCCCTATTTGAACCAAGTGATTGGCGAACGGATCGGCTTGCTGGCCTACGCTCGCCTGCCAGACGACAGCCCAAACGCCTTCCGCGTGCGGATGTTTGCCCCGGACAAAGGCGTGCCAGAAGATCCCGCGACGGGCTCCGCTGCGGCTGCGTTTGCAGGCGTGCTCGCGCGGTTTGAGAAGCTAGCCGACGGTCGCCATCTGTTTCCCATCGAGCAGGGCGTTGAGATGGGCAGGCCTTCGCTGATTGCTTTGGAAATCGAAACGCTGGGCGGTGTACTCACCGCCTGCCGTGTGGGGGGCCACGCCGTGCGCGTTGCCAGCGGCCAGATCCGCGTGCCGATCGCATAAAGCAGCCTCAAGCGGCTGCGGACGTGCCCGTCAGGCTTGTCTTGCGAACCTTAAAGAAACGCATCGCCCGCTGCGCTGCTTCCTGCGGAACCGCAGAATACATTTTGCCGAACTCTTCCGCCTTGCTCATGGCCCGGTCGCCACCGCAAGCCAAGACCGCGATCGTCACAAACAGCGGGCGTTCCATCGCCGCCGCGCGACAAATCATAGCCAGCGCGTCCATGTCCTGGCGCTCTATCACGCCCTGGGCCGTTGCCACGTCCACACCCGTGATCTCGGCAAGGCCGATGATGAAGTGAACAAGTTTGTGCTCGCGGTAGTAAGACACCAGCAAGCGGCCATCCAGCTGCCCTTTGCGCAACTTCTGGGCAATCTCTTGCCCCGCGGCCTGCCAATCCGGATCCGGTTTGGCGGCGGCTTGGCTCATGCGACGGCGCGCGCGCTCCAAGGCCTCATCCAGCGTCGCGGGATCGACGGTCGTGTTGCGCTCCAGGATCTTCGAGCGCAGCCGCTCCGCCACCACGAAATACATCTCATTCATGAGATCGAGCGGCATATCAGCCCGGTTCACGACGCTGTCGTGCAAAGCCGCGTTCAGCCGCGCTCGGTCAACCACGCTTTCCATGGACTCCCGCGAGACCATCGCCCGCGCATTCCGCATCAACGTATCGAGTGCAGCGTCATTACCCTTTGAGACGATCGCTGAACTCACCACTTCCGTCACATCGTCGCGCTGCGCGACGGCGCGGATGTGATCTTGGCTTTGCCTGCTCACGATGGCCACGAGGTCCTGTTCTCGTAACGCCTTGGAGCGAGTCAGAACGGGGTCCGCAATCACAAAGGCGCGGTTGGCCAAATCCCGCATCAAGCCGACCGGCGCATTGGGCGCATCGGCGAAGCGAGCCGACAATTCCGCAAGCACGCTGTCTTGCATGCCCTGCGCGACCCGCTGCAGCACATCGTCAAACAAGGCTTGTTCGGCACCACCCTGCGCCACCGGCACCACAAAGAACATCTCCGTCACTTCGCGCAGCAATTCCCGGCGCTTCTCGCTGGAGGGTTCCTTCGCGAGGTCTACCAAACGCGCAAAGTGTGATGCCGTGGTCATGGACTGCCTGCAAGCGTTGAACAGGCCATAACCCTATCTTTAGGAGCCTTAACAAAGCGTGCGCGGATCCCTAAAACCCGCCGCCGCGTAGCGAAGGCGCTGGCAAGGCTTCGCGATCGCGGATCGGCAAAGCTGATGGGGCAGCGTTCAGCAAAATCGGATCAACCGGTTGGTCTGAGACGCCGTTTTCAGCCACGCTTGCTGGCACAGGTTCATCGATCACCGCTGCAGCCTCAGATACCTGTGCCGGTTGTGGGCGAACTTCAGGCGAAAGCGCAACCACCGGAGGCACCGGCATTCCCGCCAGCTGCATCTCGACGGGCGTCGGCGCAGTCACGGCTGCAGCGACAGTCGGCGTCGGTGCCTGGATCTCAGCGGTATCCGCATCGGGCGCGGGCGCATCTGGGACATTGGTCAAGGTGCGCGGCGGTCCAATTTCGCGCGGCGCTACAAGCCGCGCAAAGGCTGGCGCCCGCGGCGACAGGCCAGAAATCGCCAGCGAATCCTCGATCGGATGGGGAATAACCGCCTTCAACTCGCATCGCGGCTGCACATCGGCGATCACCGTCCAGCTCATGCAAAGGCTATCCCTGGTACAAGCCTGCGCACAGGCATTGGGGTCAGCGCCGGGCAAAGTCGCGTAGGTGCCGCCTGGCCGCGTCACCCCAACTTCCCGCGTCGCAGACCCTTCCTGCGCCACGGCCGCCGAAACGCCGACCAACAACCCAATCACCACGGGAACAATCAAGCTTCTCATGCGCACAGGGTTTGCAGATGCGGTTAAAGAAGCGTCAATCACCGCCCGCTCCCAACGCCGCCCGACGCTCTTCCAGCTCAAGCCATTCTGTTTCAGCAGCATCAAGTTCGCCCCGCGCCGCATCAAGGCGCTTGGCCGCTGCCGCATCGCCGGACGGGTCTTTGACGTAGGCATCGGGGGCCGAAAGGCGCGCTTCAATCTGGGCGATTTCGGCCGGCAGGGCTGCCATCGCGGCCTCAAGCGCCGCCATCCGCCGCGTTTCTTTGAAGGTGAGCTTGGTCAAAGACGGGCGCGAACTCGCTGCCGGTTTGGGCCCAGACACCGCCGCTGCCTTGCCTTCGGGTACCCCCATAGCTCCGTGTTCGCGGATAAAATCACCATAGCCGCCAGGCGACAGCGCCCAACGTGCTTGGCTGATCGGCCCCAGAATCTGTGTGGCAACGCCGTCCAGGAACGCCCGATCATGGCTCACCACCAAAACCGTCCCCTGATAGCTGGCCAGCATCTCCTCAAGCACGTCCAGGGTCTCCATGTCGAGGTCGTTGGTCGGCTCGTCCAGCACCAGCAGGTTGGACGGTTGGGCAAGGGCAACAGCCAAGGCAAGCCGGTTGCGTTCCCCGCCTGAAAGGGCGTGCGTCGGTTGGCGCAACTGGCCAGAACTAAACAAAAAATCGCCAGCATAGCTGGCCACGTGCCGGGGCCGGCCCTGCGCCATCACCTGATCACCGCCCAAGGGGCAAAGCGTGTCCCACACGGTTTTGTTCGGATCGGCGAACGCCCGCATCTGGTCCACATAGGCAAGCGTCAAACCGGCACCGTGGCGCACGCGTCCGGCATCGGGCGGTGCCTTTTGCAACAGAATATCAAGCAGCGTGGTCTTGCCGGCACCGTTGGGCCCGATGATGCCCACCCGGTCGCCGCGCATCACCTTGAGCGACAGGCCTGCGATCAGCGTCCGCGACCCGCCCTCTGGTGTGGTGATGGCTTTGCAAAGCGCCACCGCCTCGATGGCCAGCCGTCCGCCTTCGGACCCGACCGCAGCTGTGATCGTGGCGGTCTTCTCCCCTTCCGCCAGCAGGGAGCGTTTTTCTGCGCGCATCGACATCAACTTGCGCCGGCGTCCTTCGTTTCGAGACCGTCGCGCCGTCACCCCGCGCTGCAGCCAACGCTCCTCCGCCTTCAACTGCGTATCGAGCTTTTGCGCGGCGCGTTCTTCGGCGGCTTCGATCTCTTCCGCCCACGCCTCGAAGCGCTCAAAACCCGCGTCCAGGCCAAACACCCGCCGCCTGCGCAGCCAAAGGCATTGCGTGCTCACCGCCTCCAGGAAGCGTCGGTCGTGGCTGATGATCAGCGCGGCCCCCGAGAACCGTTGCAGGCGTGCTTCAAGCTGGGTGATGGCCGGGATGTCCAAATGGTTGGTCGGTTCGTCCAGCAGCAAAAGGTCAGGGGCCTGCGCAAACGCCTGCGCCAGGCTCGCCCGCCGCACTTCACCGCCCGAAAGCCGGCTGGTTCCCCGTTCTGGGTCCAGCCCAAAGCCCTCCAGCGCCGCTTGCGCCTCATACACCGCAACATCCGGTGCCGCCGTCACATAATCGAGCAGCGTGGCAAAGCCAGAAAGATCGGGCTCCTGGGGCATCGTGGCGATGCGGGTCCCGTTGGCAAGGGTAACGCCGCCGCCGTCGGCAATCAGCCGCCGCGACAAGATCGCAAGCAGGGTGGATTTCCCAGCGCCATTGGCCCCGATCAGGGCCGCGCGGGAGCCCTTGTGCAAGGCGAAACTGACATCATCAAAGAGTGCAGCGCCCCCAAGCGTCAGGCGAACGCCCATGGCCTGGGCGAGAACGGGTCCTGAAGGCATGATCTGGCAGCTCTAATCCCGTCGGAAGAAGTCAGGCGGCGGTGGTGCAGCCACGCTGGCGACGTTGGCCCTGCTCAAGGCTTCGCGCAAGCCGTCATAGAAGCTCGAAAAGTCGCGGTCGCGGGCGGTGCGGCGGGGTTGGTCGACAAGGCCGGGCAGGCGGATGTTGTCTTGTCCTTCCAGCGCTTCAGACATGAAGTCATGCCAGATCGCCGCCGGCAATGATCCCCCTGTAACCCGCCCCGGTCCGCCCCGTGCCGTCATCGAAGAAAAGTCGTCATGCCCCATCCAGACGCCCGCCGTGTATTGGCCTGTAAACCCAATGAACCAGGCGTCGCGCCAGTTCTGGCTGGTGCCACTCTTGCCGGCCACATCATGTCCACTGATCTGGGCGCGGGTTGCAGTGCCCCGCTGCACGACCGTGCCCAGCAAGCTCACCATTTGCTCGTTCAGGGTCGACGAAAACACCACTTGAGGCGCAATCGGTGCCCGGCGAAACAACACCTGGCCCCGGGCATCCTGCACCGTGTTGACCAGGTGTGACTCCACTTTTCGCCCCTGGTTCATGAACACCGCAAAACCCTGCGCCATGTCCCAAAGGCTAACCTCAACGCTCCCCAGCGTGATCGACAACGGCACCGCATCATCGTCAAACGCGTTGGGATCTGGCCCAAGCCCAACCCCAAAACGCTGCGCCAGCGCCGCCACATTGCGCACGCCTGTTTCGTGGCCAATCTCGGCCGCCACCGTGTTCAATGAGAGCGCAAACGCCGTCCGCAAGGTCACAGCGCCCCGATACCCGTCATCGTAATTGCTTGGTCGCCAGCCCTGAATAACGATGGGTTCGTCAAACCGAACGTCATCAGCATCCATGCCGCGTTCCAGCGCTGCGGCGTAAACGAAAGCCTTGAACGTGGAGCCTGGCTGGCGGCGCGCCTGGTAGGCTCGATTGAACTTCGATGCCTGATAGTTGTTGCCGCCGATCAAAGCCCGCACTTCCCCCGCAGGATCAAGCACCACCATCGCAGCCTGGAGCGGCCGCTCCCGATTGGCAAAAGCGCCGGCATGGCGCGCGATGGCGCGCTCCGCCATGGCTTGCATGGCAGGATCCACTGTGAGCTCGATCACCATATCTGGCACAACATCGCGGGTGAGCCGGTGGGCCTCCTCCACCGCCATATCAAACACATAGCCAAGGCTGCCCTCACCAGTGGCCACTGTCACATTGATCGGCTCCGCCACCGCTTCGTCGCGTTGGGCAGGCGTGATGTAGCCCGCTTCCACCATCGCGTCCAAAACCACCACCTGGCGTTCTTTGGCCCGCGCGAAGTTACTGGTCGGGGCGGTCCGCGAGGGGGCTTTTGGAAGGCCAGCGATCATGGCGGCCTCGGCAAGGGTTAGTTCGGTGCCTGGTTTGCCAAAATACCGCCGGGCCGCCGCATCGACCCCATAAGCCTGTTCACCGAGGAACACCCGGTTCAAGTAGAGCTCCAGCAGCTCGTCCTTGGTCAAAAGGTCTTCCAAACGGGCCGCCAACACCATTTCCTGCAACTTGCGCCGCAAGGTTTGGTCCCGCGTCAAAAACAGGTTCTTGGCCAGCTGTTGGCTGATGGTAGAGCCGCCCTGAACTGTCCGCCCAGCGGTCAGGTTGGCCATCGCCGCCCGCACGATCGCGGTGTTGTCGACTCCGTCGTGCTCATAAAAGCGGCGGTCCTCGATCGCCAAAAAGGCTTGCGGCACATAAGCGGGCAGGGCAGCCAGCGTCACTTCCCGGCCATAGGACGGGCCACGCACGCCGATGATGGTTCCGTTGCGGTCCAGAAACGTAACGCCGGCCTCGCGATTATAGGCCCAGATCTGGTCCTTGGCGGGCAGGCGGGGCAGGCCAACGTGCACCCACGCCCAAAACCCAATGCCCACAAACGCCGCAACCGCAAGGGCCCCAACCACCGCAACCTGCACGGCCCGCCAGGGATTTGCCTTCACCATTTGGTTCAGACGAGACCGCGCTTGCCCGCCCGCACCTGTCAGGCGCGTCCACAGGGAGCCGAAGAAGACCTTGATGCCATTCACGCCAAAATGCTCCGTCCCCGCTGGGGCGAAAAGGGATCGCATGCGCCCATGGCGCAAATCCGGCAGCCCAATCGGTGGACAAAACGCTCCCCGATCCTGCTGGTATGCAAGCCCCGCTCCAATCGGGTCAAGGCCTTAACCCACGGAGCGGTGAACCTTGTCCGACCCCGCCGCCGTGAAGGCCATTTTAGGCCATGCCCGATGAAAAGGTTCTGAAGACGCCGCGCGGATTACAGCAATCCGTCCGGCGCGCGCCCAAGCAGATCATCACGTCCCTTGTCGATACAGCCGTTCGCTTAGGCATCGACGACCAGACCGACCCCGAACGCCTGGCAAGACAGGCCGTCACGCTAACCAAGCCCCTGCGCGATGCCCTCGCCCTGGCCGAAAGCCTCTCGCCCTCCGCCGAAAAGGCAGAACAAGCAAGCAGCCGCCCTATCCCTGGCGCGGCCGCATCACGCTGGACGTGGCACCCGGCCGCCCCGGCACCCCGGATAAGACCGCCGCCGCGCAAACCCAGGTTGCCGCTTTCTTTGGCACCGCCACGCCCGCCCACTTCACTTCAACCGCCACACAGGTCACCTAAAGCGGGCCCAACGAATGGTCGTTCCGTCGCTTCATCCTGCACAACGCGAAGCTGGCGCAGGCGGCCGGCGGGGTCGATTCCTTCGTCATGGGGTCTGAACGTGTTGGCGTCACCGGCGTGCGCGCGGCGGGCACAAGTTTTCCAGCGGTGACGGCCCTAACAGCGTTGGCCCAGGACGTGCGCGCCGTGATCGGGTCCACCGCAAAGCTCACCGACGCCGCGGGACTTGACCGAATACGTAGGCATCCGCCCCACTGACGCCAGTGGCGATGTCTACTTCCACCTGGATCCGATTTGGGCAAACCCGCCATCAGTTGCGTCGGCATCGACTGGTATCCGCCGCTTACCGATTGGCGCGGCACTCAAGGCCATCTCGATGGGACTTTGGCGAATTCCATCCATGATCGCAGCTATTTGCAGGGCCGGATCGAAGCGGGCGAAGCCTACGACTGGTACTACCCAAACCCCGCCGCTAG
>JBMOEW010000022.1:0-51798 GCA_049314555.1 Caulobacterales bacterium
CTGTCTGCGGCTGCAGAACACATTTATCCCACGAACTTCTGGTTCAGGACACTAGTGCGTTTTCCGACCAACTGGTTTCCGGTCGGTCGAAAGAAAACGCGACAAGATAGGGAGTAAGAGCCCTCGATCCGATTTCATCGGATCGCAGAGGGCTCTAGCGCCGCCCCGCCATAATGATGATGGAATTCAGCCGGCTAGCTGATATGGATAGGCCACACTCCCGGAGCACGTGGCATCCATGGCATCCAATCCCTTGTCTGGCCTGATCCCGCGCGGCTCCTTGGGGCTGAAGCTTCTGCTTGTGTGCTTTCTGGCCCTGGTGATGCTTATTCCCCTGACCTTGGTGCAAGGCCTGGTCAACGAACGCCAAAGCCGCGCCATCACCGTCACCGAAGAAGTCGGTGCCCAATCCGGTGGACGCCAGCAGGTCGGCGGCCCGATCCTGATCGTGCCGGCGGTGGAGCGCATCACCGGCACCGACGATCAAGGCCGCCCCGCCACCCGCCTGGAGCGACGCACTTTTCTGGTCTACGCCCAAACCGGCACCGCAGACGCCAACGTCGCCATCCAACAGCCGCTGCGCCGCAAGGGCATCTACAAGGCCGCGGTCTACACCGCCACCACCCGCTTCACGGCCTCGTTTGATCCCGCCGCCGCCTTGGCTGATGTTGGCCCAGACGTCACCTTTGACTGGTCCCAGGCCCGCATCATGATGTTTGTGGCCGATAGCCGCGCGATCCGCGAAGCCGTCATTTTGCGCTTCGACGCAGGAGGAGAGAGCGCCCTGGAGCCGCTCCTGGCCGGCGATCTGTCCAGCATTGGCACCAACGCGGGCCGCGATGGATCAAGCTTCAGCGCCAGCATAGACCCCTCCGGCATGCCGACAGCCTCCGGCATGCAAACCATGGCCGGTGCGGTACCCGTTCTTGCGCAGGGCCCCCGCGCGTTCGCCATCACCACCGATATCATCCTCACCGGCGCACAGCGCTTCTCCCTGGCCGCCTTTGCCATGGAAACCCAGGCCACCATCCGCGGCGATTGGCGCTCCACCCTGGCGGAGGGGTTCTTCCAAACCACCGAGCCCATGCAACTCTCCAACGAGGGCTTCGTCGCGGCCTGGAACGTACCGTTTCTGGCCCGCGGCGTTCCCAAGGCCAGCGCCGGCAGCATCGCCGATGTGTCAACAGTCGCCAGCCGCGACATGGCTGTTAGCTTCTCTGCCGTCGCTGATGTCTACCAAGGTGCCCAGCGCGCCGTGCGCTATGGCCTGATGTTTGTGGGGATCGTGTTTCTGGCGGTGTTTATTTTCGAGGCCGCCGGCGGCCGCAAGGCGCACCCCGCACAATACGTGCTTGTTGGCCTCGCCCAGTGCGTGTTCTATTTGCTGCTGCTCTCGCTCACCGAACTCTGGGGCTTCACCCCGGCCTTCCTGGCGGCGGCGGGCGTCACGGTGCCGCTGCTCTCGTTTTACGCGGCGTCGTCGTTTAACAGCATGCGGTTGGGGCTGCGGGCCTTCGTCGGGCTCACAATCCTCTACGGCGCGATGTATGTGCTGATGACCATGGAAGATTACGCCTTGCTCGCAGGCTCCGTCGTGGCCTTCGTGGTGATCCTGGGCGCGATGCTCGCCACCCGCAAAATCGACTGGTACGGTGCCAGCGCGAACCCAAACTAAGTCGACGCAATAAGGCACGTTTGTCGCGCAGGTGGGCCTGATCTGGTCAACAGGTGCGGTCGTATCGTGTGATAGCTTGACGTCGGCCGCGAGCCTCGCCACGGTCCTCGCCCATCGTAGATCACTTAAGGACAGGTCGCCGTCCCATGGTTCAGCTCACGCTGCCGCAGAATTCCCGGGTCAAGAAGGGCCGCCACTTCGCAGCCCCCAAGGGTGCCAAGCGCGTCCGCCGCTTCAAAGTGTACCGCTATGACCCGGACTCCGGCGAAAACCCCCGCTGGGACACCTACGACCTGGACCTCGATACCTGCGGCCCGATGGTCCTGGACGCCATCATCGCCATCAAAAACACCATCGACCCCACCCTGACGTTCCGGCGCTCCTGCCGGGAAGGGGTGTGCGGCTCCTGCGCGATGAACGTTTCCGGCCGCAACACCCTGGCCTGCACCAAGGGCATGGACGAACTGCCCGAAGGGGCGATCTCCATCGCGCCTTTGCCGCACATGCCGGTGATCAAGGACCTGGTGCCAGATCTCACCACCTTTTACGCCCAATACGCCTCGATCGAGCCCTGGCTGAAAACCACCACCCCAGAGCCGCAAAACGAGTGGCCCCAAAGCCCAGAAGACCGCATCAAGGTCGATGGCCTGTACGAATGCATCCTGTGTGCCTGCTGCTCCACCTCGTGCCCGTCTTATTGGTGGAACAGCGAGCGCTATCTCGGCCCGGCAGCGCTGCTGCAAGCCTACCGCTGGATCGCCGACAGCCGGGACGAAGAAACCGGCCAACGCCTGGATGACCTGGAAGACCCCTTCAAGCTCTATCGCTGCCACACAATCATGAATTGCGCGCAGGTCTGCCCGAAGGGCCTTAATCCCGCCAAAGCCATCGCCGAGATCAAAAAGATCATGGTCGAACGGCAGGTGTAATGCGGGTAGGGGCGAACAGAAGTCGCAGCAAAGTATTGGCCCTGGGGCTGGGCCTGTCCGCCCTGTGCCCCGCGCCAGCTCATGCCATGATCGCAACCCTCGTTGATCGCGTAGCCTTTGTCGGTGCCTACCTGGAATTGACCCAGCGCCAAAAGCCAGACGGCGCTGAGCAGCGTTGGCTCGAACGCCCCGGTGCCCGCCTGGAAAGCTGGCTGTTTCGTCCGCCGGGCCAATCTGGCCCCGTGCCGGCGGTGTTGTACTTTCACGGCAACGCCGAACTGATCGACGTAAACGTGCCCTTGGCCAACGCCTACCTCGCTCAAGGCTACGCCGTCCTGCTGGCCGAATACCGCGGCTTTGGGCGCTCCACCGGTACGCCGTCATCAGCATCGCTTCCCGGCGATGCGCTAGCCTTCTTTGACCTCCTGGCCAGCCAGCCCGGTATTGACCCGACCCGCATCGTCGTGGCTGGACGTTCCCTGGGCGGATCAGCCGCCGCCGCCACCGCAGAAAACCGGCCCGCCTGTGCGTTGGTCCTGGAAAGCACCTTCACCAGCCTCGCAGACATGGTGGCAAGCGCCGGCGTGCCGGGCGTCTTTCCCGGCACCGCGTTGGCAAGCCGAACGGCGCTCAACCGGTTTGAGGGCCCCATTCTGGTGATGCACGGCCGCGCTGACGAAGTGGTCCCCTTCAGCCAGGGCGAGGCACTGGCCTCCACCGCCCTCGCGCGCCCTTACGGATCCGAACGCGCGCGATTTGTGGCATTTCCCGGCGGCCACAACCCGATGGCCCCCCTGCGCGACATCCAGACCGAAATCCACGCCTTCCTGACGGCACAAACAAACTGCAGCGCTTCGCCTCGCCCGCTTTCCTGATCGTAACCTTTAGGCGATAAGCGACCGCCAAGCGGAAGGGCAGGAGTCTATGAGCGAACACCTCCACAGCGACGGGCAAGCCGACTGGGACATTTCCCAAGAGGTCCTGAACACCCTTCGGTCCTCCTTAAAGCCAGGGTCGGTCACGCTGGAAACCGGGGCTGGCCGCTCCACCGTCACCTTTGCCGAATTGGGCTGTATCCACCATTGCGTCACCCCAAGCCACGATGAAGCCGCCCGCATCAAGGCCCACTGCCAAGCCGCCGGCATCTCCACCGAAAACCTCCATTTCCACTTCGGCTTCAGCCAAGACGTTTTGCCCCGCCTGGAAATCCCGCCCCTGGATTTGGCGCTGATCGATGGCGGCCATGGGTTTCCGATCCCCGCGATCGACTGGCAATACATCGCTCCGCGCCTGCGGGTCGGCGGCCTGATGCTGATCGACGATGTCGATCTCTGGACAGGCGCGATGATCGTGGACTTCCTGAAGGGCGAAAGCACCTGGAAACACGAAGCCACGCTGCGCGGACGCACAGCGGCATTCCGGCTCGTTTCCGTGCTGGAAGTGCACGAATGGACCAAACAGCCCACGGTCGTTGCCAAAAGCCGCTTCACCCAGCTGCGCCGCAAAGCGATCAACGCTTTAGGCTTGATCGCCTCCGGCAAGATCGGCGAAATCGGCAAGAAGCTGGAGAACGAGCGCCGCTTGGCACAATCCGCCAAGCGCGACTACTGATCAACTTTGGCGGGCTCGCCCGGCTTTGGCGGGTCTCGGTAGGGACACTCCGACCCGGCCGGGTCAAACTGCGCCTTGGGATCGTTCGCCAACACCCGCTCAATGAAATACTTCACTCGCCGCGAGGCCGCCGTCGAATCCCCCGCGGCAACGATGGCTTCAGGCCCAATCGCCGTGCCGAAAATCAAGCGGTAGGTCTTTCCGTGCTTGTTCAGCAGCTCGTGAAACAGCGTGATGTCGCGCAGCTCGGGCGAGAACTTGTCGAACAAATGGAACAGCGTGGCGTAAGGGCCGGTCACGTGAACCGGCACAATCGGCAGCTGATATTTCCGCGCAAGGCTAAGCGCGCTGGTCTGCCATTCCGGATCGACCACCAGCCCGTTTCGCTCCCGCGCCAGCCGTCCCGCCGGAAAAATCATCAACGGCTTGCCGGCTTCAAACGCCTCGGCGGTCATCTTAAGCGTCAGGCGCGTGCGCTCCCGCGTCCGCTTGTGCATTACCCACTCGACGGGGATCAACACATCGTCGAACTGCGCACACACCCGGTGCGCATCCGAGTTCGCATAAAACAGCAAATCCGGCCGGATTGGCTTCACGGCATCATAAAGCGCGATGCCATCGGTGATTCCCGTTGGGTGATTTGCCAGTATCAAGAACGCGCCGTTTCGGCGCGCGTTCTCGATCCCCACCGTTTCCACATTCAGCCGCAGCAAAGCGCTGATCGAGTCCAGCGCATCCACTCCGCCCCGCGGCGCGATGTCATCGGCCATGCGCCGGGCCTTGGCGTAGTTGAGGATTTGATAAAGGGGAGGGCGCAGCAAAGGCCAAAACGGGCTTGCCGAAAGGCGCGGCGCACGCTCTTCGATCAGCACATCCACGATGTGCTTGGCGCGGTCTTGGGCAAGCGGCCTTGCCAGGGCGGGACGGGCGACGTCGCTCATCGACGGCGAAGCTCCACGGGGTCAAACAGCGATTTGCGCCACCTTCGGCCTCGAACGCAAGCACAAGCTGCGCAAGCCAACCGCAAAACGGGCATCCCTCTGGCGAGCGCAGCTCGTGTCATGACACGTCCGCGTCCGCGGTGTAAGCGATCTCACTGTTACGGAGGCAAACGCGTGTTTACGGCCGAGCGGGTCCCGATTGATCGTCCATTGGCACTTATTAGTGTGGCTGGTCTTCTGGCCGCAGCCTGCCTGACGGCCTTTGCCAGCCTCGCGGGCCTGCGCAGCGAGTTGGAGCGCCAACCCGCACTGGTCCTGCGTGAGCCAGCTATGCTTGTGCAGGCCTTGGCAGACGGCCCCTTTGTTCGCCTTCCAGCCAGCGACAGCGAACGCCCCCCGTCCGTCTGGCTGATTGGCACAGTGGATAATGAAAACGCCGCACGCCGCACCAGAGAGGCCTTGATGGCCCTGCAGGCGGATGAAGTGCCTGTCCACGTGATGCTCATCGCGGCCGGCGAAGATCCAACCACCCCAGCAGCCCAGCTCGCCGCCGCCGTTGCGCGCAGTGGCGACGCTTCTTTGCTGTTCACGCCGCGCGATGGCCAACCGCTTCCCAGCGTGATTGCCGATCAGGACGAAGCCGCCGGCTATGCACTTTGGGCGGTGCAAACCCACGAACGCATAGCATCCGCCCTGGCCGCCGATCACATATTTCCCGAAGCGCCACTCCTGATCTGGCGCAGCGGGGCGCATTTGCGGGTCATTCCGGGCGCGGATGCCGATATGGCAAAGCTGGTCCATCGCGACCGACAGCGCCTGGCCACCTCATAACCGGGCAGGGGGGCGGCAATCACATGCAACACCAGTCTCCAGCGCTTGCGTATGCCAGCCGCGTGGCCAGCGGCGCGGTAACCCAAGACCCCGCCCAACAGCACGTGGTCGATCGCCTCGAAGCCCTCCACGACGCCCTCGCCAAGTGGAACAAAGCCCCCTGGTTTGCCAGAAAACCGCCCCCCCGCGGCCTCTACATTCATGGCCCCGTTGGCCGCGGCAAATCCATGCTGATGGATTTGTTCTTCCAATCCGCACCCATCGCCAAAAAGAGCCGTGCGCATTTCCATGCCTTTATGCTGGCGCAACACGCGTTCATGCGCCAGGCGCGCGCCAAGGCCGATGGCCAGGATCAGATCATCGCCGCCGCCGCCAAAAACGTCGCAAAACGCGCAACCCTTCTGTGCTTTGACGAATTCGCCGTCACCGACATCGCCGATGCCATGATCCTTGGGCGGCTCTTTGAGCGCCTGTGGGAGGAGGGGGTCGTGATCGTCGCCACCTCAAACCGCACCCCAGATGATCTTTATCGCAACGGCCTCAACCGCCAACTTTTCTTACCCTTCATCGAGATACTGAAGGCAAGCTTAGACACGGTCGAACTCGCCGGCCCGCAAGACTATCGCCTCAATCGCCTGATGGCGGCCCCCGTCTATTATGCGCCTTTGGGACTAGCCTCCACCCAAGCGGTGGACGCCGCCTGGGAGCGCCTAACCCAAGGCGCGCAAGCACAACCAGTCACCTTAGAGGTCCAAGGGCGTGCGCTTTTGGTGCCACGCCAAGCCGCTGGCGTTGCCCGCTTTTCCTTTGAAGAGCTGTGCGCCCGCGCCCTTGGAGCCGCCGATTATCTTGAAGTAGCGGAGCGGTTTCATACGGTGATTTTAGAAGCTGTGCCGCGCCTGACCCCGTCCATGCGCGAAGAGGCCGCCCGGTTCAGGGTCCTGGTCGACGCGCTTTATGAAGCAAAAACCAAGCTTATCGTCACCGCCGAAGCAGAGCCGCATAAGCTCTATCCCGCCGGCGATCAGAGCTTTGAGTTTGAGCGCACCGCCAGCCGCCTGATGGAAATGCGGTCCACGGATTATCTGGCCGCCCCCCGTCGCGACGCCGAATGGCGCCGCGGCGTGGTCGAGGGCTAGCCACCGTTAGCAAAGACCACGGATCAATCAAACAAAGCCCTAAGCCGCAGCCCGCCACGCCCCGTTTCGGCGATACAACCCGCGCTGCTCCGGAACCGACTCAAAAGCCTCGGTCACGCCCATCATGGTTTCTGCCGCACCAAGCAGCAAAAACCCTTCGTCGTTGGTGCAACCAGCCAGTTTTTCCAAGGTCTGGCGTTTGGTTGCCGGCTCGAAATAGATCAACACGTTGCGGCAGAAGATCACATCGAATTTGCCCAACGCGCGCACGTCCTCAAGCAGGTTGAAGCGCTGGAACTTCACCGCCGCCCGGATCCGATCACTGATCCGCCACATGTCGCCAGACTTCTCAAAATACTTCACCAGGAGCCGTGCGGCCAAACCGCGCTGAACCTCAAACTGGCTATAAAGCCCCGCCCGCGCCTTCTCCAAAACGCGCTCGGATATGTCGATCCCAACAATCTCCGCATCAATCCCGCGCCCGGTGGCCTTCGCTTCGTCCAGGATCATCGCCAGCGAGTAAGGCTCTTGGCCGGTGGAGCAGGCAGCACACAAGATCCGCGCGCGCCCCCCAACACCCTTCTTTGCCAAAAGCTTCGGCATAATGGTGCCTTGGAACAGGTCAAACGGGGTCTTGTCACGGAAGAAAAAGGTTTCGTTCGTGGTCAGAGCATCTGTAATGGCCCACAACAGGCGCTCGTCGCGCAGCGCGCGGGCCGCCGTCACCAGTTCCTTAAGCCCTGGAAATCCTTCTTTGCGCGCGATCGGCCCAAGCCGGGTTTCCAGAAGATAGGCTTTGTCCGGAGTAAGCACGAGTCCAGAGCGGATCCGCACTTCTCGCGCCACAAATGCGAACTCAGCTTCGGGCAACATGAGTTAGGCCTTTCCTTGGGCGAATGCCACGATTGTGCCGGCCATTTCCGGCAAGGGTTTGATGGCGGTGGCTAGGCCTGCCTGTGCCACTGCACCCGGCATGCCCCAAACCACACTGGTTGCTTCGTCTTGGGCAAGAACACTTCCGCCCTTTGCGATAATCGCGCGCGCGCCTTCGCGTCCGTCCGCACCCATGCCGGTCAACACAACAGCCAGCACCCTTTCCCCAAGATGCTCCGCAGCCGAAGCAAACAGGGGATCAACCGCCGGTCGGCAATAGTTGATCTGCGGCGATTGATCGAGCGTCGCCACCAAAGCGCCGTGCCGCCGCGCGATCCGCGTATGAAAATCTCCGGGTGCCACATAAATCCGGCCCCCCAGTAAAGGCATTCCGTCTTTGGCTTCCAGGCAGGGCGCACCAAAAGCCTTACCCAAATGGTCTGCCAAAATGGTTGTGAACATTGCCGGCATATGCTGCGCGATCAGGATCGGCACCTGCACTTTTCCGGCAAGCCCGCTAATCACCACCTGCAGCGCTTGGGGCCCGCCGGTGGAGCTGCCAATCACCAACACGTCCGCAGGCAAACGGTTCGTGCGCCGCGCAAGTTGAGGAACAGGCGCTGCCGGTCGTGCAACTGGGGCCGCTGCGCGCGCGCCAGCAGCAGCGGGCGTCGTCGATGGCCGAGCAACACTGCGGCGCGCCCCCAAAGCCCGAATGCGCAACGCCAAATCGCGCTTGAAATCTGCCGCCGCCGCAAGTTTCCCCGTCACCGGCTTTGGCAGATAATCAGTCGCCCCCAGCGATAGTGCCTTCAGCGTAACTTCCGCATTGCGATGGGTGAGCGTAGAGGCCATCAGGATTCGCACCCCAGGGCAGGCCTTCAAAATCTCTGGTATCGCGCCCAAACCGTCCAGTTCCGGCATTTCCACATCAAGCACGATCACATCGGGTTGCAATTCCAGCGTCAACCGAACAGCGTCGCGCCCATTCAGGCCCATGCCAACGAGCTCGATCCCCGCCTCCGTGGTCAACCAACGCGAAACAAGCCCCCGCACCACGGCGCTGTCGTCTGCCAACAGCACCCGGATAGGGGGCTCCACTTTTCGCAAGGGCAGGGCGGTGGTCATTGTCAGCCCTACAACAGTCCGGCTTCGGAGAACTTCGATTGCAGGATATCACCGTCAAAGGGCTTCATGATGTATTCGTTGGCACCCGCCTTCAGCGCCTCCGAAATATGCTCCACGTCATTCTCGGTGGTGCAAAACACCACAACCGGACGTTCGCCGCCGGTTTCCTTGCGCAACTGGCGCAGAAAGTCGATGCCGCTCATCACCGGCATGTTCCAATCCAGGAGGATCGCATCTGGCATGTTGCGGCGGCAAGATTGCAGCGCCTCCAACCCGTCCGCGGCCTCGTCAATTTCAAAGCGCAGATCCTCAAGGATCCGCCGCGCCACCTTCCGGATCACCCGGCTATCGTCCACGACGAGGCAACTCTTCATCTCAGGTCTCCCTGGCTTTGGTTAAGGCTAAGCGGCCTGCGTGAAAGCACCTGCAGGCGCATCAAGCATGCGGTTGATGTCCAATTCGATAAGAAGTCCCGTTTCCAGGCGATAAACCCCGCGGGAAACTTCCCGCCAGGCCGGGTCCAGGTTCACCGGGTTCTCTTCGAACTGATCTTGTCGCAAGCGCAACACTTCGCCTACGGAATCGACCACCAGGCCATAGCTTTCGCCGTCGCGGTCCAAACCGATGGTGATCAAGCCTTTGGCGTCGCGTTGTCTTGCCGGCAGGCCCAATCGCCGCCTTGCATCCATTACCGTAACAATCCGGCCACGGAGGTTAAGCAAACCTGCAATATCTGGCCTTGACAAGGGCACAGGCGTCAACGTGGTCAGCGCAAAGACGTCGTGCACGTCGCTTACGGGGGCCCCAAACAGGCGATCGCCGATCGTAAACGTAACGAATTCGCGCACGTCCTCGTGCAGAAGCGTGGACTCGCTCATGCCGCGTGCTCCTTCTGCTGAATGGCATATTCCAATGCGGCGATCAGCCCGGCGCGGTCGTTCTTGCGTACACAATCGCTGAAGATCTGAACGCTTGAGACGCCCCCAGACAATCCCAGCCGAACCACATTGTCCCAGGCCGGATCTTCCGAAATCCGCTCCGCAAAGGCCGTCGCGGCGTTTGGATCACCGTCCACATCCGCCAACACCGCGTCAAAGATCATCCCTTTATCTTTCAACAGCAGGGCGTCGGCAAAGCCTTGCACCTCAACCGCCTCATAGCCCGCGGCTTCCAACAGCGGCGTCAAAAGCTGACGCGAGAACGCGCTTTGCTCCACGACCAAAATCCGTCCCTTCGCCCCAGGCACACGGCCGCGATGGTCCTGCCATTCGCCCGCCGCCTGTTGCAGATAGTGGCTCACATCGATGATCTCTGTGGCTTGGCCGCGCACGACCGCCACCCCCAGAATGCCTGGGCGATCCGCCCCCAGATCAATCGACATAGGTTCACGGACGATATCCACGATCTCATCCACTGCCACGCCAAACGCTTGGCTGCCCACGGTGAACACCAAAACCGGCTGCATGCCTTCGGTCTTGAAGGCATAGTCACCCGCCATATGCGTCAGCGGCATCAACGCGCCGCGATACTGCATCAACACGCGCCCATCTGCACGCTCCAGCGAGGCAACCGAAGCCTGTTCCAGGCGCGTCACCAGTTGCAGCGGCACGCCCTTGATCGTTTCCGATCCGGCGCGGAACAGGATCAGGCTCTTCAGCCCGTCTTCAGCATTCTTGCCCGCCAGCGCATCCGCGCCCGCTGCATGCTCCTTGTGGTTTTGGCCGAATTTGGCCGAAAGCGCATTCGGGTCAAGGATCAACACAACAGAACCGTCGCCCAAAATGGTCGCACCCGACAGCATCGGCGCACCCCGCAAAAGGCTGGCCAGCGGCTTCACGACAATTTCTTCCGTATCGTGAACTTCATCGACCACAACGCCAAAGCGCGTGGCACCAATCTGCATCACCGCTACGAACCGCGCCACTTCCGGCCGGATCTCCGCCTTCGGAAGATCCAAAACGTCCGAAAGCTCCACCAACGGCAGCATCCGGTCCCGCAGGCGCATCACAGGCGCGTTGTTGATGATTTCCACCTGGTGCCCGGCATCGCGCCCAACCCGCACAAGCTCCACCACGGCGGTCTGCGGAGCCGCAAACCGTTGCCCCGCCGCCCCAAGGATCAACGCCTGCACAATCGCCAGCGTCAGAGGGATCTTGATACGGAAGGTTGTGCCTTTGCCCTCTTGGCTGGACAGCTCAATCGAACCGCCGATAGCTTCGATGTTTGTCCGCACCACGTCCATGCCGACACCGCGGCCAGACATGTTCGTCACCGCCGCAGCCGTCGAAAAGCCCGGCGCAAAGATAAACCGATGGATCTGCGCATCGCTCATCGAGGCGGCCTCGGCCTCGCTCACAATGCCTTTCTCGATCGCTTTTTGTCGAATGCGCGCGGTGTTTAACCCCGCGCCATCGTCGGCGATTTCCATGATGATGTGGCCACCCTCATGGTGCGCAGAAAGCCGAATGGTGCCAGCTTCGGGCTTGCCCGCCGCCACACGATCTGCCGGTCTTTCCAATCCGTGGTCGCACGAGTTGCGCACCATGTGCGTCAGCGGGTCCTTGATGTATTCAAGCACCTGCCGATCGAGCTCCGTGGCTTCGCCTTCCTCGCGCAGCTCAATCTTTTTGCCCAAATCGCGTGAAGCATCACGCACAATCCGCGGCAGCTTCCGCCACGCAGACCCCACCGGCTGCATCCGGGTCTTCATCACCCGTTCCTGCAACTCGGCAGTAATAAGCGACAACCGCTGCAGCGGCGCTTTGAATTCGCTATCATTCAGCCCGCGGACCATCTGCAGCAGCTGATTGCGCGTCAGCACCAGCTCCGAGACCATCGTCATCATCTGCTCAAGCAGCTCAACATTGACCCGGATGGTCTGGTTCGCAGTAGAATCCGATCGCCCCCCTTTGGCCGCATCGTCTTCATCGCCGTCCCCATCGCGATTGGCCTTGGCGGGCGCACGCGCAACGCTAGGCGAAGGGGCAGGGGCGCTCACCTCTTGCGCAGCCGGTTCATCGGCAGTGGCGGCCATGAACGCCGCCTCAAGATCGGCAAGCGAAACTTCGCCCGGCCGCAAGAACCGTTGCATGTCGCGGTCCCACCGCTCGCCGTTCGGACCCGCGGGATCGGCCTCAACCACCGGCAGCGCGGCGATCGGCGCAGGCCCCGCCATTTTGCCATCCGCCGCCGCGTGCAACAGATCAAGCAACGGCTTGTCGTCCCCCACCGGCTCGACGCCAGTGGTTTCAAGCCCCGCCAGAATTTCCTTGATCCGGTCGATGGACTGCAACACCAGCGTCACCGCATCGGGCGTCACCTGCAGCGCGCCATCGCGGAACTTGCCCAGCAGCGTTTCGCCCGCATGGGCGACGCCCTCAAGCCGCGGCAGCCCCAAAAAGCCGCAAGTGCCTTTGATCGTGTGCACAAGGCGGAAAATGTTGTTCAGCGTCGCCTTGTCCGAAGGCTCTTGCTCGAACCGGACAAGCTCGGTGTCAATCACTTCGAGGTTTTCGGCGGTCTCAGTCAGAAACTCGACGAGCAGATCATCCATGGCGGCATAAGCTCCGGCGCAGCCCCACGCAGGGCGCGAGTCACCGGCGCAACAATCGCTGTACGGGAGTTAACCGACTTCTAATTTCACAGCCGCAGTCAGACTTTAAAGGCAGCCGAACGCGCGATCAGCTCGATCCGTTCCGGCGCTTCCCGCGCCGCCAGTTCGATGCCCAATTGGCGGGCAAACAACCCAGCAATGGCCGGCTGAATATTGTGGCCCTCAAAGCCCTCCGCCGGGCTTTCCCCCCGCAGACCCAAAAGCGTATCGGCCTTCAGCGTCGCCCGCGGACCGGTGGCGATCACGGCCACTTCGCCCACCGCGCCATTGCTGCGGCTTTCCAGGCGCACAGTGCCGCCCCGCGGCAAACAGTCCGCCCCGATCAGCAACAGATTCATGATCACGCGCGCAGCGGCCCTCGGCATCGCCACCCGCCCCGTTGCCCAATCCAGACTTGGCTTCAATGCGGCAAACAGGCGGTCCGCCGTGGGCTTCGCCTCTTCCAGCTCTCCATCGCCCTCGACGACGGCGCTTCCAAAGGCAAACCGAAAGAACTCCAGCTTGGCCCAGGCGTTTTGCACGCCATGCTCCATCAACGAAATCGCGTCCGCGTTCTTACCGTTCGCGTCGGTCTCCTTGATCATCTCCAAGCCTTGGATGATGGCGTTCATCGGGCCCATCATGTCGTGACAGACTCGTGACGCAATCAGGGCTGTGAGCCGGGGCCCCTCAATCATCCTGCTCTCCTGGCGCGATGTCAGTGATCCGGAGGGCACCAAACAGACCTCCGATAAGTGCCGGCGACCATAGATGATTCGCCGCCCTGGAAATCCTCAACTCTCAGGCGGATCGTCCAGCGGCTGTCGGGCGTCAAAACCGTGGCGGGAACTATAGCCCATCAGCCACATCAAACCGCCCGCTAGGCCGAAGGACAAAACCGTACCGACCGCCATGGCCGCCCAGCCAAACCAGCTGATCTCAACGCCCAATTGGGAATAGGTCCCGTAAAGCCCAACGCCCACTGCAACCGCAAGGCCCATCAAGGCAAGCATGCCCAGCCAAACAACAAGCCGGTTCATGAAGCGGGGCAGAAGCTGGGCCGCGCCACCGGCGCGCTTGCAGTACGTTGACGCCAAGCGCCCGCCTCATCGCGATACCATTCGCCCACGCCCACCCGGTTGGCCAACAGCTGGCATGCGGTCGCCGCCGCCATCTCCGCCGGGGCAACAGTCATGCCCAGTTCCTGGCTACGGCTGGCCGCGCGGTCGAAATAGACCTGCCGGCGCTCGCCGTTGATCTGGGCCACCCGCCGACGCAGATCGTCGTTGGCGCGCGCTTCATCGCGAATGCCCAGCGTGCCAACTTCTGTGCCAGACGCTTGTTCGCCAACGATGCCAGCGGTGCGCGCTGCCGCCACAACATCGTCAGCCTGGGCCAACGCTTGCGCCGAAAGTCCAAGGCTAAGCGCACACACGGCGACAGCCAAAGTGCGGCGCAGAAGAGAAGGGGTGAAAGACATGGCGGGATCCCCCGAAAACAAGCGCAACATTAGAAAATGTCCGGACGTTCTTGCAGAAGCTGGCGGGCGTCGCCCTCAAGGCGCACCACCACTTCCTGGCGAATGTTCACGTTCAAATTGATCGTGATTGGCTCCGGCACGCGCACCTCCACCGGCACGCAGGCCGCCGCAAGGCTTGCGGACGCAAGGGCAGTAAAGGCCAACAATACTCTCACACGCATCAAGTCCTCCAACCGCCGGCCTTTCTGGCTTTGGCGTCACTGCTGCGGGGGCTGCGGCGGCGCTTCAGGGTCAACCGGTGTCTGTTCTGGGGCCACTAACCCGGGCCGGGCAAACCGGCGCGCGTCAGCGATCCCTGCTGCAGTATCCATAAGTGAGCTGAACGGCGCATTTATGGAAACATTAAACCGAAACGGCACATCGGGCGCTGTGGCGGTTTGGCCCCCTGGCAACGGCACGATCGAAGACAAATCCAAGTCTTCCCCCACCGTCAGCCCAGAAAACTGCAAACCGATATCCACTTTGTCTGCCAGATTGCCGTTCAACGTGGCTTCAAAGTTCGAATAGCGGAAATCCTTCAGTGCGTCGAATGCCAACCGCGAGATCCCGGTGGCCGCAGCCCCCGCCTGGCCGGTGTATTGGATTGTGCCCCCGCCCACAGAGGTCAAGCGCCCCCCCCGGATCCACGCCGCTGTCTTGGTCAGTTCCACTGGGAACCGCCCCTCGACCCGGCCCGTCATGGTCAAGTCCGGCAGCTTGAGCGATGCCAAAACCGTCGAGATATCCACCTCCGCCAGCGTCAGATTGACGATTGAGCTGTCGGTGCCCAGCTGCACCACCCCGGGCTCCAGCGTCAGTTCACCGCCCGCAAACCGCCAGCGCGCGTCTTCCAGCGCCACCTGCGCCCCCTCCAAAAGCTGGAAGCGCACCACACCGTTTTCCAGCGCCACCCCGGGGTTCACCACCGCCAGCGACACGGTTTGTCCAGGCGGCGTCGTAAAGGCAAACAGGTCATCAAAATGGATCTGGCCTTTCACGCCGCGGATCACCGGCAGGCTTTGCGTGGACACGCTGTCCAGATCGTAATCCACGTCCGCTTGGGCCAAAAAGCCAGCGCCCTGCCAGCGGGCATCCACCGTCGCATCAACGGTCCCCTCAAGGCCAATGATCAACCCCAGTGCAAACCCAGACAGCGCCGCCGGCGTCAAATTCGGCGAAAACACCAGGTTGTCGGCCACGAATTGCCCGCTGCCGCTGGCGTCGGCCAAGGCGTGGGTGGCGGTGATCCGCCCCAACGGCACCATGCCAGCCTCCAGCGCCACCCCGCCAGACGTCAGCCGTGCCACCCCGCTTTCCAGGTTCGCTTCCAAATCGGTCAATCGCAGCGGGTTGAACCGCGGCGTTTTTTCGATCGGGAAGGCGTCTTGCACCCGGGCATTAGCCCCGTGCACCTCGATCAGCACACCATCCCCCTGTGGAACGGCGATCCAAGTCCCAACACCCTCGGTGATCAAGGCCGGCGCGGCTTGGTCAATGGCGGTGACACCATCGAATGTGCCGTCGATCCGCCAACTGCCGTCTGTCACGCGAAAGCGGGCAGTGGCGTCCGGCGCGCTCAGACCCACCGTCCGTTCCGCAGACAGCGTCAACAGAAAGGCGGGATCAATCAGGGTCGCGGCCATCCCCGGTGCAGCAAGGGTATCGGTGAAGGCCACATCAATGCGCCCCGCCCGCAGGCTAGCTGGGGCCCCCGCCGCACCAGTCTCCTGCCCAGACCAGATCAGGTCTTCGATCCGCACCCCGCCAGATAGTGTCCCATCCGCCGCAGCCGTCATAAGCGCGGGCCCCCGCAGCGGGCACCCTGCCACCACCCCGTCCTCAAACCGCACGCCGGGCAGCGTGTAGCGGTCAAAACCGAGGCTCATGCAGCGTCCGTCTTCCGCGCTGATGATCAAACCGCCCGCCGCCGGCGTCGTAATGGCCAGAGCGTTGGGCAGCCGCAGCCCCTCGATCATGCCGCCGGCAAAAGGCCCGCTGGTGCGCAAATCGCCTTGCACCCGGAAGGTGCGCCCCGCCGCGGTGGTTTCCACCAAAAGCGCCATCTCCGGGGCAGAAAACCGCGCTCCAGCGGCCTCCCACGCGGGCAGGGCGACGGTGCCCTTCGCCTGCAAGCCTTTGGCGTCAAAGGAAACAGAGGCAAGCTCAACCCGCATGCGATCGTTGACGCTCAAAACCCCGGCCGCTGTGAACGTCTGCGACCCAAAGTCCAGCGCAACCGCCGCCCCACGGGCCGGTGTAAACACAATCTCTTCGCCGCTGGCGCTGGAAAGCTGCACTGGCGCGTCCTGCAAAACCAGCCGCCACGCGCTTTCATCGCGCACGGCCTGCAGACCTACAGCCCCCGAAAACGCCCAACCAGCCGCCTGCGACCGCGCCAAGGCGTCCCGCAGCAAAGGTTCCATTGGCGAACCCGGCAACCGCAACCACCCGCGCTCCATCGCCGTCTGGCCGTCCTCGGAAAGCCGGCCCCGCGCAAATGTCATCTCAACCGGGATTGTGCCGCCCACCTCAAGCCGCGCCAAAACCTGCACATCGCCCAGTTGCGCTATGGGCGTGTCCAAAGCCTCCGCCTTCAGCGTCAGCGCGCCGGCAGTGTCTCCCTGCGCGCCAGCCTGAAAAGAGCCCTCAAACCGCGCGCCCTGCAGAGCCGCGTCGCTCAATTCCAATCGCGCAACAGCCCCGCTGAACGCCACACCGCGGGCCGTTGGCTCCGCGCCAAAATGGCCGCTCAACACCCCTTCAAGCCCGGTTGCAAGCAAGCCAAGCCCAGACCAATCCGCCAGCGCGAACTGGATTTGCCCCTGTGTGCCGATCGCGCCCCACGGCGAAACGACCGACCCGCTCAGGGTCAAAGCAGAGGGCGCAGCCGGCTCCAAAGCCGAAATGGTCAATTTGTCCGCCGTCCCCGCCAACCCAAACCGCGCGAAAAGCGGCGCGCCCGTTTCCGGTGTGAAGGCAACAGCGACCGTGCCGGTTAAATCCCCCCGCGTCGCCCCGCGGGCATCGATCGCCGCCACCACCGGTCCGACCGGTGTCTCAAAATGCACCCTGGACCCGCTGATCTCCACCTCAAATGCCGGCGCAACGAACGCGACCTCGCTCGGCGGCGGCCGAAACACATCCAAAGGCCCAAACGAAACGCCTGTTTCAGTAAGGTGGGAATAAACCTCCGCCCCATTCAGGTGGATGCCCACAACTCTTGGTTGCAGCCAATCCCACCCAATCGCAACCCGCGCATT
Source organism: Caulobacterales bacterium (assembly GCA_049314555.1). Taxonomy (GTDB): domain Bacteria; phylum Pseudomonadota; class Alphaproteobacteria; order Caulobacterales; family Aquidulcibacteraceae; genus REEB509. The sequence goes on from JBMOEW010000022.1 coordinate 17,499, forward strand.
GGTCGCGGTGAGGGTGGGGCTGGCGTCTTCCCCGAGGGCAATGCCCCCAAACTGGACACCACTAAGCGTGATGTCTGAAACATCGACAGTCGCGTCAATTCCGCGCGCATCAAACCATTCTGTCAGCAGTTTTTCCGCGATCGGGGCCCGAAAAAGCCATACGCCACATAGCGCAACCGCAAGCGATGCGCCGGCGGCACCAATTGCCACCCGCGTCGGAGACCACGCCTTTTTCCGCATCTCTTGGTGTTCACCGTCCACCCGGGTCCCCTTGACTCTCAGCCGCCCCACCTGACGTATACCATTGTTCCCGGCTGGCGGCTTATCGTTTGCATGGTCTAACGGCGGGCGTCTCCTTTGCGTTCATGTGGGCGCGACCCGGAGGCATGCTTTGGCAATATGTGCTCTCACGGATTTAAGTTTCCCTTGAGCATCATGTGGTTAAGGTGTCGGCCTGCCAGAACGCGGCAGTCCGCGCCCGTGCGCAGAGGATGACAGAATGACGCCTGGCACCGCCACGCCCGTGTATGGAGCGCCTTTGGTCGCTTCAACGCTGTCCAGCTTGCTGCTGGTCACGTGCGCTGTCGCGTTTTGGGCAGCAGGCGAGGGAGTGTTCGCCGGCAGCCGCGACCCCTCCCTGCGCATGAGCGAAGCAGCCGCCCAAGCCATGGCAGTGCGGCGCGCCGAACACGAAGCCTTTACCGCCGTTTACGGCAGCATTTCCGAAAACAACGTCACCATCTCCGGTGGTGAGACCCTGGTGTCCGCCATGCGCCGCGCCGGTGCCACCCAAGACGAAACCAACCGCGCTGTCCGGGCGATTTCCACCGTTTATGACCCCCGCGGCGTCCGCCCCGGTCAAGTGCTGACGTTGGCCTTCGACCGCTCCGCCGCGCCGTCGCGCCTCTTGGGTCTGTCTTTCCGCTCCGAGCCAGGCTCCGGCGTCACCGTCTCGCGCAGCATCGAGGGTGCCTTCACCGCCCGCGAAGTGCACATGCCGCTCACCTATGAGATCGCGCGCATCGCCGCCAACGTTGAAACCAGCATTTACGAGGCCGCCATTTCCCGCGGCGCCACCGAACAAGAAATCGCCTCCCTGGCCGATGCATTCGGTTACGACACAGACTTTCAGCGCGACGTTCGCCCCGGCGATCACTTTGAACTCGTGTTTGAACGTTTCTTCGATGATCAAGGACGCACCGTTCGCACCGGCGACCTGATGTTTGTGTCCCTCGCCACCCGCCGCGGCGAGCGCGCGTTCTATCGCTTCCGCGCCCCGGGCGACGATCAGGCCGAATGGTATGACGTCGAAGGCAAAAGCGCCCGCAAGTTCTTGATGAAAACCCCGATCAATGGCGCGCGCCTGTCATCTGGCTTCGGCGTGCGGCGTCACCCGATCCTCGGGTTTTCGCGCATGCACCAAGGCACAGACTTCGCAGCCCCCATTGGCACCCCAATCATGGCCGCCGGCGATGGCGTAGTGGTCGAAGCGGGCGTAAAGGGCGGCTACGGCAACTACATCCGCATCCGCCACGATCAGGAATACCAAACCGCCTATGCCCACCTGTCCCGCTGGGCCAGCGGCATGCGGCCAGGCACCCGCGTTCAGCAGGGCCAAATCATTGGCTATGTGGGAAGTACCGGGCGCTCCACTGGCCCGCATTTGCACTATGAGGTGCACTTCCAGGGCCGCCAGATCAACCCGATGGGTCTTGCTGTTCCCACCGGGCGCAACCTCCAAGACGAAGCGCTCACGGCGTTTTTTGTCGAGCGCGACCGGATTGACCGGATGCGCCAGGCCCGCAACGACGAACAAGCCGGCCTGCAAAGCGTCTCGCAAACCGTCGCCATGCAGGACGAAGGCACGCTCCGCGCGCGCCGCTAACCGGCACTAAAGCCTTCCTGCTCCCAACAACGCAAAACGCGCACCCCGGGGAGGAGTGCGCGCTTCTTGAACTCTGGCAGTAAATCGCGCTTACGCAGCGACCGTCTGCTCGCTGGGATCACGCAGCACATAGCCACGGCCCCAAACGGTTTCGATGTGGTGCTCGCCACCCGTCGCCGCCGCCAACTTCTTGCGCAGCTTGCAGATGAACACATCGATGATCTTCAGTTCCGGCTCGTCCATCCCGCCATAAAGATGGTTGAGGAACATTTCCTTTGTCAGCGTGGTGCCCTTCCGCAGGGAAAGCAGCTCCAGCATCTGATATTCTTTGCCGGTGAGGTGCACCCGGTGGCCGGTCACTTCCACGGTCTTCGCGTCGAGGTTCACGGTAATGTCGCCGGTCTTGATCACAGACTGCGCAAAGCCCTTCGATCGGCGGATGATCGCCATGATCCGGGCCACCAGCTCGTCCTTGTTGAACGGCTTGGTCATGTAGTCGTCAGCGCCGTAGCCAAGGCCGCGCACTTTGCTGTCGATATCGCTGGTGCCAGACAAAATCAGGATCGGTGTGTTGACCCGGGCAACGCGCAGTTGCTTCAACACTTCCATGCCGTGCATGTCAGGCAGCGACAAATCAAGCAGGATGATATCGTAATCATACAGCTTTCCAAGGTCGATTCCTTCCTCGCCCAGATCGGTCGAGTAGATGTTGAAGCCCTCAGACTTCAGCATCATTTCAATACCTTGCGCTGTCGCGCTATCATCTTCGATCAACAAAACCCGCATAGCACACTCCCCGCAGCCAAACGTCCTGGTTCGCCCATCAAGGCACGGTCAACTCTCTTGTTAAGATTCGCCGTTAACCCTTTCGCATAAGTTAACAACTGAGCTGCTTCGTGATTTTTGCAAAGAAAAATTTGCTGTGGATAGATAAATCGGAAACGAAACGACCCGATTACCCGCCGTTAACCATCGCGCAACTGGTCAACACCAGACTCCCAATACGCGAATCCGCGTCGGAGCATCCATGCGCCCCCTGGCCCGACTCACCCAAGCCGTTCAAAGCGTACCCCTTCGCCAGCTGGAAGGAAGGGTGCGCGGCGTTCAAGGCCTGATTATTGAAGCAAGCGGCCCGCAAGAAGCGCTGGTAATGGGCGCCCGCGCCGAGATCGAAGCCGCAACTCCGATCCGCGGCGAGATCGTGGGCTTCCGCGATGGGCGCGCTTTGCTGGCCCCTTACGACCAGGGCGAGGCCATCCGCCCGGGCGCGCGGGTGCGTTTCGTGGGCGCGGCCACAACCATTTCGCCGTGCCAGGCCTGGCTAGGCCACGTTCTGGACGCGTTCGCAAAGCCCTTCGACGGCCAACCCCTGCCGCAAGGCCTCGACCCCCGCCCAATCTTGAGTGCGCCCCCGCCGGCCCATATCCGCGACCGCGTCGGCGCACGATTGGATCTTGGCGTGCGGTCGATCAATTTGTTCGCCGCCGTCTGCCGCGGCCAGCGCATGGGGGTGTTCGCCGGTTCTGGCGTTGGCAAGTCCGTGCTGCTGTCGATGTTGGCCCGCGCCGCGAAGGCAGATGTCATCGTCATCGCCTTGGTGGGAGAACGCGGCCGCGAAGTCCGCGAGTTCATTGAAGATACGCTGGGCCCAGAGGGCAGGGCGCGGTCGGTGGTGGTGGTCGCCACCTCAGATGAGCCCGCAGCCAAGCGCCGCCTGGCCCCCCATACCGCCAGCGCCATCGCCGAGCATTTCCGCGACGAAGGTAAAAACGTCTTGCTGCTGATAGACAGTGTAACCCGTTTTGCCATGGCCCAGCGCGAAATCGGCCTCGCCGCCGGCGAGCCCCCGGCCACGAAGGGCTACACCCCGTCGGTCTTTGCCGAACTCCCACGCCTGCTGGAGCGGGCAGGGCCGGGCCACGCCGGAAAAGGCGGCTCGATCACCGGCCTGTTCACGGTCCTCGTCGACGGCGACGATCACAATGAACCGGTGGCCGATGCGGTCCGCGGCATCCTCGACGGCCACATTGTGATGGAGCGCTCCATCGCAGAGCGCGGCCGCTACCCAGCCATCAACGTGCTCAAATCCGTCTCGCGCTTGATGCCGATGTGCCATCAGCCGGCTGAGAATGTCCTCGTCAAACAGGCAAGAACCTTGATGGCAGCCTATGCTCAAATGGAAGATTTGATTCGTATCGGCGCCTATAAGCCCGGTGCCGATCAAGAGTTGGACCGCGCCATTCGCCTGCGCGAGCCGCTAGAGCAGGTGCTGGCGCAGGGCAGGGATGAATTCGCCAGTTTCGAAGCCGGCTTTGCCGCCCTGCAAACCGCATTGGAACAATAAGCCATGCGCGCTTTGCCCGCTTTGCAGCGTATCGCCCGCGCCGATATCGACGCGATTGGCCGCGAGATCGCCACCCTCATGCAACAAATCACGCAAGTGGAGGCCGCGAAACTGGCCCTGCAAAACGAGATCGTCTCAGAGCAGGCAGCCTCACGCCACGATCTGATGGCGTTGCGGGCCTATGCCGTTTACGCGCCAAGGGCTGCAGCCCGCGTTCAGGCCTTTGAAGATGAAGTCCGCGTGTTGCAAACGGCGGTTACGCATGCCCGCGAGCGTCTGTCTCAAGCGATGGCGGAGCAAAAAAAGCTGGAACGCCTTCAGGAAATTCTGGCCGAACGCGCAAGTCGCATTGAAGCGGCCATCGAGCAGGCAGAGTTGGACGAAACCGCCGCCATCCTCATGGCAAGGCGCAAGAAGGCGTAGGTGCCGCCTCAGGCTTGTGAGGGGGCACTGATCGTTTCGGCAATCCGCATCACGTCGTCAAACGCGGTCGCTTGCGGATGGCGGATCGATAGCGGTGTTTGTGCCCGGATCGCATCCACCACCCGTGGGTCGCGGCAAATCACCCCGGCAAGCGGCGGCCGAAAGCCAAGGAAGCGCTCGCACGCCCCCGCAAATTGATCATAGATATGCCGGCCCTTGAGCCGATTTTCCGCCAGGTTCACCGTGATCCACGGGGCAGGGGCCTCGTGGTTTCCCAACCTGAAAATCTTTGCAAAAGCATAGGCATCGGTCAGCGCAGTGGGTTCCTCTGTGGTCACAATCATCACCCGATCGGCAGACCGCGCCAGGCGCATCACTTGGGTGTCGATCCCCGCCGCCAGGTCCATGATCACCCAGTCATAATGCGGAGCCACCCGCCGCACACCAGAAGCAAGGCTCAACAGATCATCAGACGACAGATTATTCAGTGTTCCCTCGCCGGATACCCCAGACACAAGATCAAAGCCGCCCGCACGCCCAGGCCCGCCCATCACCGGCGTGATGGCGGCTTCCATTTCCACCCAGCCCTTTAACACGCTCGCCAGGTCTGCCATCGGCCGCACGCCCAGCTGCACGTCGACGTTGGCAAGCCCCAGATCGCAATCCACCAGAAGCGCCCGTCGACCGGCCCGCCCCAATGCCGCAGCAAGCGTAGAAGACAGCCACGTCTTGCCAACGCCCCCTTTGCCAGAGCCGACCGCCAAAACCTTGGCGGAGAGGGGGCGTCGCGACAGCGCTGGGCGCGTCACCGGTCTGAGGTTCATGGACAAGACCCTGTTCTGGGGCAAAACGCCGAGACAGCAAGGTAACGCGGGTATGGTTAGGAGGCCGTGAATCCCAGGTTTTTCGGGAAGCGCCTCTCAAACCCGAGCCTCAAACCTGCCCAACCGCCTTCAGCCGCACCTTTGCGTGCACCTCTGCCTGGCTCAACACCGGTGTCGCCGGACGAAACCGCTCGATCAGCGAACGGACAAACGGCCGGATCCCCGGAGAGGTTAACAAAACCGCACTCTCCCCAGCCATCGCGGCCTTTTCAAACGCCCGGCGCACATCAGCGATAAAGTCGTGCAAGCGGGAAGGGGGCAAGGCAAGCTGGCGATTGGCACCTTCGCCCACCAGCGCCTCGGCAAACGCCTGCTCCCAGGGCGCAGACAAGGTCACGATCGGCAACGCCCCGTCGGTTGCCCGATGCTGCGCACAGATTTGGCGCGCCAAACGTGCCCGCACATGCTCCGTAATCGCCACCAAATCATGCGTCGACGGCGCGATCTCGGCAATCGCTTCAACGATCATGGCGAGGTCGCGAATTGAAACGCGTTCGGACAAAAGGTTTTGCAAGATCCGCTGCACACCGCTCCAGCTGACATGGCTCGGCGCCACATCATCCAACAGGCCTTGGGTATCCTTCGGCAGATCCTTGATCAGCTTCTTGACCTCCGAGAAGGTCAACAGATCCGGCATGTGTTCCTTGATAAGCTCGGTCAGATGGGTTGCCAGCACGGTCGCCGGGTCCACCACCGTATAGCCGCGGAAGCTGGCGGTTTCGCGCTCGTTCTCATCGATCCAGGTTGCGTCAAGGCCAAAGGCGGGCTCTTTCACTTTTTCGCCCGGCATGGCAACGCCGGCCCCCGTTGGGTCCATCGCCAAAAGCGCACCCATCCGCAACCGGCCGGCACCCGCTTCCATCTCCCGTATCCGGATCGAATAGCCATCCGCTTCCAACTGAACATTGTCCAGGATGCGCACGCTCGGCATCACAAACCCAAGATCCTGCGCCAAAGACTTGCGCAGCGCCTTGATTTGATCCGTCAACCGACGACCCTGCACATCGTTGATTAGCCCCAGCAGGCCAAAGCCAAGCTCAACCCGAACTTCATCGATGGCAAGCGCCGCCGTGGCACTTTCCTCGCCCGCGTCACTGCCTTGCCCGTTGGACTTTGCCGCGCTCGCTTTCGCGGCTTCCATCACTTCAGTTGCAACATCATCGCGCTTAAGCTTGCCCAACCGATAGGCCAGCAGCCCCGATCCGATGCCAAGCGCCCAGAAGGGCAGGATCGGCATGCCCGGCAAAATGCCAACAATCAAAGAGCACGCAGAAACCACGCCCAGCGCCTGCGGATACCCCGTCAATTGCTTTGCCAACGCCTGGTCGGCCGCGCCGTCAACACCCGCCTTCGACACCAAAAGACCAGCCGCCACCGAAATGATCAGCGCGGGAACTTGTGCCACAAGGCCGTCGCCCACCGTTAGCCGTGTATAGGTATCGGCCGCCTCGCCAAACGGCATGCCGTGGCTCAACATCCCGATCGAAATGCCGCCGATGATATTGATCGCGGTGATCAACAGGCCCGCCACCGCATCGTTGCGCACGAACTTGCTCGCGCCGTCCATCGAACCAAAGAAGCTGCTCTCGTCTTCGAGATCCTTGCGCCGTTTGCGCGCCTGCGCTTCGTTGATCAAGCCGGCCGAAAGGTCGGCGTCGATCGCCATTTGCTTGCCGGGCATGGCGTCCAAGTTGAACCGCGCGGCCACTTCCGCGATCCGTGTCGAACCGCGCGAGATAACCACGAAGTTCACGATCACCAGGATGATGAACACCACCACCCCGATCACGAACTCGCCGCCCATCACAAAGTCGCCGAACGCGTTGATCACCTGACCCGCGCTTTCAGGTCCGTTGTGCCCCTCAGACAGGATCAAGCGCGTGCTCGCCACATTAAGCGCAAGACGGAACATCGTGGTAAGCAAAAGCAGCGTTGGAAAGGTCGTGAATTCCAATGGCTTTTGAATGAGCAACGCCGTCATCAGCACAAGGATCGATGACACGATCGAAACCGCCAGCAACGCGTCCATCATCCACGCCGGCATCGGCACGAGCATGATGGCAAGGATGAACATCACCCCCACCGCCAAAGCGACGTCGCCCCGCATGACGGACGAACGCACAAGGCCGATGTTCAGCCACGACGGGCCAGGCGAGGGAGGGGCTGCATCTGTCATGACTTATGATCTCTTTCAGGCAGCGTCAGCGGCTTGGCCGTTCGGCGGCGGCGGCACAGCCACACCCGCGTCGGAATACGCCTTCAACTTGTTGCGAAGAGTACGGATCGAAATGCCAAGGATCGTCGCCGCGTGGGTGCGATTGCCCAGGCAGTGCGTGAGGGTTTCCAGGATCAAATCCTGCTCCACCTCAGAAACCGTCCGCCCCACAAGCGTGCGCGCAGCCGCCTGCGCCACATCAGCGGCCCGGTCCGCGGCGTCGCGGTGCACCCCAACCGGCGCCCCGTCCGGCGCGCGGATCGCCTCCGGCCCGATCTCTTCTCCAGAAGACAGCAAGACCGCACGGTGCATCGCGTTTTCAAGTTCGCGCACGTTGCCGCGCCACGCATGCCCCAAAACCTGGGTTAGGGCGGGTCCGGATAGTCGATGCGCCGGCCGCCCGTTGGCCTTCGCATACTTGTCCACGAAATAATGAGCCAGCGCCGCCATGTCTTCTTTGCGCTCCCGCAGGGCAGGGATTCGCAGGTTCACTACGTTCAAGCGAAACAGCAGGTCTTCGCGAAACTCGCCGGCCCGCACCGCGTTTGCCAGGTCCCGATTGGACGTCGCCAGGATCCGGATATTGACCGGCACCGGCTTCATGCCGCCAACCCGGTCGATCACCCGCTCCTGAATGGCGCGCAACAGCTTGGCCTGCAGACGCAGGTCCATCTCAGAAATTTCATCGAGCAACAGCGTGCCGCCGTCCGCTTCTTCAAACTTGCCGATGCGCCGCGCCACGGCACCGGTAAAGGCACCTTTCTCATGGCCAAAAAGTTCCGACTCCAGAAGGTTTTCCGGAATGGCAGCACAGTTCACAGCGATGAAAGGCCGCGTCGCCCGCTTCGAATGGCTGTGCACATAGCGCGCCATGACTTCCTTGCCGACGCCGCTTTCCCCGGTGATCAGAATGGAAGCATCCGATGCCGCCACCTGATCGGCCAGCATCATCACGGCCTTCATCGCCGGATCAACCGCCACCATCTCGGTGGTATCGGAACACACCGCCGCAAGGATTGCAGCGATCAGCTCCGGGTCCGGAGGAAGCGAGATGAACTCCCGCGCGCCCGCACGAATGGCGCGGGCCGCCCGCACCGGGTCAATCCCAACACCCGCTGCCACCACCGGAACCACGATCCGTTCCGCGTCGTTTGCCGCGATCAGGCTAGCGATATCCAAGTGCGCATCGACCAGCAAAAGATCAGCCCCCCGCCCGGCGCGCAGCGCAGCGGTCGCTTGGTCGATCGTGTCCACGTGCGCGACCTTTGCCCCCAGTTCGAGGGCAATTTTCGTGGCGGCACTGATTTGTCCGCCCATGGATCCAACGATAAGTAGGCGCATGGCGACACTCCTTTGTTAGTTGACGTCGCCGTCCTTGATGATTTCGGTCATGGTCACGCCCAATTGGTCGTCCACGATCACAACTTCGCCGCGCGCGACGAGGCGGTTGTTGACGAAGATGTCGATCGGCTCGCCCACTTTTCGGTCCAGCTCCACCACCGATCCGGTGCCGAGCCGCAGGATCTGCGCCACATCCAGCTGCGCCCGGCCCAACACCGCTTGGATGTTCACCGGCACGTCAAACACGGGCGCAAGATCAATCGCGCTCTTGTCGCCGTCGTCGCCCGCGCGCGCCCCAGGAGCAGGCGACGAAAATTCGTTCAGTTGCATTTCTTTGCTGCCGCTGCTCATGGGTTTGCTCCGTTTGCGGATGTATTTTCAGCTTCAGCGGACGCCGTTTCCACCGCCCGATCAAGGCGCTCAAACGCGTCGTAAAGGTCGATGGAAATGGCACCATCGCCCCAATCGATAACCACATCGCCGGGTGCCGCCGCGGGCAGGGGGCGCAACACCAAAGACCCAGAAAACCCATGCGCCGCAGCGGTTTCCTGAAACACCGGCTTCATCCGCTCCAACGCATCGGGTGCCAACCGCACCACCACGCGCGCCTGCGCGCCCAACGTCTCAAGCGCCACATCAAACGCCGCCGCAATCCGCTCGTCACCATAAGCGTCAAGCGCCGCTTCCGCCGCTTGACGCGCCAGCGCCATCGCCAGCACCCGCGCTTCCTCTCGCAGCATCCGCGTTTCGGCCTGCAGCGCCCGTTGCATCTGCACCATCGCCTGCGCACACGCTTGGATCTGTTGCGCCACCGCTTGTTCAGCCTTCGCCGCAGCGTCCGCCCGTCCCAGCGCCAGACCTTCCGCCCGCGCCGCATCCAGATCGCTCTGAACATAGCGCTTCACGGCGTGCACGCTTTGGCTCACCGCACCACCGTGCGGATCGAACTCCAAGTCAAACGCGTATTTCCGGATCTCGGCCAGGGCCGTTCCCTCCTCAATAAATCAGTTCGTCTTCGTCTTTGTTATCGGCCACAACGATATCGCCGCGCGCCGCCAGATCCTTCACCAGTTCCACAACGCGCGCCTGCGCGGCATCCACGTCCCGCAATCGCACCGGGCCCATCCCCGCCATTTCTTCACGCATCAATTTTGCCGCCCGCTCGCTCATGTTGGACATGAACAGCGTGCGGATTTCATCCGAAGCGCCCTTAAGGGCCAGCGATAGATCGGCCTTGTCTGCCTGCCGCAGCAAGGTCTGGACCCCGCCAGCGTCCAGCCGTCTCAGGTCCTCAAACACAAACATCAGGGCACGGATCTCCGCCGCGCTATCCCTGTTGCGCTCCTCAAGCGCGCCAAGAAACCGACTTTCCGTCTGCCGATCAAAGTTGTTGAAGATGTCGGCCATCATTTCATGCGGATTGCGCCGCGAGGTCCGGGCAAGGTTGCTCATGAACTCGATCCGCAGCGTGTTTTCGATTTTCTCCAACACGTCGCGGTGCACCGGCTCCATGCGCAGCATCCGCATCACGCACTCGGTAGCAAACTCCTCCGGCAGATGCCCCAAGACCTTTGCGGCGTGTGCGGACTTTATCTTCGACAACACCACCGCAACCGTCTGCGGATACTCGTTTTTCAGATAGCTGGCCAACAAGGCTTCGTTCACGTTGGCGAGCTTGTCCCAGATGTTACGCCCCGCCGGTCCGCGGATTTCCTCCATCAAGGCATCGACGCGTTCTTTCGGGAACATCGCATTCAGCAGCTTTTGCGTCTGCTCGTAGGTGCCCATCAGCGAGCCGGACGTGGACAGCCGTTTCACAAAATCCATGATCAGCGATTCAACGGTGGAGGAGGGCACCAGCCCCAACGTCGACATCGCGTGGCCGATTTCCTTGATCTCGTCCTCGTCGAGCATTCTCCAAAGGCGTTCAGCTTCCTCGCCCAGGCTGAGCAGGATGATCGCAGCTTTTTCCACGCCGGTGTAGTCGGCGAGATTGGTGCGCTCCTGAGATCCCTCGCTGCTCATGGCTCGACCTTTAGCTCGCGTTGTTCAGCCAATTGCGGATGATTTGCGCGCTCTCGTCTGGGTGGTTTTGAACGACTTCAGCGATTTGTTTGACCGACGATGCGCTGACTTTGCCTTGAATGTTTGCGACGTTGATCGCCGGTTCCATGGCAGAAGGCAGCATGCCGTTGGTCGGGTCTGGCAGCCCAGCGGCGACCGGCCCAGATCCACCCCCAGCGATCGCCACCGCACCGCCAGGGCCAGCCAACGCCCCCACAACGCCAGCGCCTCCGACCGCCGCGCTGCCCCGCACCAGGCCCCCGATCAACGGCCGCACCACAAAGAAGATAATTGCCAAAGCCGCGATCAAGGCCGCCAAAACCTCCACGATCCGCATCACATCAGAGGTCTGGAAGGCAAGCAGGCTGGTCGCTTCCGGGGCGGTTTCCACCGCCGGGCGATCAAACCGCACACTGACGACCTCCACCACATCGCCGCGTTGCTCGTTGAACCCAACGGCAGAGCGCACCAGCGTCGTCAATTGCGCCAGTTCCTCCGGCGAACGCGCGGCCCAAGTTGGCGCGGCCCCATCCGCCCCCGGAGTGGTCACACCATCAACCGCCACCGCAACAGAAAGCCGCTGCAACCGTCCGGCTTCGATCACCTCTGTGCGGGTGGTCGAGGAAATCTCGTAGTTGATCATTTCCTCCGTGCGCGTGCTTTCGGTGCGCTCACCGTTGGCCCCGGACCCGCCATTGGAACCATCAGGCACATTGGCCCCAGCGGTTGCACCGACCTGCCCAGCGCCGTTGGTAGACTCGCTCGAATCCTCAATCGTGTTGGAAGACCGCGCCACCCGCCCTTCAGGGTCAAACCGCTGCGAGGTTTCGGTCACGCGGTTGAAGTCCATCTGTGTAGACACTTGCACCCGCGCGTTTCCCGCCCCGACGATGCCCTCTACAATATCGGTGACCGTTCGCCGCAGGCGCTCTTCTGAAGCGGCCTGCTGCTCTTGGCCCGCCTCAAACACGGCGTTTTCGCCCTCGCTCGCCGCCGCCAAAAGCCGGCCGGTCTCATCAAGGATCGTCACCTGATTGGCCGAAAGGCCAGGCACGGCACCGGCCACCAGGTTGCGGATCGCTCGCACTTGGCTTGGCAGCAGCGCATCGCGCCGCAAGGCCAAGACAATCGACGCAGAAGGCTCCTGCTTGTCGCGCTCAAACATTTGGCGCTCAGGCATGACAAGGTGCACCCGCGCCCCAGACACCCCGTCCAGCGACCCAATGGTGCGGGCAAGCTCGCCTTCCAAAGCCCGCAGGCGATTGATGTTTTGTTGGAATTGCGTTTGGCCAAGCGCGTCGCCGGAATCGAAAATCTCGTACCCGACCGACCCCCGCGACGGCAGCCCCTCCGCCGACAGCATCATCCGGGCTTCAAGCACCTGCGACCGCGGCACAAAAATGGTGGAGCCGTCGCCCCGCAGCTCATAGGCAATGTTGGCCTGATCGAGGCGCGCGGTCATGTCGGCCGCTTCGGCCATATCCACCCCAGAGAAGAGCAGGGCCTTCTCTTCTGCGCCCATGCGAAACACCAGCGCGAACAAAAGCGCCGCCGCCAGGGCCGTCACCCCCAGCGCCGCCATAAGCCGGGTCGGGCCCAGCTGTTGGATGAATTGCGAAAACCCGTTCACGCGCGTGCCCTAAGCCAATTTCCACAGGATCGGGCGGCAAACTCTGCCGACCGCTCGGCAGAATTTGCCGGCACCCTGTGAAAGAGTGGTTAAGGCCCGAGCGATTGCGCAACAGATGTTGCGCCGATCGCCACCGGCCCGACGTCACCGCTTAAGGGTGACGCCGTTAGGATCGTGCGTAGGCTTTAGAGTTCTGGCCCACGATAGTGCTGAATGCGGGTCGTCCGCAGGCCGGGAAGGCCATGCTTTTCGATCGACTTGCGCCAGCCTTCGAATTCCTCGACCGAAAGGTTATAGCGCTTGCACGCATCCTCGATCGTGAGCAGTCCGCCGCGCACTGCGGCAACAACTTCAGCCTTGCGGCGGATCACCCAACGGGTGGTTCCGGTCGGCGGAAGATCATCAATGGTCAGTGGGTTTCCGTCGGGACCCATAACCACCCCATCCATGCGGCGTTGCTTCTGCATCGCTGCTTCTCCTTGTTTATGGAACCCTTATAAAACAAGGAGCTGAAAAAACGACTAATCACATGGGTAAATGTGCGTTAGCTGCCTGTATTGATTTGATACAGGCAGCTAATGACTTGCTAATTCAGGTATTCGCGAGTTGATTACCGTTTAATCGACAAGAGTTCCTCTAGCATTTCGTCCGCCGTGGTGATGATCCGTGAAGATGCCGAATAGGCTCGTTGAGTAGTGATCAACGTGGTGAACTCGTTGGCAAGGTCCACATTTGAAGCTTCCAGCACCCCGGATTCAATCCGCCCAGCCCCGCCAAAGCCCATGGCGTTCAAAGTAAACTGTCCAGCATCAAGAGTAGACCGGAAGGTTCCGCCCTGGTCCGCCTCCAAAAGGTTGGGCGCAAGGAAGGTCGCGAGCGGCAATTGATACAAGGCGCGCGTGCGCCCGTTTGAGAACTGCGCCGTAATAAAGCCTTCACCCTCGAGCGCCAGCCCCACCAGCTCCCCCGGCGGCACACCGTCTGCGGTCACGCTGGAAATGCCGTACGCGGTGGCAAACTGCGTCATGCCGGTGCGCAGATCGAGGTCGATTGTTTGATCGTTTGCCCCCGTCGTTCCGGCCCAATTCACGCTGAAGGGCGCATAAGGGACAGGTGGCGTCGCTTGATTGGTAACCGAATTGATCGTGCCATCACCATTGAAGTTGATGAACCCAGAAGACAGCAGACCGTTTGGATGCGCCGCGGCGTCCACGGTTCCCGCTGGCCGCGCATACACCTCAAAGCCCCACTGATTGGCACCGGTCTTCAAAAAGCCGATTGTTAGCGTGCGCGAGGCCCCAAGGCTGTCAAACACCTCCATGGTGCTTTCAAAGTGCGGCGACACGGTATTGTTCGCCATCGTGCCGGTCGCATACACAGGCTTCGCGGGCACCACAGGCAAATTGTAAATGTTTTGGGTGGCGGAAAGATTGCCATTGATCCCGAGGGTGTCGGTTGGCTCAGCCACACCGCCCACGCCCGCCACATTCACCCGCGACACGGTGGCAAGGCTGGTCGGGCTGGTTTGCACACTCCCATCGCTTTCCACTTTCCAGCCCTGCAGGTAAAAGCCTTGCGCATTGATCAAATTGCCGTCCGCATCGACCGAAAAGCTCCCTGACCGGGTAAAGAGCGCGTCGCCGCCCTCAGCCAGATCGTTGGTGTTGGAAGACACCACGAAAAACCCGTCGCCCACCACGGCAAGATCGGTGGCAGAGCGCGATTGTTCCAAAGAGCCCTGCAGATCCACCAGCCGCCGCGTCGTCGCGACCACGCCCCCTGCGTTGTAGGTGGTGGCTTTGCTTTGCCCGTTCACCAGGGGCGCAAAGTCGGTGGTGCCGCGCTTGTAGCCGGTGGTGTTCACGTTGGCGATGTTGTCGGAAATCACGGCAAGCGCGCTCGATTGGGCCGACAACCCCGAAACGCCCGCCCGCAATGCGGTGTAGATACTCATGCTTCAGCTCCTTATCGCGCGCGCCAGCAAAGCCGGCCCGGCGGGTCAAAAGGGTGTCACTGGGATCGCCTTCTGGCGGAGCGGCGCCGGCAGTCCGCACGGCGCTTAAAAGAGAACGCGGTTACTGCGCCACGCGGATGGAGCGGATCGCGTCGAACGGCCTGGAACCACTCGCTGTCACCAACTCCGGCTCCGCGCCGGCCATCGAAACCGCAGTAATTGTTTCTTCCACGCGCAGCTTGGGCGTGACCGGTTCTCCTGCTGCATCCATGGCGCGCACGACCAAGCGGTAAACCCCGTCCGGCGCTTGGCGCCCATCGCTAAGCCGACCGTCCCAAGACACAGAACTCTCTCGCCCGCGGGCCCCAAGGTCCATCGTCCGCACGGTGCGCCCCGAGCTATCCAGAATGCTAGCGCTTGCGGCACGTGCCTCCCCATCAAGCGACATCAACCACTGCGCACCGTCTCGGCCCTTCGCCACCCTGTCGCTGTCGATCGTCGCCACGCGCCCAAGATAGGCGAGGGCACCGCCGGCCATATCGGTGGAGTTTTGCCCAAGCAAAGACTCAAGCTGTTCGTTGGTTTTGATTTGCTGTTCCACCTGGCTGTACTGAACCAGTTGCTCCGTGAACTGATTGGCATCCATCGGCGACAGCGGGTCCTGGTTTTGCAACTGCGCCGTCAACAACCGCAGGAACGTATCGAAGTTCGTCGAAAGGCTGGCGCGCGCACTGCTCGCGTTCGTCGCGGTGCTGGGGGAAGTGGTGCTGCTTGTGGCCTGCAACAAGTCTGTCATGGCGCGCTCCTTAAGCGATCAGGTCTACGCGGGCCGCCCGCCAGGGGCTCGCGCGGATCAAAGCGGGGGTTTCGGGCTCGGTTGTGTCGTCAGCAGCGCCACTCGCGCCTGGCCTGGACCGGCCCTCGCGATCGGCAAACTGCGTGCCCTTGTCGGACAGATCAAACGTCAGGCCGCGCTCGTTGAGCTGGAAGCCGGCCTGGTTCAACGCCCGCTCCAGTTCCCGCGCCGAACGCACCAGCTCCGCCAGCGCGCCAGGGTTGTCGGCCGAAATCATCGCAGAGACCTTGTTGTCGGCCCCCACCTCCAGCTGCACCGAAACTTTGCCAAACTCCGGCGGGTCGAGGCGCAAATCAAACGTCGCCCCACCGCCGTTCATCCGGCGCACAATTTGTTGCGCGATCTGTTGGGCTGGCGGTGCGCGGTGTGCGGCAGCGTGCTGGCCGCTGGCAGCGCTTGCGTCTGCTGTTGCCGCCCGCACGTGCTCCAGGGTTGCCGTAAACGCCCCGTCGTTGCCGCCAACAGCAGTGTTTGCGGCACTGGCGCTCGCCCCCTCTGGCACAGCACCCTTGGCCGCGCCGTTGGACGATTTGCCCTGCGCGCCCTCGCCCCCGCCGTTTTGAACGCCGGTCGCGGCCTTGACGCTGTCTTTGCCGGCCTCGCCCTGCTGGGCGCCTGTGCCAGCAGCCGTCGCTGGCGTATTGGATTTCTGTTCCGCCTCCGGGGCAGGGGTGCCGGTTTTCTTTGCCCCTTGAGTGGCAATCTGCGCCAAAGCCGCATGCGCGGGGTCTGCAGTGCTGGCGTCAAGGCCCACCCCAGCCGCGCCTTGCTCTTGGCCAGGCGAAGCGGTTTCCGACGCGGCTTCTGGCGCGATGGCGGGCTGCGCGCCACCCCCAGCCGCAGCAATGTCCGCCTGCGCGTCCTGCGCCGCGGAGGCCAGCGCAACAGTCACCGCCGCAGACGTCATCGGGGTGACCACCGGTGCCGCCGGCGGGCCGAAAGACACAACTTCAACGTCATCGTCAGGGGGCGCGGCCGCCTTGCGAGCGGGCTCCTTTTCAAGCCGCGACTCAGCGGTGCGGTTCGTTTCCGCCATCGCCGCCTCAAAACTGGGCTCTTCCGGCGCATCGGCGCTATCACGCGGCGCAAAGCCAGGCGAGGGCACGGAAGGCGGGGTCAGGAAAGAAATGGCATCCATGCGCAGACGAACCGCTCCTGAGGTGTTCACGCCCAACGCGCCACACCCGACCCCCTCCCACAGCAAGGTCCTTGCCAGTTCAGTAACCATAAAAAAGAGACACAAAAACAATGATATAAACGATATCGATAGGATGCTGTCCGCCCTTAACTCGGCAGAAATCGCCGGTTGATCGGCAGCATGTGCCGCCCCCACCGCCGTGGCCCCAACCTTGCGTTGGTTTAGCATAATGAAGGCGCACCCGCGCCAGCACCGGGAGCATCAGCAATGCCCGCCACGGCAGAAAACATGATGGGGTTCAAAGGGATGGCGGCATTCTCATCCGCCTTGAACGCGCCCAACATGCCTGCAATGGCCGGGCAAAAATCGCCGGGTGCCCGGTCACTTTTGCCGCGCCAAGGAATGCCGCGATGAGCAACGGCATCTTCGGGATCGGCCTCTCGGCCCTACAAACGAGCCAGGCCGGCCTGCGCGTCGCCTCGCAAAACATCGCCAATGCTAACACCGCAGGCTACGTCCGCGCGGAGGTCAAACAGACCGCCACTATCATCGGCGGGCAGGGCGGCGGCGTCGAGATTGAAGGCATCCAACGCGCGGCCAATCAGTTTCTGGCCCGCGCTACCCATGATGCATCAGGTAAGCAAGCAGCCACCGCGGCCCGCGCAGACTTCTGGTCCAGGGCTCAGGCCGAGTTTGGCGACCCGACCGGCGCAAGCTCGCTGTTTGCAAAACTGGATTCCCTCTGGACCAGCATGTCCAACGCCGCAGTGGACCCGTCCTCGCCCTCGCGCCGGATGGAAACAGTTGACGCCCTCGATTCAGCCCTTGCCACAGTGTCCAGCGCCTCCTTGGCGGTTCAAGCGCTGTCTCAAGAGGTGGATTCGCGCCTCTCAGAGGCCGTTGGACGCGCCCAATCCCTGATCGGGGCCATTTCCGATCTGAACATCCAGATCGGCATCACCTCCAGCATCGCCGGCGACACCACCGGCCCGCAAAACGCGCAGTCCGCGATGATTGACGAGCTGGCCACGCTTTTGGACGTGCGGGTTTCCGCCCGCCACAATAGCACCGTGGAGCTGCGCACAGGATCGGGCGCGTTGCTTGTTGGCGGTGGCGCTTCAAGCCTTTCGCACAACCAAGTGGCCGGCCTGTTTGCCCGCTACAATCCGGTCGAACTCACCGACAGCACCGGCGCAGGCTATCCCCTGGACCCCTACATTAAGGGCGGCGAAATCCGCGGCCTTCTCGATGCCCGCGATATTGACCTAAAGGCCCTGAGCGAAAGCCTCGGTTCCCTAGCGGCAACCCTGACGGACACCCTCAACGCCGTTCACGCGGAAAACACTTCAGCCCCGCCACCACAGGTTCTGACAGGCCGCAACACCGGCCTCATTGAGACCGACAGCTTGAACTTCACCGGCAAGGCGCAGATCGGCGTTGTGCTGCCCGATGAAACCCTCGCCAACCGCATCACCATTGATTTCGACGCCGGCACGATCACCAGCGAAGAACCCCCAAGCGTCATCAGCTTCGTCAATCGCATCGGCAACAACGCCCTGCCAGACACCAGCTTTGTTGAGGCACTGAATACAGCCCTTGCCGCCGCCGGTGGCTCTGCAAGCTTTGAAGACGGTGTTTTGACCCTGTCAGGTGCGTCGCGCGGCCTGGTAGTCCAGCAAGATCCAGACGATCCCTCAAGCCGCGCCGGCCGCGGCTTCAGCCATTTCTTTGGCCTCAACGACTTGGCCCGCCGTGAAGAGCCGGCGTTCTTCGAGGCCGGCGCGCAAGCCACCGACACCCACGGCCTGGTTACCGGCGGCGAGTTCATCCTCAAGGTCCGCGACGGCTTGGGCCGGGAAGTGGCAAACCGCACTATCACCATCACGGGCCCCCTGGCCGCGCCAACATCAACCTGGGCCGACATTGCCGCCGCCTTCAATGCCCCCGGCACCGGCATTGGCGAATATGGCTCCATGACCTTTGACGCTGCCTCGGGAAGGCTGTCGCTGCAATCCTTTGGCGGCTTCCAGGTGGCCCTCACCAGCGACACCACAGACCGCGGCGATACCGGGCTTTCGATGTCCACAGTCTTTGGCCTAACCGACGCCAGCCGGGAATCCCGCGCCATCGAAGTGAGCGTGCGCCCTGACATTATGAACAATCCCTCCCGCTTGGCCTTGGCCCGTCCAGACCTGGCGAACGCCGTCTTGACCAAACGCCTGGTGGAGCAGGGCGACGCAAAAGGGGCCGCGGCCCTGGTCGCCGCCCGCGACACCACCCGGGCCATGCCGTCGTCTGGCATTATGGCCGCGCAAACCACCTCGATTGGGTTGTACGCCACCCGCCTTGGCGGCGAAATCGGTCGCCGCGCTCAGCAGGCCGACCGCGACGCTGCCGCCGCCGATGCGGTCGCAAACGCAGCATCCGAGCGCCGCTCAGCGACGGAGGGCGTTTCCCTGGACGACGAATTGATCAGCCTCACCACCTATCAACAGTCCTATGCCGCCGCCGCCCGGGTGATCCAGGCCGCGACCGAAATGTTTGATCTGCTCCTGCGCCTTGGCGCGTGAGGCGTGACCGGAGACCGCCACGATGCAAGCCACCCCCACTTTATCCTTCACCAATCGGGCGCGCTCAGACATCGCCCGCATCACCACCGAGCTCACCGATCTCCAGCGCCAAACCGCCTCCGGCAAGCGCGTCGAGGATCTCCAAGGCCTGGGGTCCGGGGCCACCCGCGCCCTCAACGCCACCACCCTGATCGCCCAGGACGACAACCGCATCGAACTCCTCAAGGAGGTCAATGCGCGGGTAGGCATGCAAACAACCTCGCTGCAGCTGGCCGGCGAGGCCGTGAGCAAGCTGGCCAAGTCCGTGCGCGACGCGGCCATCACAGGCGACGGCAACTACGTTGGGCCGGACCTGGAATTCGGCTTTGCCAGCCTGACCAGCGCTATGAACCAAACCTTCAACGGCCAAGCCATATTCGGCGGCGACCGCACAGATAGAACCTCCGTCACCGTCGGAAATCTATCCGACCTGACGACCGTTTCGCAGCCCGATGAAATGTTCGACGTCTCGTCTCGCCGCCAGCGCATCGACCTCGGCCCCGGGGCTAGCTTCGAGCTGGGCGACAACGCCAAGGACCTCACCTGGACGACCTATCAAGCCATGCGCGATCTGCAGGTTCTGTTGGACAGCGCCGGTGGCAAGCTCGGCGCGAGCCTCACAACCATCCAAACCGACGCCTTAAACAGCATCGCTGAACGTCTCTCGCAGGGGGCCACCAACATCCGCCAAGCCGAGGGCAAGAACGGCTTAATTGAAGCCCGGATCGAAGACCTCACAAACCGGTTTGAAGCTCGCGGCAACATGATGCGCAACGAAGTGGCCCTGCAAACCGAGGCCGATCTTGCCGAAGTTGCCCTGCGCCTGTCGTCTTTGCAAACCCAGTATCAGGCCACCGCCCAGACCTTCTCTCAGCTGTCCAAAATGACGCTGCTGGACTTCCTGCGCTAGCCTTTTGCCGGGTTTGGGGATAAGAAGCCCGCCCACCAATCGCTCCGGGCCTTGACCCCGGAGGGAGGAAAAAGCCATGAGCGCCATCGCGCCACCCCCCGCCAAGGCGGGCGTCAATTCGCTTGGATTTGCCAAGCCCCCAAAAAACACCCGCGTTGTCGCGGCGATGTCTGGCGGCGTTGATTCAAGCGTTGTCGCAGCTGTCTTGACCCAACAAGGCTATGAAGTCGTGGGGGTCACGCTGCAGCTGTACGATCACGGCGCAAGCATCAACAAGAAGGGGGCCTGCTGCGCCGGCCAAGACATCCACGATGCCCGCCGCGTGGCCGATCGGATCGGCATCGCCCACTATGTGCTGGATTATGAAAGCCGCTTTCGCCAGTCCGTGATGGACGATTTCGCCGATACCTATCTGGCTGGCGAAACACCAATTCCGTGCGTGCGCTGCAATCAAAACGTCAAGTTCAAGGATCTCCTGGCCCTCGCCAGGGAGCTCGATGCCGATTGCCTGGCCACGGGCCATTATGTCCAGCGCATCGAAGGCCCAGCCGGGCCAGAGCTGCACCGCGCTTATGATCCGAACCGGGATCAATCCTATTTCCTGTTCGCCACCACCCGCGAGCAGCTCGATTTCCTGCGCTTTCCCTTGGGCGGCCTGCCCAAGAGCGAAACCCGCGCGTTGGCCGAACAGTTTGGCCTCGCAGTGGCCGATAAGCCAGACAGCCAAGATATTTGTTTTGTCCCCACCGGCACCTATGCCGATGTGGTGGCAAAGCTGCGCCCCGGCGCGATCGAACCGGGTGAAATTGTGCACGTAGACGGACGGGTTTTGGGCCGCCATGAGGGCGTGATCAACTTCACCGTCGGTCAACGCCGTGGTCTTGGGATCGCTGCCGGCGATCCGCTGTTCGTGGTGCGGCTGGAAGCGCAGGAAAAGCGCGTGGTGGTAGGCCCGCGCGAGGCGCTCAATG
The DNA here is from genome assembly GCA_049314555.1 of Caulobacterales bacterium. Taxonomy (GTDB): domain Bacteria; phylum Pseudomonadota; class Alphaproteobacteria; order Caulobacterales; family Aquidulcibacteraceae; genus REEB509. Next base: position 38,723 of record JBMOEW010000022.1, read on the forward strand.
TGGCGCGCATTGCGCTGAAGGACGTCAACTGGATTGGCGAAACCGTAGCCACTGAAGACGCCTTGAACAATCGCCGGGTTTTGGTCCGGGTCCGCTCCACCCGGCCCCCGGTTCCAGCAACCCTGGACACAAGCGCCGGCTGGCACCTGATCTTGGACACCCCAGAAGAGGGGGTTGCTCCCGGCCAGGCGGCAGTGCTGTACGATGCTAAAAACCCCTCCCGGGTGCTGGGCGGCGGCTGGATCGCGCGCACCCGGCCTTGAGCCCACCATGTCGTGTTCGACACAAACTAATCCTCGCCTGTGAAAATCCGGGTTAGGCTCACCTCATCCACACCAAAATCGGGGATGAAGCACTTTCCCGTCAAGGTATGGAACGGCAAAATGGAAGGTGTACAGACGAAGCGGTCTGTACAAGGACCATGTCGAGGGTAAGCCCCCGTGCGAAAAGGGGTCGTTGAAGAGCTGATTGAAACGCGCGCCAGATCAGCCTGCCGTGCGGTGGTGGTTGGGGTGATCGAACCCGACAACCATCTAGATACAAACCAAAACGGCATCGCTGGATTAGCCCCGGCCACCGCCGCTCCCCGATCTCTCCGCACGGCGCAGGCCGATGCGGCCCTTGGTGTTGGCTGCACCCTAAAGCGTGTAAATCCGCGCTTCCCAGGGCCGCAGCATCGCTTCAAACGGGCCCGCGTAATTGCTCAGCACAGCCCCCAATCCGTCCACCTGCGGCCCGCGCACAGGCCGGCCCCGCAGGTTCAGCACCACAACGCCGTTTCGCCCGTCCAGGCGGCGCTCATATACAAACACGTCCGGGTCCTTCGGTGCCAGATCCTCAAAGCGGCCCTCCACCCAAAGCGGATCGCTCCCGCGCAGCGCGATCAGCGCCTTCACAAACGCCATCACGGATGTTGGGTCCTCAACCTGCGCGGCCGCGTTCACCTGCGCCACATTCGGATTGATCATCAGCCAAGGCGCGCCGCCTTCGGTGAAGCCGCCATCTGATTTGTCTGTCCACGGAAATGGCGTGCGCGCATCGTCGCGGGTCTGGGCCAACGCCGCAGCAAACGCCTCCGCCTCGCTCGCCCCCTCCGCCAGGCGCAGCCGATACGTGGTCTTCGCCCATACGTCGTCCAAAGCCTCAAGGCTTGGGAAACGGCAATTGGTCATGCCCAGTTCATCGCCTTGATAGATGAACGGCGTTGCCCGCTGGGTCAGGCTCAACGCGGCAAGCATTTTGGCGCTCTCAACCCGCAACGCCCCGTCATCCCCAAACCGAGATACCAGCCGCTTCAAATCGTGGTTGCCCAACACCGTGGTGTTCCAGCCGTCCGGTCCGATCCCCGCATCCCAGGCGCTGAACACGGCCTTGAACGCTACCCTGTCCCAATCGCCGTCCGCATCGCGCTTTGGTTCCACCAGATCGAAATGGTAGATCATATCCAGCATCGGATCGCGCGGATCCACCAAGCCCGCAGCCCGCGCAGGATCAACCCCCGGTGCTTCCCCGATCGCGATGCAGTCGAACTGCGAAAACACCTCGCGCCGCATTTCGCGCAAATAATCCTTCAGCCGCGGGCCATCGGCTAACATGCGGTAAAACGGCCCAAGGCGTGTGTCAGCGGCATCGGGCAGGGCAGGGTCTTTGGAAATGACCGTCACCACATCCAGCCGAAACCCGCCAATCCCCCGCTCCAGCCAAAACCGCATCGCGCCATGGATCTCCGCCCGCACGGCGGGGTTTTCCCAGTTCAAATCGGGCTGCGAGCGATCAAACAGATGCAAATAAGACAGGTCTGTCTCGCCAAACTGGCCCCAAGCCGGCCCACCAAAAATCGAGCGCCAGTTGTTGGGCGCGCGCCCCGGTCGCAACCAGTAATAGTCCCGCATCGGACTGGACGGATCGCCAAGCGCCGCTTGGAACCACGGGTGCGCCACCGAGGTGTGATTGAGCGCGATATCCAGAACGATGCGCACATTCAGCCGTCGGCCCTCGGCGATCAGGGCATCGACGTCGTCCAATGTCCCAAACAGCGGATTGACGCTGGTGTAATCGCTCACATCGTAGCCGTTATCCGCCATCGGGCTCGCAAAGATCGGCGACAGCCAGCACACGTCTGCGCCCAGGTCCGCCACATGCCGCAACTTTTCGGTAATCCCCTTAAGGTCGCCGACGCCGTCCCCGCTGCTGTCCCGGAAGGACTTCGGATACACCTGATAGACCACGCTCCGCCGCCCCCAAGGCGCGAGCGCAGCGCGCATATTGACCGACGATTTGGCCATTTCTGGCGTCTCCTTGAGCCCACAACACCCTGGTCGGCGTCGCAAAAAGGCGCAAGGGTAACCAACATTTCATCCGCCAATGCTATGGCAGTGGTCCAGTTCGATCCCCACACCGTAAGCGAACAAGACAGAGCGCTGCCACTCCCAGCCGCGACCGATCAGAGCCAACCATGCGTGCGTTTTACGAAGACCCGACAGATATCCTCGCGCTGAAAATCCTGGCCCTCGCGTTGGGAGCGGTGTTCATGCTGGCAGGCATTGGCCTGGCGGTCACCGATGCCGCATTTGTTGGCCTGCCGCTGCTGCTGATGGGGTGCTACATCGCCGCCGGCAGCTTGATCGGCCTGCGTGATGGCCAAGACGGCTGGCGGGTCTTTGCCCCGGCTGGTATGGCAGCGTGTGCGGCACTGGCCGGGATGGTTTTGGCATTTGGCGCTCATCCCGCTATGGGTTGAGGATGGAAATAGACACACTCTTGGACGCCATTGGCCGGCCCCGTCGCCGCGCCAATCCCCGCATCGCCCGCGCCCTCCAGGACGCCGAACACCAAATGGTCGACGGCATCGCCAGCTGGCGGTTGGGCGAGGGGCCAGCAATCCTGTTTGTCCATGGCTGGGAAGACGACACCAGCCTTTGGGGTCCGCTGCTTGAAGCAGCCCTGGACCGCGGCCGTGCAGTCGTGGCCTTCGACTTGCCCGCCCACGGCTTTTCACAGGGCGATGTGGTGGAAATCGAATCCGCCGCCACGGCCGTTGCCAGCGTCGCACAAGCCCTGGGACCGATCAGCGCAGTCGTGGGCCACTCGTTTGGCTGCAAAGCGATTGCGTTTGCCATTGCCTGGCATGGCTTCCGGCCACACCAGGTGGCACTGATCGGCTCCCCCACCGCCCAGCGTATTCAGTTCCACCGCATGGCCAAAATGTATCGCATCCCCGAAGATGTGGCCCATCAAGCCTTGGCAGTGCGCGAAGCCCGCCTTGGCTTTTCGGTGGATCGCTATGACCTGGCAACGCTCAAGGACGCCATGACCATGCCGGTCCTGTTCGTCCATTCTGCAGACGATGAAGCCTGCGCCGTGTCCGATGTCCAAGCGGTGGCAGACGTCTGGCCCGCCGCCGAAATGTTGATCACCGACGGCCTCGGCCACCGCCTGGTCGCGCAGGATCCAGACATTGTCGCAGCCCTCATCGCTTTTTTGGATCCTTGACGTGCGGCACTGAGGCGCGATTGAACAGACACGTTTTCAAGGAAAACCCGATGTCGTCTAAGCCCGTCAACTATGGCACCGCCGACCCCGAACAGCGCGCCAGCCTGACCGGCTTGGAGCTGATGCGCACGATGCTGGCCGGCGATTTGCCGGGCCCCACGATTGGCCGCACTTTAAACTTTGTGCTGGTGGAAGTGGAAAAGGGGCATGCCAAGTTTGAAGGCCACCCCACTGACCAGATCCTCAATCCGCTGGGCATTGTGCATGGCGGCTGGGCCCTGACCCTGATCGACAGCGCCTGCGGCTGCGCGGCCCACTCAACCTTGCCAGCGGGCGTGGGCTACACCACCCTCGAAACCAAAGTGAATTTCACCCGCGCCATCACCCCAAACACCGGTAAAGTGTTTGCCGAAGGCCATGTGGTCGCCCAGGGACGTCAAGTCATCACCGCCGAGGCCAAAGTAACAGACGCAAACGGCCGCCTCTTGGCCCATGGAACATCGACGCTTTTGGTCTTGCGGCCAGAAAAGCAGGGGAGCTGAACACATGTCAGGAACCGATCCTATCGTTGTCGTGAGCATGGCCCGCACCCCGATGGGCGGGCTCTTGGGCGAGTTGAGCGGCTTTTCCGCCTCTGAACTCGGCGCCGCCGCCATTAAGGCCGCCGTCCAGCGCGCAAACCTGGGCCCTGACGATATCGATCAGGTCCTGATGGGCAATTGCTTGGGGGCGGGCCAAGGCCAGGCCCCCGCCCGCCAAGCGGCGCTCACTGCCGGCCTGTCCAAGCACACCCAGGCCACGACCCTCAACAAAATGTGCGGCTCTGGCCTTCAAGCCGTCCTGTTCGGCCGCCACGTCATCGACGGGGGCGAAGCAGAAGTGATCATCGCCGGCGGCATGGAAAGCATGACGAACGCCCCCTTCGTTATGCCCAAATACCGCAGCGGTCACAAATACGGGCACGACAAAATCTACGACCACATGGCGCTCGATGGCCTGGAAGACGCCTACGAAGGCCTGCCGATGGGCGTCTTCGCCGACAAGATCGCCTCCGAATACCAGTTCACCCGCGACGCCCAAGACGCCTACGCCCTTGAGACCCTCAAGCGCGCCCAGAACGCCAGCAGCGAGGGAAATTTCGCGACGGAGATCACCGTCCTTGAGACGATGCAAAACAAGCAAACCGTCCGTGTCGAAACCGACGAACTGCCCCGCAAGGCCAAGCCAGATAAAATCCCCAGCCTCAAGCCGGCGTTCACCCCCAACGGCACCGTCACCGCCGCCAATGCCTCTGCAATCTCAGATGGCGCCGCCGCACTGGTCCTGATGAAGCGCTCAGAAGCGGAAAAACGCGGCCTTGAGCCGCTCGCAACCCTGGTTGCCGCCGCAAGCCACGCCCACGAGCCCAGCTATTTCACTACGGCCCCAGTGCCTGCCATCCGCAAGACCTTGGAGCGCGCTGGGGGCTGGTCTGTCGATTCAGTCGATCTTTGGGAAGTGAACGAAGCCTTCGCGGTTGTGCCGATGATCGCGATGCACGAGCTGGCGATCCCGCACGAAAAGCTGAACGTCAATGGCGGCGCGTGTGCCCTGGGCCACCCGATCGGGGCCAGCGGGGCCCGCGTCCTGGTCACGCTCATTTCAGCCATGCAGGCCCGCGGTGCCAAGCGCGGCGTCGCCAGCCTGTGCATCGGCGGCGGGGAGGGCATCGCCCTGGCGGTCGAGCGCGCGTGAGCAAAAAAGACTCTCTCCTCAAGGCTTTTGGCCTGCAGTCCGGCTGGTGCAGGGAATATGGCTCGCCGTTCACCGCAGACCTGATCGCAGCCCTTGCCCAAGACCTGGAGCGCACAGGCCCCGCCGCCGCTCTGGTCGGCGCGTGGCCGGGCGAGCCCTTGGCAGACGCCGTAGCCCTGCGCCTGACCGGCGCGCTGCACGCGGCGGCGTTAAGCGGTCGCGATCCAGCCCTGGCGGCAGTCTTCCCCGCCGCCGACCCACACTGGACCATTACCAAGGTCTGGCCCGTTGCCCAGGCATTGTTGGAGCGCGACCAGGACTGGGTTCGCGCCTTTATTCAAAGCGCCCCGCAAACCAACGAAACGCGCCGCACCATTGGCCTTTTGCCAGGCTTTCTGCGCACAGCCGAGCAGGGGCCTTTGCACCTGCTGGAGATCGGGGCCAGCGCCGGCCTCAATCTTCATTGGGACCGGTTTCGCTTTGAAACCAGGACCTGGAGCTTTGGCCCCAAGGACGGCCCGCTCATCGACACCCAATGGCTTGGCCCCCCGCCGCAGGGCCTGGACCGGACCATCAAAGTAGCGAGCCGCGCCGGCTGCGACATCAACCCCCTCGATGTCTCAGACCCCGAACAACGCCATCGGCTCACCGCTTATGTTTGGGCTGATCAGCCAGAACGTTTGGCCCGGATCGAGCGCGCCATTGCGCTTAGCCTCCAGTCTGGCCTGCGCCCCGTGAAAATGGACGCCGCCGCGTTTTTGACTGAACGCCTCGGTGGCCCGCTGCCGGAAGGCACCACCGTGATTTTCCATTCGGTAGTTTGGCAATATCTGCCGGAGGCCACCAAACAGGGCGTCCGCGCCGCGATTGAAGCGGCAGCTTCCTGCGCCACACCAACCCACCGGCTCGCCTGGCTGCGGTACGAACCCGATCTTTGGGATGTAAACATGCACCCGGCCTTATCCGCGGGCGGCTTCCACGTCACCTTGACCGCCTGGCCCGCTGGCGATGCGCGAATTTTGGCCGAAACCGATGGCCACACCCGATCGGTAACCCCGCGCCGAGAATGACCGTTCGGCCATAATTTCGGCCAGCGCCGTCGCAACACTGCCCTTAGGGAACGCGATCGGTTCCTTGAAGCAAAAAGAGGCAGCCATGGTCCTGTCCAAACACGCCGAGCGCCGCTGCAAGAGCCGCTCAATCCCACAGCGGGTGATTGAGCTTATAATGACCTACGGCAAGCAAGAAAAATCCAGACATGATCTGCGGTTTTCCATGGACCGGAAGGGGTTTGAGGAAATGCTTGCCTATGAGGATCGCGGCGAGATCAAACGATTTGAGCACAAGCTGCGCGCGTACTTGATCGTGGCAGAGGGTGATGTCCTGGTAACCGCCGCCTACGAGCACGGCCACCCGCGCGGGCTGAATGCCCTGCGGCGTTGAACACCCCTTGAGGCCGCCGCAAACTTCGACCAATCTGGGGGGGTGCCACGGTCCGGTGGCGTTGGGGTGCTGGATGCGACTGATCTTCGCCGCCGTTGTTTCGTTTGTTTGCTTCCTCACCAGCCCGGCGTTTGCCCAAGCCGGTGCCCAGCTGAACGACCCGTTTGGCGGGCGCTTTGGCGCAGCCGAAGTGGCGCTATCGCCGGCTGAAGCCCTGCGCCAGCATGCACTGATGGAAACCGCGCTTGCAGGCCTCGCCCCCCAAAGGCCTGGCCAATTGGACGTTTACGTCGTCGCGGTTGGCCTATGGGGCGATCCGGTTTTTGAAAGCGAAGCCACCCAAACCGCTTCAGCCCTCACCCAGTCTTTGGGTGCCCAAGGCCGAACTATTGTGTTGTCCGCCGGCGCGGGGACGGCACCGCGCAATTACCCCGCCGCCACCCCCATGAACATTCAAACCGTTTTGGGCAGGGTAGGCCAAGCGATCGACCCCGCTGAAGACCTCGTGGTTTTGTTCTTCACTTCACATGGCAACCAACAGGGCTTGGCCCTGCACGAACAAAACCGCGTGCGCGGTGTGTATTCGCCAATGGCCTTAAGCGCGTCCCTGCGTGACGCCGGCATCACCCGCCGCGTTGTAATCCTGTCGGCATGCTATTCCGGCGTTTTCGTGCCCGCTTTGGCCAATGACGACACGATCGTGCTGACCGCAGCCTCAAGGGACCGCCAGTCTTTTGGCTGCCAACCGGAACGGGAATGGACCTATTTTGGGGATGCCGTGGTCAACCAGGGATTGCGCGCCGGCAAGCCGCTTTTGCAAGCCTTTGATGATGGCGTCGGTCTGATCGCCCAGTGGGAGCAGCGCGACCGTTTCACCCCGTCCAATCCCCAAAGCCATCGCGGTCCCCGCGCGATGGAGGCCCTGCGCAGTGCTGAAGCCGCAGCCAGCCGCGCGGCCAACGGGTCCAACAGGCGCTAGCGGCCAGCCCTACGATCGCTGCTTGCGATCGTCTGATCTTTGGGCTGGCGTGTGTTGGTCGTTAAAGCGCGAAAGCGCGGTAACCAAGCGGTGCGTCCGCGCGATCACCGCCTCTGCGGCTTCATGCGGCTGTGTGCCGCGGATCATGGCAAGGCGCAATTCCTCCGCATAGACCAGCGTCGAAAGCGCAACGACCTCGTCCAGCATGTGCGGCGAAATTCTGTTTTCGGCCTCCTGTGCGATCAAGGCGCGGGCGAGGGTCGTCCGCGGGCTGACGGCTTCGGCGAATGCGGCTTCCTCTTCGCACGTCCAGCGATGCATCATCGACAGCAGATCGCGGGTGCGCCAATTGTTCCCCAGGTCCAACTGCATCAGATGGTGCACCAACGCCGCATAAGTCGCCAAATCCCCATTGCTACGGTGGCGCTCAAGGTCCTCTTTTCCGCGGGTGTTCAGGTTAAACACGATCGCCTGAAAAATCAGCGAATCCTTGGACCGAAAATAGCGCACAATCAGTGGCGGCTTGGACTTGGCGACCGTCGCAATGTCATGCAGCGAGATCTCCTGGGACGATTTCTCTTCCAACAGGAAGCGGGCCGCCTCCAGTATTCTGGCCCGTGTCGCAGCAGACTTTGCGGTTGGCACCTGAGGGTCTCCCAAGCGGAACACACGCCTTATGCCCTAAGGCCAGGGAACAAACATGAGCCGCAGCATTACCCTACGGCAAGAGCGTTACCGCGGCGAAACATAGGCCGAAACAAGCCCCAAGGGTGCCGCGGTCGTGCGCTTGGACACCCGAATGACGATCCTGGACTGTACGTCCGAAACCAGCCCAAGGGCCAGGATCTTGTCTCTCAAGAAATCGTCATAAGCCTGCATGTCGGTGGTGATCAGGCGCAGCATATAATCCACGGCCCCCGTAACCGTGGCACAATCCACAACCTCGGGCCACTTTTGGATGGCGGCTTCAAACCGCTCCAGGTTTTCGCGCGTGGGCAGCTGCAATTTGACGCTGGCGATCACTTCAAAGTTAAGGCCCAGCTGGCGGCGATCCAAAAGCGTCACCTGTCCGGTGATGATCCCAATTTTTTTGAGCCGCTCGATTCGTCGCCAACACGGCGAAGACGAAAGCCCAACGCGCTCGGCGATTTCCGCGATGGAAAGGCTGGCATCCACCTGCAGCAGGTCAAGAATCTTCGCATCAATCGGGTCCAGATCTTCAGACAAGTCTTATTCCCCCTATTTTGCCTCTTGGAGCAATTTGCCCTAGATTGTGCGCAGCAAAGGCGGAATAGGCAAGCTTTTGCGGCAAACTTGCGCAAGAATTGCCTAACCGCGACACCGCGCCACAAACTTGCGAAGTCAACAAACAAACATCGCCGCGCACACACCAAGCGGCTCAGAAGGAAACGCCATGAGCCGTCGGATTGTGACCCTGGAAGACAAATACGCCCAACAAGACGGTCGCGTGTTTCTTTCAGGCATTCAAGCCCTTGTGCGATTGCCCCTGGACCAGGCGCATCGCGACCGGGCGGCTGGCCACAACACGGCAGGCTTCATCTCTGGCTACCGCGGCAGCCCGCTCGGCGGCTATGACCAGCAACTGCGGCGCGCACAAAAATACCTGGACGAAAACAACATCCGGCTCTGGGAAGGCCTCAACGAAGACCTGGGTGCCACCGCAGTTTGGGGCTCCCAACAGGTCGGCGTGTTCCCAGAAAACGCCACCGTCGAAGGGGTTTTCGGGCTCTGGTATGGCAAGGCCCCCGGCGTCGATCGTACCGGTGACGTGTTCAAGCACGCGAATTTTGCCGGCGTGTCCGCGTTCGGCGGCGTGCTGGCGGTGGCTGGCGACGATCACGCCTGCAAATCCTCCACGCTGCCTTCGCAGTCCGAGTTCGCCTTCATCGATGCCGAAATCCCCGTTCTCAACCCCGCCAGCGTCCAAGAAGTCCTGGACTTTGGCCTCTACGGCTGGGCCATGTCGCGCTTCTCCGGCGCCTGGGTTGGCTTTATCGCCTTGGCCGACACGATGGATTCCGGCGCGGTGATTGATGTTGGCCCGGACAGACTGAAGATTGTCACGCCACAGTTCCATAAGCCCGAAGGCGGCCTTTCGATCCGCGGCACCGACAAGCCGATGGACAAGGAACTGCGTTTGCGCCGCTACAAACTCCCGGCCGCGCAAGCCTTTGTGCGCGCCAATCAGCTGGACCGCGTGGTGCTGGAAAGCACGCGTCCGCGCCTGGGCCTTGTGGCGACGGGCCAAGGTGTTCGCGACGTGTTTGAGGCGTTGGGCGCGCTAGGCCTATCGCCAGAGGCAGCGGCCAGCGCCGGCGTGACAGTCTACAAGGTGGCCATGCCCTGGCCCTTGGAGCCCACCCGCATTTCGGCCTTCGCGGCATCCTGCGAAACAGTGCTCGTGATCGAACACAAGCGCCCCCTCATCGAACCGCAGCTCAAAACCGCGCTCTATGCCGCCTCATATCGCCCGGTCATCATCGGCAAGAACGACGCCCAAGGCGCACCGCTCCTGTCAGACCTGTCGGCCCTTTCGATCCCAGAAATCGCGCGCGCCATTTACGATCACTTGCCGGAGGAAGCCCGCACCGAACAGGCCGTCGCCTATTTCGAGCGCGTGGGTCGCAGCCTGCAAAATGCCCGCGAACTGGAAGCAGACGTCCACCGCAAGCCGCATTATTGCTCCGGGTGCCCCCACAACACCTCCACCGTCGTGCCCGAAGGCTCCCGCGCGCTGGCAGGCATTGGCTGCCACTACATGGCAACATTCATGAACCGGGCAGACTTCACCTCCCAAATGGGCGGGGAGGGCATCGCCTGGGTCGGCCAGCAGCCCTTCACCAAAGAGCGCCACGTTTTCGTGAACCTGGGCGACGGCACCTATTCCCACTCCGGCTCCTTGGCGATCCGCGCCGCGGTCACCGCCAACATCAACATCACCTACAAATTGCTCTACAATGGGGCCGTCGCCATGACCGGCGGCCAGGATGTGGAAGCCGGTCAGTCGGTTCCTGAAATCGTACGCCAACTCCGCGGCGAAAAGGTCGCAAAGATCGCCGTCGTCGCAGACGACATCACCCGCCACGCACAAATCGACTTGGGCGAAGGCGTGGGCGTCTTCGACCGCAGCCGCCTGGATGAAGTGCAGCGCGCCCTGCGCGAGATCGAAGGCGTCACCGTCCTGATCTACGATCAAGTCTGCGCCACCGAATATCGCCGCAAGCAAAAGCGCGGCCTGGTAAAAACGCGCACCAAGCGCGCTTTCATCAACAGCGAGGTCTGCGAAGGCTGCGGCGATTGCTCCGTGAAATCGAATTGCCTGTCGGTCGAGCCGTTGGAAACCGAACTCGGAACCAAGCGCGAAATCAATCAAAACTCCTGCAACCTAGACACCCGCTGCGTCGATGGCTTTTGCCCAAGCTTCGTCACCGTGGAAGGCGCGATCGACGCCCACCGCACCCGCGAAAAGCCCCAGATCGACGCGTCAGACCTGCCAGAGCCCGTGCTCCCGGCCCTGGCGGATGGCCCGTTCAACGTGCTGTTCACCGGCGTTGGCGGCACCGGCGTCACCACCTTGGCTGCAGTCTTGGGAATGGCAGCCCACATCGACGGGCTCGCAGCCACCACGCTGGACATGGCCGGATTGGCCCAAAAGGGCGGTCCTGTCCTGTCGCACGTGCGCTTTGCCAAGCGCCCGGAAGACATCCGCTCAGGCCGCACCCCCACCGCCATGGCCGACGCCTTGATCGCCGGCGATCTGATCGTTGCGGCAAGCGCCGAGGCGCTCCCCCTGGTGGACCGCCAAACCACCAAGGCCGTTGCCAACACGGATGTGGCCCCCACCTCAGAATTCATCTTTGATCGCAACGTGCGGTTCGTGCCCCCACGCTTGTACCGCAAGGTCGAGCAGGCCGTTTCAAGCCTCCAAGGCTGCAACGCCGAAGCCCTCGCCGCGAGCTATTTCTACGACAACGTCTTCGCCAATACGATCTTGATGGGCTTTGCCTGGCAGCGCGGCCTGTTGCCGGTCAGCGAGGCGGCGTTGCGTGATGCCATCACCTTGAACGGCGCGGCGGTAAAGCAGAACCTGGCCGCCTTCGATCTGGGCCGCGTCGCCGCCGCCGCCCCCGATCGCCTCAAGAGCTATGAGCCGCCCCGTCAACCGCCGGCGGAAAAGTCCATCGATGACCTGATCACAGACCGTGCCAACCGCCTTACAGCCTATCAAGACACGCCCTACGCCACCCAGTACCGCGAACTGGTCGAACACGTTCGCGCCAAGGAAATGGCCGCGGGCCTGGGCGATGGCCTCACCCGCGCGGTTTCCACCTACGCCTTCAAACTTATGGCGTACAAGGACGAATACGAGGTCGCGCGCCTCTACACCAATGGCGATTGGGAAAAATCCCTGCGCCAGGTCTTCGCGGGGAAGCTCAAGGTGCGCCTGCATTTGTCGCCCCCGTTGATCGCTCCAAAAGACCCAGCCACCGGCCACGCAAAAAAGATCGAATTCGGCGCCTGGATGCTGTTTGCGTTCAAGCTGCTGGCCCCCCTGAAGGGCCTTCGCAAAACGCCGCTCGATCCGTTTGGCCAAACCGCTGAACGCAAAATGGAGCGTCGGCTCCGCGATACATATCTCCAAAACGTGCGCCGCATGGCCGACGAGCTCTCCCCCGCAACCCATGATTTGGCGATCAAGATTGCCTCAACCCCGGATCAGATCAGGGGCTACGGGCACGTCAAGGATGCGGCCGTCGCAAAAGTGGCCCAAGAAGAGGCGGCCCTCTGGAGCGCCTACGAAGCTGCCCGCACCTCAAAGGCGCGCGCATCGGTGGCGGCAGAATGAGCGCTGTGTTGACAATCGGCCAAGGCCTTGCCCCCGGGCCCGCATCCGGTTAGAAACCGCCTCCTTCGCCGGAGGCCGCTTTAGCTCAGCCGGTAGAGCACCGCATTCGTAATGCGGGGGTCGCGTGTTCGAGTCACGCAAGCGGCACCATTTTCCTCAAGAAAATCAGTGTGTTACGGGAGGTGCCCAAAGGCCAGAGCGCACCGCTCGTCGATCGTGCTACCACTGTGCTACCAACTGACTGGCTAGCTAAGCCGACCAGCGGCAACGCAAGCTCCGCTCCGGCCAGCGCCCAGCGAGGTCGCCAAACCGCAAGTTCGATCGGAAAGCCGCGGGTGACGGAACGCGCGATGGCGTGACGATCGGCAGGTGGTGGTAAGGCTGACAGTGAATGGAGAGTTTCGAGTTTGGAAAGAGGCCGATGCGAAGTTTCGTAGTTGGGGCATGAGCCGCCGGTTTCGCGGGCCGCAATAGGCCGGTAAACTGACAGTTGGATGTCGGGTTCTTCGGGCAATCGTTGTTGAGCGTTCTTTGCCGCCGGCCCTGCATAGACCTCTGCCG